>NZ_JBEZXY010000008.1:0-169827 GCF_040638245.1 Streptomyces sp. NPDC026659 | reverse complement strand
TCAATTTTTTATTGTAGCCCGCCCCGTGCGGTGCCCCAATGAGCGGAAACGGTATGTCGTGGAGATTTCCACCCCGATTTGTCGCGACCGCCAGATCGAAAGGCTGGGATATCGCTTCCCGCCAGGGAAGCTGCAGCATCCCCCGCGCGGTAAGAAAATCATCCGTACCCTCGTCCAGAACAGACGACCCCGTCCGAGTGAAGAGCACCTGCACCCGCTCGTCCCCGTCGAAGACGGACAGCAGGTCCAGTAGCCGTGTCGCGGACGTGATGTTGTGCACGACTCCGAGGACGCTGCGTTCGGCCCGTACCGTGCTCCAGCGCTGCCGGTCCTGGTGCAGGGGTACCGGCAGCCGGCCTGGGTCCCTCACGCGTACCCCTCATGATCGTTGGCTCGGCTCGGTAACACGATAACCACATGAGGGGCGGGGGAGGTTACGGCTGGGTCGTGCGTCCCCGGAGCCGAAGGAGCTGATCCAGGCGTGCGCCGATCTCCGACGTCTCGCGGACCGGGGAGGCGAACCTCAGCCGTACGTCCCGATGACTCCGGGCGTACTCGAAGCGCAGAACGAGGCCGTGGCGGTCGAGCGCGAGAGGGCGGAGACGGAGAAGGGCGTCGTGGAAGTGCGGGTCGGCGAGGTGGCTGAGGGTGGCGACCATGTCGGCGTGGTCGCGGTGGAGGTGGGTGAGGAGGGCGGCTTCCTCGGTGGCCAGGGGGTCGGGGCGGGCGGCGGCGAGTTCGCGGAGGCCGACCCGGGCGGACCTGCCGTCACGCTGCAGGGCGGCGCGGGACAGGTCCAGGCGGAGGGTCAGGATGTCGGGCTCGGCCTGGACCTCGGCCGGGGTGAGGCGTCCGGAGAGGGCGACGCGGGTCCGTACCCGGTCGCGGACCGGGGTGGGGGCGATGTCCGTGAAGTGCAGCCGGCACGGCAGCACACCGCGCGGCGCGGACACGGCCTCGGCGGCGAGCGGGCCGGTCGTCGGGACACGCAGGCGCAGTGTGCCGACGTCGTCCACCGTGTGCATGGAGATCAGGTCGTAGCCGGCGGCCTCGGTCCTGAGGCTCAGGGAGTCGGCGCGTGCCAGGACCGAGCGGATCCGCTCCGCGTTCGTGGGACCGAGAACCATCAACGCTCCTTAGGTTAGCCTCACCTAACTTACCACTCCGGTTCGTCGTCCGTGGCAGGCTCCATGTGCCCTGGGGTCGGCTGTCGAAGGTGCTGATCCAGCCGCACCCGGTCGCCCCGGTTGCCAGGTGTCGGAGTCGACCTGTCGCGGCTCTCGCCAGGCGGTCGGGACGCCGGATAGCTTAGGTGAACCTAACCTAAAAATTCATGCCGACAAGATGTCGGCAAGCTGTTGACTCAGGGGAACCCCGGTTGCAGCATGACTGCGAGCCCTGCCTGGGAGGAATCGTTGTCAACGCCCCTTTTCTCGACGGTCATTCGCGCGGCGAGTCAGGACCGGCACACCGAGGCCGAGAGCGCGCCGTTCATGCACAACCTGCTCAGCGGCCGTTTCGGTGTGGACGCCTACATCCGCTACACGGAGCAACTGCTTTTCGTGTACCGGTCCTTGGAGAGCGCCGCCGAATCGCTGCGGGAGGACCCGGTCGCCGGGCCGTTCCTGCGCCCCGAGTTGATGCGGGTCGCGGAGGTCGAGCGCGATCTGCGGCATCTGCTGGGGGAGGGCTGGCGTGAGCGGATCGCGCCGCTGCCCGCGACCGAGCGGTACGCGGCGCGCGTCGCGGAGGTCGCCGCCGAGTGGCCGGCCGGATATGTGGCGCACCACTACACCCGCTACCTCGGCGATCTGTCGGGCGGTCAGGTCATCCGGAGCATCGCCGAGCGGACCTGGGGTCTGCCGCACAAGGGCGACGGCGTGCGTTTCTACGTCTTCGAGGGCATCGACAACCCGGCCGCCTTCAAGCGGCGGTACCGGGAGATGCTCGACGCCCTGCCGGTGGACGAGCTGGAGAAGCAGCGCGTGGTGGAGGAGTGCCGTCACGCCTTCGCCCTGAACGGCGCCGTGTTCGCGGACCTCGACGCGCTGTTCCCGCTCGGAGCCTGACAGGGCCCGATAGGGCTCGAGCCGCCTGTGGACCCAGGCGGACGGCTTTTACGCGACCCACGACGGTGACGTCTCGGTGGAGAAGCCGGACAGCGCGGACGTGTGGTCGGAGCCCACGTGAGCGACCAAGTGCAGGACACCAACGGCAAGGCGGTGACCGCCGGTTCGACGACCTGGCTGACCCGGAACCGGGTGGTGTTCCACAACGGGACCGGGACGGTGGACCGTTCGGCCGGTGCGGCGACGATCCATTGGCAGGGGTCGTTCACTTCCGTGTTCTACGGCGGTCTGACGTACTGGTCCGCCATCGACCCGACGTTGACGGTGAAGGCCGACGGCACCGCGACGTTGACGGCGACCGCCTCCGGCTACGGCGCGGACATGAACGACCATGACCGACGCGGTGAACAAGGGTGCCTACCTTCAGTCCACCGGCGACCTGAAGCCGGTCAAGGTGACCGACACGCGCGCCGGAGCCCCCGCCTGGTCCGTCTCCGGACAGACCGGCGACTTCACCGGCGGTCTGTCCGGCAAGTACCTCGGCTGCCCCCTCGGTGGTCGCCGCCGGGGCCGGGGCGCACGCCGGTGCCGCCGTGGCGTCGGGCATCGACAGCGGTGCCGGTCTGACCGGGTCCGCCGTCCTCGGCTCCGCCGACGCCGGGCACGCCAAGGGCACCGCGACCCTCGGTGCCGCGCTCGACCTGCGGCTGCCCACCACCACCGAGTCCGGCACCTACACCACCACCCTCACGCTGACCGCGCTCAGCTGACACCCGTAGCACCAGCACAACGCCCGGCACGGGCAACCGCCTTGAGAGGTGACGCCCGTGCCGGGTCGGTACAACGTCGCGAGCGGCCGGTCCCGGCTCATTCCCCCCACGGCGCGGCCGGCCGTTCGACGACGGAGAGAACCATGAACCGAAGACCCGCCACACCGCTCACGATCCGCCGCCTCCTCGCGACTGTGGCGACCGTACTGACCGTGTTCGCGGCCCTGTTGTGCACGGCGGTGAACGCCGGTGCCGTGCCAGGGAGTTCGGGTGAGGGAGAGGTCTCCTGGGGAGCCGCGCCTGCGGACAACGGCGTAGGCAAGGGGCGCAGCCGGTTCGTCTACACCCTCACCCCCGGCTCCCGCGTCACCGACGCCCTCTCCGTGGTGAACCTCGGCGACGGCGCGATCCGGCTCCGCGTCTACGCCAGCGACGCGTTCACCACCCCCAGCGGCGGCCTCGATCTGCTGGCCGGTGACAAGAGGCCCCGCGACGTCGGCTCCTGGATCACCATGAAGTCGACCACGATCACCCTGAAGAGCCGGCAGTCCGCGACCGTTCCCTTCACCCTCGCGGTCCCCCGCCGACGCGACCCCGGGCGACCACTCCGGCGGTGTGGTGACCTCGCTGATCACCGAGTCCGAGGACGGGACCGTACGTCTCGACCGCAGGCTCGGCGCGCGCCTCCATCTGCAGGTCACCGGGCCGCTCAAGCCCTCCCTCACCGTGAGCCGACTGCACGCCGACTACGACGGCACCCTCGACCCGCTCGGCGGCGGCAGCCTGCGGCTCACCTACACCGTCACCAACACCGGCAATGTGCGGCTGAATGCTCGTCAATTCGTCACTTCGCAGGGGCTGTTCGGGATGATCAAGCAGAGCGCACCCATCGGGGACCTGCCGGAGATCCTGCCCGGTGACTCGCTGACCCGTGCCGTCACCGTCAAGGGCGTCTGGCCCGCCGTTCGGCTGGACGCGGGGCTGGTCCTGGAGCCGGTCGCGTCCGACGGTGAGGGTGCTCCCGTACGAGTCGCCCCGGCGACCGCGAGCGAGTCCGTGTCGGCGTGGCCGTGGGGTCAACTCATCGTGCTCGCCGCCCTCGTCGTCCTCGCGGGCGGATATGCGCTCCTGCGCAAGCGCCGCAAGCGGAAGGTGGAGGAGGCCGTCTCCGCGGCCGTGGCCAAGACGCTCGACACCGCACGACAGGACGCTTCGCCGGACGCCTCGCAGGACCCTGCGCCGGACGCCTCGTCCGACTGAGGTCAGCCGCGTGGATCGTCCAGCCTCACCAGCCAAGCCCCCAGCAGGGTTTCGAGCGCATCGGCCTCGGCGGGGCTCAACAGGTCCACCAATTGACGCTCGTTGCGCATGTGGTCGGTGAACGCCTCGTCGATCAGCTCGCGTCCGGCGTTCGTGAGGGCGACGATCCGGCCGCGCTGGTCGTCGCCCGAGCGGCGCCGGGTGACGAGCCCGGCCCGTTCCAGGCGGTCGATGCGCTTCGTCATCGCGCCCGTGGTGACCATGGTGTGCGCGGCCAGTTCGCCGGGCGCCCGCTCGTACGGCGCACCGGCTCGGCGCAGCGCGCACAGCACGTCGAACTCGCCCTCGCCGAGGCCGTATCGGCGGTACACCAGGCACAGTTCCTCGGTGAGACGGTCCGCCAGCCGGTGCAGCCGGCCGATCACGCCCTGCGGGGAGACGTCGACGTCGGGGCGCTCGCGACGCCACTCCTCCTGGATGTGGGCCACGCGGTCCACGGGGTGGGGGTTTTCCATGCCACGGTTCTCCATGCCTCCACTTTAGCTTCCCAGGAAGTTATATTGGCTTCCATGGAAGCCAATGGGCGCTGGGTGGCGCTGACAGCGGTCGCGCCGGTGGCGTGGGGGACCAACTACTTCGTCACGCACGAGTTCCTGCCGCCGGACCGCCCGCTGTACGGGGCCGCGCTGCGGGCACTGCCCGCCGGTCTCGTCCTGCTGGCGATCGGCCGGAAACGGCCGCACGGCGCCTGGTGGTGGCGGTCGGCCGTTCTCGGCCTGCTCAACGTGAGCGTGTTCTTCGTGCTCGTCTACGTCGCCGCTCAACTCCTGCCGACGAGCGTGGCCTCGACCGTCATGGCGGTGTCGCCCCTGACGATGATGCTGATCGCCTGGCTCCTGGTGGGGGAGCGGCCCCGGGGCGCCCATCTCGCCGGAGCCGCGACCGGACTTGCCGGGGTGTGCCTTCTGCTGCTCACCGGGGCCGAGGCCGTCAGCCTGCCCGGAGTCGGTGCCTCCGTCGCGGCCATGCTGGTGTCGTCCCTCGGCTACATCCTCGCCAAGCGGTGGGGTACGGGTGTCGATGTACTCGCCTCGACCGCCTGGCAACTCACCGCGGGAGGGCTGATGCTGCTCCCGGCCGCCGTCGTCGCGGAGGGACCGCCGCCCGCGCTCTCGGCCTCGGCGGTCCTCGCGTTCGGCTATGTCGCCCTGATCGCCACCGCCCTGGCCTGCGTCGCCTGGTTCACCGGACTGCGGCACCTGCCCGCGGGCACCGTCGGTCTGGTGGGCCTGCTCAATCCCGTCGCGGGTGTGCTGCTTGGCACGGTGATCGCCGCCGAGGCGCTGACCGTACGGCAGTGGGGCGGGCTGCTGCTGGTCCTGGCCGGAGTCGTGCTCGGCCGCCCCTCCCGTGCGGCGGACCGGGCGCCGAAATCCCGCCTCCCCGCGCGGCGTCTCCGGCGCCCCCGGCGGCTCAGCCGTCCAGATTGCTGAGGAATTTGCGGGCGGGGACGAAGAACGTCACGCCCGTCACGGCCCGCGAATAGTCCAGAATGCGGTCGTGCAGCGGCGGCGGGTCTCCGATGAACATGCGCTCCAGCATTTTCTCGGTGACCCACAGGTGTCGCGAATAGCCGATGAAATACGTGCCGTACTCGCCCCGGCCGGGATTGGCGAAGGGCATGTTGTCGCGCAGGATGTCGTGTTCGCCCTCGGCGTCCTGGATGGTGCACAGGGTCTTGTGCGACTTCTGGCCCTCCGTCGCGTCCGGCAGTTCGATGTTGTCGAACTTGGTGCGCCCGATGACTGCTTCCTGGGTCTCCGCGGTCTGCGACCGCCAGGCGGGCAGGTTGTGCAGATACTTCTGGATGACCACGTAACTGCCGCCCGCGTACGACGGGTCCTCGTCGCCGACGAGGGTGGCCTCCGGCAGGTCCAGACCGTCGGGGTTCGCCGTGCCGTCGACGAATTCGAGAAGGTCGCGCCCGTTGTAGTAACGGAAACCCGTGACGTCGTCCACGGCCATCACCGAATCGCCGAACGCCTCCAGGAGGATCTTCTCGAATTCGATGATCAGATCGACCGAGTCGCAGCGAATGTGGTAAAGGAGATCGCCTTCGGTGGCGACCGCGGTGTGCTGGGCTCCCCGGATCTCCTGGAAGGATTTGAGTTCCTTCGGCAGCGGTTTTCCGGTCAGCGGTTCCCAGGCGTGGTGGGAGATGCCGACATTGCAGGTGAAGACCGCGGAATTGACCTGCTGGATACGGATGTCCTTGACGAGGTCGTCCGTGCTCGCGACCACGGAGCGCGCCTTGGCCATCGCCTGCTCGCCGGAGTTGATCGTCAGGACCAGGAACGCGGCCGCCGCGGTGAGCGGTGCGTCGATGTACTGCGGCTCGGTGTCGAGGGCGTGCTTGGCGGCGGCGGATCGCGCGTTCTGCGAGGCGGAGTCCATGGGCCTCTCCCGGTGAGCGTCGTGCGTCGGTCACGGTGCTGTGCGTGTTCGCCCCGACGCCGTTCGTGACGGGGCGGTCCGGCCAGACCAGCATCGGCCACGCGACGACGCTTCGCCACCGCCCGGCCCGTCAACCGCCCTGGACGGCGCGGTGCAGGGCGGCCACGGTCCACACGAGGGGACGGCGCGCGGCGAGGGCGGCCTGCGCCGCGTTGGCGCCGGGCGCGCCGTGCACCCCGCCGCCGGGATGCGCGGAGGCCGAGGCCAGATACAGGCCCCGTACCGGCGTCTCGGGGCGGCCGGTGCCCGGGATCGGACGGAAGACGGCCTGCTGGTGCAGATTGGTGGTGCCCGCGTTGAGCGCGCCCTCGTTCAGGTTGGCGTCGGCCGCCTGGAGCGTGGGCGGCGCCAGGACGCGCCGGTTCACGATGCGGCCGCGGAAGCCCGGCGCGTACTCCTCGAGGCGCTGCTCGATCCGGTCCGCCATGATCTCGCGCTCCGCGGCGTCCCAGGTCCCGTTGAGCGGGCCGCCCTCCGCCGCGTCGCCCCGGATGTCCCGGGGCAGATGGGTGTACGCCCACGCGGACTCGGTGCCCGCGGGCGAGCGGGTGGGGTCGGCGGTGGTCATCTGGCCGAGGAGCAGGAAGGGCCGGTCCGGGACGAGCCGCATGGCGATCTGTGCGGCGAACCGGGTCAGCTCGTCCATGCTGTCGGCGATGTGGACGGTCCCCGCCCGGCCCGCCTCCTCGGCCCTCCACGGGATCGGGCCGTTCAGCGCCCAGTCCACCTTGAAGGTGGCGAAGTCCCACTGGAACCGCTCCATGTCCGAGCGGACCCGCTCCGGCAGATGCTCGGGCGCCACCAGGGCGCCGTACAGCTCGGGGGCCGACACGTCGGCGAGGACGGCCCGGCGCGCCGGGACCGCGTCACCGTCGGCCGTACGCACCCCGAGGGCCCGGCCGCCGTCGACGACCACCCGGGTCACCCGCGTGCCGCAGCGGACGGTGCCGCCGCGGCGCTCCAGCCTGCTCCGCAGGGCGCGGGTGAGGGCGCCCGCGCCGCCGACCGGCACCGGGAAGCCGTACGTCTGACCGAGCATGGTCATGATCCAGCCGAAGCCCGCGCCGCCCGCAGACTCCGGGCCGAGGTCGGCGTGCAGGGCGGTGCCCGCGACCAGCAGGCGCGCGGCCTCGCCGGTGAACTCCTCCTCGCCGAAGCGGCGCACGGGCAGCAGCATGTTCCGCGCGAGCCGGAGCGTTCCGTGGGCCCGCATCCGCAGGGCCAGCGCCACCAGCGGCTTCACCGGAGGCATGGTCGCGAAGAGGGCGCCGAGCAGGTCCTTGCCCGCCCGGTCCCAGGTCGCGCACAGCTCCTGCCAGGACCGGCCGTCGCCGTCGGCGAAGCTGTCCAGGTTGCCGGCGGTGGCGTCCCGGTCGCGCTCCAGGACCGCGCAGCGCCCGTCGGGCAGCGGATGGGCCAGCACCGCGGGCGCGTGGGACCAGCGCAGCCCCTCTTCCTCCAGGCGCAGGTCCCGGATGACCGGGGAGGCCGCGGCCAGGGGATAGAAGGAGCTGAAGAGGTCGTTGACGAAGTCGGGGTGCACCCCGTGGTCGCTGCGCACCGCGCCGCCGGGCGTGTCCGCCGCCTCCAGCACCGTCACGCTCCAGCCGTGGTCGGCGAGGATGTTCGCTGCCACCAGGCCGTTGGGTCCGGACCCGATCACCACCGCGTCAGTCATGGCCGGCCTCCCCGGTCGCCGAGGACGGCGTGGGCGGGGCGGAGTCCCCGGGCCGCTTCCTCGGATGCGTCTCCTCCACCACCCGGGCCAGCCGCGCGAGCATGCCCCGGTGGCGCAGCTGGATCGCCGCGTCGAGGAGGGTGTTGTGCAGCCGGTCGCCCAGCCCGCTCAGCGGATGCTCGTCCACGACGACGAGCGTGTTCTCGCCCCAGGGCCGGATCTCGAAGGCGATCCGCGCGCTGCCGAGCGTGCTGCGCGCCTCCAGCTCCAGATGCTCCGGCGGGTCGTAGCGGCGGACCACGGTGTAGCTCCGGGCCACCTTGGGACCGAGCGGGACCGTGTAGGAGAGGGACGAGCCGAGTTCGGGCCAGTCGCCCTCGCGGGGTGCGGTCTCGGCGGTGCCGACGACCCAGTCCGCGTAGCGATAGGGGTTCGCCAGCACGCTCCACACGTCGGCCGGAGCGCGTTCGATGAGCTGGTACCGGATCGCCACGGTCTTCTCCTCGCGGACGGCGCTGCATTCCCCGGTCCCCGGGTAACCCCGTGGGTACGGCTCACACGCCGTCGCCCGGGGCCGTACGGCCGGCCGAGGGCCCCGCGCGGCGCGGAACCGCGACGGCCGGCGCGGCCCTCGACGGGAGCCGCGGGGGCGGGCCGCACCCGTCGACGGGATCGCGCGTGCCGTCGGTCCGGTCGGCAGTACGCGCGGCGCCCGCATCCGTCGTCCCTACGGCTTCCATCCGGCGGGCGCCCGCACACGCTCGCGTGTCCATTCCGGGAACGCGCGCGCCGTGGCCCGTACGGGGCCGGACCACGGCGTGCCGGGCGTCAGCCGCGAGGAAACGCGTCAGTCGCGCGCGAAGGCGTTGAGCAGCGGCAGGCCCTCGGCGAAGCGGCGCACCTGTTCCACGATCAGCCGCTCGGCACGCGGCCGGAACGCGGCCGAACCGCCGCCGACATGCGGGGTGATCAGCACCCCCGGGGCGTGGCGCAGCGGGTGACCGGAGGGCAGCGGCTCCGGGTCGGTCACGTCGAGGGCGGCGCGCAGCCTGCCCCCGGCGGTCTCCGCGAGCAGGGCCTCGGTGTCGAGCGTGCGGCCGCGTCCGACGTTGACGACCAGCGCGCCGTCGGGCAGCGCGGCCAGCTCCTTCGCCCCCAACAGCCCCTCCGTCTCCGGGGTTTCGGGCAGTACGAGGACGACGATGTCGGTGGTGCGGAGCAGTTCGGGCAGTTCGGAGACCGGGTGCACGTCCTGCTCCGGGCGGGGGCGTCGCGCGACCCGGGTGACCTGTGCCTCGCAGGCCAGCAGCCGCTGCTCCAGGGCGGCGCCGATCGAGCCGTAGCCGACGATCGTGACCCGCGCGTCCGCGAGCGAGCGGGTGAAGTGCGGCTCCCAGCGTCCGGCCGCCTGGTCGGCGACCCACTGCGGCAGGTCGCGCTGCGCGGCGAGGATCAGGCCGAGGGCGTGCTCGGCGGTGGAGGCGTCGTGCAGCCCGCGCCCGTTGTACAGCGCGACATCGGGGGGAAGCAGCGGGAGCAGCTTCTCGACGCCCGCGCTGAGCGACTGCACGGCCTGGAGACCGGTCAGCCTGGGCAGCAGCCGTACGGCGTCGGGAACGGCGTACGGCATGACCCACAGGCCGACGCGGGCGAGCGTCTCCGCGTCCGGCTCGCTGTCCGGTGTCACTCCGTCCCAGACGTGCACGCGCACGCCCTCGGGCCAGGCGCCGTGGCCGCGGTCCAGGTCGGGCCAGGGGAGAAGCACGTCGGTGGCGGAGTCGTGCACAGCTCTGGTCAACGGGGTCTCCTTCTCGTACGGTTCTTCCCGTCCAGTGAAACACTTTCCACCTCACGGAAAACAGGGGGTCAGGAATGACAGCGACGTCACCTGCCACCGAGACCGCGGTGCCCGAGGGGGCGCCCACCGGGTTCTGGCGTTCGGCGCGGGCCCGGTATCTGATGCCGGTCGCCTTCGTCACCTACTCGCTCGCCTACCTCGACAAGTCCAACTACGCCATCGCCTCGGCGGGCGGCATGGCCGACGAGCTGCATCTGTCGGCCGGCACCGACTCCTTGATCGCCGCGTCCTTCTTCCTCGGCTACTTCTTCTTCCAGATACCCGGCACGATCTACGCCGAGCAGCGCAGCGCCCGGCGGCTGGTCGCCTGGTCCACCGTGACCTGGGGCGTACTCGCCGTCGTCCAGGGCCTGTTGAGCAGTCCGGCGCAACTGATCGCGGTGCGCTTCGCGCTAGGGGTGGTCGAGGGCGCGGTGCTGCCGTCGATGGTGATGCTGCTCAGCCGCTGGTTCACGCGCGGCGAGCGCGGCCGCGCCAACACCGTTCTCATCCTGGGCAATCCGGTCACGGTGATGTGGCTGTCCGCCGTCTCCGGCTGGCTGGTGTCGGTCTCCGACTGGCGGGTGATGTTCGTCGCCGAGGGCGTCCCCTCCATCCTGTGGGGCGTGGCCTGCCTCTGGCTCATCAAGGACCGCCCCGAGCAGGCGCGGCTCCCCGAAGCCGAACTCCGCCACCTCGAAGCCGACTTGGCCGAACAGCGGGGCGCCGCCCAGCCCGTCGCCGGGACGCTGCGCGAGCAGTACACGAGCGTCGCGCGCTCGCCCCGCGTCCTCCTCATGGCCGCCCAGTACTTCTTCTGGTCCTTCGGCATGTACGGCTTCGTCTTCTGGCTGCCCGCCATCATCAAGAAGGGCTCCGGCGAGGGCATCGGCGCCACCGGACTGCTCACCGCCATCCCCTACGCCTGCGCGGCCGCCGCGATGCTGTTCAACTCCCGGCTCTCCGACCGCAGCGGCCGCCGCCGCGCCGCCGTCTGGCCCTGGCTCGCGGGCGGCGGACTCGCCCTGCTCGGCTCCTACGCGGCGGGCGGCAACTTCCCCCTGGCCCTCACGCTGCTGGTCGTCGCGGGCCTGTGCCTCTACGCGCCCTACGGCCCCTACTTCGCCCTCGTCTCCACGCTCGCCCCGCCCGGGGTCGCGGGTGCCGCCGTCGCCCTGGTCAACTCCTTCGGCGCGCTCGGCTCCTTCGCGGGGACCTATCTGGTCGGCTGGGTGCGCGGTACCCCGCTCGGCGACGCGGGCGCCTTCGTCCTGATGGCGGTCTGCGCCCTGTTCGCCGCCGGACTCACCCTCACCGTCCCCGAGCCGAGGACCGCCGCCCGGCCCGCCCCGGTACGGTGATCATCCAAGCGGCGGCCGGGCCACCCGCCCCGGCCGCCGCCCACGGCACCACCCCGCACCAGAGAACCGCCCCGCACCGCCCCACAGACCCCAGCCCGCTCGCGGCACCCCACCACGGAGGACCACACGGTGACCACACCATCCGGCGACGACATGCTGGGCCGGGGACTGCGCCTGCTGAGCGTGCTCGCCGAGCACCCGGCGGGACTCGGTGTGAGCGCCGCCGCCCGGGCCGCCCGGCTCCCCGTCAGCAGCGCCCACCGCATCCTCGGCCGACTGGTGGAGGAACGCTTCGCCACGTACGACGAGGACGCCCGCCGCTACGCGCTCGGCTCCCGTGTCCTCGAACTCTCCCGGGGCTTCCAGCGCTCGGCCGCCGGCTACTCGGCCGCCGCCGGACCCATGGGCCGCCTCGCCGCCCGCACCGGACTCCCCGTCATCGCCGGAGTCCTCGACGGCGCCGACGTGCTCCTCGTCCTCACCGTCCAGGGCACCCAGCACCTCCAGCTGCGCAGCGCCGAGGGCACCCGCAACCCCTGGCACGCCACCTCGCTCGGCAAGGCGCTGGTCGCCCAACTCCCCGAGGCGGAAAGGGAGGAGCTGCTCAAGGGCCCCCTCCCGGCCGTCACCCCGCGCACGGTGACCGACCCCGAGCTGCTGCGTGCCGAACTCGCCCGCGTGCGCGAGCGCGGCTGGGCCGAGGTGGACGAGGAGAACGAGATCGGTGTCCGCTCGCTGGCGGCCGCCCTGCCCGGCACGTCCCGGCGCGGCCCGCTGCTCGCCGTCTCCCTCGCCGCCACCGTCATCCTCACCGAGGCCGACCAACTCCGCGCGCAGGCCACGGCTTTGACGGAGTGCGCCGAGGACATCGCCGCCCGCATGACCCCCTGACCACGCGTCTTTTGATCGCAAGGCCCCGAACGCACGGAGACCCCCGCACGAGGCGGGGGTCTCCGTCACGGCCGGGACCGGCGCCCACGAGGACGCCGCTCCCGGCCGGTACACCTGGTGATCAGGTGCGGTAGGCGTAGAACGCCGCCGTCGGGTACGACGCGACGAGGGACGCCACCGACCTGTTGTAGGTGTTGGTGGAGTGGTACGTCACGTACGGCACGCCCTGGGCGTCCCGGTTGGTGACGATCATGGTGTGGTCCTTGGACCCGTCCTTGTTGAAGTCCATCTGGATGACGTCACCGAGGTCGGCCTGGAACACGTTGGCCAGGGGGGTGACGCGCTTGGACGACAGGGCGAACCACGAGAACTCGTTCACACCGACGAAGGAGTCCGACTGGATGTCCTTGGTACCGAACCACTTGTGGAAGTCGTTCGTGTAACCCGGGACGTGCTTCCAGCCGCCCGCCTTCAGGGACTGGCTGACGAAGTTGGTGCAGTCGCCGCCGGCCCCGGCCCCGTTGAAGTCGGGGTACTCGGTGTTGTAGTTGTTCCAGTACTTCGTGGCGTACGCGACCATGGCCTTGTAGTCATAGCCCGACGCCGTCATGTTCTTCGGGTTCGCGGGCGCGGGCCGCGTGGTGGCCGACTTCGGGGCGTCCGGCGGGCCGTCGTCGGCGGCGGTCGTGGCGGTGGCCGGCTTCGCGACCTCCGGCTTGGCCACCTGGTTGACCGCCAGGTAACCGTCGTCGGTGTCCTTGACGCCGGTCAGCTGCCAGTCGCCGTTGCCGTCCGCCTGGAACGTCAGCTCGTGGTGGGCCTGGAACCCCGTGGTCTTGGGCTGGTTGGCCCGGACCTTCTTGTAGGTCAGGGAGGTCGTCTCGGTGACGGCCACCGTGGCACGACGCCCCTTGACCTGCGTGGCGTCGAGCTTCACGCTCGTGCTGCCCGCGCTGTACTGCTCGCCCAGCTTCGCCAGACGGTCCTTGCGGCCGCGCAGCTGGGACAGCGCGGACTTCTCCTGCCGCGTCTGCGTGCCCGACAGACGCACCTCACCGGTGAACCGGTGCGTGCTCTGCTGCGGCGCGCTCTGCGCGGCGCCGCCCACCAGGGCCTGGGTGCGGTCGGTGAAGACCGCGTCCGCCAGCTTCTGGAAGGTTGCCTTGGTCCCCGCGTCGACGGTCGGGTCGTTGGTGACCGCCGCGCCCGCACTCCAGTTGGGCACGAGCGCCACGCCCGCGACCACCGAAGCAGCGGCGGCCGACACTATGGCGGCACGGCTCCGCTTACGGCTCAGTTTTCTCGACTTCAATGATGTTCCCCTCTACTCCGGTACACAGACCGGGACTCCGGTTACAGAGACCGGGCGAACGCATCTTCGCATGCCGCCTGCGACGGGTGTGAAGAAGGTGTGCACAAGTGGAACCAGATGGTTTCAAACGTCACTTGACGACCGCGGCCCAGTCCGGCGACTGCGCCGGGTCCAGGCTGCGCAGCCCCGCCAGCGTCTGAGGCGTCTGCACGTCCATCCAGTCGGCCAGCTCCTTGAAGGACACGCACTTGACGCCCTTCTTGCTGCACACGTTCTTGATGACCTGGTCGATCGACTTCATGTAGATGCCGCCGTTCCAGTCCTCGAAGTGGTTGCCGATGAACAGCGGCGCACGGCTGCCGTAGTACACGCGGTTGAAGCCCGCCATGTACGAATCCACCGTCTGCTGCTCCCACTTGGGATACTGGGCCGGGTCGCCGTGGGTCTCGCCCTTGGACTGGTTGTAGAGGAAGTTGAAGTCCATCGACAGGCCCTGGAACTTGCCCGACTCGTACGGCAGCATCTGGAGCGGGAAGTCCCAGATGCCGTTCTTCTTCGTCGGCCAGATCTGGAAGTCACCGGCGGAGCTGGCGTCGTAGCGCCAGCCGAGCGGCTTGATGGCCTTCAGCAGGTTCGCCTGGCCCTCCAGGCAGGGCGCCCGGCCGCCGGTGACCTCCTTCTTGAAGTCGAACGGCAGCGGCGGGATGTCCTTGTAGCCGGTGTTGGTCTTCCAGTTCTCCGTGAAGGAGTAGAACTGGTCGATCTCGCTGCGCCACTCCTGGACGCTCCAGTCGCCGCCGCCCTTCTCACCGCAGAAGTGCCCGTTGAAGTGCGTGCCGATCTCGTTGCCCTCGTCGTACGTCTTGCGCAGCTGCTCCAGCGTCTCGCGTATGTGCTCGTCGGTCGCGTAGTCGATGGCGGCGTCGCCCGGCTTGTGCTGCGGCGGGTGGTAGAGGTCCTTCTTCGTCTTCGGCAGCAGATAGATGCCGGTGAGGAAGAACGTCATGTGGGCGTTGTACTCCTTGGCCAACTCCCGGTAGTGCGAGAAGAGATGGTCGCTGCCCTCCAGCGCGCCGTCCCAGGAGAAGACGACGAACTGGGGCGGCTTCTCACCGGGCTTGAGCCGGACCGGCTTCAACGTGCCCTTCTGCGGGCCGGTGTAGGAGGTGGAGCCGTCCCCCAGCACCTTCGTCCGCCCGTCCCACTCCGGCTCCTTGACCGTGTTCGGCTGCTTGGCCGGGGAGACGGCCGAGGCGGTGCCGTCCTCCTGGGTCAGCAGCAGATACCCGCCGACCGTGGAGCCGATCACCAGCAGCAGGGCCACGGCGATGGCGCCGGGCCCGACAGCGCGTTGCGGGGTGGTGCGTTCCTTGCGGCGGCGGCCTGAGCTCGATTTCATACGGACTCAATCTCCGGTGCGGGTGCGGGTGACAAGTCGGGCGGAGGGAGCGGCCGTTGACGGCCTTCGGGGGTCAGTCGATGCCCATGGCGCTCGACCAGATGCCGAACGGCACGCTGTCGGCCGTGGTGCCGGCCACGCCCTCGAGCGGCAGCGGTTCCAGGCTCTTGGTCAGGTCGATGCGGTAGATGACGACGGCGGTGGACACCGACTTCAGGCTGCCCGTGTACCACCGGGCCGTGTCCTTGTCGGTGGTGCCGTCCTTGCCGGACGCCGCGGTGGTGGCGGCCGCCGTGGAGTGCGAGAGACGGAAGTTGTCGGCGAGCGCCTCGTCGACCTGCTCGGCCACCTCCGGCCGTACCGCCCGGCGCCGGTCGGGGACGGTCAGCGTGACCGTGGCGCCGTTGCGGGTGATGCGGCGCACCGAGTACGGCTCGGTGTGCACGCCGCTCCCGGCGAAGGTGGCGTAGCCGCTGGCCATGCGGATGGCGCTGGGGGTGGAGTTGCCGAGCGACAGCGCGGGCACCTGCGGGCCGATGCTGGAGGCGAGCAGCCCGGACCGCGTGGCGGTCGAGGTCACCTGCTTCAGACCGGTGTCCATGCCGAGCTGCATGAACGGGGTGTCCACCGACTTGGCCAGCGCCTGGCGCAGGGTGAGCGGGCCGTAGGACTTGTTGCCGTCGTTGTGCGCGGCGACCTTGCGTCCGCTGCGGTCCCAGTACGGCCCCTCGGGCGTGGTGACGGGCACACCGTCGTTGCCGTCGTAGACGGAGTCCGGGCCGACCGGGGTGCGCGTGCCCTCGCGGGTCTTGCTCACGCCGTGTTCCAGGCCCGCCGCGTAGACGAACGGGGTGAAGGCCGAACCGGCGGGCACCGTCGTCGCGTTGGACTCGTTGTAGCCCTGCTCGCGGTGGTCGGGGCCGCCGTAGACGGCGACGATCCGGCCGTCGGTGGCCACCGAAGCCGCCCCGTAGTGGGCGGACTTGGCGCCCTTCGGGTCCTTCTTCGCCGCTTCCTGGCGGGCCTTGGTGACGGCGTCCGTCAGCTTGCTCTCCCGCTCGCGGTCGAAGGTGGTGTAGATCTGGTAGCCGCCCAGGTCGAACTGCCGGTCCGAGATGTGGGCGGACTTCCTCGCGTACTGCGAGGCCAGCTCCACCAGATAGTCGCTCTGCTTGCCGGTGTCGAAGACCTGCGCGCTCTTCAGCGGCTCGGGGAACTTGGTGTACTTGGCGCGCTCGGCGGGGGTGAGCTTGCCGATCTTGACCATGCGGTCGAGGATCCAGGTCCAGCGCTCGACGGCCCGGCGGTGGTTGGCCTTGCTCAGTGTGGGGTCGTACAGGCCCGCGCCCTTGAGCAGCGAGGCGAGCATCGCGGCCTCGCTCGGGTTGAGCTTGCTGACGTCCTTGCCGTAGTACGCCTGGGAGGCGCGCTGGATGCCGTAGGTACCGCGCCCGAACCAGCTGGTGTTGAGGTAGCCCTCGAGGATCTTGTCCTTGCTCATCCGGTTGTCGAGCTTGAGGGCGATCATGGCTTCGGTGATCTTGCGGCTGACCGTCTGGTTCTGGGTGAGGTAGACGTTCTTCACATACTGCTGCGTGATCGTCGAGCCGCCCTCGGTGTCGCCCTCGCCGACCGTGCGCCACACGGCCCGGCTGATGCCCTTGACCGAGATTCCGGGGTCGGTGTAGAAGCTCTCGTTCTCCGCCGCGAGGACGGCCCAGCGCACGCCCTCGGGGATGTCCTTCAGCGGCATCGCCTGCCGGCGCACCCAGCCGGTACGGGCCATCGGGGTGCCGTCGGACCAGAAGTAGACGTTGTCCTGCTGGGTGGCGTACGAGTTGAGGTTGGTCGGGACGTCGGTGGTCGCGTAGGCCACGGTGAGGAAGAGGCCGGTCAGGCCGACGGTGCCGAGGAAGGCGGCGAGCCACTGGCGCCAGGAGGGTATCCAGCGCCGCCAGTCGTCGCGGCCGGGGCGCGGGTAGACGGGCCGCAGACGGCGGGCGTACGGTGCGGCCTTCTCGGCATAGGGAGCGAGGGCGCGGCCGACGGGGGCCAGGGCGCGTCCGGCGGGCGCGAGGGCGGCAAGCACCGGGGTCGTCACGACGGCCAGGCGGCCGGTCGGCTTCTCGGCGCGCCTGCCGGGTTTCGTGGCCCCGGTCCGTGGGCTCTTCGGGGCGGTGGGGAGGGCGAGCTGCATCGTTTCGTCGGACGGCGGCGAGACGATCTTGAGCTGCATGGTCTCGTCCGGGCGGATCTCGGCGACCCGGAGCTGCATGGTGGCCTCGGGCTCGAAGCCGGGGGCGCCCGTGGCCGTTTCCTGCTGGGCGGTCCCGTCCGCGCCCGTACCGTCCGCGCCCGTACCGTCCGAGGCGTCGCCGGACACCCGCGTGTCGTCCTGGTCCGCCGGGGCGGCGTGGTCAGCGTCCCGCCCCTTGCGTCCCCACGACCGCTTCGGCGTCACACGCCGTCCGTGGCCGCTCCGGCCGCCGTCCCTGGCGTCCGCCCCCTGCCCTGCCTCGGTCACGACAGAGTCTCCTCCCCGCTCGGTGGTGCTCGCGTGGGCAGACGCACTGGGCGGACACGGGTGACCGTAACGACGGCACCGGTGGCCTTTTTCTTTCCCCCTGGTCCTACATCTGCTCGCGAGCTTCACAAATTATCAGCTCATACTTTCGAGCTCTGGGGGTCAGGGTCTGTTACGCGTCGAACGGTGCCAGGTATGTGATCGAAACGGTCGGGATGTAATTGGCGTGAGCATGTCCGGTGATTGCGTGAGGGGTGAACGACCCGCACCCGGCTTTTGTGCGGCGGCTGCGCGACGGCACTGGAAGACGGTGCCCGCGGCCGCTCCGGGAAGATCGCCGCACCGCGCCGGATGTGCTCAACTTCCGTACAGAGCTTGTCCGATGGTGTGCGACACTCGGTGACCGGCAGCATTCATCCGGCCAATTTCGCGCGACGGAGTCCGCCATGACGACCGGCACCCCCGACCCCCGGCAGATCGACACCGGCGTGGCCCATCCGGCGCGCGTGTACGACTGGCTGCTGGGTGGCAAGGACAACTTCCCGGTGGACGAAGCCGTCGGAAAGACGCTGCCGCCTCAGGCCCGGGACGGGGCCCGGCAGAACCGCGAGTTCATGCACCGCGCGGTCGCCTGGCTCGCCGGGCAGGGCGTCGACCAGTTCCTGGACATCGGCAGCGGCATCCCGACCGAGCCGAACCTCCACCAGATCGCGCAGCGGGTCCTCCCGGGCGCCCGGATCGTCTACACCGACAACGACCCCCTCGTCCTCCGGCACGCCGAGGCGCTGCTCACCGGCCGCCCCGAGGGCGCCACCGACTATGTCCAGGCCGATGTCCGCGACTCCGACGCGATCATCGAACGCGCCCGGCGCACGCTCGACTTCGACCGCCCGGTCGCCCTGTCCCTGATAGCGCTGCTGCACTTCCTCGGCGACGACCAGAAGCCCTACGACCTGGTGCGGAACCTCGTCGCCACCCTCCCCTCCGGCAGCCACCTCGTCCTCTCCCACGCCTCCTCCGACATCTACCCGGAACTCTCCGCCCAGGTGACGGACGAGTACGCCAGGGGCGGCATCCGGCTCGCCTTCCGCACCCGCGCCGAGGTCCTGCGCTTCTTCGACGGCCTGGAACTGGTGGAACCGGGGTTGGTGACGGCGCCGGAGTGGCACCGGGGCGCGGCGGCTCCCGGGGAGGAGGGGAGCGGGATCTATGTGGGGGTGGCGCGGGTTCCGTGACATCGATCATGGTCGGCTAACGCACCGGTCGGGGGCTCCGCTGGGGTTCGCGGAAAGATCGCCGGGCGGGTGCCGGGGCTGGTTACGGTCCGCTCGTGTCGGTGGAGGACCTGGCGCGCAGCCGCGTGAACCTGATCGGATCAATCCGTGACGGGCAGGCACTCGGTGAGCAGGGCGACGATGTCGCGCCAGGCTCGCTGTGCGTGCCGTGGGTGGTGGCCGACGCCGGGAGGCGCGGCGTGGTCGACCGGTGGGTGGTGGAAGGCGTGGAGGGCGCCTCCGTAGACCACGAGGCGCCAGTCGACGCCCGCTGCCTGCATCTCCGCGGTGAATGCCTCCCGTTGTGCGGGTGGCATGATCGGGTCTTCCGAGCCCACCCCGGCCCAGACCGGGCAGCGGATGCGTGCCGCCTCGCCCGGCCGGCCCGTGATCAGCCCGTTGACTGTCGCGATGGCGCGCAGGTCGACGCCATCGCGACCGAGTTCGAGTGCGACCGCGCCCCCGGTGCCGTAGCCGATGGCGGCGGTCCGGTCGGGGTCGGCCCGTGGTTCGGCACGCAGCACGTCGAGCGCGGCGTGACCGATGCCTCGCATGCGGTCGGGATCGGCGAGCAGCGGCATGCAACGGGCCAGCATTTCCTGCGGGTCTTCCAGATAGCGTCCGCCGTGGAGGTCGAAGGTGAGCGCCACGTACCCCAGCTCGGCCAGAGCCTCGGCCCGTCGGCGCTCGACATCGCTGAGCCCCGTCCCCTCGGGCCCGATGAGGACCGCGGGCCGACGCTCGGCACCGGCCGGGAGCGCGAGGTGCCCGATCATCGTCAGGTTGTCGGCCGGGTATGCGACCGTACGGGTGGTGACCGTCGTCATACGACGGGACGGTAATGACCGTTGCGCCCGCTCGGGGTGGTGTTCACCGATGGCAGACAGCGGTCTGTCCCGACTGCATCCCCGGACCGTCGCCGTCGGCCGGCGAACTCCAGCGCGAACTCCAGCGCGAGCGAATCACTGGACGCGTGCGCGGAGTTGGTGCTCACCTCTCGGTCCGCAGCTCCACCGGATGGCCCGGCTCGCCGGTGATGAACTCCAGTAGAAGCGCGGCCTCCTCGGCCACCGCCTCCTTGTTCCGCTCGGGTGCGTCGGTGAACAGGGTCACGGTGAGGCGGGTCGTGGAGCGGTGCCGTTCCGTTTTCCATACTCCGGCCACGAAGCCGTCGAGCAGGACCGTCGGCAGGACGCGGCCGCCGGGGCGGAAGACGCGGGGGCGGTAGGCGTCGGGGATCACGCGGGTGCGGTCGTGGTGGGAGAGCAGCAGGTTGTCGTACTCGGGGAGCAGCCGCACCGGGGCCAGGGTGTCCCCGTCGGGGACGGAGGTGTCCGGCAGGTCGAACAACTCCGTGCCGTTCTCGTCCCGCAGCACCGTCAGTTCGCCGCGCAGCCGCTTCAGGACCGCCGTCATGCCCGTGAGTCCGGACCAGACCTGGACGTCCTTGGCCGTGGCCGGACCGAACGCCGCGAGATGGCGGCGCACCAACTCCTCCGGTTCCTCCGCGTCGTGGCAGGGAGCGCCCAGCCACGAGTCCGCCGTCACATAGGTGGCGCTCGACCCCGAGCCCCAGGAACCGCTGGGCGGCCGCTGCACCACCGGCAGTGCGCAGCGCAGCGCGATGTAGGAGAGCGCGGGGGCGTCGCGGTTGGGGTACGACTTCAGCAGGACCTCGCCCAGCTCGCCGAGCGCATACGGGCGCTGCCCCAGCAACTCGCGTGCTTCACGGGCCAGTTCACCGAAATCCAGTCCCTCCGCCCGCTTGCCCATGAAGCCGCGCATCGCCTTGGTGAGGGCGGGGCGCAGCGAGGTGCGCAGCCGTAGACAGTCCTCGGCCGTCACCACCTGGAGCGTGGCCCGGAGCATGGTGGCCCGCACCACCTCGCCCCGTTGCATCGGCCCGGTGAGATCCGCCTTGCCGAATCCGTCGAGGCGCGACCACAGGCCGACGTAGGGGGCGTTGGGCACCTGTGCCTGGAGTGCCACCAGCCGGCCGAGCGCATCGGACACGGACCGCTCGTCCCGGCGCAGCAGCAACTGGCGTTGCAGAGTCGCCCGGTTGAGATCCCGGACGCTCAGGGTCCTGCCGCTCATCGCCTTGCCCCGCTTCCTTCCGTGCGCCACGGTGGAACGGTCTCCGCGGCCATCCCATCACGGGCCGCGTCACCCCACCGGCCCTCACGCGTCATCTCCGGTCGGTTTCAACTTAGGTAAGCCAAACCTAATGTCGGATAACATCCAGCTCACAGCGCCAATTCCGGGAGTCCGCTTGTCCCAGACCGTCGACACGACCGCGCCCCACCCCGCCGACACCGACGGATACGTGGAGCTGCGCTCCAAAGACGAACTGCGGACCCTGCTCGGGGAACCGATGCCGCTCGTCATCGACAAGGTGCACGGTCAACTCGACGACCAGGACCGGGACATCCTCGCCCGCTCACCCTTCTGTCTGCTCTCCACCTCCGACAGCCGGGGCAACTGCGACGTCTCGCCGCGAGGGGACGGACCCGGTTTCACCCACGTCCTCGGGCCCTCGACCCTCGCCCTCCCCGACCGGCTCGGCAACCGCCGGGCCGACAGCTTCCACAACATCCTGGAGAACCCGCACGCCGGACTGCTCTACCTCGTCCCCGGCGGCACGGACGTGCTCCGCGTCAACGGTCGCGCCCGCATCCTGACCGACGCGCCGTTCTTCGACGCGATGACCCGCGACGGAAGACGGCCGCTGCTCGCACTCGTCCTCGACATCGACGAGATCTATCTGCACTGCCCGCAGTCGCTGCGCCGTTCGGGCCTGTGGAACCCGGACACCTGGCCCGCGCGTTGAGGCCGCCGGCCCGGCGCCGCCCCCGAACCGGCGCCGGGAGAGCCGTGCCGTACCGGGGCTGACCAGCGCGAGTAAGGGTAGGCTAACCTTACTTCGTGAGTTCCGGAGAAGAGAAACCCGAGGCCCCCCGTATGCGCGGCCACGAACTGGCCGCGTACGACGTGACCGTGGCCTACGGCGGCACGGACGTGGTGCACGGCGCGGCGATCACACTGCGCCCCGGCGAGGTCACGGTCCTGGTCGGCCCCAACGGCAGCGGCAAGTCGACGCTGCTGCGCACCCTGGCCCGGCTCCAGCGCCCCCGCTCCGCCACGCTCACGCTCGGCGGCGGGGGAGGAGACGGCGAAGGAGGCCGGGCCGGGCAGGATCAACAGCCGCTGGACGGGCTGGCCCTGACCGCCCGTGACTTCGCCCGGCGCGTGGCCCTGCTGACCCAGGGCCGTCCCACGCCGAGCGGGCTGACCGTGCGGGACATCGTGGAGTTCGGTCGCTACCCGCACCGGGGCCGCTGGTCCCGCGCCGACCCGAAGGGCGCGGACGCGGTACGCCGCGCGCTCGCCCTCACCGACCTCGAAGGGCTCGCGGACCGGGGTGCCGAGCATCTCTCCGGCGGTCAGCTCCAGCGCGTCTGGCTCGCGAGCTGTCTCGCCCAGGACACCGGCGTCCTCCTCCTCGACGAACCCACCACCTACCTCGACCTGCGCTATCAGGTCGAACTGCTCGACCTGATACGGGACTTGGCGGACGAACACGGCATCGCCGTCGGCGCCGTCCTGCACGACCTGGACCAGGCCGCCGCCGTCGCCGACCGCGTCACCCTGCTGAGCGCGGGGCGTGTCGTCGCCGACGGCCGCCCCGAGGACGTCCTCACGTCCGAGCGCCTGACCGAGACCTACGGCATCCGCATCGATGTCGACCCCGACCCCCTGACCGGTCGCCTGCGCACCCGCGCCGTCGGCCGCCACCACGCCCGCACCGGAAGGCTCAGCACCACCTCATGAGACGCCACCTCGTCGCCCTCGCCGCCCTGTCCGCGACCGCCGTCGCCCTGACCGGCTGCGGCACCACCGAACCCGCCGCCAAGGACTCCGGCAAGGCCGCCGCCCAGAGCATCACCCTCACCGACGCCACCGGAGCGAAGGTCGAACTCGACGGTCCCGCCAAGAAGGTCGTCGGCACCGAGTGGAACGTCGTGGAGAGCCTCGTCTCGCTCGGCGTCGACCCCGTAGGAGTCGCCGACGTCAAGGGCTACAAGGCGTGGGACGCCGCCGCGCCTCTGCCGAACTCCCCCAAGGACATCGGCACCCGGGGCGAGCCCAGCATGGACACCATCGCCTCGCTCTCGCCCGACCTGATCGTGGCCACCACCGACCTGCCGGCCGCCGCCGTCAAGCAACTGCGCAAGATAGCCCCGGTGTTGGAGGTCCGCTCCGCCAAGGCGTCCGACCAGATCGGGCAGATGAAGACCAACCTCGACCTGATCGCGCGCGCCACCGGCACCACCGAGAAGGCCACCGAGGTGAACAAGGCGTTCGACGCCAAGCTCGCCGAGGGAAAGAAGAAGCTCACGGCCGCCGGGCACGCCGGTGACTCCATCGCCTTCGCGGACGGCTACGTCGCCTCCAACCAGGTCTCCATCCGTCCCTACACCAGCGGTTCGCTCATCGGCGCCGTCAACGAGCGCCTCGGCCTGAAGAACGCCTGGAAGCTCAAGGGCGACCCCGCCTACGGCCTCGCCGCCACCGACGTCGAGGGCCTGTCCGCCGTCGGCAACGCGCGCTTCGCCTACATCGGCAACGAGAGCGAGGGCACCGACCCGTTCAAGAAGGACCTCGCCAAGAACGCCGCCTGGAAGTCCCTGCCCTTCGTGAAGAAGGGCGACGTGCACCAACTGCCCGACGGCATCTGGATGTTCGGCGGTCCCCGGTCCATGCAGGCGTACGTCGACGCCGTCGTCGCCGCCCTGACGAAGTAGCGCCATGGCCGCCACCGCAACAGCCCCCACCGCCACGGCACCGGCGGACGGTTCCAGGACGGGCGCGGTCGCGGTGGCGGCCCTGCTCGTGTGCCTGGTCGCCGTCCTCGCGGTCCTCGACATCACCCAGGGCACCTCCTCCGTCGGCGCGTCCGAGGTCTGGAAGGCCCTCACCGGCCGCGCCGACGAGGCCGACGCCTCCGTGGTCATCGCCTCCCGGCTGCCCCGCGCGGCCGCCGGACTGCTGGCCGGAGCCGCTCTCGGCATGGCAGGGTCCGCCCTGCAGACCGTCAGCCGCAACGTGCTCGCCTCCCCGGACACCCTCGCCGTCAACGCCGGTTCCTACCTCGGCCTCGGCGTGCTCACCGCGAGCGGGGCCACACTGCCCCTGTTCGCCTCGTCCGGCGTGGCCTTCACCGGCGGACTCGTCGCCGCGGCCGTCGTCCTCGCGCTGGCCGGACCCGGCGCGGGCACCGTACGGCTCGTCCTCGCGGGCAGCGCCCTCTCGCTCGGCCTGTCCGCCGTCACCGACGCCCTGCTGCTGCTCTTTCCCGAGCGCACCCACGGCCTCTACCTCTGGAACCAGGGCAGCATCAGCCAGAACGGCTTCGACGGCGTGCTCCGGATGGCACCCGTCGCCGCCGCCGGACTCCTCGGACTCCTCCTGGTCGCCCGCCGATTGGACGCCCTCGCCCTCGGCGACGAGGCCGCGCGCGGTATCGGCGTCCCGGTCCGCGCCACGCGGACCACCGTGGTGGTGTGCGCCGCGCTGCTCTCCGCGGCGGCCGTCACCCTGACCGGCCCCGTCGGCTTCGTCGGCCTGTGCGCCCCCGCCCTGGTGCGGCCCCTGGCCCGCAAGGTCAGGCCGTTCGTCCGCGTCCGGGCCAACCTGCCCGTCGCAGGACTGGCCGGTGCGGGACTCGTGCTCGGCGCCGACGTACTGCTGCGCGCGTGCATGTCGGAAGAGCTGTCCGTCGCCGTCCCGACCGGCGTCGTCACCAGCCTCCTCGGCGCCGTGTTCCTCGTCGGCATGGCCCTGCGCGTCCGCGACACCACCAGCGCGGCCGCGCCCGAGCGGCTGCGCATCCCGAGCCGTACCGCCTTCCTCGCCACGGTCGCCGTGCTCGTCGCCGCCCTCGTCGCAGTGGCCATCGCCGGAGTCCTCCTCGGTGACACCAAACTCCTCCTCGGCGACGTCGCCAACTGGGCCCAGGGGCAAGCCGGTCAGGCCGTCGGCTTCGTCCTCGACACCCGGGTGCCGAGAGTCGTCGCGGCCCTCCTCGCGGGCGCCGCCCTCGCCCTGTCCGGCACCCTCGTGCAGGCCGTCACCCGCAACCCGCTCGCAGAACCCGGCATCCTCGGCGTCTCCGGTGGCGCGGCCCTCGGCGCGGTTCTGCTCGTGACAACCGTCCCGCTCGCGGGGTCCTGGGGCATCGCCGGGGCGGCCTTCGCGGGCGCCGGACTTGCCTCCCTGCTGGTGTTCGGACTCGCGGCGCGCGGCGGCTTCGGGCAGAGCAGACTCGTCCTCGTCGGCATCGGCGTGTCCACCGCCGCCATCGCGCTCATCAGCCTGCTCATCGTGCTCACCGACCCGTTCAACGCGACCAAGGCGCTGACCTGGCTGTCCGGTTCCACCTACGGCCGTACGCTCCCCGACGCCCTGCCCGTCGCCGGAGCGCTGGTGCTCGGCATCGCCGTCGCCGTCGTACGGCGCACCGAACTCGACCTGGTCTCGCTGGACGACGACACGCCCCGGCTGCTCGGACTGCGCACCGCACCGGCCGGATTCGGACTGCTGGCCGTCGGCGTGGTGCTCAGCGCCACCGCCGTCGCCGCCGCCGGGACCATCGGCTTCGTGGGCCTGGTCGCCCCGCACGCCGCCCGCGCCCTGGTCGGCCGCAGACACGCGCGTGTCGTCCCCGTCGCGATCCTGCTGGGCGCCGTACTGGTCGGCACCGCCGACCTCCTCGGCCGCACCGTCATCGCCCCGGCCCAGCTCGGCGCGGGTCTGATGACCGCCGCGATCGGCACGCCGTACTTCCTGTACCTGCTCGTCCGCACCCGCCGATAGAATCTGACGGTTCGTCAACTCAGGGCGTGCGTCCCGACAATGGGGCGCACGCCCTGTTTGCATGAGCCCTGGACGCGCCCCCCGGGGTACGACGAGAATGCGCCGTACCGAAAGCGAACGGCCGTTCCACGGCCGCCCGGCTTCTCAGGAAGGCAGGTTGGCCACGTGCTGCTGCGTCTGCCCACGTCCGTGTCCGAAGCGCGAGAACACCTCGCCGAAGGAGCCGTCCCGATAGGCGGGGCGACGCTGGTCTGGGCCACCTGGCAGCGCGACGGATTCCCCGTGCAGGCCATGTCGCTGCGCGAACTCCCCGAGGCCAACGTCCTCGGCCGCGAGGAACTCGGCGGCGCCGTCGTCCTCCACCGCGTCGACGAGCGCGTCCCCGAGGTCCTGCGCCAGGCCGCCGGTTCCGTCGGCACCGGCGCCGTGCGCCGCGCGGCCACCGTCGGCGGCAACCTCGCGGGCAGCAGCCTGCGCTGTCTGCTCCCGGCCGCGCTCGTCCTGGAGGCCCGCGCCACGGTGCTCACCGCCGACGGGGTCTACGAGACCGACTTCGCCGAAGTCCTTGCCAAACGCCCGGTGTTGCTCAGCCTGCGCTGGCGCACGCCGGTCGCGAGCGCCTACCGCAAGCTCCCCGGCGAGGCGGGCGGACCCCCGCCGCTGGTCGTCGCCTCCGCGCTGCACGCCCTCGGTGGCGACCGCTACCGGCTGTGCGTCGCCGTCCGCGACGGCTACGAGGTCCTCAGCGAATCCACCGAGTGCGGCGCCGACCCCCGCGAACCCCTGCGCGCGCTGCGGGCGACACCGGTCGGCGAGGTGTCCGGGGCGTGGGAGACCGTACGGTCGCAGGTGGTCGAGCTGACGGGGCGCTGAGGCGGTATTCACCTTGTGCGACTGACGAGTCGGGCCCCGATGCGTCCTGCGCATCGGGGCCCTTCGGCTGTCGCCGCCGAGCCGTCTCACACGGCGCTGTCGCGCAGCTCCGCCAGCGTCGCGGTCGTCAACTGCCGGGGCGGCGCGCCGTCTTCCACCAGCACCACGTCGCAGTGAGCCCCGTGCGTCAGCGCGGCGGTCAGGCTGCCGTCCGCGAACTGCGCGAGCGCGCCGCGCGGCGAGCGGCCCACGGCCACGGCGCGGGCACCCACCCGGGCGGCGTGCTCGGCCAGTACCCGGCCCGCGGCCGCGTGGTCCCCCACGCTGGTCAGGATCCGGCCCGTGGCGGCGATACCGTGCGCGGCGAGCCGGTCGAGATGCGCGGTGACGGCCGCCCGCGCCGCCTCGACGCTCTCCGTCTCCGCCGCCTGCTCCTCCACCACGGCGGTCTCGTGCACATGCACCACCTCCAGCGGGGCGCCGGAGTCGCGGGCCAGCCGGGCGGCCGCGTCCACGATCGCGTCGGCCCCCTCGTGCGCCCCCACCGCGACGACCACCGGCGGCGCATCCGTCGTGGCCGGAGCGCCCACGACGGTGAGCGACGGCGCCGGCGGCGCGCCCTCCTCCGGGCGCGACTCGGCCTGCCGCAGCAGCCGGTGGCCACCGGCCAGCACCGGAATCGCCAGCAGGAACGTGGCGGCGCCCAGGTAGAACGGCACGCTGAGGTCGGTCGCTTCGGCCAGCCTGCCCGCCACATAAGGCGCCAGGCCACCGCCGATGAAGCGCAGGAAACCGTAGGACGAGGAGGCCACCGGGCGTTCCACGGGAGAGACCAGCATGACGGCCTGGGTGGTCAGCGTGTTGTTGATGCCGATGAAGGCACCGCTCACGACGACCGCCGTGATCACCACCGTTGGGCTGTCCACCCCGGCCGCGATGACCGCCATCACGATGCCGAGGCAGACGAGATTGACGTACAGCACCGGCGCCGTACCGAAGCGCGCCTGGAGACGCGGGGCGAAGAACACGCTGAACGCCGCGACCAGCAGACCCCAGCCGGTGAAGACCAACCCGAGCCGGTGCGCGTCCAGTTCCATGGGGTACGGGGCGTAGCCGAGCATGGTGAAGAAGCCCCAGTTGTACAGCAGCGCCATGATGCCCATGGTCAACAGGCCCCGGTGGCGCAGCGCCTTGAGCGGGGCCAGCGGCGAGGTGGGCCTGGCGGGCTTCGGCAGGGACGGTACGAAGGCGAGCGTGGCGACCAGCGCGATCGCCATCAGCACGGCGACGCCGAAGAACGGCCCGCGCCAGCTGATCGCCCCCAACTCGCCGCCCAGCAGCGGTCCGACGGCTATCCCGAGGCCGAGCGCGGTCTCGTACAGGATGATCGCGCCGCCGAAGCCGCCGCTCGCGGAGGCCACGATGACGGCCAGCGAGGTCGCGATGAAGAGCGCGTTGCCCAGCCCCCACCCGGCCCGGAACCCGACGATGCCGTTGATGGAGCCGCTGGACCCGGCGAGGGCGGCGAAGACGACGATGATCGCCAGGCCGATGACCAGCGTGCGCTTGGCGCCGAACCGGCCGGAGAACCAGCCGACCACCAGCATCGCGACCGCGGTGACGATCAGATAGCTGCTGAACAGCAGGGAGACCTGGCTGGGGGAGGCGTGCAGGCTCTCGGCCAGGGCGGGCAGGATCGGGTCCACCAGACCGATGCCCATGAACGAGATGACACAGGCGAACGCGACGGCCCAGACGGCCTTCGGCTGCCTGAACGGGCCGGCGGCCTTTCCATGCGGTGCAGTCATTACCGCTTCTCTCCAGTCATGACGTGACGGGGACAGAGGACTCGACGGGACGGAATCGAGGGGGAGTTGTGTGTGATGCGTTGTGTACGGGCGCCTCGGTCCCGGACGGGTTCGGCGCTCCGGCGCTAGCGCGCTCCGCCCTCCTCGATCGCGCGGGCCAGCGCCGGAAGCGCCGTACGGACCGCCGCCCGTTCCTCGTCGGGCAGCCGCTCCAGGAGCAGGCCCAGCGCCTCCGACCGCTCGGCCCGGCGCTGCCGGAGCACCTCCAGGCCGGTCTCGGTGGCCTCGACCAGCACGCCCCGGCCGTCGGTGCGGTCGGCGGTGCGCCGTACCAGACCCGCCCGCTCCATACGGGTGACGAGCTGGGTCATGTTGGGCTGGGTGGCGTTCTCGGCCCGGGCCAGTTCGGTCAACCGCTGCGGACCCTCGCGGCCCAGCCGGCCCAGCGCCGAGGAGGCGGCGGTGCTCAGGCCCCCCGCCGTGGCACCGCGGCGCACGTAGCGCACCAGGTGCTCCACGGCGAGCATCAGATCGTCGGCCGACGTGTCGTGCCGAGGCCCGCCAGGGTTCATAACCCGCTTATGCATAACTTCATTATGCAGATATGTGTACCGTGAAGCAATAGTGGCCATCGGCCGTACCCCGACCAGGATTTACGCCGCGGACCCACCCGGGAACCTCCTCTTAAAGGCGCCGAAACAGCGGAGAAACCGCCTGCCGCGACCCTTCCGAGCACGCCTCCGGACAGTCCGGAGCGGCCGACGGAGAGGGATCAGCCGTGACGGAGATCGTCGACAAGCAGGCCGCCCCACCGGCCCCGCCCGGCAGCCGGACCTACAACGAGTGGGCCCGCAACGACACCCTGGAGGACTACTCCCTGCGCTACGCGCCGAAGTCCTTCCGCCGCTGGAGCCCCTACGTCGTGGCCACCACCGCGCTCGGCGGCATCGCCTACCTCGCGGACTTCGCCATCGGCGGTTCCATCGCCGTCGCCCACGGCTTCACCAGCGCCATGGCGGCGATCCTGACGGCGGCGGTCGTCATCTTCCTCACCGGCATCCCGATCTCGTACTACTCCGCGAAGTACTCGATCGACATGGACCTGCTGACCCGGGGTGCGGGCTTCGGCTACCTCGGCTCGACCCTCACCTCGGTCATCTACGCCAGCTTCACCTTCATCTTCTTCGCACTCGAGGGCTCGATCATGGCGCAGGCCCTCGAACTCGGCCTGCACATCCCGCTCGCCCTCGGCTACGTCATCTGTTCCCTGGTCGTCCTGCCGCTCGTCGTCTACGGCATGACCGCGCTCTCCCGGATGCAGGTGTGGACCCAGCCGGTCTGGCTGGTGCTGATGGTCGCGCCGTTCGTCTCCATCGCCGTCCAGGAGCCGGAGAAATTCGGCAAGTTCACCCACTTCGCCGGGAACTCGCCCACCGGCTCCAGCCTCAGCATGATCGGCGTGGGAGCGGGGGCGGGTGTGGCCCTCTCGCTGATCGCGCAGATCGGGGAGCAGGTGGACTATCTGCGCTTCATGCCCGACAAGACGGCGGCCAACGGCAGGCAGTGGTGGGCCGCCGTCCTCAGCGCCGGACCCGGCTGGGTCGTCCTCGGCGCGCTCAAGCAGATCGGCGGTGCCTTCCTCGCCTTCTCCATCGCCGGCAGCGTCGGGCTCGGCATGGCCAACGAACCGATCCAGCAGTACGTCCACGGATTCGGCACCTTCGCCGCGCCCGTCGCCCTGGGACTCGCCACGTTCTTCGTGATCCTCTCCCAGATAAAGATCAACTCCACGAACGCGTACTCCGGTTCGCTGTCCTGGTCCAACTTCTTCTCCCGACTGACGCACCGTCACCCCGGGCGGGTCGTCTACATCTTCCTCAACGTCGGCATCGCGCTCGCCCTCATGGAGTTCGGCGTCTTCGGCTTCCTCAACACCGTGCTCGGGTTCTACTCCAACGTGGCCATCGCCTGGATCGGCGCGGTCGTCGCCGACCTGGTCGTCAACAAGCCGCTCGGACTGAGCCCGTCGTACATCGAGTTCAAGCGGGCCCATCTCCACCACTTCAACCCGGTCGGTTTCGGCTCGATGCTGATCGCCTCGGCGGTCTCCATCGCCGCGTACTTCGGGGCCTTCGGCGCGTACGGCAAGGCGTTCTCGCCGTTCGTGGCGCTGGTGCTGGCCATGGTGCTGTCGCCGCTGTTCGCGGTGGTGACGAAGGGGCGGTACTACATAGCGCGGGCGAATGACCTGGGCGAGCTGGACATGGGTGCGGCGCACATGGACGCGGCACCCATGGGTGAGGCCCACATGTCCGAGGCCCACATGTCCGATGCCCCCACCACCCTTGCGTGCTCGGTGTGTGTCACCGCATTCGAGCGGCCCGACATGGCGAACTGCCCCTTCCACCACGGCGCCGTCTGCTCCCTGTGCTGCAGCCTGGAGAAGGACTGCCACGACAGCTGCAAGAAGACGGCGGCGACCGGACCCGTGGAACTGGCCGCTCCCACCGTGCGGAGCGCGGACTGACACTCCGGCAGCGACCCGGTTCCGCCCAGCACGCGGCGGATCCGGGTCATTCCTTGTATCCCCTGGCGCCCGCGCCTAGCCTCTGGCTCGACACGTCAGGACAGGTAGGTCGACGATGACGCAGCCGCAGGACCCCCGCCACGGCGGAGCCGACCGCCAGATCCATCTGGAGACGCAGGGCCTCGACGTGATCGGCGACGCCGACCGCAAGGGCACCCCGAGCAGCCTGTTCTGGCCCTGGTTCGGCGCCAACGTCTCCGTCCTCGGGCTCAGCTACGGCGCCTTCGCGCTCGGCTTCGGCATCTCCTTCTGGCAGGCCCTCGTCGCCGGAGTGCTCGGCATCACCGCCTCCTTCCTGCTGTGCGGCCTCATCGCGGTCGCGGGCAAACGCGGCTCGGCCCCCACCATGGTCCTCAGCCGCGCCGCCTACGGCGTACGCGGCAACCGTCTGCCGTCCGTCGTCTCCTGGATACTCACCGTCGGCTGGGAGACCGTCCTCGCCACCCTCGCGACCCTCGCCACCGCGACCGTCTTCGCCCGGCTCGGCTGGGGCGGCGGCACCGAGACCAAGGCCGTCGGCCTCCTCGTGGTGGCCGCGCTCACCGTGGTCGGCGGCGTCATGGGCTTCGACCTCATCATGCGGATCCAGACGGTGATCACCCTGATCACCGGCGTACTCACCGTCATCTACATCGCCCTGGTCGCCGACCACATCGACTGGGACACCGTCAGCGCCATCCCGGCGGGCTCCGCCCAGCAGTTCATCGGCGCGCTGGTGTTCGTGATGACCGGCTTCGGCCTCGGCTGGGTCAACGCGGCCGCCGACTACTCCCGTTACCTGCCCCGCGACTCCTCCAGCCGGGGCGTCATCGGCTGGACCGCCTTCGGCGCCTCGGCGGCTCCGCTGCTCCTGCTGGTCTTCGGCCTGCTCCTCGCGGGCTCCTCCGACGAACTGAGCGAGGCCATCGCCGCCGACCCCATCGGCGCCCTGACCACCATCCTGCCCACCTGGTTCCTCGTCCCCTTCGCGCTCGTCGCCGTCCTCGGCCTGGTCGGAGGCGCCGTCCTCGACATCTACTCCTCCGGCCTCGCCCTGCTCTCCGCCGGACTGCGAGTGCCCCGCTATCTGGCCGCGTTCCTCGACGGCGTCCTGATGATCGCCGGCTCGATCTACATCGTGTTCTACGGCGGGGCCTTCCTCGGCGAGTTCATGGGCTTCCTCACCACCCTCGGCGTGCCCATCGCCGCGTGGTGCGGCGTGATGCTCGCCGACCTCGCCCTGCGCCACCGCGACTACGACGAGGGCGACCTGTACCGCCCCGACGGCCGCTACGGCGACGCGCCCGTACTGCCCCTCGTCCTCACCGTCGGCGCGACCGCCGTCGGCTGGGGCCTGGTCACCAACACCGCCGCCGGCTGGCTCACCTGGCAGGGCTATCTGCTTGGTCCGTTCGGCCTCGGCGGCAAGTCGGGGGAGTGGGCGTACGCCGACCTCGGCGTCGTCGTCGCCCTCGCGCTCACCTTCCTCGGCACCCTGCTGTTCGGCCGGGGCCGGGTACGCGCGCAGGAGGCGGCGCCGCCGAGCCCGCCGTACGAGGGGAGCCCCGCCGTATGACCGCCCCCGCCTCGGCGCCCGCCGGTCTGCTCGCCGTCATCGACATGCAGCGGGTCTTCGCCGACCCGGACAGCCCGTGGGGAGTGCCCCGCTTCGCCGACGCGGCGACGGGCGTACGGCGCCTGCTGCCCGCCTTCACCGGCCGCACCGTCTTCACCCGCTTCCTGGCGCCCGCGCCGCCCACCGGAGCCTGGCGCGCCTACTACGCCCGCTGGCCCTTCGCGCTCCAGCCCCCGGGCGCCCCGCTGTGGCGGCTCGCCGACGACTTCGCGGACCTCGCGGGACCGACCCTGGACACCGAGACCTTCGGCAAGTGGACCCCGGGACTAGGGCCTGTCTTTCGGATCAGCCCGAGTCGCGGGGGCTGGCACGCACATCTGCGGCGTTGTCGTCACTCGCCGACTCCCCCACGCTCGGCTTCGCTCGCGCGGGGGCACCCCCATCGCGTCGACTCCCTCCTCCGCCTTGCAGCTGCACGCACCAGCCCCCGCTCGGGTCGGCCGAAAAGCTCGCTCGGCTGGAGCGGCCTGATCCGAAAGACAGGCCCTAGCCGCCCGCCTGGCCCCGGGCGAGCCGCTGGTCCTCGCGGGCGTCAGTACCGAGTGCTGCGTACTGACCACCGCCCTGGCCGCCGCCGACGCGGGCACCGAGGTACTGGTCGTCGCGGACGCCTGCGCGGGCGTGGACGACCGCGCCCACCGCGAGACCCTGCGCCTGCTGGAGCTGTACGGCCCGCTCGTCCGCGTCGTCACCACCGGGGAACTGGGCGCGGGCGACCCGCCCTGACACCGGGGACGGGCGGGTGCGCGGTCGACCGTTGCGCCGTCCGGGGAATCGGACGCATGGTCCGCGCCCGACGGGGTACGCGGCGCGGGAGCGCGCCGGGCTCCCGTCCGCGTGCGTAGCCGTACGACCGCTCTACCTGGGGATGTGCCATGGAGACACCCGCTCACGACGACCACCAGACGCCGGCTCAGCAGGCTCTCGACGTGCTGGCCGTCAACACCGCCGACGAGGCGGCGCTGGACACCCTCGCGCACAGCGACGTGCTCGTCCCGATGCCGGACGACGCGGCCGAGATGGAGGGCGCCGACTCCTCGACGGTCGCCCTGCCCGTTCTGGAACAGCCCGGAGGCGAGCAGGTCGTCCCCGTGTTCACCTCGGAGATCGAGATGGCCGGGCTGCTGCCGTCCATCTCCCGCTACCGGCTGATCCAGCTCGGCGCCCTCGCCGCACAGTGGCCGGAGGAGGAACTCTCGCTCACGATCGACGGCAGCTCCGAACACGGACTGACGCTCACGTCGCAGGGAGTACGGACGCTGCTCGCGCGATGAGCGGATCACCTGGAAGCGGAGCCGTGCCACAGGGGCGGCTCCGCTTCGGGTGGGGCGTGCGGGCCTGTGGGGTTGCGTGCGTGTGGGGTGCGCACACGTGTGGCCCGCATATGGGTTGCTCCCACATAGGGCACACCCCTACATAGGTCGCACCCACATGGCGCGGGCTCACACGGGGCGCGCTCACACAAGCGGGGCCGTCTCACCCAGAGGCCGGGCGGCTCAGTCCTCCCCGGCCAGCATCTTCTCCAGCACGGCGCGCTGCAGGGGACGTACCTCGGCGTACAGATCGCGGCCCTTCCGGGTGAGCGCGACCCACACCCCGCGCCGGTCCTCCGCGCACACCGAGCGCTTGACCAGGCCCTCCTTCTCCAGGCGGCCGATCAGCCGGGACAGCGCGGACTGGCTCAGATGGACCCGGCCGACCAGGTTCTGCACCCGGCACTGATCCCCCTCGGCGGGCGACTCGGCGGCCAGGATGTCCAGCACCTCGAAGTCACTGGCACCGAGCCCGTGCGGATGCAGGACGCGATCGATCTCGCACAGGGTGCGCGCGTGGATCGCGAGGATGCCCCGCCACCGTTCTTCCAGCCGGGCGTCGGCCGTCTTGACTGCCATACCCGCACCGTAGCACCGATCCAGCCACTCCTTGAGTGTGCATGTAGTACCGGATCGAGGCCCCCGCGGCCCCGCCGCTCAGCCTCTCCACGCCCCGTGGCCCGGGGTCCGCCACCGGCCGCGCAGAGGGGCGGGTACCGGACAACGGACACCGAGACGCGGACGCGGCGCCCCCGCCTGCGCCACAGTGGGACACGGTGCACGAGGAGCCCGGGATCGGAGGCGTACGCATGATGGGGAGGCCCTCGGGCCGCGTACGGCAGACCGTCCTGGAACTGCTCAAGGACCCGGCGGCCCACTTCCCCGAGGCGCGCCGCCACCGCGATCCCGTCGGCACCGGGGTCACCGCGCGGGCCGTCGCCGCCCGCCTCGGCCTGCCCCGCCGGACCGTCGCCGCGCACCTCGACTTCCTCGCCGGTCTCGGCCTGCTGCGCACGAGACGGCGGCGCCTCCGCGTCCACTACAGCCGCGACGAAGTCCGCATCGCCGAGGTCGCCCAGCTCTTCGAGAAGGGCTGGTGAGCGGCCCGGGGCCGGTGCGGCCTCGTCCCCGCCCTACGTCACACCGGCTCGGACAAAGCGGACTCGCGCGGTAAGAAGTCGTTGTGAAACGGAAGGACGGCGAGGGCGGGCGGCGACCGGGACGGTAGCGCGTCCGCAGCGTGCCCGCGCCCGGCACCGGCATGTGCGACTCGCTCCCCGGCCACCCCGGACGCCACCACGCGGGGTGGGGGCTCTACGCTGCCGCCAGCACCCGGGGCCGTGCGCGGCCGGGCATAGTAAGACTGACTACAGCACTGTCGACCTCCTCTCCCCAGAACTGGATTCCATGAGCGCCATCTCCGTCGGTCAAGCCGTCGTCCTCGGAGTCGTCGAGGGGGTGACCGAGTTCCTCCCCGTGTCCTCCACCGGCCACCTCAAGATCGCCGAGGGGCTCATGCACATCCCCGTCGACGACAAGTCCGTGGTCGGCTTCTCCGCCGTCATCCAGGTCGGCGCCATCGCCGCCGTGCTCGTGTACTTCTTCAAGGACATCAAGCGGATCATCACCGCCTGGTTCACCGGTCTGGTCCGTCCCCAGGAGCGCTACCGCCACGACTACAAGTTCGCGTGGTGGGTCATCGCGGCGACCATCCCGATCGTGGTGGTGGGTCTGGCCGCCAAGCCGCTGATCGACGGCCCGCTCGCCTCGCTCTGGGTGGTCGCCGGTTCGCTGATCGGCGGCTCGGTCGTCATGTGGTGCGCGGACCAGATGGGCCGCCACAAGCGCGGTGAGGACGACACCTCCTTCAAGGACGCGATGCTGGTCGGCTGCTCGCAGATCCTGGCCCTGCTCTTCCCCGGCTTCTCCCGCTCCGGCGCCACCATGTCGACCGCGCTCATCCTGGACCTCGACCGGGTCGCCGCCACCCGGCTCTCCTTCTTCCTCGGCATCCCGGCCCTGACCGGCGCCGGTATCTACGAGCTGAAGGACGCCCTCGGCGCCGGTGTGGGCGCGGCCCCGCTGGCCGTCGGCACGGGCGTCTCCTTCGTCGTCGCCTACGCCTCCATCGCCTGGCTGCTCAAGTTCGTCGCCAAGCACTCCTTCAACGCGTTCGTGATCTACCGCATCATCATCGGCGCGCTGCTCTTCGGCCTGCTCGGTACTGGTGTGCTCAGCAGCTGACACCACCCTCCTGCCGCGCACGGGGTGCGGAGCCCATATGTGGGCTTCCGCACCCCGTGCGCGTTTTTGGGTGTGACGCCTTGACATGTTTTCCCCGTACGCCGCAGGATCGCCTCCGTGAACCTGTCAGACAGCCAGACAACCGTCCCGGCTCCCCGGCGCGTCAGCGCCATGGAGGCGGTCCTCGGCCATCTGCGCGGCGCCATCGAACGCGGCACGTACGCGATCGGCGACAAGCTGCCCTCCGAGGCCGAGCTGTGCCGCACCCTGGAGATCTCGCGGCCCGTGCTCCGCGAGGCACTGCGCGCGCTCCAGACGATGGGTCTCACCGTCTCCCGGACCGGCAAGGGCACCTTCGTCGTCGCCAGTACGGTGGCGGACCCCACGTTCGGCGACTACACGGCCGGGCACCTTCTGGAGGTGCGCCGCCACATGGAGGTCCCGGTCGCCGGATACGCGGCAGAACGCCGGACCCCGGAGGACCTGGAACGGCTCACCGCCCTGCTGGACCGTATGGACCGGGAGACGGACACCACCGCCTGGGTCGCCATGGACACCCTCTTCCACCTGTCCGTCGCCGAGGCCGCGAAGAACCCGGTCTTCCGCAAGGTGATCGAGGAGATCCGGGACGCCCTGGCCCGCCAGTCCGCCTTCCTGACCGAGCTGGCCGGCCGCCGCGAGCAGTCCAACCGGGAACACCGGGCCATCGTCGAGGCACTGCTCGACGGCTCCGGACCCGACGCCGCCGAGGCGATGAGCCATCACCTCGACCGCGTCGCCACCAGCCTCGACGGCATCGTCCGTCCGCCCGCCCCCGCCGACGCGTGACCCGCGCACCGGCCCGCCCCACCTCGTGATTCAGGCAGAGATGTACAGCAGCTTCCCCGCCGGCGCCCCCGTCGTCCGCGAACCCCGCCATGTGCCCGTCGCCCACCTCGTACGCGGTGGGATCGTCGAAGGCGTCCACCACGGCTCCGTCGTCGTGCTCGGCACCGACGGCCGGGTCGAGTTCGCCCTCGGCGACATCGAGGCCGCCTTCTACCCGCGCTCGGCCCTCAAGCCCGTCCAGGCCGTCGCCATGCTGCGGGCCGGGCTGCCGCTCGACGGCGACCTGCTCTCGCTCGCCGCCGCCAGCCACTCCGGCGAGGAGAGCCACCTCGCGGCCACGCGGCGCCTGCTGGACCTCGCCGGACTCACCGAGGCCGACCTGCGCAACGTCCCCGACCTGCCGTACGACCCGGTCGTCCGGGACGAGTGGGTCGCCGCCGGGTGCGCCCCCTCCCGGCTCGCCCAGAACTGTTCCGGCAAGCACGCCGCCATGCTGTGGACCGCCCGCGTCAACGGCTGGTCCCTGCCCGACTACCTCGACCCGGCCCACCCCCTCCAGCAGGCCGTCGCCCGGGCTGTGGAGGACCTGACCGGGCAGCCTCCCGCCCACGTCACCGTCGACGGCTGCGGCGCGCCGCTCTTCGCCGTCTCCCTGCACGGCCTGGCCCGCGCCGCCGCCCGCATCACCACGGCCGCCCCCGGCACGCCCGAGGCGCGGGTGGCGGACGCCATGCGCGAGCACGCCGAGACGGCCTCCGGCACCCGCCGCGACGTGGCCGCGCTCATGCGGGCGGTGCCCGGTCTGCTCGCCAAGGACGGCTTCGAGGGCGTCCAGGTGGCCGCGCTGCCCGACGGCCGTGCCATCGCCGTGAAGATCGCGGACGGCGCCGACCGCGCGCGCGTCCCCGTCGCGGCGGCGGCCCTGGCCCGCGCCGGGGTCGACCCCGCCCTCCTCACCGCCTTCGAGGGCCAGGCCCTCCTCGGCGGCGGCCGCCCGGTGGGCAGTGTCCGTCCGGTACCCGCGCTGACCGAGGCCCCGCTGACGCCCTGCGCATGAGCCGAGCGACAGCCGGCCGGCCGGGCCGGAAGGCCCCGGCCGGTCAGACGTCCTTGGAGCGCGGTCCCTTCGACCGCAGGATCAGCGCCACTAGCGCCGCGCCCAGTACCGAGATGCCCGCGACCGTGGCGGTCTCCGCCCAGTCCGTGTCGTCGGGCGGTGTCGGGCCGGTGGCCGCCGCGACCGGTACGGCGGAGTGCGCCGGCTTTGGGGCGGGGGCGGTACGCAGGCCGTCCAGGGAGCCGACCGGGTCCACATGCCCGGCCGCCGCGAACCCCCAGTCGAGCAGGGACCGCGCCTCCTCGTAGACGGCGAGGCCGTCGCCCTCCTGAGGGTTCATCACCGTCACCACGAGGGTGTGGCCGCCCCGGCGCGCGGCGGCGACCAGGGTGTTGCCCGCGTTGCTGGTGTAGCCGTTCTTGATGCCGATCAGCCCCGGATAGCGGGCCACCCCGTCCTCGCCGGTCAGCAGCCGGTTGGTGTTCTCGATGCCGAACGGCAGGCCGTCCCCGGGGAACTCGGCCTGCGCGGTGGAGCAGTAGCGGGCGAACTCGGGGTTGCGCAGTCCCTCCCGGCCGAAGATCGCGAGGTCGAACGCCGAGGACACCTGGCCCGGCGCGTCGTAGCCGTCGGGGGAGACCACATGGGTGTCCAGGGCGCCCAGCGCGTGCGCCCTGGTCTGCATCCGGTTCACGGTCCGCGGCACACCCCCGTCCAGTGCGGCGAGCACATGGACGGCGTCGTTGCCGGAGCTGAGGAACACCCCGCGCCACAGGTCGGACACCTGATAGGTGTGGCCCTCCTCCACACCGACCAGGCTGCTGCCCTCGCCGACGTCGGCCAGTTCCTCGTAGCGGACGGTGTGCTTCTCCGCCGCGGGCAGCGTCGGCAGGACGGTGAGCGCGAACAGTGTCTTCAGGGTGCTCGCCGGAGGCAGTTTGCGGTGGGCACCGTCCGCCGCCAGGACCTCGCCGGTACCGGCGTCGGCGATCAGCCAGGACAGCGCCGAGAGCTCCGGCAGCGCGGGCGCGCCGCGCAGGGGCCGTACCTGGGGGCCGGAGCCGTAGAGCAGGGACGGCTGGGGGACGGCCGCTCGGGGCGCCGGGGGTGCGGGTTCCCCCGCGCCGTGTCCGATGGCGGAGGCGGCGGGCGCGAGGGCCAGCACCCCCGCCGCACACAGGGAACAGAGGGACACGGTCGCCCGACGAGAGAATCCGGTGCTCATATGATCAACGTAGGAACGAGAGGGGGGTGCGGCGAGCCACCCGCGCCGGACGGCCCAGTGGAGCAACCCGGATGCCGCACGCGGGAACCCGCCCGGCCCAGCCGGCACCCCGGACCGGCCTCCCGGCGGACGTACGCCGTCACGAGCCCGCGCCGGACGTCCCCGGACCGTAACGATCCCGGACGTACGGGGACTTGGCGCGCCCACTCCGCACTACCGTGACGACATGTCCACGCCACCGCAGCCATCGCAGCCTCCTCAGCCGCCCGGGCAGCCTGGACCGACTCCCCAGCCGCCCGCTCAGCCCGGACCGCAGCAACCCGGAACGGCTCCGCTGCAGCCCGGCTCGCCCGCGCCCCAGCCCTCGGTCCCGCCGCAGCCGACGGCCTACTCCTACCCGAACCCGCAGTCGCCCCCGCAGGCCAACCCCTACACCCAGCCCGCGAACCCCTACGGGCCACCCGCCCAGCCCGGAACCCCGTACGCGCCGCCCGCCCCGTACGGCCCGCCACCGGGCTGGCCGTCCGCTCCGCTGTCCGGCGGCGGGGGAGGGGCAGCCGGACGTGCGGTGCTGTGGGCCGCGGTCGGTGCCGTCGTGGCGTCCGCCGCGTGGGCGGCCGGGGTGTTCCTGATCGGCGCCCCGGGCGACGCGGACCTGCGCGGCTACGCGGCCCCCTCCGACCTGTGCACCAGTGCCGACTACTCGGCGTTCAAGGACGAGTACCCCGCGACCGGCTCCGCCCCGACGCACAGCTCCCTCAAGGACCCCGCGCTGCACGAGAGTTACTGCAGTGTCGGCCTGAAGAAGACCGGCTCGTCCTACTCCGACGCCTACCTCTCCCTGCAACTGGACCTGCACCGCGAGACCGACCCCGCACCGGAGTTCACCGCCACCTGGAAGAACTACGACGACAGCCACACGGGTTACGACGTGCGCCCGGTCGAGGGCATCGGCGACGAGGCGTACCTGGTGAGCCGGGACACCACCAGCGGCTCCTCCAGCGGCTCCCGCTTCGCGACCCTCGCGGTACGGGACGGCTGGACGACGTACACCATGGGCTACAGCGCCTACCTCACCTCCTACGGCAGCGACCAGACGCCGCCCGCCCTCGACGACATCACCGACTGGCTGAAGACCGACACCAAGTCCACCCTCGAACGGCTCAGGGACTGAGCCCGCGGACACGACCTAGGCTTGAGGACATGTTCAGCCCCGAAGGTCCCACCCTGCGTGAACTCGCCGTGCAGGCCCTGTCGTCCGTGGAGCGCGGCTACGACCTGCTCGCGCCGAAGTTCGACCACACCCCCTTCCGGACGCCGGACCTCGTCCTCGAGGCGGTCGCGAAGGCGCTCGGCCCGCTCGGTCCGTACGACGACGGCCTCGACCTGTGCTGCGGCACCGGCGCCGGGCTCGACGTGCTGACCGGGCTGTGCCGGAGCAGCGTCACCGGGGTCGACTTCAGCGCCGGGATGCTCGACGTCGCCCGGGAGCGTGCCGCCGGGCCCGGGGCGCCGTCCGTCGCGTGGGTGCGCGCGGACGCCCGCGCGCTGCCCTTCACGGCCGCCTTCGACCTCGTCGTCAGCTTCGGGGCGTTCGGGCACTTCCTGCCGGAGGAACTGCCGGGGCTGTTCGGTCAGGTCCACAACTCCCTGCGCCCCGGCGGCTGTTTCGCCTTCCCGGTGCTCGCCCCGCCCCGCCCGACGAGCCTCGCGTACTGGGCGCTGCTCGGCTTCGACGCGGCGATGCGGGTGCGCAACTCCGTGTGGCGGCCGCCGTTCGTCATGTACTACCGGGCCTTCCGACTCGGCGATGTCACCAGGGAGTTGACCCGCACCGGCTTCGCCGTCGAGCTGCGGGACCTGCCCGAGTTCGGGCGGCGCGACGACGGCACCCCGCGCGCCCGGCTCCTCGTCGCCCGGCGCGCGGCGGAGGTCAGCCCGCCGCCGGAAGCGTGAACTCGTAGACCAGGGTGTCCTCTTCGGCATTCACCACCAGATCCGTGATCTCCAGCGGGCGTGCGTACTGGTCGCGCACCCGCCGGGTCACGCGCACCGAAGAGGCGTCGCCCACCTGGCTGATGGAGTCCCGGTGGTGCAGGGTCAGGCCCGCCTTGCGCATCCAGTCGTAGGCACGGCCCAGCTCCGCTGGGGTGGCCCCGTCGGCCCGCTCGCGGTAGCGCGCCAGCTCCGCGACCTCGGCCAGCGCCACCGCCGAGAACGACGTCACCGCCGTGCGCAGCGAGCGACCGTCCGGTCCCGCCGACAGATAGCGGTGGACCAGCGTCGGCCGGTGCGGGGCGAGACCCAGCGCCCGCGCGTGCTCCGGCGGCGGTGTCTCCCAGGTCACCGTCGCCCGGTCGACCGCCCCCGGACCGGCAGGCACGGTGCCCACCGGGAAGGTGAGCGACACCGGCTCCTCGACCGGCCGCCCGGGCAGCGTGGCGTGGCTGCCCCGCCGGTCGGTGTTCAGCATTCCGCCCCGCCGCAGCACGTCCAGCGCCTGCCGGACGGTCGCTCGGCTGACCCCGAAGTGCCGCGCGAGATGTCGCTCGCCCGGCAGCCGTTCACCCGGTGGGATCGTTCCGTCGCGCAGTTCGTGGAGCAGCCGGGACGCGACCCGCTGATACAGGGTCTGCTCGCCGCTCTGCCGGGATTCGTGCGGGGTGGTGCGGGACATGCCGCGCCTCCTGTCGGTGACAAGACGTAGCCGCTCGGGCTCATTGCGCCACCGTATCTAGCATTGGTCTAAACCACTTGGGAAGGGAATTCCTGGGGTTCGGCCGAAATCCTTCGGTGTGCAGCGGGAGTTGAGGGGTTACCGCCGAGATGTCAGGTCGCCCAGGCCGTTCGCGAGCAGGGTGAAGGCGTGCTCCGCGTCGGCCACCGCGCCCGCGTAGCGCTCGTCCGCGGATTCTCCGGACGTCATGCGGTCGGCGTTGTCCTGCGCCAACGTCCAGTGCACGCCGGCGATCTGCACCGCCGCGAGGCGTGCGGTGAGTTCCGGGACGCCCGCGGTCTCCTGCAGGGCCTCGGCGAGGGCGCGTTCGGCGACGGTCTTGAACCGCTCCATCCGGGACACCAGCGAGGGCGCGTCGAGGATCATCCGGTGGAGTCTGCGCACCGGCGGGAGGTCGTTGAGCCCGGTGATCGGGTCGCGCTCGCGCAGCCCCTTCAGGAAGTGCGTACGTACCGCGCTCAGTGGATCGGTGCTGGGCACACGGCTTCGCACCACACGAGCCAGCTCCGTCTCATGGTCGGCGAGCCTGTGGACGACGAGGTCTTCCTTGGTCGGGAAGTACGCGAAGAGCGTCCGCTTGGACACCTCGGCCGCCTCGGCCACCTGGGCCACCGAGACCTGGTTGAAGCCGTGCTCCAGGAACAGTGAGATCGCGGCGCCGGAGATCGCCTCACGCGTCCGCTGCTTCTTCCGTTCCCGCAGCCCTGGCTTGCCGTCCACGTCGCTCACCGTAACAGAGAGCTGCCCCGAGAATATTTCTGCACCTGGTATACATTTAACCTCAGGCGAGAGATTGGACCGAAGATGCCGAAAGAGACCGAGACCGAGACCGAGGTCGACGCCCAGGTCGTCGTCGTGGGCGCGGGCCCCACCGGACTGACGCTGGCGTACGAACTGGCCCTCGCCGGGGTCCGGACCCTGGTGCTGGAGAAGCTGCCACAGCGCGTCGATCAGGTGAAGGGCGGTGGAGTGCAGCCCCGCACGGCCGAACTGCTCGAGAACCGCGGCCTGTTGGAGCCGCTGCTGAAGCGCGCCACCCCGCGCGATCAGGTGGGCGGCCACTTCGCGACACTCCCCGTGCCGCTGGACTGCACCCCCTGGACCAGCAGGCACCCCTTCCCGGTCGCCCTCTCCCAGGGCGAGATCGAGGACGTACTCGAGGAGCGGGCGACCGCCGCCGGGGCGCGGGTGCTGCGCGGCGCCGCCGTCACCGGGGTCGAGCAGGACGACGACGGCGTGCTCGTGACGGCGGACGGGGACGGGGACGGGACGCGGGTGCGGGTGCGGGCGCGGTATCTGGTCGCGTGCGACGGCGGCCACAGCACCGTGCGGAAGCTGCTCGGCGTGCCGTTTCCCGGCAGGCCCGGGACGCACCAGGCGGTACTGGCCGACATCCGTCTGACCGCCGTATCGCCTCTGGTGCCACGGCAGTTGGGGCACATGAGCACCCTCACCCGGCAGGGCGGCGGCTACTGGGCCATGCTGGCCCCGCTCGGCGGCGACCGGTACCGGATCACCTTCGGACGCGCGGGCGAGGCCGACGCCTCCCGCGACACCCCCATCACCCCCGAGGAGATCACCACCGCCCTGCGCGCCGTGTACGGGCCCGAGACCACCCTCGGCGCCGTGGACAACGCCTCCCGGTTCACCGACGCCACCCGGCAGGTGGAGAACTACCGCGTGGGCCGCGTCCTGTTCGCGGGCGACGCCGCGCACATCCACCCGCCGCTGGGCGGCCAGGGTCTCAACCTCGGTATGCAGGACGCCTTCAACCTCGGCTGGAAACTCGCCGCCGTCCTCCAGGACCGGGCACCGGGCGCCCTCCTGGACACGTACCACGCCGAACGCCACCCGGTCGGCGCCCAGGTCCTGCACCACACCTCCGCCCAGCGCGTCCTCGCGGACCCCCACCCCGGCGAGGACGTGGCCGCCCTGCGCGACATCGTCACCGACCTGCTGCGCCTGCCCGACGCCAACCGCCACATCGCGGGCCTGATGTCCGGCCTCTCGCTGCGCTACGACCTGCCCGGCGACCACCCGCTCACAGGCGGCCGCGTGCCCGACGCCGACCTGGCCACCGAGGACGGTCCCACGCGGCTGTCGGCGCTCCTCGCCCCGGGCCACGCGGTGCTGCTCGACCTGGGCGGCATCGTCCCGGCCGGGCTCCGGCTCCCGCCCCGCGTCGACCTCGTCCGCGCCACGTCCGCCGAGGACCTGGGCGCCGCCGCCCTGCTCGTCCGGCCCGACGGATACGTCTGCTGGGCCGCCGACGGCGAATCCGGCCTCGGCGCGGACCTGTCCGACGTGATCGCCGAGTGCCTTGTGGGCGCGGCGCGGGACCGGATTGTGGCCTGATCCCAAGCCGGGCAGAGGTCTCGAGCGCGGGCGCCGGAAATCATGCCCGGAACCGCGTCCACTTCGGGCCCGTGCGGGCCCAGTCGCGGTCCCATTCGGTCAGCCGGCGGCGCAGGGCGATGCGGCGTTCCACGGTGCGGGCGAGGAGGGCGACGGCGATCGTGCCGCCCATGGCGCACAGGCCCATGGTGACCGTGTGCTGCCAGACGGCCACGTCGTTCGCCGGAGGCGCCACGCTGTGGCCCCGGCGGTCGAACCAGACCGTCACCGTGTCCTCGGTGCGCGTCCCGGCGGGCACGCGGGACAAGGTGGTGCGGGTCGTGCCGTCCGCGTCGGTCCAGCGGACCTCGGCGCTGTAGGTGTGTCCCCGGTCGCGGTGCACCAGGGGCGAGCTGTCGGATACCGGACCGACCACCTGGGCGCGCACCTGGTGCCGCTCGGCACGCTGCACGAGGGCGCGGGACTGGGCCCGGTCGTGGGCGTGCAGGCCCGCGGCCACCCCGGCCAGGGGCGCCACCACGCACAGCAGGACGGCGACGAGCAGCACCGTCCACGCCTCCACCACGTCCGACCGGCGCCGCAGCGGATTGCGCCGCCACCGCCAACCGCGCACCCGGGTACGCATGTCCACCTCCTCGCCGCGGTGGGGCCGGGGACCAGGGACACCCCGGAGAGCGTCGGGGGCCGACCGGCCGCCGCCCGCGCACGCACACGAGCGTTCCCACCCGTTTCGTACCCCGAACGGCGTACCTCGCTCCTCGTGCGCGTCGCGACTTCACGCCTGGCCGAAAGACGGGCCGTTCGGCCTTCCCCGTTCGGCCCATGTGCGAACACCGGCGCCGGTACGTCCCGGGCCCACCCTCCGCCCCGCCCCCGATCATTGCGGTCCCGTGAACTCCGGTCGGCCCCGGGAATAGCGACACGGGTGTTCACACTTGGGGCGATTACCGGTGCCGTCGCGCCGGACACGGTGCGAGGGAAGCGAGGACAGAGGATGCCCGAGGCGTACGTCTCCACGCGGCACGGCAACGAGGAGACGGAGGTGACGGCGGGCTCGGACCGGCCGGAGTCGGCCCCCGGAGAGGCGACCGCCCGCGCGGACACCGCCACCGGAACCCCGCCCGCGACCGGAACCGCGACCGCCCCCGGCCCGCTGCCCGGCAGCGATCCTCGCGTCCTCGACAACCCCGCCCTCGCCGCCCTGACCGGCCCGCACGCCCACTTCGCCGAGCGGCGCGGCCGGGTCCTGCGCTACCCGGCGGACGTCACCCCGTGGCTCGCGCTGCCCGACGAGCCCGACGCGCGGGACTGGGCCGACGCCGCCGCCCTGAGCGGACCCGGCGCGGAGGTACCGCTGCTCGGCTTCCGGGGGCAGGTGCCGGAGGGCTGGGAGGTCACCTTCCGGATCGAGGGCGTCCAGCTGGTGGACGAAGGGCTCGTCACCGCGCCCGAACCCGAGGCGGTACGGCTCGGCCCGGCCGACGTGCCCGAGATGCTGGACCTCGTCGAGCGCACCCGCCCCGGCCCCTTCCTGCCCCGCACCGTCGAACTCGGCACCTACCTGGGCATCCGCCGCGACGGCAGGCTGATCGCCATGGCGGGGGAGCGGCTGCATCCGCCGGGCTGGACCGAGATCAGCGCGGTCTGCACCGACCCGGCGTACCGGGGCGAGGGCCTGGCCACCCGCCTGATCCTCGCCGTGGCGCACGGCATCCGCGAACGCGGCGAGACGCCCTTCCTGCACACCGGCGCCGCGAACGCGACCGCCATCCGGCTCTACGAGTCCCTGGGCTTCCGGCTGCGCCTGCACACCACGTTCGGTGCCGCCCGCGCGCCCGAGCACCGGGCGGTACCGGTGGCATAGCGGTACCAGGTGCGCGGCCGGCGGCCGTCGTGGATCCACACCCCGCGCCGGGGCGCCGTCAGTCGGTCCCGGCCCCCGCGGTCCCGGCCCCCGCCGTCCCCGCGTTGTACCGCTCCAGATAGGCCGCGAAGCGGACCAGGTCCTCCTCCGGCCAGTCCGCGAGCCGCTCCCGGAACGCGGCGCGGCGGCTGCTCGTGACCTGGGCCAGGATCTCCCGGCCCGCGGCGGTCAGATGCAGCACCTGCACCCGGTGGTCCTCGGGATCGTGCCGCCGCTCGATCAGCCCGGCCCGCTCCAGCGCCGCGACCTGGCGGCTCACCGTCGACTTGTCCAGGGCGTAGTGGGCGGCCAGGTCGGTCGCCCGGCAGCCGTCGCGCTCCTCCAGATGCCCGAGCAGGGTGTACGACACGAGCGACAGCTCGGGGTGCATACGGCCCGCCGAAGCCCGGGCGCGGCGGGCGAACGCCGTCATCTCGCGCTGGATCGTCTCCACCGCAGTCTCCGCCGCCGTCATGGGGTCCACCTCCGCCGAACGCCTTCTCCGACGCCTTCGCCGCCGTCTGGTTGTATAGTACAACTTGAATCGAAGGTTGTATAAGCCAACTGTCGGAGGTCGTACCCGATGAAGTCCCCGGTGATGTCACCGGCCCTGCGCCATGTGCTCACACATCTGCTCACCCCCTTGCTGATGTGCATAGGCATGGGGCTGGCCTACATGGGTGCGTTCGTCACCCCGGAGCCGCACCACATGCCGGTCGCCGTGGTCGGTACGGGACCGCGCACCGCCGTGTTCGCGCAGACCGTCAAGGACGCCGCCGGGGACAAGCTCGATGTGCGTACCGTTCCCGACCGTGCCACCGCCGTCTCCCTGCTGAAGTCCCGGCATGTCACCGGCGCCTATGTGCCCAGCGCACATACCCCCGAGCTGCTGGTGGCGAGCGCCGCCTCCGACATGGGTGCCACAGCTGTGGAAAAGGTCTTCACGCCGGTCGCCGCCCATGAGGGCGCCCCGCTGAAGGTCACCGACGTGGCCCCGCCCGTCCACGACGACCCCACCGGCCAGGGCCTGTTCTTCCTGCTGATCGCGGTCAGCATCGGCTCCTACGCCTCGGTCGCCGCCATCGGCGCCGCGCTGCCGATGCGGGTGCGCGCGCTGCTCGCGCTCGGGGTGTCCGCCGCGGTCGCGGGCATCGGCGCCCTGCTCGCCGGACCGGTCTTCCACCTCGCCCACCACGCACTCGGCGCGGTGTGGGGCATGGCCTGGCTCTACTCGGCGGGCATCCTGCTCATCGGCGTCGGCCTGCACACCTTCCTCAAGCGCTGGACCACGCTGACCATGATGGTTCTGTTCGTGATGCTGAACTTCACCAGCTCCGGCGGGCTCTTCCGGCCCGAGCTGCAGAACGGCTTCTTCGGCTCCCTGCACGCCTTCTGGAACGGTGCCGGGTTCGTCGAGGGCGTCCGCTCGCTGCTCTACTTCGGCGACGACGGCATCGGCCGCGACGTGTGGACCCTCGTGGCGTGGCTCGCCGTCGGCATCGTCGTCACCACGCTCGCGACCGCCTGGGAACGGTCCCGCGCCGCCCGGACCGCGGCCGTCGAGTCCCGCACCGCCCCCACCGCCTCCGAGAACGCCGACCAGTCGGCGGCCCGGGAGGCCGAGGAGGAGGCCGAAGAAACGGTGGCCGTCTGACCCACCCCGGCCCCCACCCCTGGCACCCCAACTCCCGCGCCCCGCGCCTCAACTCCCGCTCCCCGCACTCCAACTCACGCTCCCCGCACCCCCGTCAAGGCAGCTCCGCCGCCCGGGCGATCAGCACCGCCACATCGTCGTGGTTCTCGGCGTCGTACAGCCGGTCGAGGAGGAGGTCGCAGACCTCCTCCAGGGGGCGGCCCGGGGTGTCCAGCAGGGAGAGCAGCAGGTCGAGCCGTTCGTCCAGGGAGTGGCAGCGGGTCTCCACCAGTCCGTCGGTGTAGAGGACCAGCTCGTCCCCGGGCTCGAAGGGCACCGTGACGGCGGAGAAGTCCACGTCACCGACCCCGAGCGGCACCCCCGTGGGCAGGCTGAGCAGCTCCGGCGGCCGTCCGGGCCGTACCCGCACCGGCGGCAGATGCCCCGCGGAGGCGATCCGGCACTGGCGCAGCTCCGGGTCGTAGACGGCGTACACACAGGTGGCGATGGAGTCGTCCAGCGCGGACGTGGCCTTGTCCAGGCGTTCCAGCAGGGCCGCCGGGTCCAGGTCGAGCGAGGCGAGCGTGATGGTGGCGGTGCGCAGCAGGCCCATGGTGGCGGCGGCGTTGATGCCGCTGCCCATCACGTCGCCGACCACCAGCGCGGTCTTGCCGCCCGCCACCGGGATCACGTCGAACCAGTCGCCGCCGACCTCCCCGGCCGCGCCCGCCGGCTGGTAGCGCGAGGCCACCTCCAGACCGGTCGTCTCCGGCGGACTGCTCGGCAGCAGGCTGCGCTGGAGGGCGAGCGCGGTGTTGCGGGCGTTCTGGTACCAGCGGGCGTTGTCGATCTGCACGGCGGCCCGCGCCGCCAGCTCCCGGGCCAGCAGCACGTCGTCCTCGTCGAACGGCACCGGATTGCCGGTGCGCTTCAGATCCAGCGCGCCCAGCACCTCGCCCCGGGCGATCAGCGGCACCGCGAGATAGGAGTGCAGGCCCGCGCGCCTCAGCAGTTCGGCCCCCTCGGCCGAACGGGCGATGCGCGGCAGATCCTCGTCCGTCACGTGCCGCACCAGTACTGCCTCGCCGGTACGGACGCACTCGGTGACCAGCCGGTCCGGCGCGTACCGGGCGATCTCGCCGGGCGTGTCGGCGGCCCGTACCGCGTCACCGCCGTTCTCCGGGCGCACCGCGAGGGCCCGGATCACGGCCGTCTGGGTCGGGCCGAGCGTGCTGCGCCGCCCGTCGAGCACCGCGTCCAGCAGGTCGACGGCGGCCACGTCGGCCAGCACCGGCACCGCGACCTCCGCCAGCTCGCAGGCCGTGCGCTCGAGCTCCAGCGTCGTACCGATCCGGGAGGTAGCGTCCGCGATCACCGCCAGCCTGCGCCGCGCCGCCTCCACCTGCACGAACGCGCGATGCTGCTCGGTGATGTCGTCCAGGGAGAGGGCGACGCCGAGGACGTTGCCGCTGGAGTCCTCCAGGCGGTACAGCGACAGCGCCCAGGTGTGGTCCGCGTCCGGATCGGCCGGGGTACGGCCGACGACGCCGAGGTCGATCACCGGCTCGCCCGTGCCGAGCACCCCGCGCGCCGTCTCCTCCAGGGTCTCGGCGTCCAGCAGCGGCAGCACCTCGCGCGGTGTACGCCCCTCGTGGCGCTCGGCCGGGATACCGCTGAGCCGTTCCAGCGCCGGGTTGACCGACACGAACCGCAGCCCCGTGTCGAGCACCGCGAGCCCGATCGGCGCCTGGTGCACCATCCGCTCGGACAGCGCCACGTCCTGTTCGAGCCGCCGCACGGTCGACTGATCGGCGGCCAGCCCCAGCGCGTACACATCGCCCCGGTCGTCGAGGAGCCGCATGTTGCGGAACTCCACCAGCCGCGTGCTGCCGTCCTTGTGGCGGATCGGGAAGCCGCCGGCCCAGCTCTGCCCGGTGCTCATCACCGTGGCGAACAACTCCTTGACCAGTTCCAGGTGGCGTTCGTGCACCATCAGGCGGGCCGCGTACTGGCCCAGCGCCTCGCGCGCCGTGTAGCCGAACAGTTCCTCGGCCTGCGGGCTCCACAGCACGATCCGCCCGGTGGTGTCCAGGACCACCGACGCCACCCCGAGCACGTCGAGGAGCCCGCCGGGGCGCTCCGGCCCCCGCTCGGACTCGCCGCCGTCCATCGCGCCGGTCCCGGCCGTACTCATCCCACGCACCGCCTTCGCCCGTCCGCCCGGCACGCCGTCACCGGGGCCGGCTCCCCTCGTTCCACCGTGCACATCGACTCTCCGCCGCCGTGGCCGTCTGACTCCACCATCTCTCAACCCGGGGCCGCGCGAACGTCGGCGCCACCCCGTCCGTGACACGCGGGACCGCGATCGTCTCCCGTGGCGACGCATGTCACACCCCGTTGTTCACACCACGTTCCCTGATTGGTATGTACATGCCCGTGCGGCCGGGCCAGACTGTCCGCCGACCGAATGTCCCACCCCCCATTTTTCAAGGAGTCGGCCCATGCCCGCGCCCGCCCGGCTGCGCTGTCAAGCGTTAGTCACCGGCCTCGTCACCCTCGCCACCGCCGCCGTCATGTCCCTCGGCGCCACCCCCGCCTCGGCGGCGGACACCTGGACCGAGACCGGCTCCGACCGCGCCGACCCGCTGACCGAGAGCCAGGGTCTGACCTCCGTCGAGGTCCCGGCGAACAGCCCTAACCACTACACCGGCATCGGCACCATCCCGGTGGGTCTGTCCACCCGGGGCTGGAACCACGTCGGCGACCCGGACGCCTCGTACAACGGCTACTACATCGAGCCCTACCAGCGGGACTCCGGCAACTCCAAGATGTACCGAGTGCAGGCACCCGGCGGCGCCTGGTCGGAGTACGTCCACACGCTGGCCCCCGGCGAGGCCATCAACAACTCCTGGGACGCCATCTCGCCCGACGGCCAGTGGATGCTCTCGGGGGAGTACGGCACGATGAACCGCCTCCTGGTCTTCCCCACCCCCGGTGTCAACGCCTCCACGTCGCCCTCGGCGAACCTGCCACTCGCCTCCACCGTCCAGCTGGACCACCCGGTGCGCGACGTGCAGGGCTGCGACTTCTCTGGGCCGACCACGCTGCTCTGCTCCTCCGACGACCCGGAGGGCTCGCTGTTCGGCATGACCAAGCCGCTGCTCCAGATCGACCTGTCGGCGCAGCCGAACGGCAACGGCAACGTCTCCGGACACGTCACGGCCCTGCGCCAGCTGCCCCTGCGCAGCTCCTGCTCGGGGACCTTCGAGGCCGAGGGCATCGACTACGACCGCCGCACCGGCACCCTGCGGGTGATCGTGGTGTCGCCCGGGTTCTGCGTGCTGACGGACAGCAAGACGTACAAGTTCACGCGCGGCTGACGGCCGTACGGGGTGCCACGGCCTCCTTCGACGAGGTGGGCCGTGGCGCCCTTTTTGTCGCTCCGCTCCGCGTGCGTGGCGTGCGCCCCTCGGGGTACCCGTCCGGCGGCACGGCCAGGGAAAGGAGCGGTCATGAGCAATCCGGAGCCGTCGCACCCGGAAAGCGTCTCGGTGGAGATCAGCGGATGCTCCAAGGAGGACGCCCGGGTGGTCTTCGACGTACTGAGCGCCTGCTTCGCCTCCGACCGGGACGCGGACGAGGTCCCGCAGCAACTCCACGAGACCCGTCCGATGGTGTGGCTCGGCACCTATGTCGTCACCGAGGCCCGCGAGGGCTGCGAGCCCGTCCGGCTCGACTCGTCCGTCCTCGCGGACGTGCAGGGCGGCTACTGGGCGGTGGACCGGTTCCGCCACACCCTCGACGACATCTTCACCGTCCACGAGACCGGCACCGCCTCCGGCGACCAGGAGCGCGAACTCCACTTGCGCCTGGAAAGCCGCTGACGCGGACCACCGTCCTCCGTACGCCCCGGCCGGGTCACGTACCGGCCGGGGCGTACTGCGCCTCGCCGTTCCCGAACGACCAGTCCACCAGCTCGTTCTCGGTCACGGTGATCAGCACGTTGCGGGGCTCGGTGCCCGTGTACGCCTCCGCCAGCTCGGCGATCCGGCGGTACAGGGCGCGCTTCTGGTCGGGCGTCCGGCCCGAGCGCATGGTGATCGCCACGAAGACGATCCCCTCGTCCCGGTGGATGCCCAGGAAGTCGTCGTAGCGCAGGGTGCCGTGCCTGCCGTCGTGGCCGGTGAGCACCTGGAAGCGGTCGTCGGGCGGTACGCCGAGCGTCTCGACCAGCGCCTCCTGCACGGCGCGGCCGAGCGCGTCCAGACGGCCGGGGTCGACGCCGAGCGTGTCGATGCGGACGAAGGGCATGGGAGTTCCTTCCGTAGCTGCCGCGATCTTCTTGCCCCGTGAGTGTACATACTAGTAGTTACAGAAGTGGGCCGCTCTTTGTGCAACTAGTTGCACAAACCCGGGAGGTTGCTCTACAACAAAGGTCGACCGCGTTACGCACGGAGGGCCCGATGAGCCGTTACCCGCACCTGATGTCCCCGCTCGACCTGGGATTCACCACACTGCCCAACCGCGTGCTCATGGGCTCCATGCACGTGGGCCTCGAGGAGGCCGAGCGCGGGTTCGAGCGGATGGCCGAGTTCTACGCGGCCCGTGCACGCGGGGGAGTGGGCCTCATCGTCACCGGCGGCATCGCGCCGAACGACGAGGGACGCCCGTACGAGGGCGGCGCCAGGCTCACCACCGAGGCGGAGGCCGAGCAGCACCGGGTCGTCACCGACGCCGTGCACCGCGAGGGCGGCAGGATCGCGATGCAGATCCTGCACTTCGGCCGCTACGCCTACCACCGCGACCTGGTCGCCCCCAGCCCCCTCCAGGCCCCGATCAGCCCCTTCGTGCCGCGCGAACTCACCGACGCGGACGTGGAGCGGACCATCGAGGACTACGTCCGCGCCGCCCGCCTCGCCCGGCACGCCGGATACGACGGCGTCGAGATCATGGGCTCCGAGGGCTACCTGATCAACGAGTTCATCGCGTCGGGCACCAACCACCGCACCGACCGCTGGGGCGGCTCGTACGAGAACCGGATGCGGTTCCCCGTCGAGATCGTCCGCCGCGTCCGCGAGGCCGTCGGCGAGGACTTCGTCATCGTCTACCGGCTCTCCATGCTGGACCTGGTCCCCGGCGGCTCCACGCTGCCCGAGGTCGTCACCCTCGCCAAGGCCGTCGAGGCGGCCGGGGCGAGCATCATCAACACCGGCATCGGCTGGCACGAGGCGCGTATCCCGACCATCGCCACCTCCGTGCCGCGCGGCGCCTACACCTGGGTCACCAAGAGGCTCATGGGCGAGGTGTCCGTCCCGCTGGTGACCACCAACCGCATCAACACCCCCGAACTGGCAGAGCAGTTGCTCGCGGACGGCGTCGCCGACATGGTCTCCGTGGCCCGCCCGATGCTCGCCGACCCCGACTTCGTCGCCAAGGCCGCCGCGGGCACCCCGGAGGCCATCAACACCTGCATCGGCTGCAACCAGGCCTGCCTGGACCACACGTTCAGCGGGAAGATCACCTCCTGTCTGGTCAACCCGCGCGCCTGCCACGAGACCGAACTCGTGCTCTCCCCGACCCGGCTGCGCAAGCGCGTCGCCGTCGTCGGCGCCGGTCCCGCAGGCCTCGCCTGCGCCGTCACCGCCGCCGAACGCGGCCACGCCGTCACCCTGTTCGACGCCGCGAGCGAGATCGGCGGCCAGCTCAACGTCGCCCGCAAGGTCCCCGGCAAGCAGGAGTTCGACGAGACCCTGCGCTACTTCCGCCACCAGCTCGACGCCCACGGCGTCGACGTGCGTCTGAACACCCGCGTCACCGCCGACGACCTCGGCGAGCACGACGAGATCGTGGTCGCCACCGGCGTCACCCCGCGCACCCCCGACATCCCCGGCGCCGACCACCCGACCGTCCTCGGCTACCTCGACGTGCTGCGCGACGGCGCCCCCGTCGGCGACCGCGTGGCCGTGCTCGGCGCGGGCGGCATCGGCTTCGACGTAGCCGAGTTCCTCACCGACGGCGGCCACAAGGCGAGCGAGGACCCCGCGACGTACTTCCGGCACTGGGGCGTCGACACCGACTACGCCGCCCCCGGCGGCCTCACCGCCCCGACCCGCCCCGCGCCCCCGCGCACCGTCCACCTCCTCCAGCGCAAGACCAGCAAGGTCGGCGCCGGGCTCGGCAAGACCACCGGCTGGATCCACCGCACGGAGCTGAAGCACCGGGGCGTCACCATGGTTCCCGGCGTGCGCTACGACCGCATCGACGACGCCGGACTCCACATCACCGTCGACGGCGAGAGCACGGTCCTGGAGGTGGACACGGTGGTGCTGTGCACCGGCCAGGAACCCCGCCGCGACCTCTACGACACGCTGATCGCCGCCGGACGCAGCGCGCACCTCATCGGCGGCGCCGACGTCGCGGCCGAACTGGACGCCAAGCGCGCCATCAAGCAGGGCACCGAGCTGGCGGCGACGCTGTAGGGGCCCTTGATCGCCTCCCTAGGATGAGCCCATGTCACTCCCGCACGCCATCCTCACCGCCCTGCTGGAGAAGCCGTCGTCCGGCCTTGAACTGACCCGCCGCTTCGACAAGTCGATCGGCTACTTCTGGTCCGCGACGCATCAGCAGATCTACCGTGAGCTGGGCAAACTGGAGGCCGAGGGGTTCATCCGCGCGCTGCCGTCCGAGCAGCCGGCCCGTGGGCAGAAGAAGAGCTACGAGGTCCTGCCCGCGGGCCGCGCCGAACTGGCCCGCTGGACCGCCGCCGCCCAGGACCCCAAGCCCCTGCGGGACACCCTGCTGCTCCGGCTCCGGGCGGCGGCGGTCGTCGGCACGGCGGGCCTCGAAGCCGACCTGCGCCGCCATCTGGAGCTGCACGGGCGGCAGTTGGCGGAGTACGAGGAGATCGAGCGGCGCGACTTCCCGCCGGGCCGTGACACCCCCGAGGACCGGCTGCGGCATCTGGTGCTGCGCGCGGGGATCGACCTGGAGACCTTCTGGACCGGGTGGCTCACGGGGGCGCTGGAGGAGGTCGCGGCGCTGTCCGGGGAACCCTCGGACGGCACGCCGGGCTGAGCCTGGCGTCAGTAGTACCGCCTGCGCGGCTTCGGGCGGCGCAGGAACCAGGCCGCCGCGATGATCCCCGAACCCGCCAGGCCCGCCCCGATGCCCAGGGTGACCGGGCCGTAGTCGCTCACGGCACCGCCGACTCCGCCCGCCACTCCACGGGACGGCAGCACAACGGCACGGGAGGGTGTCGCCGTACCGCGCGGGGGAGTCGCCGCGGTGCGGGAAGGTGCCACAGCGGCGCGGGAGGGAGTCGCCGAACTCCGCGAAGGCGCCGCCGCGCTGCGGGACGGTGTCGCCGGGGGCCTGGAGGTCGCGGAGATCGTCGGCGCGGAGGCCGCCCCCACGGTGATGGTCCGGGTGCCCGCGCTGACGCCGTTGGCGCAGATCACCATCACCGTGTACGTCCCCGGGCCCACCCCCGACCAGGCCGCGGACTGGCTGCCGACCGTGCCCGACAGCGCCGACCGCACCCCCTGCTCGAAACTCGACTGACCTCCGACGAGCAGCGAGGCGTTGCCCCAACTCCCGTTGGTCTGGGTGGCGCAGGCGCTGGTGGACACCGAGACTATGGAGCCGTTGGCGCTCACGGAGATGCCGGAGACGGCGGCGGACGGCCCGGCGAACAGGACCGGCAGCGCGGCGGCGCCCGCCAGGGACAGGCCGGTACGGAACAGGGGTCGAGGATTGCGCATGGCTGGCCTCCGGCGGCGGGGTCGGCGGTACGTCCCGTGCGCCGCCGAGATCGGAAACGTCCGTGCTGCCTCAACGGCAGCAAACGCGGCCCCCGACCGCGCCGCACCCGCAGCGCGCCCGCACAGGTGACGGACTGGGCCGTCCGGTGCGGGAGTTCCAGACAGGCCCTGGGAGGATCAGCCCTTCGCGCCGGTCGTCACCGTCCGCTCCGCCGACAGCCCGCCCCAGGTGCCGTCCGGCAGCCTCGCCCGCAACCGTACCCGGTGCTCGGTCCCCGCCTCCTGCCCGGCGTAGAAGCTGTAGCGCGTCCGGCCGCGCGGCGGCTCGCCGCCCCACACCAGTGACGTGGCCGACGTTCCGTCGAGCCAGATGTCGTACTCGGTGATCACCCCGTCGACGCGCGGCGGGTCCCAGGCCAGGTCGATGTAGTACGCGTCACCGGACCGGTGTGTCCCGGCGGCGAAGTCCGTCGGCGCGGTGCCCCGGCCGTCGTCGGTGCCCGGAGTGGTCAGCCGGACCGGGGTGCCCGCGGGCGAGAGGTTGCCCGCCGCGTCCCTGGCCCGGACGGTGAACGTGTACCGGGTGCCCGGCCGCAGCCCCGTGACCACGGTCGCGGTCAGGGTGCCGTCCACCGTGTGGATCTCGGTGCCGCCCTGGAAGACGGCGTACGACCGCACACCCCGGTCGTCCCGCGCGGCCGCCCAGGACAGCCGGACCGCCTTGCTGCCGACCGGCCGCCCCGCCGTGTTCCCCGGCCGGGTCGGCGCCGAGCGGTCGGCGGCCACCGCGGCGGGCGTCCGGGCCCGGACCGCGCGGCTCGGCGGACCGACCCGGCCCTCGGCGTCCCGTGCCCGCACGGTGAAGACATACATGGTGGACGGCTTGAGCCTGGTGACGTCCACCATGTGCTGCGAACCCGGCACTTCCACGACCTTTGTGGTGCCGCGATATACCTCGTAGGTGTGGGTGCCGGTCCGCTGGGCGAAGGCGTTCCACATCACATGCACGCTGGTGGCGCTTCCCGCCATGGCCGTGACGCCCATAGGGGCGCCCGGTGTCCGGCCGTCGTCGCCGTCACCGCCGGCCGCCCGGCCGCAGGAGACGGTCAGCGTCAGCGCCGCGCAGATCAGGAGAGGGCGGAGAGGGCGGAGGAGCCGGAGAGAAACACATCGCACGGTGCTGCCTCCCGGGGGACGGCGTCACGGCAAAGGTCCGGACCAATATGCCCGTCGGGGCCGGTCACGGCAAGGGGGTGCGGTGGTGAGCGCAGGGGGAGTTACGTATGCTGAGGACACCCTGTGGCTGAACTCCCCCGGAAACGGCCGGAGTTCACTGGGGCGCGGACACGCTGTCGTCGCCGGAGCCGCGCCGACGCGGGCGGCCGGGGCGAGTCGAGGAAGGCTCAAACCCCGGCCCCCGCCGGTCTCCGGCCGAGTGTCGGGACGCTGCTCCATCCGGCCCCAACCGGGCGGCCGAGCACGCCGGTCCGCACCCCCGTTGTGCATGGTGGGCCGGAATGTCCCCCACGAAAGGGTCCACAGAGTGCGTGTCCGGACGCTGACGCTGGCCGCCACAGGCGTTGCCCTTCTTGCCCCGACCGCGTATCCCGCCGCCGCATCCCTGCCGTACCCGAAGCGTGTCGTGTTCCACGACGAGGGCGGACCGAGCGCCGCCCAACTGCGGCGCGCGGTCCGCGGATGCGACCAGATCTCGCGCGGCCGGTACCGCCAGGACGCCGGAACCCCCGCCCGGGTCCGGATCTGCGGCACGCGTGGCGCGGTCCACTGGAAGGCGGACCTGGACATCGACTGCGACGGGCGGCCCACCGCCCACTGCAACCGCCGCACCGACCCCACCTTCGCCGCGACCACCGCCTTCCGGCAGTCCGACGGCCGGATGCTGAACGCCGAGAAGCTGCCGTACATCGTCGTCCCGCCCGCAGGGCCCCGCTGGAACCATCGCGCCCACGGCATCCGGGGCGGCTCCGTCGCCGCCGTGCTGTACCGGGACCGGCTCGCGTACGCCGTCGTCGGCGACACCGGTCCCCGCGACGTCATCGGCGAGGCGTCCTACGCCACCGCCCGCGCCCTCGGCATCGACCCCGACCCCCGCTACGGCGGCGCCCCTTCGGGCGTCACCTACATCGTCTTCGCACACGCGCGGGCCCGGCCCATCGAGGACCACGAGGCGGCGGTGACCCTGGGCGAACGGCTGGCCCGGCGGCTTGTCCGGCACGCGGGCTGAGGGGACGGGGCCGGGCAGGTCGTGACAGCTCGGTGGCGGTGGCGGTTCGGTTCGCGGGAGGGGTGCCGTAGCGGCCGCGTCCGGGGCTGCCGTACGGCCCGCGCGGGACTTCGTACCGGCCGTCGCCGCGCGCGGGGCTCTCACACCTTCCGGTAGCCGTACGCCTCCTCGGCCGCCGCCGCCACCCCCGTCAGGTCCGCGCCCGTCGCCGCCGTCACCACCGCGGCCACCGCGCCCTCCAGGAACGGGGCGTCCACCAGGCGGGTGTTCTCGGGGAGTTCGTCGCCCTCCGCGAGGAGTGCCTTCACGGTGAGGACGGCGCTGCCGAGGTCGGTGAGGACGGCGACCCCGGCGCCCTGGTCCACGGCGGCGGCAGCGGCGCCGATCAGCTCGGCGCTGGTCCCGAGACCGCCGTCCTCGGTGCCGCCCGCCGCCGCGACGGGCACCGACTCGGCCCCGCCCGCGAGCCCCTTCGCCAGCTCGGCCACCGACTCCGCGACCCCGGCGCTGTGCGACACCAGCACGATCCCGACCAGACGGTTGTCACTCACCGGACACCTCCGCCGTCTCCGCGAGCGCCGCGATCAGCAGGGCCGACGACGTGGCGCCCGGGTCCTGGTGACCGATGCTGCGCTCACCCAGATAACTGGCCCGCCCCTTTCGGGCGAGCAATGGCGTGGTGGCCACCGCGCCCTCCTCGGCGGCCGACCGCGCGGCCGCGAAACCGTCGCCGAGCGCGTCCACGGCCGGGACGAGGGCGTCGATCATGGTCTTGTCACCGGGCGCCGCGCCACCGAGGGCCTGTACTCCTTCCACCCCGGCCCGCAGCGCCTCGGCCAGTTGTTCCGCACTCACCTCGCCGGCGTCGCCGAGCGCCTTGCCCGCCCGGCGCAGCAGCGTGCCGTAGAGCGGTCCGGCGGCGCCGCCGACCGTGGATATCAACCGGCGCCCGGCCAGCGTCAGCACCCCGCCCGGCGTGTCCGGGGCCTCCTTCTCCAGGGCGGTGACCACGGCCGCGAAGCCGCGCTGCATGTTGCTGCCGTGGTCGGCGTCACCGATGGCCGAGTCGAGAGCGGTGAGCCGGCTCGCCTCCCGGTCGATGGACGAGGCGGCCGCCGTCATCCAGCGGCGGAAGAAATCGGCGTCGAGCACTGGGCCTCCTTGGACGGGCGGGACGGTATGCCTCCGGCGGTGGCGGGTACAACCGAGCCGCGCGGGATGGGAGCCGGTCCGGGCCCCCGGGGACGGGGACCGTCGGATCACCGGACCGTGAGGGCTGTCGGGCACCGGGCGCGCGCGTCACACCCCCCAGCGCAGGGCCGGGGTCTTCACCGGCGCGTCCCACAGCCGCAGCAGTTCCTCGTCGGCCTGGCAGAGGGTCACGGAGGCGCCCGCCATGTCGAGGGAGGTGACGTAGTTGCCGACGAGGGTACGGGCCACCGCCACGCCCCGTTCCGAGAGCACCCGTTGCACTTCGGCGTTGAAGCCGAACAGCTCCAGCAGGGGGGTGCCGCCCATGCCGTTGACCAGGAGCAGCACGGGGCTGCGCGGCGGCATGTCCTCCAGGATGGCGTTCACCGCGAAGTCCGCGATCTCGCCGGAGGTCATCATCGGCCGCCGCTCGCGGCCCGGCTCACCATGGATGCCGATGCCCAACTCCAGCTCGCCGGGCGGCAGATCGAAGGTCGGAGAGCCCTTGGCCGGGGTGGTGACGGCACTCAGCGCGACACCGAAACTGCGCGCGTTCTCGTTCACCTTGCGCCCGATCGCCTCCACCCGCTCCAGCGGCTGCCCCTCGGCCGCCGCGGCCCCGGCGATCTTCTCCACGAACAGCGTCGCGCCGGTGCCGCGCCGCCCGGCGGTGTACAGACTGTCGGTCACCGCCACGTCGTCGTTGACCAGCACCTTGCCGATCTGAATGCCCTCGTCCTCGGCCAGCTCGGCCGCCATGTCGAAGTTCAGCACGTCACCGGTGTAGTTCTTCACGATGAACAGCACCCCGGCCCCACTGTCCACGGCCGCCGCCGCCCGGGCCATCTGATCCGGCACCGGCGAGGTGAACACCTCGCCCGGACACGCCGCGGACAGCATCCCCGGCCCGACGAACCCCCCGTGCAACGGCTCGTGCCCCGACCCCCCGCCCGACACCAGCCCCACCTGCCCCTCGACAGGCGCGTCCCGCCGCACGACGATCCGGTTCTCCACGTCCACCGTCAGATCCGGATACGCGGCCGCCATACCCCGCAGCGCATCCGCCACCACGGTCTCCGGGACGTTGATCAACATCTTCATCGGTATCTCCTGGTGAGGCTGACAGACGGGCCCCTGCTGTCGGCAGTATCGACCTTGCGGCGGCGAAGGTCACGTGGAGTGCGGAAGGTGGCTGTGATTACCTCCGGGTATCGGTCCTGGGGGCCGTGAGGGCTGCTCCAAGCATCGCCGCGTAGCCCCGTACGTGCTCGGCTTGTGTACGTGCTCGGGTGGGAGGACTCTGCGGCTGACGCGCTGTCCAGTGGGATCGACTCCGTGAGCCACGGGGATCTGAATCGGCCATACGGGCGATTTTGATGTGCGTCGCATCGGATCGGGTCTCGGATGCCGATGGGGGACGGGCAATGCGTGGATGGCACCGTGATCAGTTTCTCGGCCTCAGCGGCCGACGGCCCGCAAGTGCGGATTTCAACGGCGTCGATCGACCATGTGCGGACTCCGTTGGTCTCCTTTTCCCCGGCACCCACGGAGTCCGGCTTGTCCGCCCACGAGGGCACCGGCATCCGGCGCTGGGCGAACCCGATCGAGGCGTACTTCGGACCGCTGAGGCAGTTCACCATCGCCAAACTCGAACCACCCCCACCACGCCGTGCGGACCCGGGCCCTCTACGCCTACCTGCGGTGGCGCAACGCCAACGCCCGGCATCGCGACGTCCTGGCCGCCGAACGCAAAGAACGCGCACCTACCCGCAGCGAGAAAGGCATCCGCCGGGGAGGGCGTCCTCTCGAAACCGCAGCCCGACCCGACTCGGCGCACTTACGCACTCACAGCACCTGCCCGCCGCCGTGCCGGAGCGGACGGGACCCGTTCACGTCGAGTCCGTGGGCTTCCCGCTTTTCCGGCGGTATCGGTGCCCGGGCGGGGGCGGCGGCGGGATGTCCACCGGCTGGGTGGTCAGGTACCAGGAGCCGCCGCCGTGTTCTTCGTGGACGACCAGGAAGCCGGGGCGGGGCAGACGCAGCGTGCGACGCCCGTCGCCCAGGCCGGACACGTCGTCGTTCCAGTCACCGGGGGTGTTCGTGGGCCATGCGGGTGGGCGGCAATCGCAGGCGGGCCAAGGCCGCAGGCACTGGCACACGTAACTGACCTCCCAGGTGGTGTCGGTCTGGAACTGGACGGTGCACAAGGCGGGGCCGCCGTTGTGGCGGAGCACCTCGTGACCATGGCCGCGGTGTTCGGAGCCGAGCTCGGTCGCGGCCGACAGCGGGACGACGCGAGTCGACCAACGGTGGTCGTCGCGACTGTTGGCGGTGGTCACGCGCAGGTGGGTGGCGTCCGCGGGTAGGTAACGACGGCCGTGGTAGGCGCCGATGACCGAGACCAGAGCATCGCCGGTGGCGGTCAGGTCCTCGGTGCGCATCATGGCATCGAGGAAGAAGTTGCCCTCGCCGGTGACATCGGCCTCAACCAGGGCGGGACGACCGGGCTCGGGACGGTCGATGAGTATCTCGGTCTTCCCGTCGCCGGCACCGGTCGACACATGACGTTCGCCGGTGCCGGTGAGCGCTCGTGGGCGGCCGGGACCGGCGGCCGGCGGGAGGGCGTCGATCGGGACTGGTCGGCCAGTGCGCCGGGCGTCGAAACGGATCATGGCGGCGCGGCCGTCACGCAGAGCGGTCAGCGCGTCGGATTCCGTGCGCGCCGCACTGGCCCGGTCGTACGCCTCCAATGCCGCCCGGTACTCCTTCAGGACGGCTGGGGTGGTGTCGGGGCCGCCGGTATCGAACTCCAAGGCGGCCACCTCCTCCCCGAAGACGGTCACCGACTCCTGTACCGCTGCCGACAGTTCCACTGCGGGAGGTTCCGCTTCGGCGGGTCGGCGCCGGCGCAACATCGGGTAGAGGCCGCCCATTCCCAGACCGAACAGGAAACTCACCAGATAGCCGAGCACACCCGGAATCCTCGCACAGGCGTCCACCGTTCAACCGCCCTTCCCGCGCTCTGGTTCTCCGGACGGGTGTCGGACATCTGTCGGCGGTATGTCGGTGGAGGTTGCGACCTTGGGGCGGGTTGGTGCTCCCCATGAGCACGCTGCCACAGAGCGCAAGGAGCCTGTCATCGTGTCTTCCGCATCCCAGGGCCGGCCGTGGGACGTTCACCGGTTGCCGTCTGCCGAGGGCAGGACCTTCCTGGTCACCGGGGGCAACGCCGGGATCGGCTACTTCGCCGCGGAGCAGCTCGCCGCCACTGGCGCTGTCGTCGTACTCGGCAGCAGGGACCGCGCGAAGGCCGATGCCGCCATGGCCTCGATCCGCTCGCGCGTCCCCGGCGCGCATGTGCGGCATCTCCCGCTGGACCTCGCCGACCTGTCGTCCCTGAAGACCGCCGTGGACAGACTGGACCTCGATCATCTTGACGCGGTGGTCCACAACGCAGGGGTCGCGCTCGACGACCCGCTGCGCCGAGAGACCAAGGACGGTCACGAGCTGATGTTCGGCACCAACCACCTCGGCCACTTCGCGCTTACGCAGTGGCTGGTCCCCCTGTTGTCAGCGGCTCCGGCGGGCCGCATCGTGACGGTGGGAAGCTTCGCGGCGCGGTCCGAGCGACTGGACCTCGGCGATCTGCAGTCGACTCGGGACTACCGGCCCAAGCGCACTTACGGCCGATCGAAGCTGGCGCAGATGTGCTTCGGCTTCGAACTCGATCGCCGCCTGCGTGCCCTCGGCAGCACGGTGCTCAGTGTGGTGGCCCATCCCGGCGGCGCACTGGACTCTCTCACCCCGTCCCGCCCGCCGGTAGGAGTGACAACCTCCGGCGAGCGGCTGCGCGCCATGCCCGCCGGGCTCTTGGTGCAGGGCAAGGACGCCGGAGCATGGCCCGTCGTCCGCGCCGTTCTCGACTCGGAGGTGCGGGGAGGGCAGTTGTGGGGGCCGAGGTTCTTCGGCCTGCGGGGCATACCGAGACGCGAGCCCATCCCTTCTCATATGGCCGACCCGGCCGTCGCCGCTCACCTGTGGGCCGTCAGCGGCGAGCTGGTCGGCACCGATCCGCACCTCGGCCTCCGGTAGGCGCGGAACCGCCCTGGCGGCCATCCGGTGGCCATCTGCCGTATTCAGTCCGGCCCGCCAGGTTCAGTCGCGACCAGTTGCCCGCAGGAGGTCGTTGATCCAGATCGTCCAGGCGCGGTGGCGGAGGCCGGCTGCGGGTCACGTCGAGCAGAGGCACTCGCGGCCGGGCGGGACCGCCGACGTTGATCAGCTCATTGACCTCTCGCGTCCCCGCATCGGCGCACCGGCATCCAATGGCTCGGCCCGCAGGGTCCCCGCGCGTCGGCCGCGGAGGCCGCCCGGGTCCGCGGAGCGCCGGTGCGGTGTCGGCGGGCGGTACGCGCGATCCCCAGGTGAACGGCGGGCGGCACACGGCACGCCCGATACCGAGGGCGGTAGATTGGCCACACCTCAGAACCATCTGCGCAGTTCGTCTACGTGTGTGTAGTCGTCGGCGGGGTCGCATTCCCCGCCGGGCTCGTCGCGGCACCCTGGGGTGTGGGAGGACGGGAGAGAATGTCGGACAAGCGTGGGGACGAGCGGCGTGCGCACGGCGCGCTGGTCGCGGATGTGCTGGCGGTGCTGTGGGAGGCCGGCAGGCCGATGACCGCGCACGAGGTCAACGCCGCGCTCGGCAAGGGGCTGGCCAGGACGACGATGGCCACCACCCTGATCCGCCTCTACGAGAAGGGCACGCTGCGCCGCATCCCCGCGGGACGCGGTTTCGCGTACGAGCCGGTGGAGGACGCGGCGGGGCTGGTCGCCGACCGTATGCGCCGCGAGCTGGAGAGCGAGCCGAAGCGTGACCTGGTGCTGAAGCGGTTCGTGTCCGGGCTGTCCGAGGGCGACGAGGCGACGCTGCGCCGCCTGCTGCTCGAAGCCGAGGACGACCCCGAGTGACCTGCGTACTGGTCCTGGTCGCGCTGGCTCTCGCGTTTCCGTGGGGCGCAGCCCTGGTCGCCCGGCGCCTGGCCCTGGTGCTTCCGCCGCGCGAGGCGTGCTGGGCGCTGACGGGAGCGGCGGTCCTCCTGGCGGGCGGCACGATCGCGGCGCTGGTCGGTCTGTTCCAGGTACCGTTCCTCGCCTCGCTGGAGCGGGTGTCCCTTCCCCGGGTGCTGGAGGTGTGGCCCGCCGCGGTCCCGTTCGCCTGTGCTGCGGGCGCGGCGATGCTCGTTCAGCTCGTGCTGCTGCTCCGGCGGTGGACGCGGCACCGTTCGTTGCTGAAGCGCGCCTGGCGGACGGTCGGCGAGGGGACGGACGACGGGGAACTGCTGGTGATCCCGGCGGCCGACGTGGACGCCTTCGCGCTTCCCGCATACCGGGGGCGGCCCGGCCGGGTCGTGGTGACCTCGGGGATGGTGCGGGCGCTGAAGGCGGGCGAGCGCGAGGTGCTGCTCGCCCATGAGCGGGCTCATCTGGCCGGACGCCATCACCTGCTGTCGGCGGTGGCCGATCTCGCCACCGTGGTCCACCCCGCCCTCCGGGGGCTGCGCGCGTCGCTCGCCTTCCACCTGGAGCGGTGGGCGGACGAGGGGGCGGCCGCGGCCGTGGGCGACCGGCGGCTGGCGGCCGCGGCCATCGCGCGGGCGGCCCTGGCGGGGTCGTCCCGCAGCCGTGGCGGCGCGTATCCGCTGCTGTCGGCGGTGAGCGGACCTGTGCCACGGCGAGTCGAAGCCCTGCTTCTGCCCGCGCCCACCGCCCCGCGCGGGCGCGCCCGGCGAGCCGGGGTCGTTGCCCTGGCGGGGACGGTGGTGGTCGCGGCGGTGGCGGCCCTCGGGCTGGCCTACGGGCTGCACGAGTACGTGGAGTACGCGGCAGGGCGGCTGATCGGCGCGCGATAGGGCCGGGCCGTCGGGCCGGACGGGCGTGTGCGGCGTTGTCCGGCGCGGTACCGGACCCGTCCGCCGCGCGAGCGCCGTGAGCTGCCTATGGCCGTGTGGCCGTAGGCAGCTCCTCGTATCACCTTCGGTGGCAGTGGCTGACAGTGGCTGACAGCCAAGGCCGTGCTCCGGCGGAAGCCGGGCGGGGCGTCGGCGGGCGCGGCCGGGGTCAGCCCTTGGTGGGTTCCCTGGCCTCGACCTCGGCGAAGAACTCGTCCGCGAGGGCCCGGGCGCCGGTCAGGTCGGCGAGGGGTTCGCCGACGATGCGGCCCGCCAGGTCGGTGGCCAGCGTGAAGACGGCCTCACGCAGCTCGGCCTCCGCGATGATGCGGTCGGCCTCCAGTTGAGCCCTGGCCGACGCCACGAGGTTGTCCCGCTCCCTGGCGCCCTCGGCGCGCAGGGCCGCGACATGGGCGGCTCCCTCCTCGGTCGCGGCCTCGCGGAGCCGGGCGGCTTCGTGGCGGGCGGCGCTGAGTTCGGCCTGGTACTCGGAGAGGATTCGACGCGCTTCCTCGTGCAGCGCGACGGCCCGCTCGGTGTTGCCTTCGATCGCGTCTTCCCGCGCCGCGAGGGTCTTCTCGATGCGCGGAACCAGGATCTTCGCGAAGACGACGAAGACCAGGGCGAAGGAGATGAGGCCGACTATGAGGTCCGGGCGTGGCGGATTCAGGGGTCCCATGCGGCCGATCGTACAGCGGACGAGACCGGACAGGGTCGGCGCACCGGGCCATTGTTTGCCTCAACTTCTGCTTGCCAGCCACGAGTTGACTGGGTATCGACCTCGCGGCAAGGGGTGAACCGCTCATGAGCGAACTCGCCCCTGTCCGCGAACTCCTCACCCGCCCGCGCGGGCCGGAACCTTCTCCGGCGACCGGTCGTCTACAGTTTCCAGGGCGTCTACATTCTTGTAGACCACGGAGGTGGGATTGCCGTCCTCCACCCAGCTCCGTCGACCGTGCGAAGGGTTCATCCGAAGTGGCCGCATCAAGGCAGCCGTGCCCACCCGGGCGCCTGAGGGGCGATTGAGGCCATGCTCCCCAAGATCCTGATCGTCGAGGACGACCACGCGCTGCGGGACGTGCTGCGCCGTGGCCTGGTCGACGAGGGCTTCGCGACCGTGCCCGCCGCCGACGGTGCGGCCGCCCTGCGGCTGGCCACCGTCGACGTCTCGGCGGCCGTCCTGGACATCGGACTGCCCGACGCGGACGGACGGGACGTGTGTCATGCCCTGCGTGCCAACGGATTCCGCGCCCCGGTCATCTTCCTCACCGCCCGGCACCAGCTCACCGACCGGCTGTCGGGGTTCTCGGCCGGAGGCGACGACTACCTCCCCAAACCGTTCCACCTGGCCGAACTCGTCGCCCGGCTGCGGGCGGCGCTCAACCGGACCGCGTCACCGGTCACCGCCGCGGCCGGTGACCTGGTCCTGGACGCCGTGAACCACCACATGACGGTCCGCGTGAGCCACCACATGACGGTCCGTGACGTCCCCGTCGCCCTGTCACCCACGGAGTTCCGGCTGCTGGCCACTCTCGTCGCGGCGGACGGAGCGCTGGTGCGCCGCCGGGACCTGGTCCGGGCCGGATGGCCCGAGGGTGCGCAGGTGAGCGACAACACCCTGGACCAGTATCTGACCCGGCTGCGCCGCAAGCTGCGCGAGGCCGGCAGCCGTCTGACGATCGGTACCGCGCGCGGTGTCGGACACCGCCTGTCATGAACCGGGTCACGCGAAGCCTCGCCCCCCGTATCCTGCGGGGCCTCGCCCCCCGCACCCTTCGACGCCTCACCCCCCGCACCCTGCGGGGACGGCTCTCCCTGGCGGCCCTGACCGCCGCCGCCCTGGTCGTCACGGTCCTCACCGTGGCCTTCAACGTGGTGACGGACCGGCACCTGCGCCACCAGGCGGACGACGCGCTCCGCGACCGCGCGGCAGCCGTGGCCGCCACCGTCGACACCAGCGGCTCCCGCGTACGCGTCATCGAGACCGCCAACGACCGCCTGCTCGACACCGACGCATGGATCTACGCGGGCGGACGGCTCCTGGACCAGGAGCCGGGCGTCTCCGTGGCCGGTCCGCCGACTCGCGTCGCCCACCGACTGGCCCTGCGGCGGGCGACCACCTGCGCGACCGCCCCCGGCCACCGGCCCGTCCGGCTGTGCGCGCTGGCGGTGGCCGGTACGACCGTCACCGTCGTCACCGCCCTGGACCTGGGCCCGTACCGGAACTCCGCCGACACGCTGCTGCTGGGGTCGCTGCTGCTGGACGGCGTGATGCTCCTGTGCACCTATGTGCTCACCCGTCTGGCTGTCGGCCGGGCGCTCCGCCCGGTGCGGACGATGACGGACCAGGCCACCCAGCGTGGTGCCACGGGCTCCGCCGACCGCTTCGGCGACGAGCGCCGGCCGGTCGAACTCGCCCTTCTGGGCGCCTCGTTGGATGCCCTACTGGACCGCATACGCTCCCTGCTGCGGTACGAGCGGCAGCTGACCGGCGAACTGTCGCACGAGCTGCGCACGCCGCTCACCAGGATCATCATCGAACTCGACTGGTGGCGGGCCCGCCCCCGCACCGCCGACGAGACCCGGGCCACCCACGAAGCGGTCGCCGACGCGGCCCGGTCCATGCGCACGATCTGCGACACGCTCCTGCGGGACGCCCGGGAGAGCGCGCTCGCCCCGACGACGGTTCCCGGCACGACCGACGTCGTGCCCGTCCTGGCGGGCCTGCTCCGCCGCCTCGATCCGCCGCAGGGGGTCAAGACCGAGCTGGACACCGCCGAGCCGGAGCTCCACGCGGGAGTTCCGACCGCTCTCCTCGAACGCGTCGTCAGTCCGCTGCTGGCCAATGCCGTGCGCTACGCCCGTACGCGGGTGACCGTGTCCGCCGGCCGCGTGCCCGGCGCCGTACGGATCGATGTCGTGGACGACGGTCCCGGCGTACCGCGAGCGTTCACCGGCGAGCTGTTCCAGCCCGGGCAGCGTGCCGATCCGGACGACGGACACGACGGCGCGGGCCTGGGACTGCCGCTCGCACGCCGTCTGGCCCGGGGTGTCGGCGGCGACGTCACCTACGCTCCGGGCCGGACGACAGGGGCCACCTTCACGGTCAGTCTGCCCGCGGGGTGACCGCCTCCCGCCCGGCGGCCCGCGTGCCGCGCTCCCTGCGCTCGCGCGTCTGGGCGTAGGCCATCAGCCCGAACAGGACCGTGAGGAGAACCGCCGAGGAACCCGCCGTACCGAGATCCAGTCCGCCTTTGGTGACGGGCTTGGTGAGGAAGTCGCCCGCGGTCGCGCCCAGCGGGCGGGTGAGGACGAAGGCGATCCAGAAGAGGAGCACGTTCGACACCGCGGGCGCCTTCATCAGTACGACGAGCACGGCGAGCAGCCCGGTCACCAGCAGCGCGCCCCCGGCGTAGCCGAGCCCTGAGCTGTCCGACAGGAAGTCGCCCATCGACGTGCCGAGCGTGTTGGACACCAGGATCGCCGACCAGAACAGCGCCTCGCCGCGGAGACTGACGATGTCACGGATCTGGAACGTCATCCCGCTGAGCTTCCAGACCAGGAAGATCGCCAGGAGCAGCGAGACCAGGATCGCCGCACCGGCCGGATAGCCGAGGCCGAGGCCCTGAGGGCCCCAGCCGAGGGAAGTGGCGCCGCCCGAGAGGTACTTGGCGCTCGCGTCGCGGTTCATGAAATCGGACATGGTGGTGCCGGCCATGCTGGTCGACAGGATCACGGTCCAGTAGAAGAACGGGTTGTAGCGGCGGGACCGCAACTGGACCGCCAGGGTCACCACGAACACCGCGAACAGGGCGACGGTGGTGAGGAAGTAACCGAGCTTCAGGGTCTGCGAGAAGAGGTCGCCGGCCGTTTCGCCCAGGGTCGTCGCGGCGATCTTCATGATCCAGAAGATCAGCGTGACCTCGGGCAGCTTCTTCCTCACCGACCCGGTGATCCCCGGCGCGCTCGCCGACTCGGGATCGTTGAGGACCTGCGGCTTCTCCATGTGGACCTGCTCCCGTGCGCTGGAACGGCAGGGTGCCCGCCTCGGAACAGCGGACGAGCGCCCTGCCCGGATGAGCCGGCCGCCGACGGCGACCCGGATCATCGACCGTGTCACGGCCAGCCTGAAAGCGTCCTGAACACGTTCTCCGAGCGGCTGTTCAGGCCGCGCTCCGGGCGCCCCGCTCCGTGGCGGTGACGTCCTTGCGTGTGACGGCCAGGTAGCCCACGAAGCCGAGGATCGCCACGGTCCAGGACAGGGTGACCGGGCCGACGCCCCAGCCGAGCCCGCCGTGCGCGGGGGACGCGGCCATCCAGTCGGCGAGCGAGGCGCCGAGGGGGCGGGTCAGGACGTACGCGGTCCAGAACGCGGCCACCGCGCCGAGGAGGCCCGTGCGGTGGGCGACGGCCGGGAGCGCGATCGCCACGGCGAACAGGGCGATCGAGCCCAGGTAGGCCAGCCCGGAGGAGGCCGTGAGGTCTCCGGCCGCGGTGCCCAGGGCGAAGGTGGCGAGGACGGCCGCCCAGTAGAACGCCTCGCGACGGCGGGTCCGGACGGCATGGATCGACAGGGTCCGCTCGCTCGCGTACCAGAGGGCGAAGACGGCGGCCAGGGCCACGACGAACAGCGGCGTGGACAGGTCGTAGGGGACACCCAGGGCGACGTGGAGGACATCGGCGGTCATCGTGCCGAACACGCTGACCATCACGATCGCCGTCCAGTAGATCCAGGCCACGTACCGGCGTACGGCGAACTGCAGGACGAGTGCGGCGGTGAAGGCGAGGCCGCCGAGCGCCACCGCCGGAACCGGTCCGAGCAGACGGGCCAGGAAGTCGGACGCGGTCTCGCCCATGCCGGTGGTGAGGACCTTGACGACCCAGAAATAGACGGTCACCTCGGGCACTTTGTTCGCGGCCTCACCGATGTGGACGCGAGACCGGGAAGAAGGCCGGTGACCGAGGAAATGATCTGTGCTCATGATCCGCACCTTCGCACGCTCAACTGTGCTTTCCCCAGGCTCCTTTGCCATTGCTTTGGGGCTTCCGGTGCAGGTGTTGCCCTATGTTCACGCGAACCTGATCACAACCTGAAAGGCGCGGCGGGAATTCTGGTCCGCTCCGGGAAAGGGCTGATAGGAAAGTGGATTTCATCCACATCGAGGTCGTCGGTCCGAGGGGTGTTCGCCCTGGGCGGTCTCGATGGCGTGGTGCAGCCGGACGGCGCCGCCCAGGGACGACGTCCCGGCCGCCGTGCACAGCAGGGCCATCGCCAGCAGTGCCGGAACCACGCGCCGGACCGGTGTGGGGGCGAGCAGGGCCCGGACGCGTGCCGGGACGGGACCACCCGCGGCTCCCGGTGCCACGGTCGGCGCACCGGCCGATCCGGCCGATCCGGCCGTGCGGCTCGCGGCGAGCGCGGCGCGCCCCACGGCCCGTGCGGCGAGGGTGCGGTCGCCGCAGCGGCGGGCGGCGGCCTCGTCGGCCGCCCGCTCGGCCGCGAACGACACATGGGCGGCGACGGCGGCCAGCGCCGGATGGCACCATCCGGCGAGATGGGCGGCGGAGAGGAACAGGTGATGCTTCGCGGCGAGATGGGCCCGCTCATGGGCGAGCAGCGCCTCACGTTCGACCGGTCCGAGGGCGCGCAGCATTCCGGACGTCACCACGATCCGGTCCGGCCGGCGCGGCCCGCCCGGCAGCGCGTAGGCATCGGGACGCGGATCGTCCAGTACGCACAGCCCTCCCGCGTCCGGCAGATGGGCGACGCGCGCCTGCGCGGCCCGCAGGCGCGTCACCTCCCGCGCCGCCTTGCGCAGGATGTGGTGCGCGGCCAGGGCGAGCGCGCCGGTCGCGAGCACGGAGACGCCGAGTACCAGTGACCGGGGCCCCACGGCGAGGGGGCGCACCAGTTCCGCGAGCGCGCCCACCGGCGGGAGGGCGAGGGCGAGCGGCAGCAGCAGGGCCCCCAGGGACGCCATGACGCCGACCGCGAGCGCGGCCGTGGCGCAGGTGATCGCCCACAGCGCGATCTCGGGCCGCACCTTCTCGACGGTACGCCGGGCCAGCGGAGCCAGGGCCCAGGGCAGAACCAGGGGCATCAGCAGCAAGGCGATCAACGGCCGCCTCCTTCGAGCAGGCGCTTCAGCTCCGCCTCGTCGGCCGGGTCGAGCCCCTCGACGAACCGGGCCAGCACGATGCTGCGGTCGTCGTCCTGCTCCAGCTCGTGACGCATCCGCCGCGCGGTGAGGCCATGGGAGTCCGCCACCGCGAAGTACAGGAAGCCGCGCCGGCCCGGCGTACGGTCCACCGCCCCCTTCTCGTGCAGGCGCGCGAGGAGGGTGGCCACGGTGGTGCGGGCCAGCTCCTGCGGTATCGCCGCCCGCACCTCGGCCGCCGACTGCGGCCGGCCCGCCGCGCACAGTGCGGCCAGCACGCTTGCCTCCAACTCGCCGGCGGGCCTGCGTTCGGCTGCCGCGTCGGTCATGGAACCTCCCCCTCCGTCAGATCGTCTACAGTGTTGTAGACCGACTACTGCGTTGTAGACGTAGGAGGTTACCCGCCCGCACGTCCTCGCCGGCGGTCCTGTCCGTGTCCGGTATATCCGGCAGCCCATCATCGAAGGGGCCAGCGCCGATGACATTCGCGCACCAAGCCGCACCCCCGCTCCAGCTCGCCGTGAACCTCCTCGACGCGCAGTCGCTGCTGGCCACCTTCGGCACGCTCGGCATCGCCGTCGTCCTGTTCGCCGAGACCGGCCTGCTCGTCGGGTTCTTCCTGCCCGGCGACTCGCTGCTGTTCACCGCCGGGCTGCTGTGCGCCGGAGGGTCGGCGAGGACACCGGGGCACCTGTCCCTCACCTGGGTGCTCGTCGCCGCCGCCGTGGGTGCGCTGGCCGGAGCCCAGGCCGGATACCTGCTCGGCCGCCGCGCCGGACCGGCCCTGCTCGCGCGCGCCAAGTCCCGCAGGATCAGCGAAGGCGCCGCCCGCGCCTCGGACATCCTGGAGCGGTACGGCCACGCCAAGGCGATCGTGCTGGCCCGTTTCCTGCCGGTCGTGCGTACCGTGCTGAACCCGCTCGCCGGTGCCCTAGCCGTCCCGGCACGCACCTTCACCCTCTGGCAGGCGCTCGGGGGACTGGTGTGGACCGCGGGCCTGGTGCTGGCCGGATACGCGCTGGGCGCCTCGGTCCCCAACGTCGACCGCTACCTGCTGCCGATCATCGCCGCCATCGTCGTCGTCTCGCTCATCCCGGTCGCCCTGGAAGTGATCCGCTCCCGGCGCTCGCACGGCACGGACGGAGGCCGCGCCTGATGCGCACGGTGACACCCATGATCTTCGCGCAGGGGTACGACGGTTCGGGCATCGACGGGACCGCGTACGTGGACGTGGTCGACGCCGCGCACCGCGCACCGTCCTGGCTGGACAGCCTCGTCTCGGCGTACTCCACCTACGGGCTCGCCCTGTTCGCGGTCCTGATGCTGATCGGCTGGTGGCAGGCCCGTCACCAGGACGCGCCCCGGGCGGTGAAGGCCCTGGCCGCCCCCGTGCTGACGGTGATCGCCTTCGTCGTCAGCACCGCACTGAAGCAGGTGGTGCACGAGAACCGGCCGTGCCAGTCCCTGCACGTGATCACGCTGGAGGCGTGCCCCGCGCCCGGCGACTGGTCGTTCCCCAGCAACCACGCCACGCTGGCCGCCGCGGCGGCGGTCGCCCTGTGGTTCGTCTCGGCCCGCCTCGGCGTGATCGCCGCGATCGGCGCGTTGGCGATGGCGGCCTCCCGGGTGTGGGTCGGCGCCCACTACCCGCACGACATCGTCGCCGGTCTCGTCGTCGGCGCGCTTGTCGCACTCCTTCTCGCGCTGCTGCTGTCCCGGCACGCGCGGGCCGCGGCCGGGCTCTTCGGCCGGACACGGCTGCGACCGCTGGTCGCGGCGTGAACGCCGCCGACGCGCCTGATCCCCCGGCCGTCGGCGTGTCCGTCCGGCGGAGTCGTAAGGGGCGGTGGTGTGTGGTCGCCGCCGCCGCGTTCGCGGGTCTGGCGGCAGCCGTGCTCGCCGCGGACGGCGGGACGATCGTCTTCGAAGCGGCTCTCCACCGATGGGCGCTGGAGAACCGTCCGACCCCGGTCGTCACGGTGCTGAGCGCCATGACGACCACGGGCACCGGCATCACCCCCTATGCCGTGGCGCTTTGCGCGGGACTGATCGCCGCGCGCCCTCTCGATGCCGTGCGAGACCGGCACACCGCAATTCGGCTCGCCCTGCCCGCCCTCGTGTCCGCCGCGTGGCTGGCACTCGGGCAGGCGCTGCGCTTCGCCCTGATGGCGGCGATCGCCCGCCCGAGGCCCCCGGCGGAGGACTGGCTCACCCACGCCTCGCGCGGGTCGTTCCCCTCCGGCCACACCACCACCTCGGCGATGGCCGCCGGACTCCTCGTCCTCGCGCTCCTCGTCCGTCGCCCGCCCGCGTACCGGCTGTGGGTGGGGCTGACCGTCGTGTGGGCCGTCGCGGTAGGGGTGAGCCGGGTGTGGCTGGGCGTCCACTGGGCCGGTGATGTGGTCGCCGGCTGGTTGCTCGCCACGGTGTGGACGTTGTCGGCCGCTCTGATCACAGCGGCGGTGGCTCGAACTCGAAGTCAGCCGCGCCGACTTCGACGTCCGTCCCGGCCGGGCGGCTCCTCTTCCTCGTGGAGTTCGGACCGGACCCGGCGGGAAGGCCGGAAGGCGTAGAGGTCGAGGACGCCGGTCGGGTCGGTGACGCCCGGTCCTCCGGCCTTGATCCAGTCGGTGATGTCGGTCGTGGCGTCGGGGTCGTTGACCAGGCCGAGCCAGATGGGACGTGCGCCGCTTTCGCGGCCTGCGGCGGAGGGCTGGACGACGATGACGTTGGCGTGTTCGCACGCGTTGAGGCAGTCGGTGACACGTACGGTCGCGCTGCCGTCGAGTCTCTGGCGCAGGTCGCGGAGTTGGTCGGCGTGGTCGAGTCCGGGGACCTTCGCGGTTCCGCAGCAGCAGCCGCGGCAGACGGTGACGGTCGGCCGGGCGGCCCCCGGGGCGGGAGCGGTCCGGCGGGTGCGTCTGCTCACTCGGTTTCCTTGGGATGGACCGGGTAACCGGCCGTGATGTGCGAGGAGTTGGTACGGGCCGGTGCCGCCGCCGCTGGACGGTCGGTGTGCGCGGTGACGGCGGCGGCGCAGGCCGTTGAGCCCGACGATAACGGTGGAGCCCTCGTGTCCGGCGACGCCGAGGGGGAGGGGGGAGTGCCGACCAGGTCCCAGATCACCAGGCGGCGTGCGGTGCGGGAGAGTCGCAGGACGGCGGGGACGGCGGTGGGCTCGGCCTCCGCGACACCCCCGTCGAACAGCCCGTACCGGCCGCCGCCGACTGACGCGGGCGCGTGTGTGCCGAAGCGCTCGTCCCGGTGAAGGGGGAAGACGCTCGGTGCCGAGGGCGGCCGTCCCCGGCCGATGGCCGGTCAGGCCGGGATCGACATGGCCTTGCCCGTCTCGGCGTACGTCTTGAGGTTGGACAGGACGAAGCTCCAGCCGCCCGAGATCTGGCGCAGCTCCTGCTCGTCGCGCAGGTTGACGTGCGTGACGGTGAGCTGGACGGTGTCGCCGTACGGCTTGAGCTCGAAGGTCACCCGGGACGGGCCGTGCGGGCGCTCCTCGTCGGGTCCGGCCCAGGTCAGCACCAGGCGGCGCGGCGCGTCGATCTCGACCACGGTGCCGACGACGTCGTCGATGCCGGACTCGTCCAGGCGGCGGTGCGCCCAGGGGGAGCCGGGCTGCCAGTCGGAGACGTTGTGGTGGAACCAGTACGCCGCCGTCGCCTCGGGGTCCATGAGGTACTCCCAGACCTTCTCCGGGGTGGCGGCGATGTAGGTGGTGTGGACGAACTCGGGGCGCGGCTCGTTCTCGGCGCTCATGGCGGCCTCTGCTTTCTGTTTCAGTGCGCTCAGCGCGTCCAGCCGTGGCTGGTCGAAGGCGCTGATCCACCGCTCCTGGATCTCGTGGAGCGGTACGGGGTTGAGGTAGTGCAACTTCTCGCGGCCCCTGCGGACCGTGCTGACGAGGTGGGCGGCCTCCAGCACCCCGAGGTGCTGGGTCAGTGACTGCCGGGCCATCTGCACGCTCTCGCACAGCTCGCCCAGTGTCCGCCCGTTGTTCTCGCGCAGCTTGTCCAGCAGGAACCGCCTGGTCGGATCGGCCAGGGCCTTGAAGACCCGATCCATCTCGCTGCTCACACCTTCAATAATGCAGGTAAATGCCTGCATGTCAAAGCGGGCTGCGCTCGCGCTGTCGCACGTGTGTATGGGCTGCCGGTCGGCTTCAGGCCGCGGCGCACGCGTCGGGCCGCCCGGGCGGCGGTCCCCGTCAGTCGTGGTCGGACTTGGTCAGCGCCTCGGTGATCAAGCGGGTGGCGAAGTTGCGGTCGTCGGTGATCCGGTTGATGCGCTCCGCGAGCAGGACGGCCGTCGCTTCCAGGGGATTCATCTCGGCGTCGGTCCAGCGTCCGTACTGCGCGCGCCACAGGTTCGGGCTCAAGCCGTTGCCGGCCGCGATGACCAGGCCCGCCATGGTGGGGATGACTTCGGGGCGGAAGGTCTTGGGCATCATGCCCATCGTGCCCACGAACGTGGGCACCACGTACTCGATGACGTCCTCGTCGTGGTCCTCGCAGGCCGAACGCAGCCAGCGCATGTACATGTAGATGAGGGTGCAGACGCCGTCCAGCAGGGCGTCGACTCCCGCAGGGCCCAGGGATGCGGCGAACTGGCCGACCATCTCCTGCTGTTCGCGGTCGGTCTCGGTCCTGTCGTCGTAGATGGCCTGCAGCCGGGAGTCGATCATCATGAGCGCCGCGCCCACATCGCCGACGGGTGCGTACTTCGGGTCACAGGGTGATGACACAGGACTGCTCCTCAATGGAACGCAGCGGGCAAAACGGCCTGTCCGTACGGTAGTCCGCCCAGAAGAGGAGGGTCCGGCGAATCCCGATGCTCGCCCTCATGGAGTGCACCCCGTCAGGGGACCAGCGGCCCGGCCAGCACCTCCAGCCCCGCCGTACGGTCCCCGGCCCAGGTCACCGATCCGGTGTCCCGGGGCTTGCGCCCCCACAGCATCAGCAGCAGGTCCTCGGCGGTGCCCGAGACCTCCGCGACCGGCTCACCGGGTCCGTAGGCCCAGTGGCGGCCGGAGTCGGTGGCGGTGATCCGTACGGACTGCCCGGGACGGGCGGCGCCTCCCTTGGTGACCATGCGGGGCGCCATGGTGTCGAAGACCTCGGCGACGCCGTCGGCGGCGAGCGCCGGGTCCATCGGCGTCGCCGGGCCGAGTGCGTGCTCGGCGTCCCACCGGTGCATCAGCGTCTCCTGGGCGCGGCGCCGACGCCAGAACCCGACCGTGCGCGGCGGGGAGAACGTCCACGCCCCGGTCGAGGGATCGACCGACAGTGCCTCCACGAGCGCGTCCGCCGTCTCGGCGTACCAGTCCTTCAGGCCGGCCCGGTCGCGGGGTGCGGCACCCTCGTCGTAGCCACGGCCGTGCCCCTCCCGCACCGCCGTGACGACCCAGAGGTTCCCCGCTCCCATGTGCGCGGCCAGATCCGCCAGGCGCCAGTCGCCGCAGTGCTCGACCGGCGCCGACACGTCACCGTCCAACGCGGCGCCGAACGCGTCCAGTTCACGCCTGAGTTCAACCAGGTGGTCCACGGGAGCCAAGGTACAGCCCACCCTTCGCGCGCGTGGTGGGCCGTACCGCGGCCGCCCGGCTTCACAGTACGACGAACCACACCAGCACGAGCAGGAGGACCTCGACCGCCAGGATCCGCACCGGGGCGCTCTCTGTTTGCGCGCCGGTCCGGCGTGTGACACCTTCGCGGTGGAGGCACTCCCTCCGGATGATTGTGGTGCCGAATCCGAGCACGGGCATTCCGGTCCAGCGCTGCCCGTGGTCTGTCCGCAGGGCGTGAATCGAAACAGCCACGGAGGACCGAGCCGGTATGACAACCTCGCGCGTTCCGCTGTCGATCCTCGACCTCGTGCCCGTCGCCTCCGGCACCGACACGACCACCGCGCTCAACCAGTCCGTGGAGCTGGCGCGACTCGCCGACTCCCTCGGATACCACCGGTACTGGTACGCCGAGCACCACAACGTCCTCACGTTCGCCTCCTCGGCGACCTCGCTGCTCATCGGCCGGGCCGCCGAGCACACCGAGCGCATCCGGCTGGGCTCCGGCGGCGTGATGCTGCCCAACCACAGCCCCCTGATGGTGGCGGAGTACTACGGCACGCTCGCCGAGATGTACGGCGACCGCATCGACCTCGGACTCGGCCGCGCCCCGGGAACCGACCCGACGACCGCCGCCGCCCTGCGCCGGGGCGCCGCCGCCACCGACACGTTCGTCGAGGACGTCGTGGAACTGCATCGCTACCTCGGCTCCCGCGACACGGCACCGGGATCGGTGAAGGCGCTGCCCGGCCGGGGCACCGAGGTCCCGCTCTGGATGCTCGGGTCGAGCCTCGACGGCGCCGCCGTCGCCGCCTACCTGGGCCTGCCGTACGCCTTCGCCTCGCACTTCGCGCCCCAGCTGCGGCACCAGGCGCTGACGCTGTACCGCTCACGCTTCTCGACGGAGTTCAGCACCGCCGAGATCAAGCGGCCGTACGCCATGGCGGGCGTCAACGTGCTCGTGGCACCGACCGACGACGAGGCGCGTTTCCTGTTCACCACGGCCCAGCAGATGGCCGCGGGCATCTACACCGGCCGGCGCGGCCCGCTGCCGCCTCCGGTCGAGGACCTGGCGGCCGTGATCAGCCACGAGGTCGCACACTTCGTGGACGACTTCCAGCAGGTGCGTGCGGTCGGGTCCCCGGAGACGGTCGTCGCCGAGCTGGCAGCGATCGTCGCGGACCTGGAGGTGGACGAACTGATCATCACCACCTATACGCACGACCCCGCGCACCGGTCGCGTTCCTTCGCGCTGCTCGCCGAGGCATGGGGGCTGAACAACCACGCCGATTGACCCGAGGAAGTGACGGCAGTCATGACAAGGATCCTGATGGTGCTGTCGGGCGTCGACCACTGGACGCTCGACAACGGTGACAAGCATCCGTGCGGTTACTGGGCCGAGGAGTTCGTGGTTCCGCACCGCGTCCTGAGCGGGGCGGGGTTCACCGTGGACATCTCCGCCCCCGACGGCGGCAAGCCCGTGCCCGACCCGGTGAGTCTCAAGCCCGAGGTTGCCGGCCCCAAGGCGCCCGAGTACGCCGCGTACATCAAGGAACACGCCGCGGAGCTGGCGAGCCCGCTGCCGTTCTCCGAGGTCGACGTGGACCTGTACGACGCGATCTTCATCCCCGGTGGTCACTCCCCGATGGAAGACCTCGCGTACGACCCCGATCTCGGCCGGATCCTCCAGGAGGCCGAAGCCGTCAAGAAGATCATCGCACCGGTCTGTCACGGCCCCGCCGGGCTGCTGTCGGCGAACCTGCCCGGTGGCCGCTGGCTCTTCGAAGGCCGCACCATGGCCGCGTTCAGCAACGAGGAGGAGAAACTCAACGGCACCGCGGAACACGCCCCCTGGCTGCTGCAGAACATGATCACGTCGCGCGGCGGCAGGGTCGAGGACGTCAAGGCGTGGGACCCGCACGTCATCGTCGACGGCAACCTGCTCTCCGGCCAGAACCCGGCCTCCGCCGGCCCGCTGGCCGAGAAGGTCGTCTCCGTACTCAACAGCCGCTGACGGCCAACTACAGCATTCGCAGGGCGGTTTCGAAGAGCCGGCCGACCCGATCGGCCGCATCGTCGCGCAGTCGCGGGGGAGTTGATCAGCCCAGCTCGTACGACCGGGATCCCGCACCCGCGAGGTTGCCGCCGTCGACGATGAGATACTCCTCGCACAGGGGGCGCCCCTCGAAATAGCACTGCAGGATGTCGAGAGTCCCTGCGGCATAGCGGGCCTGCGCGGAAAGCGTCGTCCCGGAGATGTGGGGCGTCATCCCGTTGAATTGCATGGTGCGCCAAGGGTGATCGAGCGGAGCGGGCTCGGGAAACCACACGTCGCCCGCATAACCGGCGATCCGACCGGACTTGAGGGCCTCGACGACGGCGTCGCGGTCGACGAGCCGCGCGCGCCCGCAGTTGATGACGTACGTCCCGCGCTTCATTTTGCCGAACATCTCCGCGTCCAGCAGGTTCTCCGTCGAGGGGTACAGCGGCAGTTGGAGACTCACGATGTCGATGTCGCGGATCATCGACTCCAGGTCGGGATGGTAGGTGAGCCCCAACTCCCGCTCGATCTTCGGATCGAGCGGGTGGCGCTGGTGGTAGTGCAGCTCCAGACCGAAGGGCTTCAGCCGCTCCAGCACGGCCAGGCCGATCCGACCGGCGCCGACCGCCCCGTACTTCATGCCCTGGACGTCGTAGGCGCGCTCCACGCAGTCCGCGACGTTCCAGACGCCACCGGCCGAAATGCTGTGCGCCGGGAGGTAGTTGCGGACCTGGGCCAGGATCATCATGACCGTGTGCTCGGCCACGCTGATGCTGTTCGAGCCCGTGACCTCGGCGACGGTCACATGCGCCTCCGCGGCGGCCTTCAGGTCGACGTGATCGGACCCGATCCCCGCCGTGAGCGCCAGCTTCAGCTTCGACGCCTTGGCGATGCGCTCTTTCGTGAGATAGGCCGGCCAGAACGGCTGCGAGATGACGACCTCGGCCTCGGGCAGATACTTCTCGAACTCGGCCTGCTCTCCGTCCTTGTCGCTCGTCACGACGAAGGTGTGGCCGAGCTTCTCGAGGTAGCCGCGCAACCCGAGTTCGCCCGAGACACATCCGAGGAGCTCACCCGGCGTGAATCCGAGGGGGCCCCGAGGAGCGGGTGCCGGTCGGCCGTTCGGGTACCAGGGGACCTCCGGGATTTCTTCCCGGGCGTAGACGGGCGGATATCCGGCCTGAGGGTCGGGATAAAGCACGCAGAGAATCGTCGACATCAGCAGACCTTTCGCGGTGTTGATGCGGCTAGCGGGCGGTGAGCAGCACCTTGCCGATGTGGCTTTCGTCCATCACGCGGTGTGCCTCGGCGGCATCGGCCATGTGCAGTTCGCGGTCGATGACGGGCCGTACCTTCCCCGCCGCGATCAGCGGCCAGACGTGTTCGCGTACGCCCGCGACGATGGCGGCCTTCTCCTTCAGCGGCCGCGACCGCAGCGAGGTCGCGGTGACGGTGCCCTCCTTCATCAGCAGCGCCGCGATGTTCAGCTCCCCCTTGGTGCCGCCCTGGAGGCCGATGATCACGAGCCGTCCGTTGACGGCGAGGGCCCGCACGTTGCGGTCGAGGTACTCACCGCCGCCCATGTTGTCGAGGATGACGTCGGCGCCCGCACCGTCGGTGGCCCGCTCGATCCCGGTGACGAAGTCCTGCTCGTGGTAGTTGATCAGGATGTCGGCGCCCAGCTCGGCGCAGAGGTCCAGCTTCGCCTTCGACCCGGCCGTCACCGCGACCCGGGCGCCGATGGCCCTGGCCAGCTGGATCGCCATCGTCCCGATGCCGCCGGCCCCGCCCTGCACCAGCAGCACCTCACCGGCACGCAGGTGCGCGACCATGAAGACGTTCGACCACACCGTGCACGCCACCTCGGGCAGCCCCGCGGCCTCCACCAGGCTGACGCCCTTGGGTACGGGCAGCAGCTGACCTGCCGGAACGGCGACCTTCTCGGCGTACCCACCACCCGTGAGCAGCGCGCACACCTCGTCGCCGACGGACCAGCCGGAGACGCCGGGACCGAGCGCGGCGATCCGCCCCGAGCACTCCAGACCGGGGTACGTGGACGCGCCGGGCGGCGGGTCGTAGACGCCCTGACGCTGCATGATGTCGGCGCGGTTCACGGCGGCGGCCGCCACATCGACCAGCACCTCGCCCTCACCCGGCACCGGATCCGGCACCTCGGTCCAGGTCAGCTTCTCGGGCCCACCGGGTTCGGAGATCGTGATCGCGTGCATGGCGGCGACGGTACCCCTGAGGGGGGTGTGTACCGGGGAGGCGGTTTCGGCCCGGTTGGCCGTGTTCGCGAATTGCGCCACCCGTGTCTTGACCCGGTGGGGAGGCGTTGGACAGTTTCCGGTCTCGTCGGTCGAAGGGCGGATCAAGGTGAGCGGGAAGCGCATGGTGGACGTCGTCGTGCTCACCATGAACGACCGGGACGAGGAGTTCCGCACGGCGATGGCGTCAGTGCTCGCCCAGCGGGACGTGGACCTGCGCGTGGTGATCGTCGGGAACGGTGTGGAGCCGGACCACGTACCCGATGGTGTGCGGAGCGTCGCGCTCGCGGTCAACACGGGTATCCCGGAGGGCCGCAACGTCGGCGCCGAGGCGCTGGCCGCCGGTGGCGCGGAGTTCGTGCTGTTCTTCGACAACGACGCGGTCCTCCCGGACCCGCACACCCTCACGCGGCTGATCGCCGAGTTCGACCGGCACCCGGACGCCGCCTACGTCCAGCCCCGCATCGCCGACCCCACCACCGGCGAGACCCTGGGTCGCTGGGTTCCCCGGCTCCGCTCCGGGGACGCCCGACGCCCCGGAGCCGTCACCGTCATGGCCGAGGGCGTCGTGCTCGTACGCCGAGCGGACTTCGACGCCGTGGGCGGCTGGCCCGACCACTTCTTCCTCTTCCACGAGGGCATCGACCTCGCGTGGCGACTCTGGGACCTCGGCCGCATCGGCTGGTACGCCGCCGACATCGAGGTCCACCACCCGGCGACCAACCCCGCCCGGCACGGCCCGTACCACCGCATGATCGCCCGCAACCGAGTCCGGCTCGCCCTCCGCCGCCTCCCGGCTCCCTTGATCCCGATCCACCTGACCACCTGGACCGTGCTCAGCCTGTGGCGCTTCCGCACTTCCGGAAACCTGACCGTCTGGCTCAAGGGCTTCGCGGAGGGCCTGCGTGGAGGGCACGGGGAGCGGCGGCCGATGTCGTGGCGGACGGTTTGGCGGCTTACGCGGGCGGGGCGGCCGCCTGTGGTGTGACGCGGCTGGGTGTGACTCCTGGGGGGCCCAGTCGATCAGTGGGCTTCGATCGCTGCGTCGACTGCGACCTCTCCCCATGGTGTCCCGCCGACCGCGATCGGCAGCGCTAGCTCGTCCTCGGGCGAGACGGCGTGGTTCGGCGGTCGTGTTCGTTCTCCCAGATCATCAGCAGCACGGAGGGGCAATCGCAGAAATGTCCGATACCGCTCACGTGCCCGGCCGGAAGTCACCTGCCCGTGGCCACTACTCAGCAGGGTCGAGAGGCAGCGCGGTAGGAGTCAACGTGGCTCGCCCTGGCGCGAGTTGGCGGGGTGCGAAAGGTCGGGGTCACCCCGACGACCTGCTGTCCGTCCAGGCCTCCTCCAGGGCCTGGAGTACCTCCTCGTCGCTGACCTGGTCGAAGTCGTCGTACCACTGGCCGACGGCCTGGAAGGCGGGGGGTTGGTGGAGGCAGATGACGGCGTCGGCGGTCCGGCGGAGGTCGGTGACCGCGCTGGGGGCGCCGACGGGGACGGCGAGGAGCAGGTGGGCGGGGGAGTGGGTGCGGAGGTGGTGGAGCGCGGCGCGGGCGGTGGCGCCGGTGGCCAGGCCGTCGTCCACGAGGATCACGGTGCGGCCGGAGAGGTCGGGAGCGGGGCGGTCGCCTCGGTAGAGGTGCTCGCGGCGGTGGAGTTCGGTCCGTTCGCGGGTCACGGCCGGGGCGAGTTCCTCCTCGCTCAGGCCGAGCATCGCCAGGGCGCGGCGGTCGAACAGCGGGGGGCCGTCGCCCACGATCGCGCCGATGCCGGTCTCCGGGTGGCCGGGTACGCCGATCTTGCGGGCCACCAGGATGTCGAGGGGCGCGCCGAGTGCCCGGGCGACTTCGGCCGCCACCGGGACGCCGCCCCGGGGCAGGGCCAGGACGACGGGGTCGACGAGGTCGCCGTCGGCGGCCCACTCCGCCAGCCGGACGCCCAGTTCCTGGCCGGCGCGGCGGCGATCGGGGAATCGCATGGGCGGTCACCTGCCTTCCGGCGACTCCTGCGGACGCATGTCCGGAGTTTCCCGTGGGCGGCCTGTCAAACCCGGACCGTCCCGCCGAACCTGGGCTGTCCGGCGGACCACGGCCGTCCGCCACGCCACCCCCGGACGGACGGCCCGGCGGGGTGATCGGCGGGCGCCGGGGTAACCGGCACCCCATGGAGAACTCCGCCGAATACATCGCACTGGCCGGGGGCGGCTCGCTGTGGTTCCGCGTGGTGGGGATCGTCGTCGCCGTCGTACTGCTCGGCGCGTTCTGGCTCGGCAGCCGCCGGGTGCGTGAGCGCCGCGCGTCGACACCCGCCCCCGGCTCCCCGGAGCGCCGGGGCGGCGTCGAGAGCCGCGAGGGTGTCGGCTGGAGCACCCCGGACGCCCGGAACGACACGCGGGACTGACGGCACACATGACGCATGGGCGGCGGAGCGGGGGCGTGCCCCGCTCCGCCGCCGCCGTCGGCTCTCGCCTGCCGTGGGCGGCCCCTCAGTGGGCGCCCAGGCCCCCGCCCCCGAAGGAGCCGCTCGAACCCTTGCTCCAGCGTGGGCGCTCCTTCGCCGTGCTGGGCCTCGTGTGCATGTTGGACAGCTCGTACGGGGTCAGCGGGCGCCCGCCCTTGGGTATCCGCGGGACCTCGTCCGGCTCTCGGTTCTCCTGAACCTCCCGTACGGCACCCTCCGGAGGCAGATGTGGCTGTTCCTCGGGGCGCGGCCGGGGTGGCTCGCTCTGCTTGACGCGGGAGGTGATCCAGAAGCCGCCGCCCAGTAGCGCGAGCAGTGCGACGGCGATCACGAACAGTACGAGACTCAGCAGGCCGCTCGGCGCCGCCAGCTGGACCATTGGAGTGCTCATATCACCGGGGTACCCCGTACAAATCGGTATGAACATGACGCTATGGGTGGTGGATCACATGCCCACCGTGACGGCTCCCTCCGGCATCGCGTCGACGTGTTTACCGCGTCGACGTGTTTACGCCGCCCCGCCACGGCTACCCGCCCCCTTGTGACGACACCGCCGCCCCCGCGAGACGCGCCCTACCAGTTCCTGGAGGACCGCTTCGCCTGCGCGCAGGCATGTGCCGAGTGCGCGCGGGAGTGCGCGGTGCGTGCGAGCCTCGTGGGCGCGTACGGTTCCGCGCGGCGGATCGGGATCATGTGCGCGGAGGTCTGCGACACGACCTGCCATCTGCTGTCCGAGGACGGCAGCGTGGAGGTCGACGGCACCGAGACACGGATCAGACTCCAGCTGGAGTGGTGCCGCTCCGTCTGCATCGAGGGCGTCCACGCCTTCGAGGGGCTGACCGGCGCCGAGGTCGCGGCGGCGGCATGCCGCAGGTGCGCCGAGGCGTGCACCGCCTTCATGGCCGCCCTCGACTGACGCGCCCGCACGACCCGCCCGCACGCCCCCCCCGCACGACCCGGGTCTCCTGCGCACCGCTCTCCCTCCGCACCCCTATCCGTCGATGATCATCCCGTGTTACGAAGAGCCATGCCTGCACACGAGGGAACCCGGACGTATGACGCCGTGATCGTCGGTGGCGGACACAACGGCCTGGTCGCCGCCGCCTATCTGGCCCGCGCCGGCCGCTCCGTACTGGTCCTTGAGCGGCTGGACCACACCGGGGGCGCCGCCGTCTCCACCCGGCCGTTCGCCGGGGTCGACGCCCGGCTGTCGCGCTACTCCTACCTGGTCAGCCTGTTGCCGGACAAGATCGTGCGCGATCTCGGCCTCGACTTCCGCGTCCAGGGCCGGACCATCTCCTCGTACACCCCGGCCGAGCGGGGCGGCCGAGCCACCGGACTGCTCGTCGGCGGCGGGGAGGAGCGCACGCGTGAGGCGTTCGCCGCGCTGACCGGCGGCGAGCGCGAGTACGCCGCCTGGCAGCGCTTCTACGGCATGACGGGCCAGGTCGCCGAACGCGTCTTCCCCACGCTCACCGAACCCCTGCCCACCCGCGACGAGTTGCGCCGCCGGGTGGACGACGAGACCGCCTGGCGGGCGCTGTTCGAGGAGCCGATCGGTGTCACGATCGAGGAGAACTTCCGTGACGACCTGGTCCGGGGTGTCGTCCTCACCGACGCGCTGATCGGCACCTTCGCGGACGCCCACGACGCCTCCCTCGCCCAGAACCGCTGCTTCCTCTACCACGTCATCGGCGGCGGCACCGGCGCCTGGGACGTGCCCGTCGGCGGGATGGGCGCGCTCACCGACGCCCTCGCCGGGGCCGCCCGCGCCGCCGGAGCCGTCATCGCCACCGGGCACGAGGCGGTCCGTATCGACACCGACGGGCAGACCGCCGAGGTCACCTACCGCACCGCCGACGGCGAGGGCACCGCCGTCGCCCGGCACGTCCTGGTCAACGCCTCGCCGCGGGAACTGGCCGCGCTCACCGGGGACACCGCCCCCGAACCCGCCGAGGGCGCCCAGCTCAAGGTGAACATGCTGCTCAAGCGGCTGCCCAGGCTCCGCGACAGCGCCGTCGACCCCCGCGAGGCCTTCGCCGGGACCTTCCACATCTCCGAGGGCTACGGGCAGCTCGCCACCGCCCACGCCCAGGCCGCCGCGGGCGAACTCCCCGCCGCGCCGCCCTCGGAGATCTACTGCCACTCCCTGACCGACCCCAGCATCCTCGGCCCCGACCTCGCCGCGCGCGGCTACCAGACCCTCACCCTCTTCGGCCTGCACACCCCGGCCCGGCTCTTCGCCGCCGACAACGACGCCGTGCGCGACGAGCTGCTCAAGGCCACCCTCGCCCAGCTGGACGCTCACCTCGCCGAACCCCTCGCGGACTGCCTCGCCACCGACGCCGACGGCCGGCCCTGCATCGAGGCGAAGACCCCGCTCGACCTCGAACGCGACCTCGGGCTGCCCGGCGGCAACATCTTCCACCGCGCCCTGTCCTGGCCCTACGCCCAGGAGGACACCGGCCGCTGGGGCGTGGAGACCCGGCACGCCAACGTCCTGCTGTGCGGCGCGGGCGCGGTGCGCGGCGGCGGGGTGAGCGGCGTACCCGGGCACAACGCGGCGATGGCCGTCCTGGGGGAGTAGCCGTCTGGGCGAGAGTCACCCCGGCCGTTCGGCAACCCGCCCGGCCGGGCCCCAAGGATCTTGACCTGGGGCCCGGCCGGCCCCAGGATCGGCTGACATGACACAGGGACAGGGCAGCACGGTCGACGGGGTGCTGCGGCGCAGCGCCCGACGCGTCCCGGCGCGCGTCGCGCTGGAGTACGGCGAACGGACCTGGACGTACGCGGAACTGGACGACGCCGTCTCCCGCGCCGCCGCCCTCCTGCTCGCCGAGGGACTCGCCCCCGGTGACCGGGTGGCCGCCTACGGCCACAACTCCGACGCCTATCTGATCGCCTTCCTCGCCTGTGCCCGCGCGGGCCTGGTCCATGTGCCCGTCAACCAGCACCTGACCGGCGACGACCTCGGCTACGTCCTCGGCCAGTCGGGCAGTGCGCTGGTGCTCACCGACCCGGCCCTCGCCGGTCAACTCCCGCCGGACGCACGGCAGCTGCCCCTGCGCGACGCCGACGACTCCCTCCTCGCCCGGCTGCCCGGCACCGAGCCGTACGACGGGCCCGAGCCGCGCACCGAGGACCTGGTGCAGCTGCTCTACACCTCCGGGACGACCGCGCTGCCCAAGGGCGCGATGATGACCCACCGCGCGCTGGTCCACGAGTACCTGAGCGCGATCACGGCCCTGGACCTGAGCGCCGGCGACCTGCCCGTGCACGCGCTGCCGCTCTACCACTCGGCACAGATGCACGTCTTCCTGGTGCCCTACCTCGCGGTGGGCGCGACCAACATCGTCCTCGACGCGCCCGACGGTGACCGTCTCTTCGACCTGATCGAGGCGGGCCGCGCCGACAGCCTGTTCGCCCCGCCCACCGTGTGGATCGCGCTCACCAACCGGTCCGACTTCGCCGAGCGCGATCTCACCGGTCTGCGCAAGGCGTACTACGGCGCCTCGATCATGCCGGTGCCCGTCCTGGAGCGGCTGCGCGAACGGCTGCCGAAGCTCGCCCTCTACAACTGCTTCGGGCAGAGCGAGATCGGCCCACTCGCCACCGTGCTCGCCCCCACCGAGCACAAGGGCAGGCTCGACTCCTGCGGCCGCACGGTGCTGTTCGTGGACGCCCGTGTGGTGGACGAGAACGGCGAGGACGTGCCCGACGGGACGCCCGGCGAGATCGTCTACCGCTCCCCGCAGCTGTGCGAGGGCTACTGGGACAAGCCCGAGGAGACCGCGGCCGCCTTCCGTGACGGCTGGTTCCACTCCGGCGACCTCGCGGTCCGCGACGCGCACGGGTACTTCACGATCGTCGACCGGGTGAAGGACGTCATCAACTCCGGTGGCGTCCTGGTCGCCTCCCGTCAGGTCGAGGACGCGCTCTACACCCACGAGGGCGTGGCCGAGGCCGCCGTGATCGGGCTGCCCGACGAGCGGTGGATCGAGGCGGTCACGGCGGTCGTCGTCCCGCGCGGCGAGGTCACCGAGGACCAGCTCGTCGCCCATGTCCGCGAGATACTGCCCGCGTTCAAGGCGCCCAAGCGGGTCCTCTTCGTCACCGAACTGCCCCGCAACGCCAGCGGCAAGATCCTCAAGCGGGAGCTGCGGGACAGGTTCGGCGACTGAGCAACGGCCTCAGCGCGGCCGCAGATCCACGATCCGGCGTATCTTCCCCACCGAGCGCTCCAGCGACTCCGGTTCCACGATCTCCACGGCCACCGACACGCCGATGCCGTCCTTCGCGGCTGCGGCGATCGACCGGGCCGCCGCCTCCCGCGCCTCGGGGGTGGCACCCGGCCGGGCCTCGGCGCGCACGGTGAGCGCGTCGAGCCGCCCCTCGCGGGTCAGCCGGAGCTGGAAGTGCGGCGCCACCCCGGGCGTGCGCAGCACGATCTCCTCGAACTGGGTCGGGAACACATTGACCCCGCGCAGGATTACCATGTCGTCGCTGCGGCCGGTGATCTTCTCCATCCGGCGGAACGCCCGCGCCGTGCCCGGCAGCAGCCGGGTCAGATCCCGGGTGCGGTACCGGACGATCGGCATCGCCTCCTTCGTCAGGGAGGTGAACACCAGCTCGCCCGGCTCGCCCTCCGGCAGCACCTCGCCCGTGATGGGGTCGACAACCTCTGGATAGAAGTGGTCCTCCCACACATGGAGACCGTCCTTGGTCTCGGCGCACTCCTGGGCCACGCCGGGACCTATCACCTCCGACAGGCCGTAGATGTCGACGGCGTCGATCGCGAACCGCTCCTCGATCTCTCGCCGCATCTCCTCCGTCCACGGCTCGGCACCGAAGATCCCGACCCGCAGCGAAGTGCCGCGCGGGTCCACGCCCTGGCGCTCGAACTCGTCGAGCAGCGTGAGCATGTAGGACGGCGTGACCATGATGACCCGGGGTTCCAGGTCCTGGATCAGCCGCACCTGCCGGGCCGTCATGCCCCCGGAGGCGGGCACGACCGTACAGCCCAGGCGCTCGGCGCCGTAGTGCGCGCCGAGGCCGCCGGTGAACAGCCCGTAGCCGTACGCCACATGGACCACGTCCCCGGGGCGGCCGCCCGCCGCGCGGATCGAGCGCGCCACCAGGTCGGCCCACAGGGAGAGGTCGCCCTCCGTGTAGCCCACCACCGTGGGCAGGCCGGTCGTGCCGCTGGAGGCGTGGAGGCGGCGGATGCGCTCGCGGGGGACGGCGAACATGCCGTACGGGTAGTTCTCGCGCAGGTCGCTCTTGACGGTGAACGGGAAGCGTGCGAGGTCCGCCAGCGAGTGGCAGTCCTCGGGGTGGACCCCGGCCTTGTCGAAGGAATCGCGGTAGAACGGCACGTGCTCGTAGGCGTGCCGCAGCGTGGCGCGCAGCCGCTCCAGCTGGAGGGCGCGCAGCTCGTCGAGTCCGAGCCGCTCGCCCGCGTCGAGCAGATCCGCCGTGTCCGTCATCGGAAAAGGCCCCCTCACGCGCCACGCACATACACAATACGGACGACCGATCATTCGGTCGTTTCCTTCGAGGCAAGTAATTCAGGCCGGCGGGTCCGAGGCAAGAGGCAGGCACCCGGATTTTTCCCAGGGGCGCGCGCAGACCGGCGCGCGCCGCCCGAACGTCCCCCTCACATGGCCTGTCCGCCGCCCGGACCGGTCGCTAGGCTGACTCGCGGACGACGAACCGGGAGGAGCACGGACGTGGCCGAGAGCATCACCCAGCGGCAGCCGCTCGCGGGCTGGGACAAGCCGGACCTGGACCTCAGCGGGGCGCAGTGGCGCTCCGGCAGCGGCGGTCTGGGGGACGTCCAGATCGCCTTCGTGGAAGGCTTCGTCGCGATGCGCAACAGCGACCGCACGGAGAGCCCCTCCCTGATCTTCACGCCCGCCGAGTGGGGTGCCTTCGTCTCCGGCGCGCGCGCCGGTGAGTTCGACCTGACCTGAGCGCCCCCCACCAGGACACCCGGAGCCCGAACTCGCCGCCGACGCCCAGCTGCTCGTCCTCGGGTCACGCGGCCGGGGCGGCTTCACCGGACCGCTGCTCGGCTCCAACGGCGTGGCCGCCGCCCGCGACGCCATGCTCGGCTCGGTCACCCACGCCGTGCTGCTCCACGCGGCGAGCCCGGTCGTCGTCGTACCGCCCGTTCCCACGGACGAGTGACCCGCGCGGGCGACGCGCCCGGTCCGTCCGGGTGCCCCGCCGCGCGCGGCCGTTCCCCAGGGGCGCCCGCACGTCGCCGCGCGCTCCCGGGCACGTACCATTGCCGCATGTCGTTCCTCCGCCGCCGCAGCGCAACCCCCGCCGGCCCCGATTTCGACGTGCTGGCCATGGACCCGGGCGACTGGCCGGGCAACCTCGGCGCGGGCCTGCTGCCCGCTCCCGACGGCACCTGCCAGGGTGTCTTCCTGCGCTACGACCTGTTCGGCGGGCGCGGCCCCGCCATGATCATCGGCAATCTCCCCGAGGGCTCCCCGGCCCGCGAGACCGCCGAGGACGAGATCCCCTTCGAGGTCGCACAGCTGCTGCTCGCGCTGGAGAACGACGAGGAGGTCACGGTCGTCGGCACCGAGGACACCCCGGTCCTCCAGGGCGACAACCTGCTGATCGTGCGCCGCCTCAAGCTCTCCGAGAGCCGTATCTCCTGCGTGCAGTTCGACCGCAGCGACGGTGTGCTCGTCACGATCGCCGCCTGGGACCGGCCCATCACCGACGACCTGTACGCCCTGCTGAAACCGCTCCCGGCGGAACTGTTCCAGCAGGGCTGAGGCCCGGCCTCAGCGGCGCGCGGCCGCCAGTGTCACATCGGCCGCGCGGACGAACGCCACCCGGTGGCCGTACTGGATCTCGTAGTACAGGTCCTTGCCGACGACCACCTTGTGCGAGTCCTCGGTGAAGGTGACCGCGTAGTAGTACTCGCCCGGCATCTCGTCACCGACGACGTACTTCTGCCCGGCCGGGATCGTGTACGGCAGCGCCACCACCGACTGGGCCGGGACGCCCGCCGGGTACGCCTCCTTCTCCGGGTACGCCCGGCCGTACACCGGGACGCTCGCCAGACCGTCCTTCGGGGTGATCGTGAACCCGGACGCGGGAACCGCCGTCGCGTGCCGCTTCGGGTTCTGGAACCACGCCTTCTGGCCGAGGTACCAGATCGCCGTCCAGCCGCCCCAGCGGTCCGCGACCGCGTACTGCTGGCCGGTGGAGACGCGTGAGGAGAGGTCGTTCACCCCGGTCGTCGGGGTGGTGCCGAGGCCGATGTCCTTGACCAGCGGGGCGTTCACGTCGTGGTCCGTGTACAGCCGCACCTCGCCGGAGCCGTGCGCCGGGCAGGAGGCGGCGGCCGGGTCGCAGCCCGTGTACACCGGCTGGTTGGCCGCGTAGTCCGGCCGGATCGTCACCAGCCCGGAGCGGGCGGTGCCCGTCGCCCTGAACGGGTGGCCGAGCAGCTGGAAGTAGTGCCGCCAGTCCCAGTACGGACCCGGGTCGGTGTGCATACCGCGCACCGTCGAGGCGGTCGGCCCCGGCACGTTGTCGTGGCCGAGGATGTGCTGCCGGTCCAGCGGGACGCCGTACGCGCGCGACAGATAGCGCACCAGACGGGCCGAGGAGCGGTACATCGCCTCCGTGTACCAGGCGTCCGGCGCGGTCAGGAAGCCCTCGTGCTCGATGCCGATCGAGCGGGCGTTGACGTCCCAGTTGCCCGCGTGCCAGGCCACGTCCTTCGCCTTCACATGCTGGGCGATCAGACCATCGGTGGAGCGGATCGTGTAGTTCCAGGACACATAGGTGGGGTCCTGGATCAGGTTCATCACCCCGTCCCAGCCGCCCTCGGTGTCATGGATGACGATGTACTTGATCCGCTGCGAGGCCGGGCGGTTCCCCAGGTCGTGGTTGCCGTAGTCGTTGTCCCCGAACTGCTCGTACGGCGCCGGGACCGACACACAGGACACCCTCGCCGGGCACTCCACGCCGTCGGTCTTCGGCGCGCGCAGACCGGTCCGCTTCAGCTGGGCCGTGTCGCCGCGCACACCGGGGACGGCCTTGAGGACGACCCGCCGGCCGTCGTCGGTGGTGCGGGACTCGCCGGTGCGCAGTACGTCGAACACGTCGTTCGCGTACGCGGCCGCCGTCGCCGAGTCGTCGGCGCCGGAGAACCGGGCCACCGCGCCGTACCACGCGGCCGGATCGGCGCCGGCCTTCTGGCCCAGCCGCTTCTGCTCGGCCGCGAGCAGGGCGGCGCCCCCGGCGATGTTGGCCGCCGGGTCGGTGCGCAGCTCGGCGGCGGGCAGGCCGGTCAGTTCCGCCGCGCGGCGCAGCGTGGTCAGGCGGGCCGGGAGCGCCGAGGCGGGCGGCGCCTCGGCGCGCGGGTGCAGGGGAGTGCGGGCGCTGTCGCCGCGCGGGTCCTCGGTGCCCTCGGCGTAGTGCTCGGTGGTGGCGAGCGCCGTGCGGGCGTCGGTCAGATGCATCGGGCCGTACCCGCCGCTCACGCTGGGGGCACCGGCGTGCGAGTCCCAGCGCGACTGGAGGTAGGAGACGGCCAGCAGCAGGCTCTGCGGCACGTGGTACTCGGCCGAGGCGGCGGCGAACGCGCGCTGGAGGCTGTCGTCGGACGGCGCGGGAGCCGCGCCGGAGGACGGGGCCGCGCCGAGCAGCGGCAACAGCAAGGCGGCGCCCGCGAGGGCGCCGGTGGTGCGGTTCAGCCGTCTGCGGCCGGGGGTGGATGTCGGGTCGGTGGCGAATCCTCGCAATGCGGCCTCCTGTGACGGGCGGGCGTGGCGGGACGGGCGGCGCCGAGCTGGGTCAGTGGTACCGGCTGGCCGACGATCCGTCAATCATGCCCTCGGGGAGGCGATTTCCCATGTCACAGATGGGTCCGGCGAGTTTCGCGGCGGCGGGTGGCGGGCCTGCGGGGCGTCAGTGGAGTAGACCAACGTCACCGGCCTGCGCCGAGCGAACCGGGGAGTGGACCCGGCAGCCCGGCAGCGGAGAAATCCGCGGTGCGCCGCCGCTCCGGGCGCACCGCGGAGTCCGTGTCAGCGGGTGCCCACCGCCGCCCGCACCGCCTGCCGGGCCAGGTGGCAGTCGTCGTGCAGGCGCCGCAGCAGCAGCCGCTGTTCCTCCCCGCTCGGCACGCCGCCCACCCGGGCCGCGGCCGGAGCCGTCTCGTGCATCGAGCGCTGGACGGCCGTCTCGTAGGTACGGATCTCCCGGGTGAGCACCAGCATCAGGTTCACCAGGAAGGCGTCGCGCGAGGCGGGTCCGCCGAACTGGGCGATCTGGCTGATGTGCCGCCGGGCGTCCGGGGCGCTGCCGAGGGCGAGCCACAGGGTGGCCAGGTCGTACCCCGGCAGGTACCAGCCCGCGTGCTCCCAGTCGACCAGGACCGGGCCCGTCGGGGAGAGCAGGATGTTCGACAGCAGGGCGTTGCCGTGGCAGAACTGGCCCATGCCCTGGCGGCCCGCCGAGTGCGCGATGCCGTGCAGCAGCTTCTGGAGGTCGCCCAGATCACGGTCGGTCAGCAGCCCCAGCTCGTGGTAGCGGTTGATGCGGGCCGCGTAGTCCAGCGGGGCGTCGAAGGTGCCCGCCGGGGGACGCCACGCGTTCAGCCGGCAGATCGCGCCGAGCGCGGTCCGGATGTCCGGGCGGGCCGGGGCGTCCATCGGGTGGCGCTGGAGCGCGGCGACCCGGCCGGGCACCCGCTCGATCACCAGTGTGCAGTTGTCCGGGTCCGCCGCGATCAGCCTCGGCACCCGCACAGGGGGGCGGTGCCGGACGAACGAGCGGTATGCCGCTATCTCGTGCCTGACCCGCTCGGCCCACGAGGGCGAGTGGTCCAGCAGACACTTCGCCACGGCCGTGCTGCGGCCCGCCGTACCCACGAGGGTGACGGAGCGGCCGGTGCGGCGCAGTACCTGCACCGGGGCGAACTCCGGGCAGATGCGGTGCACGGCGTTGATGGCGCCGCGCAGTTGGGCCCCCTGGGGGCCGGACAGGTCCAGTCTGCCGCTGAGCGGCTGCGCGCCGGGCTGGCCCGGGATGCGCGCTGCGCGGCCCACGACCGGCACGGATGTTCCGGGCCGCGCCGCCGGGTCGAGATACGGTCCGCCGCCCGCCGGGCGGGGACGCGGAGGCCGGGGCGGAGCGGACACGGAGGACGATGCTGCGTACATGGGAGATACAGATCCCTTCGTGTGCCTGCGGTGCCTGTCCTGACAGTCCATGAGCTGTGCTCGCGCCGCCCGGCCCGGCTCCTCGGAACACCCTGGGGAATGTCCCGGGGTGACCGGGTCGGGGTGGCGCTTTCCTACCTGACACCCGATGTCCACTGGCACACCATCTGGCGCACCCTGGCGAACCCTGGCGAATAGTCGCCCGGCAACCGGCACGGGGCTACTGTCAACTCAGCCGAGAACCTGGGGGCTTGACGTGAGCGGACAACCCAACACCCGCTTCGCTGACCTGTTCGGCCTGGCCGGCTGGTCGAAGGGCGAACTCGCGAGACTGGTCAACCGGCAGGCGGCGGCCATGGGCCACCCCCAGCTCTCGACCGACACCTCGCGGGTGCGGCGGTGGATCGACACGGGAGAGATCCCGCGCGATCCGGTGCCGAGGGTGCTGGCGGCTCTGTTCACCGAGCGACTCGGCCGTGTCGTGACCATCGAGGACCTCGGTCTGGTACGGCACGGGCGTGCGGGGAAACGGCAGGGCGACGGGAATGCGGATCATCCCGACGGCGTGCTGTGGACGCCCGGACGGACCGCCGCGGTCCTCACCGAATTCACGGGAATGGACCTCATGCTCAACCGACGCGGCTTGGTGGGCGCGGGTGCCGCGCTCGCCGCGGGAGCCACACTCAGCAGTTCCATGCGCGACTGGCTGCACACCGACCCTGCCCTGAAGGCCGACGCCCCCGTCTTCGACGATCCCCTGCACGCCGACCCCGCCGGGTTCGACCGCTACGAGGCCGCCCCCGTCGGGGAGCAGGAGGTCGAGGAACTGGAGGGCTCCGTCGCGGTGTTCCGCGCCTGGGACGCGGCACGCGGCGGCGGCCTCCAGCGCAAGGCGGTCGTGGGCCAGCTCAACGAGGTGGGCGGCATGCTCGCCTACCACCACCCACCCCAACTCCAGCGGCGCCTGTGGGGCGTCGCGGCCAACCTCGCGGTCCTCGCGGGCTGGATGTCGCACGACGTGGGCCTGGAGCCCACGGCACAGAAGTACTTCGTCATCGCCGCGCACGCCGCGCACGAGGGCGGCGACCGGCCGCGCGCCGGGGAGGCCCTGTCCCGGGCCGCCCGCCAGATGGTGCACCTGGGCCGGCCCGACGAGGCCCTGGACCTGATGAAGCTCGCCCACTCCGGCTCGGGGGAACGTCTCCAGCCGCGTACGAAGGCGATGTTCCACACCATCGAGGCGTGGGCGCAGGCCGCGATGGGCAAGGGCCAGGCGATGCGGCGCACCCTCGGTCAGGCGGAGGACCTCTTCGTCTCCGACCGCCGCTCCGAGACACAGCCCGACTGGATGCAGACCTTCAAGGACGAGGATCTGTACGGGATGCAGGCCCTCGCCTACCGCACACTGGCCGAGTTCGACCCGACCGCCGCCGCGCACGCCCAGTACTACGCCGAGAAGGCCCTGGCGCTCAGGATCGACGGACGGGAGCGGTCGAAGATCTTCGACCATCTCTCCATGGCCTCGGCCTGCTTCATCGCCGACGACCCCGAGCAGGCCGACCGGTACGCCCGGCTCGCCCTCCTGGCGATGGGCGCCAACTCCTCGCGGCGCACCTGGGACCGGCTGCTCCAGATGTACCGGCTCAGCGCGGAGTACGCGGGCTATCCGAGGATCCACCAACTGCGGGAGGAGATCAGGACAGCGATGCCCAGGCAGCGGGGGAGGAGTGCGGAGGCCTGAGGGCCGCTCCGTCAGTCGGTGACCCTGGCCACCAGCAGGCAGGCGTCGTACGCCCGTCCCGCCGTGCCGAACGCCTCGGCGACGATCCGCGCGCACTCCGGCGCGGTGGACGCCGCGGCCAGGAGCGGGCCGAGTCCGAGCAGCCGGTCCAGTGCAGTGGACCCACCGGTGCCGAGGAGCAGCCCCTCGGTGTGCAGCACGAGCAGATCGCCCTGCTCCAGGGTGAGTTCGGCCTGCCCACCGCCGGTTCCGGGCGCGTCGTCCGGTGCGGTCAGCACGCGCCCCGTCCCGTCGCGGAACAGCAGCGGGGCGGGGTGACCGGTGCGCGCCCAGATGAGGGTGCGGTCGCCGGGGGTGTAGCGACAGCACACGGCGCCGCCGAGCGTGGCGGGCGGTGCGGAGGCGCCGAGTACCTGGTCGAGCACGGCGAGCAGGGGGCCGGGTCCGGTGCCGGACAGGGCCATGCCGCGCACGGCACCCAGCAGGACGGCCACGGCCGGAACCGGGCTGCCGTGCTGTCCGGTGAGGTCACCGGCGCTCAACAGGTAGGAGTCGTCCGGGAGTTCGAGGGCGTCGCACCAGTCGCCGCCCGCCGTGGCGACCGCCTCGGAGGGCAGGTGCCGGGCGGCGATGTCGAGCGCGCCCGTGCCGTGGCGTGCGGGTTCGCTCCACAGCGGCAGCAAGGTCTCGCCGGGCGGCGCCGGGGGCCGCTGACGCAGGCGTAAGGAGTCGCCGGTCTCGCGCACCGTCCGCCCCCGGCGGCGCAGTTCGCTGACGTCCCGCAGCACGGCCCACATCGAGACGGTGCCGCCGTCGGTGTCCAGGACGGGCTCGCCCCTCATGTGCACGGTGCGTACGGAGGTGTCGGGCCGTACGACGCGGAACTCGCCGTCGATCGGCTTTGCGTCCACCAGGCAGGCCGTCACCATCGCGGTCAGCCCGGGCCGGTCCTCCTCGTGCACCAGGGACGGGAGTTCGTCCAGGGTGAGGGCGGGCACGACCGGATCGAGGCCGAGGATGCCGTACAGCTCGGCGGACCAACTCGCCTCGTCCGTCAGCAGGTTCCACTCCGCGCTGCCGACCCGGCCGAGCAGCGAGTCGCCGTCGCCCTCGGGGCGCCGGCGGTCCGGACCGTCCCGGAGCTGGGCCAAGTGGGCGTCGAGGTCGTCGAGTTGGTGCAGTGCCAGTTCGTACAGGGCCTGTTGCCAGCGCTCCTCCGGGTCCGAGCCGTGGCTCGGTGTGCCGCGCCGTACGGCGGCCATGTCGCCCTTGAGCCGCCGCGTCTGCGAGATGAGCGCCTCGACCGAGCCGCGTCCGGGCGGCGGGGCGGCTGGGCGGTCCGCGGAGACAGAGGACGGCATGACGCACTCCGATGGGAACGGTACGGCAGGGAGAACAGTGGAACCGCTACGACTGTGGCACAGCCCGCGACCCCTCGTAAGGGATTTGGCAACACCCGATGCGGGGGTGCTTCTGGCATATGTCAGAGTCTTCCGGACGTGGTCCTCGGGGGGCTCGGCTGTACGGACAGGGGTCGTCAAGTCGTAGGAAAGCTAAGGCATTTGACGCATCGGAGAGCGGCGCGGCCGAGGGTTCGGCCACGCGTTCGGTGCTTGTGTGTTCGGGAGTGGGGAGGGGTGGTGTGCGCTCAGCGGAGGCCGATCGCCCGGTCCGCCGCCGCGCGGCTCGGCTGCCACCACGTCGTCACCGGCTCCCACACCAGGACCCGCGTCCCGGTGCCCAGCCGTCCGGCGGAGAAGACGGCGCCCCACCGCCCGGCCGCGTCGGACACGTAGACCGAGTGGGCCCGGCGGGCCTCCGGGTCCCGCGGATCGCCGATGGTGCGCACGGCCGCGTACGCGGTCTCCCGCGCGCCGATCCGGTAGGTGCCCGCGCCGCCGTCCGGCACCGGCAGCGCGGCCCCGTCGAGACCGCCGAAGCTGACCACGGGCACGCGCTCCACGGTGCAGGCGCGGCCGCCCCGGTTGGTCACCGAGAACCGCACGACGGTGCGATCGGCGGCCGCCGCCGCGGCCCGCACGGTCAGTTCACCCTGGGTGCACGGGGCGACCCGGACGGGGGCCGCGTGACCGGCCGGCGCGGTCAGCAGCACGGCCCCGGCGGCGAGGACGGCGGAAGCGGCGGCGAAGGCACGGATACGCATGACGGACTCCCTGATCACGGTCGACGGCACGGCCGGCGGACCACGGTCCGCCCGATCGGTAGGACGGCGGTCCGGCCTGAGAGGTTGTACCGGAATCGGCGCTGTGACCCGATTGCGCTACACCTGTCGCCCTTCCCGGGGCGGCTCACTCGTCGCCCTCCGCCGACGAACTCCAGGAGTTCCCGTCCGCGGGGCAGGAACTGCCGTTCGGCGGCAGCGAGCCGTACAGCAGGAAGTCGTTGACCTTGCGGTGCACGCACTTGGAGGAGGCGTAGCCGGTGTGGCCGTCACCCTTGTTGTCGAGCACCACGGCCGAGTCGCCCAGCCGCTCGGCCGTCTCCACGGTCCAGCGGTACGGCGTCGCCGGGTCGCCGCGCGTGCCGATCAGCAGCATCCGGGCGGACGGCACGTCCTTCACCTCGTCGCGGATGTAGTCCGTGCCCTTGGGGCGGCCGTAGCACATCAGCAACTGGGTGAGCCGGTAGCGGCCGAAGACCGGGGACGCCTCGTCGTAGGCGGAGCGCAGGTCCTCGAGGTCCTTGGTGACGCGGGCGTCCGACGGGCGGTCCGGGTCGTCGGCGCAGTTGATCGCCAGCAGCGCGGCGGGCAGATTGTCGACCGGCACCGCCTGGGTGTCGGTCAGCCCGGTGTGCTCGCCGCCCTTGCCGTTGTCCTTGTCGCTCCCGCTCCCGCCGCCGTCGGAGCGCGGCGGCGCGGTGATGCCGCCGGTGGCGAAGCTGAGGACACGCCGGGTGTCGCCGTCCTCGACCAGGGAGGCCAGCGCGCGCTCCAGCGACGGCCACAGCTGCTTGCTGTACAGGCCCTGTCCGATCGCGCCCACCAGGTCCTGGCCCGAGAAGGTGCCGCCGAAGTCCGTGGGCACCGGGTTCGCGTCGAGCGAGCGCACCAGCTGCACCACCTGGTCGCGGGCCGCCCGCCGGTCCTGCCCGAAGGGACAGCCCACGTCGTCCGTGCACCAGTCCACGAAGGAGTCCAGCGCCGTCTGCTGCCCCTCGGCCCCGGCCCTGCCCTGCTCGGACAGCGGCTCGGTGAGCGTGTCCACGCCGTCCAGGGCGATGTGCCCGACCTTGTGCGGGAACCGGGCCGCGTAGACCGCGCCGAGCCGGGTGCCGTAGGAGAAGCCCAGGTAGTCCAGCTTCTTGCGGCCCAGCGCCTGGCGGATCACGTCCATGTCGCGGGCCGCGTCGACCGTGCCCATGTGCTGGAGGACCGGCCCGGAGTACTTGGCGCACAGCTCGGCGGACTGCCGCAGCCGGGTGAGCAGCGTCTGCGGGCGGCGGACGTCCAGGTCCGAGTCCGAGGCCGCCGCGTCCGCAGCCGGGTCCTGGCCCGCGCCGCAGGTGACGGGGGAGGAGCGGCCGACGCCGCGCGGATCGAAGGTGACCACGTCGTACCCGTTGGTCAGGTCCATGAAGGCCTTGCCGCTCGCGGCGAGCTGGGCGACGCCCGGTGCCCCGGGACCGCCGAAGTTCAGCAGCAGCGAGCCGTGCTGTTTCCCGGTCGCCCGGTAGCGGGCCAGCGCCAGATCGAGGGTGGCGCCGCCGGGGTGGGCGTAGTCGAGCGGGACGGTGACCTTGCCGCACTGGAGGTCCCGGGGCATGTCGGGGCTCTCGCAGGCGCCCCAGGCCACCTTCTGCTCGTAGAACCGGGACAGTCCGGGCGCGGGGGCGTCGGCCGCCGCGACGGGCAGCCCGGCGCCGAGCAGCGCGAGGGTGAGGACACCGGCGCACGCGCCGCGTCGCAGGGCGGGTCGTCTGGTCAGCTTCGCCGGCATCGATCGCCTCCCGGGACGCGGCCGCCCGGGGGATCTGGAGCCGCGCCGTCCTCACCATAAGCGGGCCCCGCGGCCGCCGCCTCCCGGCGGGTGCGGGGCTTCCTGGGGTCGTACCCTGCCCGCCCGTCGAGGGCTGTGTGCTCGATTTCGGACGCGTTCATGACTGTTTCGCGGTCGTTTGGGAGGTCACTTCTGACTCGTTCGGGCGTCGTCAAGCCATTCGATGGACCGGGCCACTCGATGGGGTGAAAGCAGGAATAGCCATAACTCGGATGGTCCGGCCGCGTTCTATGTGGTGCGGGCAACTGCCCGCGACTGACTCTGGAAGGCAGGCAAACCTATGAAACGGGCTACCCGTAACGGTGTGATCGGTGTGGCCGCCGCTTCCGGCGCGATCGCCATGGCGATGCCGGTGTCCGCCGCCTTCGCGGCCGGCGGCGCCTCCGCCGACGGCGCTGCGGTGGGCTCGCCCGGTGTGCTCTCCGGCAACACCGTCCAGCTCCCGGTGAGCGTGCCGGTGAACGCGTGCGGCAACACGGTGAACGTGGTCGGGCTCCTCAACCCGGCGATGGGCAACTCCTGCGCGAACATCGGTTCCGACTCCGAAGGCGGCGGCAGCGGCTCCGGTACTTCGGGCGGCTCCGCCCACGCGGGTGTCGGCACGGCCACGTCCGGTTCCTCGGCGCACAGCGTGACGCAGAACTCGCCCGGCGTGCTCGCGGGCAATGGCATCCAGCTGCCCGTGGACGTGCCGGTGAACGCGTGCGGCAACAGTGCCGACGTGGTGGGAGTGGCCAACCCGGCCTTCGGCAACCACTGCCAGAACGGTCCGGAGGAGGAGATCACGACCCCGCCGGTGACTCCGCCGGTCACCCAGCCCCCCGTCGAGCCCCCGGTCACGCCGGAGACCCCGGCCCCGCCGAAGTCCCACCCCAAGCCGCACACCCCCGCGGCCCCGCCCGAGGGCACCCTCGCGCACACGGGTACGGACGCCATGGCCCCGGCGCTCGCGGGCAGCGCGGCGTTCATCGTCGCCGGAGCGGCCCTGTACCGCCGCTTCCGGCCGACCCGCGTCGGCTGACAGCGTCGGCGCACGGCCCCACCGGATGCGATTGGCCTCGGTGGGGCCTTTGACATGGACGGCGGAGCCGGGCCCGCCGGACGTGTCCTCAACCACCGCACACCGGTGCCCCGTTGACTTCGGCGATGCCTGAAACCGGCGTGGCGTGCGCACCCGGGATCGGGAAGGATGCGGCGGGTGCGGCACGCCGTCGCACCGTCCGTGGTCCCACCCGCGCGGAGCCCGCTCGTATGCCGGGACGGCCGCGCGGCCCCCAGGAAATGGAGCGCACCGATGACGTCACCGGCCCCCCAGGATCTCGTCGTCACCCAGGCCACCCCCGCCGACTGGCCGGTGATCAGCGCGTGGGCGGCGGCGGAGGGCTGGAACCCGGGACTGTCCGACGGACCCGCCTTCTTCGCCCAGGACCCCGAGGGCTTCTTCCTCGGCCGGATCGACGGCGAACCGGTCTCGGCCGTCTCCGTGGTGAACTACGGCGACGACTACGCCTTCCTCGGCTGCTATCTCGTACGCCCCGACCTGCGCGGCCAGGGACATGGGCTCGCCACCTGGAAGACCGCCCTCGCGCACGCGGGCACCCGCACCGTCGGCCTGGACGGCGTCGTCGCCCAGCAGGACAACTACCGCCGCTCCGGCTTCGAACTCGCCCACCGCACCGCCCGCTACACCGGCCCCGCCCCCACCGCGCCCGTCCCCGACGGCGTACGCCCCGCCGAGGCCGCCGACCTCGCCGGTGTGATCGCGTACGACGGCGCCTGTTCCCCGGCCGACCGCCCCCGCTTCCTCGCCGAGTGGCTCACCCTCCCCGGCCACCGCGCCTTCGTCCGCGAGGACGCCGGACGGCTCACCGGTTACGGCGTGATCCGGCCCGGGCACGACTGCCCGCGCGTCGGCCCCCTGTTCGCCGACACGGCCGAAGACGCCCGCGCCCTGCTGACCGCGCTCGCGGCCGGGTTCGCGGGCGAGCGGATCGCCGTGGACATCCCCGAGCCGAACAAGGCGGCCGTCGCCCTGGCCCTCGACCTGGGCCTGACCCCCTCCTTCGAGACCGCCCGCATGTACACCGGACCGGTCCGCGAGCACGCCCTGGACCGGGTCTTCGGCGTCGCCACCCTCGAACTCGGCTGACCGCTCCCCGGCGCCCTCCCGCGCGGACAAATTCCGTTGCCCGCGCGGGAGTCGGATGCTGGAGTGGCCCCATGGACGACACAGCGGTACTGGCCGCGTACGACCGTCAGATGCGTCAGGGCGCACGGGCCGACGGCCCGGACGCGCGGATCGAGAGGACCGGCGCCGTGGTGCGCCAGGTGTCCGAGACGGGCGGATGGAACGCCGTCCTCTGGTCCGGGCTCGACGAGACGGACGCGCACCGGGCCATCGAGGAACAGATCGCCCACTTCACCGGCCTCGGCCAGGAATTCGAGTGGAAGCTCTACGGCCACGACCGGCCCGCCGATCTCGGTGACCGGCTCAGCGCCGCCGGATTCCGGGCCGAGGACCAGGAGACCGTGATGGTCGCCGAGACCGACCGCGTGGCCCAGGACGCCGAGCCGCCCGCCGGGGTGCGGGTCGTCCGGGCCACCGACGAGGCCGGGATCGAACTCGTCGTGCGCGTGCACGAGGAGGCGTTCGGGACCGACGGCACCCGACTGCGGCACCAGCTGCTCACGCAGCTCGCCGCCGACCCCGGAGCCGTTCTCGCGGTGGTCGCGCTCGCCGGTGACGAACCGGTCTCCGCCGCCCGCCTGGAACTCGTGCCGGGGACCGAGTTCGCGGGACTGTGGGGCGGCGGCACGGTGAAGCAGTGGCGCGGCCGCGGCATCTACCGCACCCTGGTCGCCCACCGCGCCCGTACCGCCGCAGCGCACGGCTGCCGCTATCTCCAGGTCGACGCCCTGGACACGAGTCGGCCCATCCTGCAGCGGCTCGGCTTCCGGGCGCTGACCACCACGACGCCTTATGTGTACGGGGCATGACGCCCCGTCAGTGAATCGACGGGACGTCACGCCCGGTCGTCGTCATCCCTCGTCATCTCTCAAGGAGGTAAGGATGGGACGCCGGTTCGGTCAGCGGCGTCCCCTCGACCGGTCCAGCGCCGCCACACCCGCTGCCGCCAGGGCGATCTGGATCAGCCATTCGATCCAGTCGGGCCCGTCCGTGTCCGCCACCCCGAGCCCGGCCGCGATCGCGGAGCCCAGCAGGGCGGCCACAATGCCGACGACGATGGTCAGCAGAATGCCGATGTGCTGGCGGCCGGGTACGACCAGCCGGCCGAGCACGCCGATGATGATGCCGATGATTATGGCGCTGATGATGCCTGAGATTTCCATGTCCACCCCTCCGGGTCCGGGCCCTCGCTGCCTTGGCATGTTCCCGCTGTAAGCGGAGGCAGTCCCCCCGGAGTCGGCTCCGGCCGGAATCGGATCATCGGCGGCGGCGCCCGTCGCAGGACATGTCGCAGGACATGGGGAGGCCGGTCCGCCCGGGCGAACCGGCCTCGCGTCCTTCGTTGTCCTGCGATATCAGCGTGTGCTCCCTTCCCTCGCGTACTGCGGGGCTGGACCGCGCTGGTGGGGTGAGCGGTGCAGCACCGCTGTTCCTCATAGTTTGCCCCTTTTGCGGCTCCGTGTGTAGGGGGTGGGGCGGTTTGTCTGCGGAAACTCCCGAACCGGAGCCCGCCCCGGCCCCCTTCAGGCGCCCGCCTCCGCCGGTTCCGGCCGCTCGATACCGCACCGCAGCCGGTGCAGCCCCCGGCGTGCGTGGCTCTTCACCGTGCCCAGCGGCCACCCCGTGCGGGCCGCGATCTGCGGCTGGGTGAGGTCCTCGTAGAACGCCAGATACAGCACGCGCCGCTGTGCCGCCGGGAGGCGCCCGAGCTCCCGCCGGACCAGTACCCGGTCCAGTGCCGACTCCGGCTCCGGGGCGGCCGTGGGGTCCGGCAGCGCCGTCCCCGCCGCCGTGACCAGCTCGCCGCGCCGGGTGCGCGCGGCCAGCGCGTCGGCGATCTTGCGCCGGGCGATGCCGACGATCCAGCCCGGCAGCGGACCCCGCTCCGGGCGGTAGCCCGCCCGGCCCCGCCACACCCCGAGGAACACCTGCTGGGTCACGTCCTCGGCTTCCCCGGCGTTCCCGAGCGCCCGCCGCGCCAGCGTGTACACCAGTGGCGACCAGCGGTGATAGGCGGCGGCCAGACAGCGCTCGTCGCCCGCCACCAGCCCCCCCGCGATCTCCTGGTCGCCGTACGACTCCTCGGCCGCGACCCACCGGGAGGCGGCGGATTCGGCGGGGGCGGCGGCGGGCGCGGCCGGATACGGGAACATGACCTCGGCTCCTCACGGACGACGGTCCGGTCATCGTGTGAGCCGGGCACCGGCGCCCACAACTCGCATCGATTCTGCGTCGTATAGTCGCCATATGGACGACAAGCCGGTACGCACCGGACCGGACCCCGAGCCCCAGCCGTCAACGGGCCCCGCGTCCGCCGACGCGGGCCTGACCACCGGCGCCCTCGCCCGCAGGCTCGGCGTCTCGCCCACCACCCTGCGCTCCTGGGACCGCCGCTACGGCATCGGCCCGGCCGCCCGTGCCGACGGCCGTCACCGGCGCTGGGCCCCGGACGACGTGGCCGTCCTGGAGACGATGTGCCGCCTCACCGCGTCCGGTGTGCCGCCCGCCGAAGCGGCCCGCGCGGCCAGGGGACGGGCGCACGAGAACACCCCGCCCGTCGCGCCGACCGCCCCGCGTTCCCGTGCCGCAGGACCGCTGCCCCTCGGCGACGTGCGCCAGGAGTGCCGGGGGCTCGCCCGCGCCGCCGTCCGCCTGGACGCGCCGGCCGTCGCCCGGCAACTGGACCGTGCGATCACGGAGTTCGGCCTCACGGTCGCCTGGCAGGACGTGATGGCACCCGCGTTGCACGCCGTGGGACGCAAGTGGGCCTCGTCCGGGGACCGTTACGTCGAGGTGGAGCACCTGCTGTCCTGGCACGTCTCCACCGCGCTGCGCCACCACACCGCTCCCGTGGGCGCGTCCGTCGCCCCGGTCCTGCTGGCCTGCGTGCCCGACGAACAGCACACCCTCCCGCTGGAGGCGCTCAACGCGTCGCTCGCCCGAAACGCCATCCCCACCCGTATGTTCGGCGCCGCCGTCCCGGCCGACGCGCTCGGCGCGGCCGTACGGCGCCTCGGCCCGGCGGCGGTCGTGCTGTGGGCCCAGTCCCGCGCCACGGCGGCCCCGCAGCTCGCCCGGCACATCGCCGCCACCGCGTGGGGCGTACGCGGCGCCCGCGCCCAGCCCCTGGTCCTGCTCGGCGGCCCCGGCTGGAGCGGCCGGCCCACCCGGGGCATGGTCCGCCCCACCGGCCTCGCTGACGCCCTGGCCATCCTGACGGCGGCGTACGCACCGATCAACCGGGCTGATCCGGCGCCCTGTTGAGCCTTTCCTGACGCTCAGTCACGTCCCCGCGCGTGCTTGAACCGGGCCAGCCCGTCGGAGAGTTCGACGATCGGGTCCGGGTAGTCACCGACGGCCGCCCGGTCGAGACCGCGCAGTTTCCACGGTTCGTGCACCGCCGGTCCCTCGACCTCCGCCAACTCCTCGACCCAGCGCCGTACATACGCGCCGTCGGGGTCGTACCGCCTGGCCTGGGCGACCGGGTTGAGGACGCGGTTGGGGCGGGTGTCGGTGCCCGTGCCCGCCATCCACTGCCAGTTGAGCTGGTTGTTGGCGATGTCGCCGTCCACCAGCAGATCGAGGAAGTGCCGGGCGCCCGACCGCCAGTCCACGTACAGGGTCTTGGCCAGGAAGCTCGCCGTCAGCAGCCGTCCACGGTTGTGCATCCAGCCCTCGTGCCGCAGCTGGCGCATCGCCGCGTCCACCACCGGGTAGCCGGTACGGCCCTCGCGCCATGCCTCGATGTCGGCCTCGGCCGCGTGGCCCGTGCGCCAACGGTCGTGCTTGGTGCGGTAGTCGGCGTGCGCTGCGGCCGGGCGGGCGGCCAGCACCTGGCGGTGGAAGTCGCGCCAGGCGAGCTGCCGTACGAACGCCTCCGCGCCCGCACCGCCCGCCCGCCGAGCCCGGTGCACCAGCTCGACGGCGGACAGCGTGCCGAAGTGCAGATGCGGGGAGAGCTTGGAGGTCGCGTCGCCCGCCAGGTCGTCGTGCCGGTCCTCGTACGAGGCGATCCCCGAGCGCAGCCACGCGGCCAGCCGCCTGCGGCCCTCCGCCTCACCGCCCTCCGCCAGACCGGGGGAGACACCCGGGACGGCGGAGCGGGACGGCGGCTCCTCGGAGCCGACGTTCTCCGGCACCCGCACCACGCGCGGCGCGGCCACCGCGTCCCGCAGCCGCTCGCCCGACCACTGGCGGAAGTACGGCGTGAACACCGCGAAGTGGTCCGAGGACGCCGGGGTCACCGCACCGGGCGCCACCGCCCCCGTCACCGTCTCGTGCACGTGCAGCCTGCGCCCGTCCGCCTCCAGCGCGTCGCGCAGCCGCTGCTCGCGCCGCTGCGCGTACGCGCTCACGTCGGCCGACAGATGCACCTCGTCGGCGTCGGCCTCCGCGACCACCTTGCACACCTGCTCGACCACGTCGCCGGAGCGCACCACCAGCCGTCCGCCGCGCTCGCGCAGCCCGGCGTCCAGGTCGCGCAGACAGTCGGCGAGGAACGCCTGCCGGTTGGGCGCGTCGTGCGCGGCGGCGACGGCCGGGTCGCGCACGAAGAGCGGGACGACCTGACGCGAACCGTCCAGGGCGGCGCGCAGCGGCGGATGGTCGTGCAGACGCAGGTCGGCGGTGAAGAGGACGACCGAGGTGTTCATCGGGTGGCTCCGGAGCAGGTGGTGCGGACGCTGACTCTTCCGGCCGGGAGCGCGTGGCGGACGCACCCGGGGGAGGGTTCCTTCGGCGGACGGCCGTTCAGCGCCGGGCGGCCGTGCTCCCGCGCCGCCGTCGCAGGGCCGGTGACTTCGCGCGGTCCTCCGGTTCCCGGCACGCGGCGCGCGCGATGTTGCGGACCATGCCGCCGAACACGAGCGCGTGGAAGGGCGAGACCGCCCACCAGTACGCCTGGCCGAGCAGCCCGCGCGGATGGAACAGGGCGCGCTGGCGGTAGACGCTGCGGCCGTCGCCGTCCGGCGCGGAGTACATCTCCAGCCAGGCAAGACCCGGCAGCCGCATCTCGGCCCGCAGCCGCAGCAGATGCTCCGGCTCGACCTCCTCCACCCGCCAGAAGTCCAGCGAGTCGCCCACCCGCAGCCGCTCGGCGTCCCGGCGGCCCCGGCGCAGCCCGACTCCGCCCATCGCGCGGTCCATCCAGCCCCGCAGGCTCCAGGCCAGCGGGAAGGAGTACCAGCCGTTGTCGCCGCCCACGCCCTCGATCACCCGCCACAGGGCCCGCACCGGGGCGTCCACCACGGTCTCGCGCTCGTCGGAGTAGAGGCTGCCGCCCGCCCAGTCCGGGTCGGTGGGCAGCGGCTCGCTCGGCGCGCCCGGCACGGCCGCCGACGACCAGCGGGTGGCCACCTTCGCCTCCCGCACCCGGCGCAGCGCGAGCCGCACCGCCGTGTCGAAGCCGTACGGATGCCCCGGCGGCTCCGGCAGATACCGCCTGATGTCGTGCTCCCGGCACACCACCTCGTGCCGCAGCGACTCCGTCAGCGGCCGGGCGATGGACGCGGGCACCGGCGTCACCAGTCCCACCCAGTGGCTGGACAGCCCCGGCGTCAGCATCGGCACCGACAGGATGAGCCGGTGGGGGAGCCCCGCCACCCGCGCGTACCGGAGCATCATCTCGCGGTACGTGAGCACGTCCGGGCCGCCGATGTCGAAGGTGCGGCTGACATCAGGGGGCAGGCTCGCGCAGCCGACCAGCAGCCGCAGCACGTCCTTCACGCCGATGGGCTGGATACGGGTGTGCACCCAGCTCGGGGTGACCATCACCGGCAGCCGCTCGGTGAGATAGCGCAGCATCTCGAAGGAGGCCGAGCCCGAGCCGATGATCACCGCCGCGCGCAGCACGGCCGTCGGCACGCCCGAGGACAGCAGGATGCGGCCCACCTCGGCCCGCGACCTCAGGTGCGGGGAGAGTTCGCCCTCGGGCACGTCGGCCGGGGTGAGCCCGCCGAGGTAGACGATCCGGCGCACCCCGGCGGCCTCGGCCCGCTTGCCGAAGTTGCGGGCCGCGCGGCGGTCGGTCGCCTCGAAGTCGTCGCCGGTGCCGAGCGCGTGCACCAGGTAGTACGCCACGTCGACGCCCCGCATCGCCTCGGCCGTCGACTCGGGGTCGGTGACGTCGCCCCGCGCGATCTCCACCTGCCCGGCCCACGGATGGTCGCGCAGCTTGCGCGGGGTGCGGGCGAGGCAGCGCACCCGGTACCCGGCCTCCAGCAGCTCCGGCACCAGACGGCCGCCGATGTAGCCGGTGGCACCGGTCACGAGGCAGAGCGGGGCGTCGCCCGTGGCGTGGTCGTCGTTCATCGTCCCGGGTCCTCCGCGTCGGTGTGTTCTGCCGTGGCGTACTCGCTGCCCGCTCGCTCGGTCTCCCCCGCCCTCTTGCTTCTCCCCGGCGGCGCCCTCCGGATGCGTGCTCGGCATGCGTGCTCCGGACGCGTGGCGCCCTCCGCCCAGCGTGCCCGCGCCGCGCGGACGGCGCCTGTCGAGGTCGCGGTCCGGGACCGGCCGGCGTACGGTGCGTGGCCGTCCCGTTCCGGGGCAGACGGGGGAGTACACGTCGTGCGTTCCCGTCGTACGTACCGTCGTCCTCCGGAGGTGTCCGCCGCCATGGTCGCGAAGGTGCTGGAGCGTTTTCCCGCGGGCTCGCCCCGCGGATCCTGGCCCGCGGAGGAGTACGCGGCGGCCCGGCGCGCGGAGGGGCGTCCCGCGACCGTGGTGATGGACCTGGAGTCGGACAGTTTCCTCGTGGTGCTGGAGATGCGGGGCGAGGACTGAGCGGTATGGCTCCGGTCACCCCGTCAGCGCCCGCAGATGGGCCTCCCGGGTCTCCGCCGTCTGGCCCTGCACCAGCAGGAACAGCCCCTCGCGGGCGAGGCGTTGGGCGCGGGCGGTGAGGGACATCGCCCGTCCGCCGCCGGTCACGACCGCCGCCGTGGTCGCCTCGGTGAGGGCCGCGTACGCCTCGGCGCGTACGGCCAGCCGTTCCTGAACCCGCTCCAGGGGTTCCGGGTGGTCGGCCAGGGCGTAGGCGCGCCGCCGGATGTCGGCGAGGCGGGCGTGGAGCGGGGCGGCCGTCCGCTCGTCCAGGAGGGACAGCGCGGCGGAGGCGATGCCGAAGACCGCCGGGTTGGTGTTGAGGGTCTTGGCGCGGTCGCCCGGGGCCCACTGTTCGTACGGGGTGCGCAGGGCCACCGCCTCCTCGGGCACCCGGAGATCGTCCAGCTCCAGCGACACCGTACGGGCGGCGGAGAGCGCGGCGAGCCGCATCGGCGCCGACGCCCGCAGCCCGGGCTGCTCCCGGGCCTCGACGAAGGCGAACAGGGCCTCGCCGTCCTCGGTCACCCCGGCCAGCAGCATCAGGTCGTTCAGACCCCACCCCGTGAACCACGGCACGCTCCCGTCGAACCGCCATCCGCCGTCCTGCCGCCGTACCCGCACCGGAGTCCTCGGGTACGCCCGCAGATGCGCGTACGCCACCCCGGACAGCAGCTCACCGCGCGACAGCGGGCCCAACAACCGCTCCCGCGCCGCCTGTTCACCCCGCACCAGGGTCTGCACCGGCGTGTGGTGCTGCGTCTGCACGAACCACGTCGAACAGCACGCCCCGGCCAGGATCTCCGCCGTCTCCCGCAGTACGGCCACCGGTGCCCCCGCGCCGCCGTACTCGACGGGCGCCGTGACCCCCAGCAGCCCCGACCGCTTGACGGCCTCGACATGACCGGCGGGCACCCCTTCCTGATCCACCCGGGCGGCCTCGGGCTCCAGTAGCGAGGCGGCGAGGTGCCGGGCGCGGGTGACGAGCGGATGCGTGGTGATCGTCATACCGACGATTCTCACCCGGCGGGGCCGTCCGCCACCGCCGTCTCGGGTACCACCGCGGTCTCCGGTACCACCGCGGTCTTCGGGTCCGGCTGGGGCGTACGGATGTCCGAAAGCGCTGGGTACGGCCCGCACCGGTGTGTCACACTCCGCCGATGACTGCCGAAATGATCACCGCCGCCGCGTCGGGCACTTTCAAGCTCGGCGACTTCCCCGTCCACCGCACAGGCTTCGGCACCATGCGCCTGACCGGCAGCTCGGCCTTCCACGAGGGCACTCCGAGTGATCGCGGGCGCTCGATCGCCGTGCTGCGCCGGGCCCTCGAGCTCGGGGTGAACCACATCGACACGGCCGCCTTCTACTTCTCCGCGCTCCGCTCCGCCAACGAGCTGCTCAACACCGCGCTGGCCCCGTACCCCGACGATCTGCTCATCGCCACCAAGGTCGGCCCGTTCCGCGAGCAGGACGGCGAGTGGGGCACCTCGGCGCGTCCGGACCAGTTGCGCGGCCATGTCGAGGAGAACCTGCGCCAGCTCGGCCGTGACCACCTCGACCTCGTCTACCTCCGCCGGATGCGGCAGGACTCCATCGCCGAGCACTTCGGCGCGCTGGCCGAGCTGCGCGAGGCGGGCCTGATCCGGCACCTCGGGATCTCCGCCGTACAGCCGCGGCACCTCGCCGAGGCGCTGGAGATCGCCCCCGTGGTGTCCGTGCAGCAGCGGTACGCGCTCGATCTGCCCGACCCGGACGGCGACACGCTCCTGGAGATGTGCGGGGAGCGCGGGATCGCCTTCGTGCCGTACTACGCCGTCGCGGGCGAGGGCGGGGAGCACGGCGCCGTCGCCGGACGGGCCGAGGCGGCGGTGGCGGAGATCGCCCGCGCGCACGGGGCCCGCCCGGCCCAGATCCGCACCGCCTGGACCCTCCACCAGGGCCCGCACGTCCTCGCCATCACCGGCACCGGCAACCCGGACCACCTGGTCGAGAACATCGCGGCGGGCGCACTGCGGCTGACCGAGGAGGAGCTGACCCGGCTGAACGCGCTGCACCGCGCCGCCGGTGCGTGAACCGACCCCGGTGTGAGCCGACCCCGGTGTGACCCGGCAGCCGGCGGTCCCGACTTCCCGGGTGGCCGCCAGGCTGGCAGGTGGCGGGACGAAACGGCCACGCCGGACGCGGGCCACGCCCGAGGAGCCGTCCCCCGGGACCACGGCAGCCCCTGCCGATAGTGACTGGCGCACCTCAAGTTTTACGTATAACCTCTCCCGCTAACCACCCCCACCGGAAGGTCCCGATGCGACGCGTTGCCCTGGTCACCCTTGTCGTGGACGACTACGACGAGGCCATCCGCTTCTACACCGAGGCCCTGGGTTTCCGCCTCGCCGAGGACGAGCCCCGTCCCGACGGCGCCCGCTGGGTAGTGGTCGTACCCGGCGAGGGCAACGACGGCACCGGCCTGCTGCTCGCCCGCGCCAAGGACGACGCCCAGCGCGCCCGCGTCGGCGACCAGACCGGCGGCCGCGTCGGCTTCTTCCTGCACACCGACGACTTCGCCCGCGACCACGCGCGCATGACCGCCGCCGGGGTGACCTTCCTGGAGGAGCCCCGCCACGAGGCGTACGGCTCCGTCGTCGTCTTCCAGGACCTCTACGGCAACCGCTGGGACCTCCTCCAGCCCGCCGCCTGAACCCCCGCACCCCCGCACCCCCTCACGATCCGCCGAGGAAGCACGCCATGACCGCGCCCCGCATCGACACCGACACCCTCCGCCGGCTCCCCAAGGCCGTGCTGCACGACCACCTCGACGGCGGACTGCGTCCCGCCACGCTCGTCGAACTCGCGGCCTCGGTCGGCCACACCCTGCCCACCACCGACCCGGGTGAGCTGGCCGCCTGGTACGTCGAGGCCGCCAACTCGGGCGACCTGGTGCGCTACATAGGAACCTTCGAGCACACCCTCGCCGTCATGCAGAACCGCGAGGGCCTGCTGCGCGTCGCTGAGGAGTACGTCCTCGACCTCGCCGCCGACGGTGTGGTCTACGGCGAGGTGCGCTACGCCCCCGAGCTGAACACCCAGGGCGGCCTGACCATGCGCGAGGTCGTGGAGACCGTGCAGGAGGGGCTCGCCGTCGGCATGGCGAAGGCGGCCGCCGCCGGGACGCCCGTGCGCGTGGGTACCCTGCTCTGCGGGATGCGGATGTTCGACCGGGTCCAGGAGGCCGCCGAGCTGGCCGTCGCCTACCGGGACGCGGGCGTCGTCGGCTTCGACATCGCGGGCGCCGAGGACGGCTTCCCGCCCGCCGACCACCTCGCCGCCTTCGAGCTGCTGCGCCGCGAGAGCGTGCCCTTCACCATCCACGCGGGCGAGGCGTACGGTCTGCCCAGCGTCCACCAGGCCCTCCAGGTGTGCGGCGCCCAGCGCATCGGCCACGGCGTCCGCCTCACCGAGGACATCGTCGACGGCAAGCTCGGCCGCCTGGCCGGCTGGGTCCGCGACCGCCGCATCACCCTGGAGATGTGCCCCACCTCCAACCTCCAGACGGGCTGCGCGACCTCCATCGCCGAGCACCCCATCACCGCGCTGAAGGACCTCGGCTTCCGCGTCACCCTCAACACCGACAACCGGCTGGTCTCCGGCACCACGATGACCCGGGAGATGTCCCTGCTCGTCGAGGAGGCGGGCTGGACGGCCGAGGACCTGCGCACGGTCACGGTGAACGCCGTCAAGAGCGCGTTCATCCCCTTCGACGAGCGCAAGGCCCTCATCGAGGACGTGATCCTGCCGGGCTACGCCGACGCCCTCTGAAGCAGCCCCCTGACATAGGCGGCCTGTCCGACGTGCTGGAGATCGTCGGACAGGACGCTCACCAGGCGCACCCCGAGCGTGACCGGCGGGCTCCAGCGCTCGTCCACCACCCGGTTCAGGCCGTCCGCCGTGAGCGAGCGCAGCGCCTTCAGAGTTTGCTCGCGCACCGCGTCGTAGTACCCGGTCAGCAGGTCCGCCGAGTCCACCCGGACCTTGGCGACCTGCGCCGGGGTGTGCCCGTAGCCGGTGTCGTGCGCGGGCAGCTTCAGCCCGAAGCGCTTCTCCCAGCCGTCGGCCAGCCACACCTGGTCGAGCCCGAAAGCGTCGGCGACGTGGTCGTCCTGCACCCGGGTGAGATGCCAGACCAGCCAGGCGATGGTGTTGGCGCCGGGCGCGGGGCTCGCGTCCAGCTCGTCGGGGCCGAGACCGTCCAGGACGGCGTGGACCTCTTCCCGGACGCGGCCGAAGCCGTCGATGAGGATGTCCTTGGCATGCATGGGTCCACCTTCGCCCATCCCCGGCGTCACCGCGCCCCGATGGCCTGACGGTGCGTCACGCCTCGCGTCACACCTCGCCGAGCGGGCCGGTCACCGCCGGTTCCGCCGGTACGGCCGCCTCCTCGGTGCCCAGCAGCGAGATCAGGGCGCGGGCGGCCGGGCTGGTGGCGCGCTCCGGCGGCAGCAGCACCACCGTCTCGTACGCCGCCTCGTCCATGCCCTTGAGCGGGAGCGCGGTGAGCGAGGACCGCTTGTGCCGGAAGTGCCGGGGGACCACCGCGATCCCCAGGTTCTCGTCCACCAGGTCCAGCAGACCGTGCACGTCGTTGACCTCCAGGGCGACCGTGCGCCGCACCCCGGCGGCCGCGAACGCCGCGTCCGTCGCCCGGCGCGGCCCCCAGTCCGGGTGGAAGTCCACGAACACCTCGCCCGCCAGATCGGCCGGGGCCAGGACCGCCCCGGCCTCGGCGAACCGGTGCTCCGGATGGCACAGCACCGTCATGGGCTCGCTCGTCAGCGGTACGGCCCGCAACTGGTCGCCGTCCGTGCGGGTGCGGTAGGCGAAGGCCAGGTCCAGGCGGCCCGCCGCCACCTCCTCGGCCAGCGCGCCCGTACCGGTCTGGCGCAGCCGGATCTCCACGTCCGGGTGCTCCCGGCGGAAGGCCGCGAGCAGCCCGGCCACCCGCACCCCGGCGATGCACTGCTCGGTGCCCAGTGCGACCGTGCCGCGCAGCACGCCCTGTACGGCGGCCACCGCCTCGTGCGCCGCCCGCACCTGCGCGAGCACCCGCTCGGCCTCCACAAGGAGCGCCCGCCCGGCCTCGGTCAGCGTCACCCGCCGGGTGGTGCGCACGAACAGCGGCGCCCGCAGCTCGCGCTCCAGGGACCGGATCGACGCCGACAGGCCCGACTGGGACACCATCAGCCGCTCGGCCGCCCGGGTGAAGTGCTGGTCCTCGGCGACCGCGACGAAGTGCTGGAGATGACGCAGTTCCATGAGGCAGAAGCCTAACCGGATTGAGAAGCCCGCTCGCTCAAACCCATCGGATTCTCCTGTTGGACCGCTGACCGGACTCCGGGACAGAGTGAGGGAGGCCGCCGGGCTCCCGGCAGCCGGGAAGACCGAGTGCCAACCCCACTGGAGTCGCGTTGTACACCGCACACCCCGACCGCTACGCCGACATGCCCTACCGGCGCACCGGACGCAGCGGACTGAAGCTTCCCGCCCTGTCGCTCGGCCTGTGGCACAACTTCGGCCCGGACCGACCCGCGGAGACCCAGCGCGCGATCCTGCGCCGCGCCTTCGACCTCGGCGTCACCCACTTCGACCTCGCCAACAACTACGGCCCCCCGCCCGGCGCCGCCGAATCCGCGCTCGGCGAGGCACTGAAGGCCGACTTCGCGCCGTACCGCGACGAGCTGGTGATCTCCACCAAGGCGGGCTACCTGATGTGGCCGGGGCCGTACGGCGAGTGGGGCTCGCGCAAGTATGTGCTGGGCTCACTGGACCAGTCGCTGAAGCGTATGGGCCTGGACCATGTGGACATCTTCTACTCCCACCGCTTCGACCCCGACACCCCGCTGGAGGAGACGATGGGTGCCCTGCACTCCGCCGTCCAGCAGGGCAAGGCGCTCTACGTCGGCGTCTCCAACTACCCGGCCGAGCAGACCCGGGAGGCCGCCCGCATCCTGGCAGACCTCGGCACCCCGCTCCTCATCCACCAGCCGCGCTACTCGATGCTCGACCGGCGCCCCGAGGACGAGGGCGTGCTCGACGCCCTGGACGACCTCGGGGTCGGCTCCATCGTCTACTCCCCGCTGGAACAGGGCCTGCTCACCGACCGCTACCTCGACGGCATCCCCGAGGACTCCCGCGCCGCGAGCGACAGCCCCTTCCTGAACTCCGACGCCGTCACCGAGGACCTGGTCGCCCGGCTGCGCGCCCTGGACGACATCGCCAAGTCCCGGGGCCAGTCCCTGGCGCAGCTCGCCCTCGCCTGGGTGCTGCGGGGCGGCCGGGTCACCTCGGCCCTGGTCGGCGCGAGCAGCCCCCGTCAGCTGGAGGACAGCGTGGGCGCGCTGCGGAACCTGGACTTCGAGACGGAGGAACTGGCGCGGATCGACGAGGTGCTGGAGGGCTGAGGGGCCCGAGCGGCCGGGGGAGTGGTCATCTGCCCCGGCCGCCCGCCGGTTTGACCGCGAACACCCAGCGGTTCACCGCCAGCGCGTCGTCCGGCTCGGGGCGCGGGCCCCGGCCGTACCGGCGGGTGTGGTCGTACGGCGAGTCCACCCGGGTGCGCCAGCCCCGCCCCGCCAGATCGGCGGCCGAGTCCGGGCGCGGGTCGCCGTCGAAGAGCGCGAGCAGGTCGATGCCGAGGCGCTCCCGGGTCGCGGTGTAGACCGGGTTGTGCCGCACGACCCGGACCTCGCGGTGGAGCTTCACCTCGTAGGCGAGGGTGCTGCCCGGGGCGCTCAACTCGCCGATCTTCACCAGGAGTCGGCGTTCCGCGTCGGCGGGCAGATAGAGCAGCAGTCCCTCGGCCAGCCAGCCGGTGGGGGCGACCGGATCGAGTCCGGCGTTGAGCAGGGCCGTGGCCCAGTCCTCGCACAGATCGGCGGCGACCGGTACCCGGCGGGTCACCGGGACGGCACCCGTGGAGTCGAGCACCCGCTCCTTGAAGGCGAGGACACCCGGCCGGTCCACCTCCCACACCGTGCAGCCCGGCGGCCAGTCCAGCCGGAACGCCCGGGCGTCGAGTCCCGCGCCGAGCAGCACGAACTGCCGGGTTCCGGAGGAGACCGCCGCGCGCAGCGCGTCGTCCAGCGCCCGGGTGCGCAGGCCGAAGTAGCGGCCGAGCCGCCCCCACACCGGGTCGGCGTCCCCGTCCGGTACCTCCTCGGGGCGCAGCGGCCAGCCGGCCGAGGCGGGGGCCGCGCGGACGAAGTGCGCGGCGTACGGGTCGCGGGCGAGCGCGTCGGGGCGGTGCGTCTCGATCGCGCGGGCGGCGGCGACCAGCAGCGCGGTCACTCCGACGCCCGCGTCCACTCCTGAGGTCTCGGGCGCGCCGGATTCGCCGGGGTCACCGGGCTCCGGCCGGGGCGTGGTGACGGTGGTCGTGATCTCTCCTCCTCGGTCGCGAGGTGGCCCGGTGTCGCGAGGTGGCCCGGTGTCACGGGGTGGCCCGGTGCCACGGGGTACGCGGCCCACACCTCCGGGTCCGCGCACGTGGTGAGGCGGGCGCCGTACACCCGCCGCATGAAGCCGAGGATCCACTCCTCGGGCAGATGCAGCGGGGCCGTGCAGTCGGTGAGCACCGACACCTCGAAACCCTTCTGGAACGCGGTCCGCGCGCTGGAGTCCACGCACACGTCGAGGAACACCCCCGCGAACACCAGCCGCGCGACGCCGAGTTCGCGCAGATGCCGTTCGAAGCCGTCCGCGAGGAAGGAGTCGAAACAGGCGTACTTGGTGAAGACCGCCTCGCCGGGTGCGGGGAAGACCCCGTGGAACTCCGCGCCCGGGGTGCCCGTGACGCACTTGGGCCGCTTGCCGAGCAGCCGGTCGCGCCGCCGCCAGCTGGGCCCCTGATGCTCCTCGTCCCCGAGGAAGCGGACGAAGACCACCTCGGTCCCCGCCGCCCGCGCCGCCGCCACGGCGCGGGCGGAGCCTTCGACGGCACGGGCGAGCACCGCCGGGTCGTGGCCGTGCCGTGCGGCGGCGGACGGACCGCAGAAGTCGGCCTGGAGGTCGACGACGACCAGCGCCGTGCCCCCGCCCGCGCCCGTCACGTCCCTGCGGCCACGGCGCCGAACGGGGTGTCCCCGGCGCCCCGTTCGGGCACGGCCGCCGGCACGGAACCCCGCGCGGGTACCGCCGAATCGGCCCCCGGACCCAGCGCCCTCAGCAGGGCGTCCACCACCTGACCGGTCGTCCCCTCCCCGCCCAGGTCCGCGGTGCACACCCCCTGCCGCGTCAGCTCCGCGAGCGCCGTCTCCACGGCGGCCACCGCGCCCGGACAGCCCGCGTGGTGCTCGGCGACGGCGGCCGCCGCCCGGATCGCGGCGACCGGGTTCACCGCGTCCCGGCCCTCCAGGTCGTCCGCCGAACCGTGCACCGTCTGGTACTCCACCAAGTCGGCCACGTCCGGGCGCAGATGGACGTTCTCCGTGCAGCGGGTCTCCTGCCGCTCGCCGCCGAACCGGTCGAGCAGAATTACGTGCATCACGTCGCCCCACTCGTTGCCCGCGACGATCAACGTGCGGGGCGGCAGCCCGTGCGTGATCAGATCGCGGTTCACGGTGTCCGGCTGGCACAGCCGGATCTCCACCCCGTGCCGGTCAGCCGCCCGCTTCACCCAGTCGTCCAACGCCCCGTCCAGCAGATGGAACTTGTACGCCATCACCACCTGCCGGGCCCCACCCTCGGGCCACAGCCGCCGCGCCCGGCGCAGCGCGCAGTCGAGCACCTCGCCGGTGATCTCCTCGCTGAACTCCATCGTCCGGACCACCCGGCCGGGGGAATGGGTGTTGTCCCCGGTGTAGAAGCCCTGCGCCTGGTCCCGGACGAGCAGCAGCTCCGGCGCCGAGCCGTCCGGCGGGCCGCCCAGCGCGTCCACCTTCACCGCGCGCAGCCGCTGCCGTACCAGATACAGCGACTGCGCGTTGATCGCCGTACGGAACACGGCGGTTGCTCCCCGGCCCGCCAACTCCCGGCAGAACCGCTCGTAATGAGCCGCGTCCTCGGCGGTGAGCGCGGCGGTCCGCTCGATGCCCGCGCCGCGCAGCGACACGTACGAGTCGTAGACACGCCCCGAGCGCGCCACCGTCACCGCGACACCGTGCGCCCCCACGATGTGTGCCAGTACCCGTTCGAAGACGGCGGCGATCTCGGCGCCCGTGCCCCGGCCCACCGCCAGTCCGACGACCGTCACCCGGCCGCTCCTCTCTTCCTCAACTCTCCTTGTCCGTACGGGTTCCCGGATTCATCCGCCCGCCCCCACCAGCCGGTCCCCGGGGATTCCCGCCTTGTCCGGCGCATAGAAGTCCTCGATCCCGCCGATCCACTTCTCGACCGTGATCCGGTCCGAGGAGTCCGGCTCGAAGGCGTCGAAGAGGGCCTCGACGTGAGCGCGTCGGAAACCGATGGCGTCCATCAGCGTGAGGAACAGGGGGCGTTCGATCAGGCCGTCGCCGTCCGGGTCGCCGAGGGCTGCCAGGCTCTCCGCGAACTCCCGCACGGTGGGGGCGAATCGCTCCGGGGCGAGGACGCACGCCTGGAATTCGTCCGGCGTGATCCTTCCGTCCCGATCGGCGTCCAGCTCGGCGGACAGCGTCTCCCAGTACCGCCGGAACGCGGCCGCGATCCGCTCCCGTGCGGCCGGGTCCGCCCCCTCGGCCGCCGCGATCACCCGGGCGGTCATCAGCTCGAAGTCCTCGGGGTCCAGGTGGCCGTTGCCGTTGGCGTCGAAGAGCGAGAAGACGAGGGCGACCCGGTCGATGGCCTCAGTGCGCATGACGTGCGTGACCTTTCCTTCGATGGCGTCCCGGTCGTCGGGGCGGCACCCACACACTGCGTCCGGCGGGCACCGGACATGCGGCCGGGCGGGCACGTTCATCCGATGGGTGGATTCGCCGCCGGGGGAGGATTGCGGCCGGGCGGATCACCCGCGCGGGCGGGAATCCGCATTCACATGACCGCCCCTGTATTCACGCCGCTTCCCTGATATTCACATGGTCTCCGCTTTTCGAGTCGCCCGTAAAACGGACCGGTTGATCACGCAACGACTAACGCATGGCCATGGCTTGCCTGGTGTTTTCGGACAGGGCCCCGCTTCGCATATGCCAAGAGACTGGCCGGAAAGACGTGGTGACAGCGTTTCCCCCGTGGCGATACTCGAAATACCAGGGGCACTTCTCACCGCACATGAGCCGCACCGGAAAGCGAGGGTCCGACCGCCATATCGGCCAGGCAACGGGGGAGTGAGCGTGCACGACGAATTCCTGTGCCATGTCACCGCGTACGGGGTGTGCGGCGGACAGCGCGTGGGCGTACCGCTCGGCACCTACCGCGCGCCCACACTCGCACTCGCCCTGTGGTGGCTGCGGGACCGCGCCTCGTGGATGGCCGAGCGGCTCGACCCGCTCCCGGAGAACACGGTGTTCCCGCCGGGCGCCCTGGTGCCCGTCGCGGGCACGGTGGCCGACGTCCCCACCCTGCTCCGCGCCTGGTGCGCCGACGACATCCGGCAGGAGCGGGTCGCGGAGGAGCTGGCGGGCGGACGCCTGGTACGCATCGCCGCCAGCGACGACACGACGGAGTACGAACTCCTCGCCGAGTCGGTCGACGCCCTGCGCATGCAGCGCACCGTGCCCGCCTTCGTGGTGCCGGTCGTCCCCGTCGCCTGACACGTGTCGCCCCCGACGCCCCCCGGGGTGCGGTCCACCGCCGTGGCCGATTTCCGGAGTGCGCCCCGCAACGCGCCCCACGCGCGCGGTCGTACGCCCCTGCTGTCCCGCGCGTACCGGTGGGATTCCGGCCATGACCCGGCGTCCGAGGCGCCGCCCGTGAACGCCGCCTTCCGCCCGTCTCCCCTCTCGGACGGCTGTGCGCCGGAGGCGAACGGACTCGGTGGACTGCCCGGCGCGGCTCGGGGTACGAGCACAGGAGCAACAGGGGACAGGCCGGCCGGCCCTTCGAGAGAGACAGGCATGACGGAACAACTGGGCGGGGCAGTGATACCGACTGGTTTCGACGTACCCGTGGAGCCGCTGCGACGCGCGGCGCACTACACCGGTGAACCCGGATGCATCGCCGCGGCGCGGGCCTTCGCCGCCCAGTTCCTGGAACAACTGCGCAACGAGTGGTGCGCCGTGGTCGACAGCCGCGCCGCGGGCGAGGTGCTGCTCGTCGTGAGCGAGCTGGTCACCAACGCCGACCGGCACAGCGACGGCCCGTACATCCTGGAGCTGGAGGGCACGGACAGCACGGTCGCCGTCGCGGTGTACGACAGCAGCGTCGTCCTTCCCCGGGCCTTCCCCCGGGACCCCCAGCGGATCGGCCGGCACGGGCTGGAGATCGTGAGCGCGCTCGCCGCCGAGATCACCGTGGATCGCGTGCCCGTCGGCAAGCGGGTCCGCGCGCGGGTCGAGCTGGAGGCCTGACCGCACGGACGCCGTCTCCGCGGCAAGAAGCCGCCGGATTCCCCGCAGCAGAACGGGCCCAGTGTTCGCACGACCGGGCCCGTCGCCGTGGACTCAGGCGCAGCCGAGTTCGCCGAGCATCCCCTGGCGCAGCCGCGTGATGATGCGCTTGATCAGGCGGGAGACGTGCATCTGGGAGCAGCCGAGCTGCTGACCGATCTCCGCCTGGGTGGCCTCCTCCACGAACCGCATGTGGATGATCGTGCGGTCGCGCTCGCTCAGGTCGGCCATCAGCGGGGCGAGGGCGTGGAAGTCCTCGACCAGCCGCAGTCCCTCCTCCTCCACGCCGATGAAGTCCGCGAGCACGGCCTCGCCGTCCTCGGGGCCGTCACCGGTGAGCGCGGCGTCCAGGGACGAGGAGTTGTAGCCGTTCGCGGCGACCTGGCCCTCGACGACCTCGGCCTCGGTGATGTTCATCAGCGTGGCCAGCTCGGCGACGGTCGGGTCGCGGTCGAGCCTGCTGGACAGCTCCTCGCGGGCCTTGGCCAGCTCCACGCGCAGTTCCTGGAGCCGGCGCGGGACGTGCACCGCCCAGGTGGTGTCCCGGAAGAACCGCTTGATCTCGCCCACGATGTACGGCAGCGCGAAGGAGGTGAACTCGACCTCGCGCGACACCTCGAACCGGTCGATCGCCTTGATCAGGCCGATCATGCCGGTCTGGACGATGTCCTCCATGTCGTCGCCCCGGCCCCGGAACCGCCCGGCCGCGAAGCGCACCAGCGACATGTTCATCTCGATCAGGGTGTTGCGCGCGTACTGGTATTCGTGGGTGCCCTCCTCCAGCTCCGCCAGCCGGCGGAAGAACTGGCGGGAAAGTGCCCGCGCGTCCCGGGGCGCCACGGACGTGGGGTCCGCGATTCCCGGAAGGCTCTCCTCGACCGTCGTGTCCTGTGCGGTCTTCTCGGCGACCTCGGCGTGCGACCGGATGCCGGCGGCGGTGTCCATTACCTCTCCCACGTGAGTCACGGTTTCAACCTCTGCGGCCCGGGTGTCGCGCTCGGCCGCAGACGCTGCGTGGTCCCCGGCTTCCCGGAAATCCGCGCCCTATTCCTGTTTCCTCTTCCTCACGGGGCGGGTACCCAGGGTCACGCACCACATGCGGGCGGTTCGAGGCAGTGGCGTGAAAGAGATGTCCGGTGCGTGAGTGGTGTCCTGAGCTCTGTCGCGGGACCGTGTTGCGGTGAGAGGGGAATCAGCAGGTGAGAGCCGCTTTCTGGACTGCGTGTCGGTCGGCCCGCAGCCCCCGCACGGCCTACGGTGACGACCGTCGACCGACCTTGCGATGGCCTGAAATCGCCCCTGCTCATGCCCGTTCACCCCTTCACCGATGAGTTCCGGCGCCCGCACCGGTCCACATCCACGACCGACATCCACGACCGCGACACCACCACGCACCACTCATCACGCCCGGGAGGCGTTCATGACCACCGACGGATTCGTCACGTGCCTCTGGTTCGACGGACAGGCGGAGCAGGCCGCGCACTTCTACGTCTCCGTGTTCAAGGACTCCGGCATCGGCGACGTCCTCCGCCACGGCGAGGCGGGCCCGGGGGAGGCCGGAACAGTGCTGACCGTCGAGTTCACCGCCAACGGCCAGCGGTTCGTCGCCCTCAACGCCGGGCCCCAGTTCCGGTTCAACGAGGCGATCTCGTTCCAGATCCTCTGCGCCGACCAGAAGGAGGTCGACCACTACTGGGCCCGGCTGACCGAGGACGGCGGCGAGCCCGGTCCGTGCGGCTGGCTCAAGGACAGGTTCGGCGTCTCCTGGCAGGTCGTCCCCGAGCGGCAGCTGGAGATGATCAAGGACCCCGACCCGGCGAAGGCCGACCGTGCCATGCGCGCCATGATGACCATGGGCAAGCTGGACCTCGCCGCGCTGGAGCAGGCGTACGCGGGCGACTGACGCATCGTCCGGCGGGCGGGCGGGACGCGCTGATAGCTTGGCGCCATGCCTTCCGTACTGGTCATCGGTTACGACCCGCAGGCGATTCCCGGTGCCGACGCGGCGGCCCTGCGCATGGTGTTCGAGAAGGAGATGAACCGGTTCGCCGAGCACGGCATCGACGCGCTCATGGCGCTGGTCGTCTTCGACGAGACGGCCGAGGAGTCGATCACGGCGGCACTGGACACGCGCCCCTGGGACGTGGTCGTCGTCGGCGGCGGAATCCGCAGGACGGAGTCGCTGCTGCCGCTCTTCGAGCGGATCGTGAACCTGATCCGCCTTCACGCACCCCAGGCCGCCATCGCGTTCAACACCCACGCCGACGACAGCGTGGACGCGGCGCTCCGCCTGCTCTGACGCGACGCGACGTGGTGCGGTGCGGCGCGACGTGATGCGACGCGACGCGACGCCACGTGGTGCGGTGTGGCGCCTGCCGGGAGGCGCCACACGCCCGTCCCGCGCCGTCACCCCTCCTGGGCCGGTTCGTGACCGCGCTGCGCCGGGCCGGGACGGCTCGCCGAGGCTCACCGGCCCCGGCGCGGACACCGGCAGGGGGCCGAGCCCGGGCAGCCGGCGCCGCTCGTGCGCCACGTCGGCCACCGCGCCGGGACGCCGGGGGGAGCCGTACGACCGGATCCGAGCCCAGCCGGAACATCGCGTTCTCGGTCGAACGCATTCGGCGCGCGTGCCGACCCGTGCGCGGCTAGCGTGACGTCCCGGGACGAACCGCCTGAAACGAGAGGGCCCGACCATGGCCGTACAACCCGAAGGAACGCCCTGTTGGGCCGACGCGATGTTCACCGATCTGGAGGGCGCCAAGCGGTTCTACGGCGACGTCCTCGGCTGGACCTTCGGCGACTCGTCGTCGCAGTACGGCAATTACACGCAGGCGTACGCGGACGGCAAGGCCGTCGCCGCCGTCGTCCCGCCGATGCCCGGCCAGGAGGGCCAGTCGCAGTGGTGCCTCTACTTCGCCTCCCCGGACGCGGCCGCGACCGCCGAGAAGATCCGGGAGAACGGCGGCGACGTGCTGATGCCTCCCATGCAGGTCGGTGACTTCGGCACGATGGTGCTCGCCCGCGAGCCGAGCGGCGCCGTGTTCGGCGTCTGGCAGGGCGGCACCCACGAGGGCTTCGAGGCCGTCGCGACCCCCGGCGCCTACTGCTGGTCCGAGGTCTTCACCCGCGAGCCCGAGAAGGCCGACACCTTCTTCTCCGCCGTCTTCCCCTACCGCGCGAAGGACATGGAGGACGACGCGGTCGACTTCCGCGTCTTCGACCTCGGCGCCGACCCCGTCCTCGGCCGGATGCGGATGACCGAGGACTTCCCGCCCGAGGTCCCCTCGTACATCAACGTGTACTTCACCGTCGACGACTGCGACGCGGCCGTCGCCCGCGCCACCGACCTCGGAGCCGTGCTCCGCTTCGGCCCGATGACCAGCCCGTTCGGCCGGTTCGCCGCCCTCACCGACCCGCAGGGCGCCAACTTCTCGGTGATCGACGTCACCACCACCGAGGGCGAGATGCCCGAGCTGAGGGACGCCTGAGGGGCGCTTGACCGGGGACGGCTCCACCCCTCGCCGCGGCCATGGCATGATCGTGCACATGCGTGAACGTGTGGTGGCCGCGTGCGACGGGGCTTCGAAGGGAAACCCCGGACCGGCCGGATGGGCATGGGTGGTCTCCGGCGACGACGAGCGGACCCCGGCCCGCTGGGAGTCCGGGGCGCTCGGCCGTACCACCAACAACGTCGCCGAACTCACCGCCCTGGAGCGGCTGTTGACGGCCGTCGCGCCCGACGTGCCGCTGGAGATCCGCATGGACTCCCAGTACGCGATGAAGGCCGTCACCACCTGGCTGCCCGGCTGGAAGCGCAACGGCTGGAAGACCTCCGCCGGAAAGCCCGTCGCCAACCAGGAACTGGTCGTCCGCATCGACGAACTCCTCGACGGCCGCTCGGTCGAGTTCCGCTACGTCCCCGCCCACCAGGTCGACGGCGACCCGCTCAACGACTTCGCCGACCGCGCCGCCAGCCAGGCCGCCGTGGTGCAGGAAGCGGCCGGCAGCGCGCTCGGCTCCCCGGAGCCGCCGCCGTCGCCCGACACTCCCGCCCCGGCCGCCGCCCGCCGCAAGGCGCCGCAGCGCCGTACCAGCGGCGGCGGTGCCTCCGCGCGCACCATCAAGGCCAAGTTCCCCGGCCGCTGCCAGTGCGGGCGCTCCTATGCGGCCGGTGAGCCCATCGCCAAGAACGCGTCGGGCTGGGGCCACCCGGAGTGCCGGACCGGCACCGACTGACCGGCCGCCATCGCCGACCGCCCGGTGTCCGCCACCGGGCATGAGGCATGCCGTTTCGCTGCTACCCTGCGAGGCCGATCGACTACGTCCGGTGACTCACAGAGGTGTGCGCGTGAAGGTCGTCTGCGTCGGAGGCGGGCCCGCGGGCCTGTACCTCGCCGTCCTGCTCAAGCGGCAGAACCCGTCCCACGACGTCACCGTCCACGAACGCGCCCCCGAGGGTTCCACCTACGGCTGGGGCGTCACCTACTGGCAGGGACTGCTCGACCGGCTCCACGCCCACGACCCCGAGTCGGCGCACGCCATCGAGGAGAACTCGGTCCACTGGGACGAAGGCGTCGCGCACGTACGGGACTTGAGCACGCGGCAGCCCGGCGACCGGGGCTTCGGCATCGGCCGCCACCGCCTCCTGGAACTGCTCGCCGAGCGCGCCCGAACCCTGGGCGTACGGCTGGAGTTCGAGAGCGGGATCACCGAACTCCCCGGCGGAGCCGACCTGGTGGTGGCCGCCGACGGCATCGGCAGCGCCCTGCGCACCCGGCACGCCGACGCCTTCGGCACCCACGCCGGCCACGGCCGCAACCACTACCTCTGGCTCGGCACGACCAAGGTCTTCGACGCCTTCACCTTCGCCTTCGCCGAGACCGCCCACGGCTGGATCTGGGCCTACGGCTATCCCTACGACGACTCCCACAGCACCTGCGTCGTGGAATGCTCCCCGGAGACGTACACCGGTCTCGGCCTGGACCGCACCGACGAGGGCGAGCAACTCGCCCTGCTGGAGAAGTACTTCGCCCCCGTCCTGGACGGCCACCCCCTCCTCGCCCAGCCGCAGGCGGGCGCCGCCGCCCCCTGGCCCACCTTCCGCACCCTCACCAACCGCACCTGGCACCACGGCAACCTCGTCCTGCTCGGCGACGCCGCCCACACCACCCACTACTCCATCGGCGCGGGCACCACCCTCGCCCTGGAGGACGCCATGTGCCTGGCCGCCGCCCTGCGCGACCACGCCGCGCTGCCGGAGGCGCTGACCGCCTACGAGACCCGGCGCCGCACCGACCTGCTGTCCGCGCAGAGCGCCGCCCGCTACAGCGCCCGCTGGTACGAGAACCTGCCCCGCTACATCGACCTCCCCCCGCACCGCATGTTCGCCCTGCTCGGCCAGCGCCACTCCCCGCTGCTGCCCTACATCCCGCCACAGCTCTACTACGGCCTCGACCGCGCGGCCGGGCGCCTGGAGCCGCTGCGCAGGCTCAAGCGCGGCCTCGGCCCCCGGGTGGCCCGCGCGCTGCACGCCCGCTCCTCGCAGGCCCGCGCCACGCACCACCGTGACCAGTAGCCCCACCACCGCTCGGACGCACGGGTAAATGTTGGTGAAAGACCATTCACTGGATAGGGTGAATAGTCATTCACCAGTCACGCACATTTCGCAGGAGCGCCCATGGAGCCGTCCGCCCCCATACCCGAGCCGTCCGGCGGCCGCACGGCGCCGCCCCGGCTCCGGGAGCGCCTCACCATCCCCGTGCTGGCGTCGGGCGGCATCCTCATGGCCGTCATGCAGACCGTGGTCGTACCGCTCCTGCCCGACCTGCCCCGGCTCACCGGGTCCTCCCCGGCCGCCGTCTCCTGGATGGTCACCGCGACGCTGCTCTCCGGCGCCGTGCTCACCCCCGTGCTCGGCCGCGCCGGTGACATGTACGGCAAGCGCCGGGTGCTCACCTCCGCGCTCGCCCTGATGACCGTCGGCTCGGTGCTGTGCGCGCTGTCCTCCGACATCGCCGTGCTGATCACGGCCCGCGCGCTCCAGGGCGCCGCCGCCTCCGTCGTCCCGCTGTCGATCAGCATCCTGCGCGACGAACTCCCGCCCGAGCGGCGCGGCTCGGCCGTCGCGTTCATGAGCTCCACCGTCGGCATCGGCGCCGCCCTCGGGCTGCCGCTGGCCGCGCTGGTCGTGCAGTACGCCGACTGGCACACCATGTTCTGGCTGACCAGCGCCCTCGGCGCGCTCGGCGTCGCGGCCACCTGGTGGGCGGTCAAGGAGTCGCCGGTACGGGAGCCCGGCCGCTTCGACGTCGTCGGCGCGCTCGGTCTCGCCGTCGCCCTGGTCTGTCTGCTGCTCGGTGTCTCGCAGGGCGGCCAGTGGGGCTGGGGCAGTCCGCGGGTCCTCGGCCTCTTCGTGGTCGCGGCGGTCGTGCTCGTCCTGTGGTGGCGTCAGCAACTGCGGGCCCCGCGTCCGCTGGTCGACCTGCGCCTGGTGACCCGGCCCCGGGTGGGCCTGTCGCACATCGCGGCACTGCTCACCGGGTTCGCGTTCTACGCCAACTCGCTCGTCACCGCCCAGCTCGTGCAGGCGCCCAGGGCCAGCGGGTACGGCCTCGGCCTGTCCATCGTCGCCACCGGGCTGTGCCTGCTGCCCGGCGGCGTCACGATGCTGCTGTTCTCGCCGCTGTCGGCCCGCATCTCGGCCCGGCGCGGCCCGCGCATCACGCTCGCGCTCGGCGCCGCCGTCATCGCCTGCGGCTACGCGCTGCGCATCGCGGACAGCCGCGACCTGTGGATGATCATCCTCGGCGCGACCGTGGTCGCCACCGGCACCACCCTCGCGTACTCCGCGCTGCCCACCCTCATCCTGCGCGCCGTACCGCCCGCCGCGACCGCCTCCGCCAACGGCGTCAACGTGCTGATGCGGACCATCGGCCAGGCCGTCTCCAGCGCCGCCGTCGCCGCCGTGCTCGTCCACCACACCAGCCTCGTCGGCGGTGTCCCGGTGCCCACCCTGCACGGCTATCTGCTGGCCTTCGGGATGGCCGGGGCCGTCGCCCTGTTCGCCTGCGCGGCCGCCCTCACGATCCCGGGCGACGCCTCCGGCGACGGCGACGGGGACGCCGGGTCCACCCGGCGCGCCCGGGGACTCGTCCGGAAGACCCGCGCCGGTGCGATGGAGGACGCGTGAGCACCCCGGACAGCCCGGACACCCCGCCCCCCGCGCAGGGCGCCGCCCGCCGGGACGCCGAGGCGACCAGGGCGGCCATCCTCAAGGCCGCCCGCCACCTCCTGGCCCGGCACCCGCACGGCGCCATCACCCTGAAGGCCGTCGCCGAGCGGGCCGGGGTCAGCCCGCCGCTCGTCGTGAAGTACTTCGGCAACAAGGACGCCCTCTTCGCCCGCGTGATGTCCTTCGACACCGACGCGGACGACCTGCTCGACGCGCCCCTCGACGCCCTCGGCCGGCACATGGTCCGGCACGTCCTGAGCAGCCAGCGCGAGCGCGGCACCGACCCGCTGCTGCGCATCGTCTTCGCCCCGCTGCACGGCGACCACGGTGACGTCCTGCGCGCCAACTTCCGCGCCCAGGTGACCGAACGCCTCGCCGCCCGGCTCACCGGACCCGACGCGGGCCTGCGCGCCGAACTCGCCGTCGCCGCCGTCGTCGGCCTCGGCGTCATGTACGGCATCGCGCGCGGGCCGGGGCTGCGCGAGGCCGACATCGACGCCGTGGCCGACCGCTACGGGCCGCTCGTCCAGGCCCAGCTCACCCCGGGCGCGCTCACCCCCGGCGCCTGACTCACTCGACGACCCCGGGCCCGGTCAGCAGCGCCTCGGCGCACCGGCGGAACTCCGTCACCAGCCGCCCGTTGTCCCCGGCCCGGGTCGCCACGGCCACATGGCACGGCTCGACCCCGTGCAGCGGCACCGTGGTCAGATCCGGGCGCGGCGGACGCAGCCCGGGCACGCCCGCCGCGAGCGCCAGCGACTGCCCGGAGGCGACCAGCTCGAACTTGTCCTCGATGTCCTCGATGAACGGGCCGTCCGGCGCGGGCCGCCCGTCCGGGCGCGGGTCGATCCGCCAGAACGCGTCCCACAGCCGGTCCGGGACCCGGGGCAGCGGCTCGTCCGCGATGTCGTCCAGGGTGACCGACTCCTTGCCCGCGAGCCGGTGGTCCAGCGGCATGACGACCACGCGCGGCTCGTCGTAGAGCACGGTCACCCGCAGGCCCTCGGTGACGAACGGCAGCCGCGTGACCAGCGCGTCCACCCGGTGGCTCGTCAGCGTGTCCCGGGCCTCCTGCCAGCGCAGATGCGCCGTGCGTACGTCCGCGTCCGGGAACCGGCGGCGCAGCTCGCGCACGGCCGGGGTGACGATCACGCCGGTCGTGTATCCGACGGTGATCCGGCTGGGCTCGGCGGCTGCCCGTGCTGCGGCCGCCGCCTGTCCCGCCGCCCGCAGCAGCGACCTCGCGCGCGGCAGGAACACCTCGCCCGCCTCGGTTAGCCGCGTGCCCTGCGGGGTGCGGTCGAGGAGCCTGGCCACCAACTCCCGCTCCAGGCGACGCACTTGACGGCTCAGGGACGGCTGGGTGATGTGCAGCGCGGCGGCCGCGCGCCCGAAGTGCCGGTGCTCGGCGACGACCGTGAAGTACCGCACCAGCCTGAGGTCGAGATCCGCGTCGGCGGGGGAGTCGGACATGCCCCCAGCGTACGGCCCTCTGCCCTGCGTGCAGTTCGACCTGCGGTGATGCCCGAAACGTATTGCCCGATGCGGAACAAGCTTTGGACGCGGACGCTCCGCCCGGCCAAGGATGGAACCACTCCCACCCACCGTCCGAGGAGAGCAACGACATGCGCGTTTTCGTCACCGGGGCCACCGGATTCATCGGCTCGGCCGTCGTACCCGAACTCATCGGCGCCGGGCACGAGGTCGTCGGCCTCGCCCGGTCCGACGAGGGGGCCGCCGCGCTGAAGGCCGCGGGCGCCGAGGTGCACCGGGGCAGCCTGGCGGACCCGGAGGACCTGGCCCGCGTCGCCGGCACCGCCGACGGCGTGATCCATCTGGCCTTCGTCCACGACTTCGCCGACGTCCGCGCGGCGGGCGACACCGACCTCACCGCCATCCGGGCCATGGGCGCCGCGCTCGCCGGCTCGGACCGGCCGCTGGTCGTCACCTCCGGCACCGCGATCGGCCCGACGGGCCGACTGACCACCGAGGCCGACGCCCCCGCCCCCGGCACCCACCGCACCGCCTCCGAGGAGGCGGCGACGGCACTGGCCGAGGACGGCGTGCGTTCCTCCGTGGTCCGGCTCGCGCCCACCGTGCACGGACGCGGCGACCACGGCTTCGTGCCCCGTCTCATCGACGTGGCCCGCGAGAAGGGCGTCGCCGCCTACGTCGGGGACGGCGCCAACCGCTGGCCCGCCGTCCACCGGCTCGACGCCGCCCGGCTGTTCCGGCTCGCCCTGGAGAAGGCGCCCGCCGGGCAGCGCCTGCACGCGGCCGACGAGGAGGGCGTGCCGTTCCGGGAGATCGCCGAGGTCATCGGCCGTCACCTGGACGTGCCCGTCGTCAGCCTGACGGGCGAGGAGGCCGAGGCCCGCTACGGCTTCGTGGGCCGCTTCACCGGGGTCGACAACCCCACGTCGAGCACGCTCACCCGCGAACTGCTCGGCTGGCAGCCGAGGGAGACCGGGCTCCTGGCCGACCTGGAGGAGGGGCACTACTTCCGGTAGTTCCCGTCAGGGGGACACCGGGCCGGTTTCGAAGAACCGCGCGGGCGGTCGACCGCACCGCATGACCGAGGCCCGGTCTCCCCGCACCGCCTGGTCTCCGGCCGCCGCGTCACACCCCGCGCGGTGCGCCCGGCGGGCCTCCTCACCTTCGTCGGCACAAGGGTTGACCTGGAGCGGACTCCAATTAATAGAGTCCGTCGCGCGGTCGACGCCATGTCGCTCCGCGTGATCGGCCGCTCCAGTGAGGAAGCATCGTCATGCGCTATCGCACCCTTGGCAGAACCGGTATCGAGGTCAGCACCCACTGCCTCGGAACCATGATGTTCCAGGACGGCTTCAACTCCGACCACGACGAATGCGTCCGCATCATCCACGCCGCCCTCGACCAGGGCGTCAACTTCCTCGACACCGCCGACATGTACGGCCAGGGAGAGTCCGAGGAGATCGTGGGGAAGGCGCTGCGAGGGCGCCGTGACGACGTCGTGCTCGCCACCAAGGTCCACTTCCCGATGGGTGAGGGCCGCAACCGCGGTGGCAACTCGCGGCGTTGGATCCTCAAGGCGGTCGAGGACAGCCTGAGGCGTCTGGACACCGACTGGATCGACCTCTACCAGATCCACCTGCCGGACCACACCACGGACATCGAGGAGACCCTCTCGGTCCTCACCGACCTCGTGACCCAGGGGAAGATACGCACCTTCGGCTGCTCGAACTTCCCGGCCGAGGAGATCGTCGAGGCCCACCACGTCTCCGAGCGGCGCGCCCTCGGACGCTTCCGCACCGCCCAGCCGCCCTACTCGATCCTGGCCCGCGGGATCGAGTCCTCGCTGCTGCCCGTCGCCGAGCGCCACGGCATGGGAGTCCTGGTCTGGAGCCCCCTCGCCTTCGGCTTCCTCACCGGCAAGATCCGCAAGGGCGCGCCCGTCGACATGGAGACCGGCCGCGCCGCGATCCGCCCGGGCTTCTTCGATCCCGCCATCGCCGAGAACGCCGCCAAGCTCGACGCCGTCGAGCAGCTCGTCGAACTCGCCGAGAGCATCGGCTGCACCCTGCCCGAACTCGCCGTGGCCTTCACCGTGGCCCACCCCGCCGTCACGTCGGCGATCATCGGCCCGCGGACCATGGAGCAACTGGAGGCCCTCCTCAAGGGAGCGGCGCTCACCCTGGACGACGCGACCCTCGACCGGATCGACGAGATCGTGCGCCCGGGGGTGAACCTCTACAACCCCGCCGCCTCCTTCCCGCCGCGCTCCCTGACGGACGCCTCCCTGCGCCGCCGTCCCCTCGCCGAACGCTCCGCCGCCTGAGTCCGGCGGCCGCCTCCCCGGGCGGGATCACCGGTCGCCGGTCTCCAGCGTCGTGAGCTGCCGGTCGTGGACCTTGCTGAGCAGCAGCAGGGACAGCACCGCTCCGATCAGGGCGCAGAACATGTCCCACTGGGTGTCCCAGACGTCTCCCTGGGTGGCCAGGAAGGCGTCGGCGCCGTGGCCGCCGATCTCGGCGGCCGCCCACTCCAGCAGCTCGAAGCACGCGCTGAAGGCGAGACAGGCGCACACGGTGAGGGGCGCCAGCCAGCGGCTGCCGCGCAACGGGGAGGTACGGCTGAGGAGTTCGCGGACCAGGATCGCCGGGACGAAGCCCTGCATCAGATGCCCGAACCGGTCGTACGGGTTGCGGCTGAGGCCGAAGGTGTCCCGGACCCAGTCGCCCGCGGGCACCTCGGCGTAGGTGTAGTGGCCGCCGGCCGCCAGGACCAGGGCGTGTACGGCGAGGAGACCGCACAGCAGGCCGGTCAGGGGGAAACGCCGCCAGGTCAGCAGCACCAGCGGCAGCCCGATCAGCACCCAGAACGTCTCCAGGAACCAGGTCGTACGGTCGCGTACGCCGATCGCGGAGACGGCGAGCCCCAGGGCTGCCACGCCCGCGAACAGCAGGGGCGGCACCCGGCGGTGCATGGTGCGCGGGGCGGGATGCGCGGCGGTCATGGCGGCCTCCAGGCGGGGGTCGGGGAGCCCCCATGGTGGCGCCGCCGGGCAACGCCGGTCATGAGTACGGCTACTCAGGCGCGGAAGGTACGGAGCGCGGTGCGCAGTACGGCCTGGTTCGCCGGGTCCTCCCAGTCGGCGGCCGGGGTGGTGAAGCGCAGGGAGTAGCCCCGGCCGCCGCCGAGCAGGAAGCCGCGCCCGAAGGTGTGCGTCCGCGTCTGCCCAGTGCCGGACAGCCACTCCATGTCGGCGGCGGAGTGGCCCTGTTGGTCGGTGGCCTCGATCCGGCCGACACGCTGGTAGCCGTCCTCCTGGGCGAGGCCGGGTTCGACGTCGTCACGCCAGACGGCCACGGGGTCGGACCCCACCCGTTCGCTGTAGGTGACGGCGAGCGTGGGGGAGGAGGAGCCGCCGGGGCCGAAGGTGACCCGGTAGGAGTTGTCGGCGCCGGACCTGATCCCGAGGCGCTGCCACTCCTCGGGCAGGGCGACGGTGAAGCCCTCCGGGGCGGTGTACGTGCGGAAACCGGCGGGGAGGGCGGCGGAGGTGCCGGACGGAGAGGCGGGGTGGCCCTGGGTGCGGGTGGAGCTCGGGGCGGCGGTCGTGCCCTTGCCGGGAGCCGTGCTCGGACCCGGGGTGCCGCTCGGGCCCGGTGCCTCGCTCCGGCCGGGGACCGCGCCGGTGCCGGACCCGGTGCTCGTACCGGCCGACGGACCCGCGTTCGCCGACGCGGCCGCCCCGCCCGGCCGCGCCCCCGCGGCCTCCTCCGACGACCGGTGCGACACGGCCAGCGCGGCGGCGGCCACGGCGGCGACGGCCAGGCACACCCCGGCCGCCAGGACCCGTCTGCTCCGCAGGACACCGCCGCCCGGCGGGGCCGCCTCCGTCTCCGCCTCGGCCTCCGGAGCGGGCGCGGGCGTGCCGTACGCACCCGCGTCCTCCTCCAGCACCCGCACCAGCGAGGCGCGCACCACCGGACGGGTCAGCCGTTCGCGGGAGTTCTTGCGCAGCAGCCCCTCCACGGTCCGGGTCAGCGGGCCCGTGCGCAGCGGGGCGCGCAGGGGGAGCCGGGCCACGGCCCGCAGGGTGGCCTCGGTGCGGCCCCGGTCGCGGAACGGCGGGCGCCCCTCGGTCATCGTGTAGAGGATCGCGCCGAGCGCCCACAAGTCGGCGGCGGGGCCGATGCGTTCGTCGCGGGCCTGCTCCGGGGAGGCGTACGACGGCGCCGCGACCCTCGGCGCCAGGGTCGTGCCCGCGAGCCCGAAGCCCGCGATCACGACCGTGCCGCCGTCCCGTACGAAGATTTGGCCGGGGCTCAGCTCGCCGTGGGTGATGCCCTCCTCGTGCGCGGTGCGCAGCACGTCGAGCACTTCGAGGCCGATGCCGGTCGCCCGTACGGGGTCGAACGGCCCCTCCTCCTCCAGGAGTCGGGTGAGTGGTGTGCCGTCGATCCACTGGGCTGCCGTCCACAGGGTGCCCGGCTCCACGACCGCGTCGATCACCGCGGCGACCCCGCCGGGGCACAGCAGCCGCATGGTCTCGGAGGTGCGCACCACGCGGGACCTGGTCCGGCGCAGGGTGTCCTGGTCGGCGGTGCCCGGCAGCGCGGTCCGCGTCACCAGGCACGCGCGGTTCTCCCGTACGTCCTCGGCCCGCCACCACTCGCGGCCGGTCTCCCGGGCGAAGACCTCAAGGAGCCGGAACCGCCCGGCGACCAGTTCATCTGCGACGACGTACGCCTCGGCCATGGCCATCCCTCGCTGTAACCCTGCCGTTGTCTCCCAGGGTTACGCGAAGGTCACGGTGGAGTGTTCAAACCGATCGCGTTCCGGTCATTTTTGACGTTCGGTCAGTACGGGCTGTCGGCATCCGTCAGTGCTGCTGCGCCGACTGCGGCGTGGCCTCGCTCGGGCGGACCACCACGACGCCGTTGCCCCGGAGCATCAGCTGCACGGCCTCGCCCGAACCGCCGCGCAGCATCGAGCCGAAGGACTGCGAGCGGTGCAGCGAGGTGTCGAGCCCGGCCGTCCAGCCGACCACGGCGTCCGTGTCGACGTACACCGGGTTCTCCGGGGACACCGGGATCACCAGCGGGTTGCCCTCGCAGACCAGGCCGAGGCGGCCGTGCCCGCTGAACACGCTGTTGAACAGGCCGCCGCCCGCGATGCCGGAGCCCTTCACGGTCTTTATCTCGTAGGAGAGCGTGGCGTCGAAGCACAGGACGTTGCGGCCGTTGACCGTGAACCGGTCGCCGGGCTCCACCTCGACGACGAAGCAGTTCTGCGCCTCGTGCGCGAACCACGCCTCGCCCCGCCCGCGCACCACCATCAGGGGCAGCCCCTCACCGGTGACGGCGCGCTTGAGCATGCCGCCGATGCCCTGGCCCTTGTGCTCGAACTTCAACTCGCCCCGGTGCGCGATCATCGCGCCCTGCCGGGCGAGCATCTCGCCGTTCACCGTGTACTTCAGACACTTGGCGTTCTCGACGGTCAGGCCCGGCTCCACGGCCGGGCGCATCATGTGCTCGCTGGAAAACAGGTCACCCTTCATACGGGGCATCGTGTCCCGGAGGGGCGCGTTCCGACAAGATCGTGGAACGCGCCCGGCTCCTGGACTCCGCGCGCCCCGGCTTCCGGGCTCCGCTACTGCCGCAGGTCGCCTCCGAGTTCGCGCAGCGCGGCGCCGCGTCGTGCCTTCTTGGCCGGCTTGCCGCAGAACGCCGATTCCAGGGTGCCCGCCAACGTGTCCAGCACCTTGCCGTTGTTGGAGGTGTTGACCAGAGCGGTCAGGCTGCGGCCGCCGTCCTTGCTGGTGAACGCGTAGGTGTAGTAGCCCTGTACGGCGCCCGTGTGGCCGTAGACCGAGACACCGCAGGACAGGTCGCGGCGCCGCAGTCCGAGGCCGTAGGCCGTGGTGGCGTTGACCTTGGTGAAGCGCTCCATCTCGGCGAGCCGCGCGGAGGAGAGCAGCCGCCCGCCCACCAGCGCGGAGTAGAAGGTGTTCAGGTCCTTGGCGCTGGAGATGATCGCGCCCGCGCTCTGCGCCCAGGACACGGTCTGCCGGGTCGCGTCGACCAGGGCGGCACCGGACTTGTCGGGGGTCAGATAGCCGCGCGCATATCGGCCGGGGATTGCGGTGTCCGGGTGGACGTAGAAGGTGTCGGCCAGCTTCAGCGGCTTGATGACGCGGTTCTGGTACTCGGTCCTCACCGAGTGCCCGGTCAGCTTCTCGATGAGCAGGCCCGCCACCACGAAGTTGGTGTTGGAGTAGGAGTAGGCCGCGCCGGGGGCGTTGGTGCGCGGCTTCTTCAGGGAGAGCGCGACCAGTTGGCGGTAGGTGAAGACCTTGTTCCGGACGGCCTCGAAGCCGGAGACGCTCTGGGCGAACATGTCGTTGCTGAAGTCGTACAGGCCGCTGCGGTGGTTCAGCAGGTGCCGGACCGTGATCCGGTCATCGGGGAGCAGCCCGGGCAGATAGCGGTTCACCGGGGAGTCCAGGTCGAGCTTGCGCTCGTCGGCCAGCTGGAGCAGGACGACCGTCGAGAAGGTCTTGGTGACGCTGCCGATCCGGAAGCGGTCGCCGGTGCTCATCGCCCGCTTCGCGCCCCGGTCCGCGAGGCCCCGGCTGATGAGGTACGTCCTGCCGTGGTCGTCGATCCGGGCCGCGGCGCCCGGTGCTCCCTGGTCCCGCGCGGTGCGCAGCACCCTGTCGACGCCCGCCGTGTCGGGTGCGGGCAGTGCCGCCGCGCGGCCCGGCGCCTCGCTCGCCGCCCGCGCCGGGACCGCGAGGAGAGACAGCGCGACCGCTCCGAGTACCGCACCCCTGCCCACCGTTGCTGAGACCATCCGGTTCCCACTCCTCGTTCACGCGGTTGTTGATGCGACATCGGTCACATTCCGGCCTGGAACCTAGGGGATTGGGCCGGAATCTCACGCTCCGACACACACATGGTCAGTCAATGATCACTCTGTGACGTATATTCGCAAAGGATTGTCATAGGGAACCGCGAAATGGATCATTCCAGGTTTACGTGGCCATGACTCATCCGGAAGGGTGAACCTCGGGCCCGGCCCGGGCCTCCTGGCGCTCAACAGCGCCATGTCGCAAGGCGGTTGGCGCGGCCGGCCGCCTTCGGACGAAGGAACCCCTCCTCGTGCGCAGACCGCACATACGCAGTGTGGCCGTCGCCGTCGCGGTGACGACGGCCGCCATGGGCCTGGCCGGTACGGCCCTCGCGGGCCCCCGCCCGGTGGACGTACGGTCCGTCCTCGGCGCCGAGCGGACCGCCCTGGTGGTCCACGCCGCGAGCGCCGCGGCCTTCGCCCACGCGGCCGACACCGGAGTCGTCTCCGGCGACGAACTCGAGCCGCAGGACGTGATGTTCGACCCCGAGGGCGCCCGTCATGTGCGCTTCACGCGCACCCACGCCGGACTCCCGGTCCTCGGCGGCGACCTCGTCGTCCACCTCGACCGGCACCTCGGCTACGCGGGCGTCACCCGCGCCGCCGACCGCGTAGTCCGCCCCGCCACCACCGACGCCAAGGTGACCCCCGGTCAGGCGGCGGCCGCCGCGGCCCGCGCGGCCGGCGGCCGGGCGGGCACCCCGCACCTGGTGGTGGACGCCCGTGGCGGCGCCGCCCGCCTCGCCTACCAGGTGACCGTGTCCGGCAGCACCCCCGACGACGACGGCGGCTCCCACACGGTCGTCGTGGACGCCCTCACCGGCGCCGTGCGCAGCGACACCCCCGACGCCGACGAGTTCCTCTCGCCCAAGCTGGTCAAGGCCCTGCGCAGCCACCGGGAGACCATCGCCCCGGCCACCGGCGCCGCGGCCGCGGCGAGCCCCCTCGTCGCCGGGGCCGTCGCCAAGAAGTACCCGGCCACCGCGCACGGCACCGGCAAGACCCTCTTCGTGGGCAGCGTCGGCCTGACCACCACGCAGACCTCGCGCGGCCACTTCCAGCTCAAGGACCCGAGCCGGTACGGCACCGAGACCCGCGACGCCAAAAACCGCATGACGGAGAGCTTCGGCTCCGGCACCACGATCACCGGCACCACGAACGTATGGGGCAACGGGAAGACGACGAGCCGCTACAGCGCCGCCGCCGACGCCCAGTACGGCATCACCAGGACGCTGGACTTCTACCGCAGGACCTTCAACCGCAAGGGCATAGCCGGCAACGGCAAGGCCGCCCGCGGGATGGTCCACTGGGGCCGCTCGGTCGCCAACGCCTTCTGGGACCCGGCCTGCGGCTGCATGCTGTACGGCGACGGCGACGGCAAGATGATCAAGAAGCCGCTCGTCGTCCTCGACGTCACCGGCCACGAGCTGACCCACGGCGTCGTCGACGCCACCGCCAAGCTGGAGCCGACCTTCGTCGACCGCAACGGCAACCAGTACGGCGAACCCGGCTCACTCAACGAGTCGCTGGCCGACATCTTCGGCTCCGACGTCGAGTTCTACGCGAACAACGCCAAGAACCCGCCGAACTATCTCATCGGCGAGAAGCTCGGCCTCAAGCAGAAGTTCCTGCGCCGCCTGGACCACCCGTCGCTGGACAAGCTGGAGCAGACCGTCGACTACTGGTCGCCCGAGGTCTACTCCACGGAGGTGCACGCCGGTTCCGGCGTCTCCTCGCACGCCTTCTACCTCCTCGCGGAGGGCAGCGGCAAGAAGACGATCAAGGGAGTCGCCTACAACTCCCCGACCTACGACGGCGGTTCCGTCAAGGGCATCGGCCGCACCAAGGCCACCGCCGTCTTCTACCGCGCGCTGACCCGCTACATGGTCTCCTCCACCGACTTCCACGACGCCCGCGTCGCGACACTGAAGGCGGCCAAGGACCTGTACGGCGCGACCAGCGCCGAGTACAAGGCAGTGGACCGGGCGTGGGCGGCGGTCAACGTCACCGCGGCCAACACCCCCGCCCCGTGACGCACGGCGGCCGTACGGCGCCCCGGCACCGCACGACCGCCCCGTAGGAACCCCGGATGCCCCGCCCCGCGCGGGGCATCCGCACATCCGGCGTCCGACCGCACGGCGCACCGACATGCGCACGCGTGCCGCCCGGTGGGACGATGACTCGCATGGGGTACGCGCAAGCGCCGCGCCCGGGCCGGGAGTCCGGCGCACCGGCCGCCGCCCGGGAGCGGGCCCGGTGACCGGCCGCCTCGGGCGCGCCTGCCGCACCGCCGCCGTCCTGCTCGCCGCCCTCGCCGTGCAGACCCCGCCCCTCCCGACCGCCGCCCACCCCACCGGGGACACCGGCCACGCCCTCGGCGTCGTCACCTGGGCCGCGAGCGCCGGGCGCCTCGGCCACGACGGCGCCGACCGCAGCTACCGCCTCGTCGTGCGCACCAGCGTCGGCGGCAGCGGACTGCGCGTCCGCCTGTCCAACGCCTTCGGGGACCGCCCGCTGCGCGTGAACGCCGCTTACGCGGGCCTGCGCGAGCAGGGCGCCGCCGTGCGCGACAACCGGCGGCTCGCCTTCCACGGCCGTCCGTCCGTCACGATCCCCCGGGGCGCCGTCGTCTGGAGCGACCCGCTGCCCGGCCACGTCCCCGCCGGGGCCCTCCTCGCCGTCAGCCTGCACACCCCGGACGCCGCCGGACCCGCCACCGGGCACGCGCTGGCCCTGCGCACCTCGTACACCGCCCGGGGCGACCACACCGCCGAGGAGAGCGCCGCCCCCTGGACGCGCACCACAGACTCCTGGTGGTACCTCGACGCCGTCTCCGTACGCCCCGACCACCCCGCCACCGGCGCCGTCGCCGCGCTCGGCGACTCCATCACCGACGGCCGGGCCTCCACCCCCGACCGGGACCTGCGCTGGCCCGACCTGCTCGCGAGACGCCTGGCCCGTACGGCGCTCGCGGGCGTCGCCGGCGAGGGGATCTCCGGCAACCGGGTCCTGACCGAGGGCGGCGGCACCAGCGCCCTCGGCCGACTGGACCGGGACGTGCTGGAGTTGCCCGGCGTGCGCACCGTGATCCTCTTCGAGGGCGTCAACGACCTCAAGGCGGCCACCGGCGTCACGGCCGCCGACCTGATCGCCGGGTACCGCGAGGTCGTACGGCGGGCGCACGCGGCCGGGATGTGCGTGACGGGCGCGACCGTCGCACCGTTCCGGGGCTGGCCGGAGTGGAGCCCGGCCGCCGAGGACGTACGCCGGGAGGTCAACCACCGCATCCGCACCGGCCACGACTTCGATGCCGTCGCGGACTTCGACCGCGCCCTGCGCGACCCCCGCCACCCCGAGCGAATGCGGACCGCCTACGACAGCGGGGACCATCTCCACCCGAACGACCGGGGGATGCGGGCCCTCGCCGACGCGGTCGACCTCGCACGACTGCGCTGCGACCGCTGAAGCCGCGCCCGCCGGACCGGCGCCCGCTGAACCGGCCCGCGTCGGCCCCGACCCTGCGCGGACGGCCCGTCAGCGCAGGGTCTGCGCCCAGTCCGCCGGAACCCGCCCGGCCGGGCCCGGCACCGGCTGGTCGGCCGGATGGCTCTCCGGGGGCGCGAGTTCGGGTCCTGAGCTGTAGATCTCGTTCGTGTCGTAGTCCCAGAACCAGCCCTCGCCCGGCTCGTAACTGCGGATGACCGGATGCCCGGTGGCCCGGAAGTGGACGGTGGCGTGCTTGGAGGGCGAGTCGTCGCAGCAGCCGATGTGCCCGCACCGTGCGCAGCGGCGCAGATGGAACCACCAGCCGCCCGTCTTCTCGCACTCCACACAGCCCGTACCGCTCGGCGGCACACTCGGGTCGATGGCGTCCTCGGCGCTCATGCTGTCTCCTCGGGGGTCGGTCCGGGCGCCCGGTCGGACTGATCGGGCGCCTCGGCGGTCAGCGGAAGGAAGACCTGGAAACGGGTGTCGCCGGGCACCGACTCGACCTCCAGGGTGCCGTGGTGCTTGTCGACGACGATCCGCCGCGAGATGTCGAGACCCAGCCCGGTGCCCTCACCAGGCGGCTTGGTGGAGAAGAACGGATCGAAGACGCGCTCGCGCAGCTCGGCCGGAATCCCGGGCCCGGTGTCGCGGATCTCCACCAGCGCCCGGTCCCCGTCCCGCGCGGTCCGCACCGTCAGCCGTCCCGAACCGCCCATGGCGGAGACCGCGTTGTCGACGAGGTTGGTCCACACCTGGTTCAGCTCCGCCGGATAACCGGGCACCGGCGGCAGCGCGGCGTCGTACTCCCTGACCACCTCGACGTGCGGGCCGACCTTCGCCGACAGCATCAGCAGGGTGCTGTCCAGGAGTTCCCGCACGTCCACCGAGCGGAACGGCGCCCGGTCGAGCTGCGCGTACTGCTTCGCCGCGTCCACCAGGTGCGAGACGCGGGCGGTGGAGTCCTCGATCTCGTTCATCAGCAGCTCGGTCTCGACGGTGGACTCCAGCCAGCCCATCGCCCGGGGCACCACGTCCTCGCCGACCGCCGCCGCGACCTGCTCCAGCCAGTCGGTGTCGAGGCCCGCCTGCGTGAAGGTCGGCGCGTACCGCACGGCCTGCTCGACGCCGTGGTCCTCCATCCAGTCGGCGAGCGCGTCCTCCCGGTCCGCCGCCTCCAGCGGACCGAGCGACGGCGCCTTCGCCACCCGCTCGGCCGTCCGCTCCTGGACCTCCACCAGGCGGGCCAACGTCTCGCGGGAGAGCGGCCCTTCGGCGATCAGCGCGAGCTTGTGCCGCATCTTCGCCACCCGCTCGCGCAGCGCCGAGGTGGCCCGCACCGCCGCCGAGGCCGGGTTGTTCAGCTCATGGGTCAGCCCCGCCGACAGCGAGCCGAGCGCCAGCAGCCGCTCCCGCCGGGCCACCAGCGCCTGGGCGCTCTTCGAGCCGAAGAACAGCCCCTCCAGCAGATGTGTCGCCATCGGGAACCACTCGTGCATCACGGCCGCGAAGGTCTCGGCGGGCAGGACGAAGAAACGGCTCGGCTCGGTCACCCGCATCGAGTTGTTGTAGACCTGCCGCACCCGGTCCCCGAGATACGCCTGCATCGCGCCCGCGTACACCCCGCGCTGCGCGGTCCGGGTCACCTCCATGTCCTCGGCGCCGACCCGCCGTGACAGCACCACCGTGCCCTCGATCAGCACGTAGAAGCAGGTCGCGGGCTCGCCCTCGGCGTACACCGGGCCCGGCTCGAACAGCTCCACCCGGCCCTCGGCGCACAGCCGCCCCAACTGGCCGGGCGTCAGCCGGTCGAAGAGGAACAGGGTGCCGATCTCCCCGGGGCTGCACGGCATGGGTTGTCCGCTCACGACTGCTCCAGATACCGGTGGACGAACATCACGGCCATCGCGCCCTCTCCCACGGCGGACGCGACCCGCTTGGCCGACTCGGCGCGCACGTCGCCCGCCACGAACACGCCCGGCACATTGGTCTCCAGGTGGTACGGCGGCCGGTCCAGCTCCCAGCCGGGCGGCGGCGTCCCGTCGGGGGTCAGGTCCGGGCCCGCGAGCACGAAACCCCGCGCGTCGCGCAGCACGGTCCCGTCCAGCCAGCCGGTCAGCGGGGCGGCGCCGATGAACACGAACAGCCACTGGGCGTCGGTCTGTTCGGTCTCACCGGTCGCGGTGTCGCGCAGCGTCAGCCGCTCCAGACGGCCCTCGCCGTGCGCGGCCACGACCTCCGTGTGGCCGCGCACCGAGATGTTGGGTGCCTCCCCGATCTGCTGGACCAGATAGTGCGACATCGACGCCGACAGATCGGCACCGCGCACCAGCAGCGTCACCGACTTGGCGACCCGGGAGAGGAACATCGCCGCCTGGCCCGCCGAGTTGGCGCCGCCCACGATGTAGACGTCCTGGTCCTGGCACGAGGCCGCCTCGGTCAGCGCGGAGCCGTAGAACACCCCGCAGCCGGTCAGTTCCGCGCAGCCCTCCGCCGCCAGCCGCCGGTACTGCACCCCGGTCGCCAGGATCACGCTGTGCGCCCCGATCGTCGAGCCGTCAGCGAACCGTACGATCCGCGCGGCCCCGCACACCTCGAGCCCCGTCACCTCGCGCGTCGTCAGGATCTCGGCGCCGAACCGCGCCGCCTGCCGCCGCGCCCGGTCGGTCAGCTGGGCGCCGGAGACGCCGTCCGGGAAGCCGAGGTAGTTCTCGATCCGGGAACTCTGCCCGGCCTGCCCGCCCGTCGCCGAGCGCTCCACCAGCACGGTCCGCAGCCCCTCCGAGGCGCCGTACACGGCCGCGCCGAGCCCGGCCGGGCCGCCGCCGATCACCACCAGGTCGTAGAAGTCGGCCGTCGGCGTCGTCGCGAGGCCCACCCGGGCCGCCAGCTCCGGGGCCTCCGGCTCGACCAGCGCCGAGCCGTCCGGGGTGATCACCAGCGGCAGCCGCCGCCCGTCCTGTCCGGCCGCCGCGAGCAGCCGTCGCCCCTCCGGCTCCTCGGCCGAGTACCAGCGGTACGGCACCTGGTTGCGGGCCAGGAACTCCCGCACGTCCGAGGAGCGCGCCGACCAGCGGTGGCCCACCACCTTGGTGCTCGGCACCGGCCGGTGATCGCTCGCGTGCCACGCCTGGAGCAGGTCGTCCAGGACCGGGTACAGCTTCTCCTCCGGCGGGTTCCACGGCTTGAGCAGATAGTGGTCCAGGTCCACGACGTTGATCGCGTCGATCGCCGCGCCGGTGTCCGCGTACGCCGTCAGCAGCACCCGGCGCGCCCACGGGTAGACGTCCATCGCCGCTTCGAGGAACTCGATGCCGTTCATCCGGGGCATCCGGTAGTCGGCGAGCAGCACCGCCACCTGGTCGCCGCGCAGCTTCAGTTCGCGCAGCGCGTCCAGCGCGGACGCGCCGGACTCCGCGCGCACGATCCGGTACGACTCGCCGTAGCGGCGCCTGAGGTCCCGGGCGACGGCGCGGGACACGCCCGGGTCGTCGTCCACGGTCAGGATGACCGTACGGGCGGCGTCGGTGGCCTGTGCCATGGGTCTCCCACCCCGAGCGGTCGGATGCACGGGCTTCCCTGCGGCGGTGGCGCGGGTACGGAACACCGCCTTCCGCCCATCGTAGGTGCGGCCGCCCGGCTTCGCCCCGGCGCGGGAGTCCTTGCCGGGGGTGAAGGGGGCGTGGTTCGTACGGCCGTCCTTCTGTGACAAGGTCATGACCGAGCGTCGCCCGTGAGGCGCGGCGACGCACGGACGCGGTGGTATGGACGCGGTGACGACGAGGAGGCCACGCATGACACGCCCGATCACGGCCGGGGTGGACGGTACGCCGGAGAGCCTGGCGGCCCTGGACTGGGCCGCCGGGGAGGCCGTACGCCGGGGGCTGCCGCTGCGCGTGCTGCACGTCTGGCGCCATGTCGAGACCCCCTCGGCCCCCGATCCGATCGTCCAGCGGGGCTGGGCCGAGACCGCGGCCGCCGAGGCGGTGCGCCCCGTCACCGAACGGCACCCGGGGCTCCCCATCAGCCTGGACGTGCCCGAGGGCGTCCCCGCCGAGACACTGACGAAGGCCGCCGCCGACGCCGAACTGCTGGTGCTGGGCTCGCGCGGGCACGGGGGCGTGGTCGGCTTCCTGCTCGGCTCGGTGGGCGGCCGTGTCGTCGCCGAGGCGTCCCGGCCCGTGGTGCTGGTGCGCGCCGGGGACAAGGCCGCCTCCGAGGCCGCCGGACGCGAGATCGTGGTGGGCCAGGACGGCAGCCCCGAGGACAGCGCCGCCGCGCTCGGCTTCGCCTTCGAGGCGGCGGCCGCGCGCGGCGCCACCGTACGGGTCGTACGCGCCTGGACCCTGCCGCCCGTCTTCGCCTACAGCCCCGCCTCCCTGAAGCTCCTGGACGACGCGGGCGGCCTGGAACCCTACGAGCGCAAGGCCCTCGCCGAGGCCGTACACCCCTGGCGCGAGCGCTACCCCGACGTGCCGGTCTCCGAGCACGTGGAGATGGGCAGCGCGGGGCAGGTCCTGCTCTCGGTCTCCGGCGGCGCCCAGCTGGTCGTCGTCGGCCGCCGCCCCCACCACACGGCGGTGACGGCGCGGATCGGCTCGGTGGCGCACGGAGTGCTGCATCACGCGCCGTGTCCGGTGGCGGTCGTGCCGGGGGTGGCGTCGGAGGGGTGAGCCGGGCGCGGGAGGGCCGTCCTGGCGGCCGCCACGGGCACGGCCGAGCGGTCGCCGGGGTGCGTCAAGTCCCGCCGGACAGCGGCCGGTTGGCGCGTCGGCTCACAGCCGTCCCGTCGGCTGCCCCCGGCCCGCCCCGGGGCGCCGTCCCTGCCCCGCCCGCTCCCCGGCCAGTTCCGCCGCCTCCCGGACCGGCCCCCGGTGCACCGGACCGTGTCCCGGCAGCAGCGTGTCGCCCTCCAGCGCGGCGATCAGGTCCAGCGAGTCCACGGCGCGCTCCCGCTCGTGGTGGAAGAAGCCGGCCAGGAGCTGGGGGCCCTTCAGTCGGGAGATCGCGTGCCCGGTGACCAGCGCGTCACCGGAGATCACCACGCCCAGGCGCGGCAGGTGGTAGACGCAGTGGCCGTCCGTGTGGCCCGGCGTGTGCACCGGGACCGGGTTCCCCGGCAGGTCGAGCGCGCCCTCGGTGGGGAAGGGCTCGGGCTTGGTGACGGGGTGCTGCTCAAGCCCGCCGACCTGGATGAGGTGCGCCGCCCACTTCAGGACACCGGGCCGCCAGATGTTGCGCACCACGTCGCCCACCTTGGCCTGCTGGAGGAACTCCCGCCGCGCGTGCGGGACTTCGGCCGGATGCAGCTGAACCGGCGTCCCGTACCCGGCGCGCAGGTACTCCGCCGAGCCCAGATGGTCGTTGTGCGCGTGGGTGATCAGCACGGCGGCCACCGCCTCCGGCGAACTCCCCACCGAGGCAAGGGACTCCAGCAGCCCCGCGCGGTCCCCCGGATACCCGGTGTCCACCAGGGTCACCGCGTCCCCGTCCTTGAGGATCACCCAGTTGGTGTGATGACCGTGCACCAGGTAGGTGCCGTCGGCCACTTGGTGTACGTCCGCGCTCATCCGCTCGTCGTCCCTTCGCCGTTGAACCGTCGGCAACAGCCAAGCAGACCCGGGGCGATGGACGTGTCAGCGCACCCCGCGCGGACGGAACTGCACACTGATCCGGGGCCCCGCCGCGCGGGCGGTCTTCGGGACGCAGTGCTCCCAGGTGCGCTGGCAGGAGCCGCCCATCACGATCAGGTCGCCGTGCCCCAGCGGCCGCCGTACCGTGGCCGCGCCGCCACCGCCGTCGGCCGGGCGCAGCAACAGGTCCCGGGGCGCACCGACGGAGAGGATCGCGACCATGGTGTCCGCCCGCGCCCCGCGCCCGATCCGGTCGCCGTGCCAGGCCACGCTGTCCCGCCCGTCGCGGTAGAAGCACAGCCCGGCCGTCGTGAACGGCTCGCCCAGCTCGGCCGCGTAGTGCGCGGTGAGCGCGGCGCGGGCCTCGCCGAGCACAGGGTGGGGGAGTGAATCACGTTGCTTGTAGAAGGCGAGCAGCCGGGGCACCGCCACCACGTTGTCGTACATCTTCCGCCGCTCCGCCCGCCAGGGAACCTCGGCGGCGAGCCGTTCGAACAGCGCGTCCGCGCCGCTCAGCCAGCCCGGCAGCACGTCAATCCAGGCGCCCGCGCCGAGTTCGGTACGGCGCAGGCCGCTGAGCGGACCGAGCCGCAGTTCGTCGGTCTGGTCGAAGAGGGAGCCCTGGAGGTGCGTGGACATGGGGTCAGCGTACCCCTGAATCGAAAATGCGTTCCATTTATGAATCCGGGCCGCCCTCTTTCGATACATCGATGTATCGAATACATTCCCGTATCGAACGGAGGTGAGGCACCGTGACGGACGGACTCAGCGCCCCCCGCGTCACCAAACGCCGCGCCAGGACCCGCGCCGATCTGCTCGCCGCCGCCTTCGCGGTGTTCGCCGCCAAGGGGTTCGGGCGGGTCTCCATCGAGGAGGTCTGCGAGGCGGCCGGGTACAGCCGGGGTGCCTTCTACTCCAACTTCGCCACCCTGGACGAGCTGTTCTTCGCCCTGTATCGGGAGCGCGCCGACCTCATCGCCGCCCAGGTCGCGGGCGCCCTCGCTCAGGACGGCCCCGGACTCGACGTGCAGGCCTGTGTCGACCGGGTCTCCGAGGCGCTGTTGCTCAATGTGGACTGGCTGCTGGTGAAGACCGATTTCCTGGTGCACGCGGCCCGCGACCCCGACACCGCCCGCGCCCTCCTCGACCACCGCGCCCGGCTGCGCGAGGCCGTCGCCGACCGGCTGCGAAGGGCCCAGGGCCACACGGAGCTGCCCGCCGTACTCGGCGGAGCCGACGGCGCGGCCCACGCGGTCGTCGCCGCGTACGACGGCGTCACCACTCAGCTCCTCCTCGACAAGGACGTGCCCGCCGCACGCGCCTGGCTGAAGCAACTCCTCACGGCTCTGCTGACCGACGGCAGTCGGCCCCTCTGAACTCGCCCCGACGGAAGGACACGCACATCATGGACGCGGACGCGATAGTCGTCGGAGCGGGCCTCGCCGGCCTGGTCGCCGCGCACGAACTCACCAGCCGGGGACGGAAGGTGGCCCTGCTCGACCAGGAGAACGCCGCCAACCTCGGCGGCCAGGCGTACTGGTCCTTCGGGGGTCTGTTCCTGGTGGACTCGCCCGAACAGCGCCGTCTCGGCGTCAAGGACTCCCTCGACCTCGCCTGGAACGACTGGCGGGGCAGCGCGCAGTTCGACCGCGTCGAGGACGAGGACTCCTGGGCGGTGCGCTGGGCCCGCGCCTACGTCGAGTTCGCCGCCGGGGAGAAGCGGTCCTGGCTGCGCGGACACGGGATCGAGCTGCTGCCCACCGTCGGCTGGGCCGAGCGCGGCGACCTGCGCGCGGACGGCCACGGCAACTCCGTACCCCGCTTCCACATCGCCTGGGGCACCGGCACCGGCGTGGTCGAACCCTTCGTGCGGTACGCCCGCGAGGCCGCGCGGGACGGGCTGCTCACCTTCCACCACCGCCACCGCGTGGACGAACTCCTCGTCCGGGACGGCGCCGTGCGCGGGGTGCGCGGCACGCTCCTCGCCCCCGACGACTCCCCGCGCGGAGTCGCCTCCAGCCGCGAGTCCGTCGGCGACTTCGAGCTGACCGCCGGCGCCGTGATCGTCACCAGCGGCGGCATCGGCGCCGACCACGACCTGGTGCGCCGGTACTGGCCCGAGCGGCTCGGTACACCCCCCGCCAAGATGGTCACCGGTGTCCCCGCGTACGTCGACGGCCGGATGCTCGACATCACCGCCGAGGCGGGCGCGCGCCTGGTCAACCGCGACCGGATGTGGCACTACACCGAGGGCATCGCCAACTGGAACCCCGTCTGGCCCGGCCACGGAATCCGCATCCTGCCCGGCCCCTCCTCCATCTGGCTCGACGCGCTCGGCCGCCGCCTGCCCGACCCCTGCCTTCCCGGCTACGACACGCTCGGCACCCTCCGCCATCTGCGGACCACCGAGGACATCGCCGGATACGACCACTCCTGGTTCGTCCTCACCCGGAAGATCGTGGAGAAGGAGTTCGCGCTCTCCGGCTCCGAGCAGAACCCCGACATCACCGCCAAGGACCGCAAGGCCGTGCTCCGCGACCGGCTGCTCGGCAAGGGCGCCCCCGCCCCCGTACAGGCATTCCTCGACCACGGCGCCGACTTCGTCACCGCCCGCACCCTGGAGGACCTGGTCGGCAGGATGAACGGGCTCACCGGAAAGTCCCTCCTGGACGCCGCCGAGGTCCGCCGCCAGATCGAGGCCCGCGACCTCCAGCTGGCCAACCCCTACAGCAAGGACTCCCAGATCCAGGGCATCCGCAACGCCCGCCGCTACATCGGCGACCGCCTCGGCCGCGTCGCCACTCCGCACCGCATCCTCGACCCGGAGGCGGGCCCGCTCATCGGCGTACGGCTCAGCGTGCTCACCCGCAAGACTCTCGGCGGCATCCAGACCGATCTGGACTCGCGCGCCCTCGGCCCGGACGGCACACCGGTCGGCGGCCTGTACGCGGCAGGCGAGGTCGCCGGGTTCGGCGGCGGCGGGGTCCACGGCTACAACGCGCTGGAGGGCACCTTCCTCGGCGGCTGCCTCTTCTCGGGCCGCGCGGCGGGACGGGCGGCTGCGAAGGAGACCGCCTGAAGGGCCTGAAGCCCTCAGCCCGGGGGGTCTCAGTGCCGGAGCAGCTCCAGCAGCACCTCCGCCTGGCTGCTCTCCGTGTGCTTCGTCGCCGTGAGCAGCGTGACCGGGCCCTCCCTGACCGACTTCCTGAGGCCGTCGAGCGCGGCGGCGGCCTCGGGAGCGGTCAGCTCCTGCTCGTAGCGGCGCCGGAACTCGTCGAAGGAGCCGCCGTGGTGGTACCAGCGGCGCAGCTCCGTCGAGGGGGTCAGTGCCTTGGGCCACTCGTCCAGCCGGGCCTCCTCCTTGGAGACCCCGCGCGGCCACAGCCGGTCCACCAGCACGCGCAGCCCGTCGTCCGGCTCCGGCGGGTCGTAGATCCGGCGCATACGCACGCTCATGACCGGGCTCCCTCACATCGGCACGGGACGCGTCCTGCGAGCGTACTGCGGGCGCGCCGGGGCCGCCGTACGGATCACGGCGCGTGACTTGACCCGCGCCGGGGCGAAACCGCCGGGCCCGCAGCCCTACCCTGTGGACGAAGCGATCACCGCCACCTCCGAGGAGCGCACGTGACGTCACCCCGCAGATCCGCCGCCCGACGCACCACGGTCCTGCGCCGCGAGGCGGTCCTGCTCACCGCGCCCATGGTGGTCGCGGCCCTGCTCGGCGCCGCCGCCCCCGCCGGGTCCGCGAAGCCGGGCGCACCGGGCGCGGGCGACTCCTACTTCCCGCTCAGCGGCAACGGCGGCTACGACGTGAGCCATTACGGCCTCACCCTCCGCTACGACATCGCCTCCCGGCACCTCGACGGCAAGGCCGTCCTCACCGCCCGCGCCACCCAGAACCTCAGCCGCTTCGACCTCGACCTCAAGGGCCTGACCGTCACCGGTGTCACCGTGGACGGCGCCGCCGCCCGCTTCACCCGTGACGGCCAGGAACTCGTCGTCACCCCGCGCCACGCCCCGCGCAAGGGCCGGGAGTTCCGCGTGACCGTCACCTACCGGGGCACGCCGAAGCCCGTCACCGACCCGGACGGCTCACCCGACGGCTGGATCCCCACCGACGACGGCGCCTTCGTCGCGAACGAGCCGCAGGGCGCCATGACCTGGTTCCCGTCGAACAGCCACCCCAGGGACAAGGCGTCCTACGACTTCACCGTCACCGTGCCCAAGGGGTACACGGCCGTCGCCAACGGCGTGCTGCGCGGACAGAGCACCGCGCACGGTCTGACCACCTTCCGCTGGCACGAGGCCGAGCCCATGGCCGCCTATCTGGCCACGGCCACCGTCGGCAAGTTCCGGACGGAGCAGTACACGACCCGCGACGGGCTGAAGGTCTACAACGCCGTCGACGCGCGCGAGGCCAAGAAGGCCGCACCCGTCCTCAAGAAGCTGCCCTCCGTCCTGGAGTGGGAGAGCAGGCTCTTCGGCCCGTACCCCTTCCGCGCGGCGGGCTCCATCGTGGACCACGCGCCCGGTGTCGGCTACGCCCTGGAGACCCAGACCCGGCCCGTCTACGACTCCGCGCCCGACCTCTCCACCCTCGTCCACGAGAACGCCCACCAGTGGTTCGGCGACTCGGTCTCGCTGACCAGCTGGAAGGACATCTGGCTCAACGAGGGCTTCGCCACCTACGCCGAGTGGCTCTACGGCGAGCAGCACGGCGGCGACAGCGCGCAGAAGACCTTCGACGCCCTCTACGCCCGCCCGGCCAAGGACGGCCTGTGGGCCTACCCGCCCGGCGACCCCGGCAGCGGCAAGAACATCTTCGGTACGCCCGTGTACGCGCGGGGCGCCATGGCCCTGCACGAGCTGCGCCGGGCCGTCGGCGACAAGACGTTCTTCCGTATCCTGCGTGCCTGGGCCGACACCCACCGCGCCGGGCACGGCACCACGGCCGAGTTCATCCGCCTCGCGCAGCGGGAGTCCGGCAAGGACGTGGGCCCGCTGCTGCACACATGGCTGTACGCCAAGGGCAAGCCCGCCCGCGCCTGAGCGCGCCGCCGGACACCGCTCGCGTCACTGCTCGCGCAGGCCCCACGGCGAGCCGTACGCCGTCAGCAGATCGAGGAACGGGCGGGCCGGGAACGCCTCGGGACCGAGGACACCCCGGCCCGCCCACGCCCCCGTGGCCAGGAGTTCGAGCGCGACGACCGGGTTCACCGCCGTCTGCCACACCACGGCCTGGCAGCCGTACTCCGCCATCGACCACTCGTTGTCGACCACGTGGTACAGGTACACCTCGCGCGGCGCCCCGTCCTTCGTGCCGCGCACCCAGGTGCCCGCGCAGGTCTTGCCGCGCATCCGGTCGCCCAGTGTCGCCGGGTCCGGCAGCCCCGCCGCCACCACGTCACGCGGCGACACCTCCACCGGTCCGTCCGGGCCCGGCACGGTCACCGGGGCGGTGCGGTCCAGGCCCAGCTGGTGCAGCGTGCGCAGCGTGTCGGTGAACTCCCGGCCGAGCCCGTACTTGAAGGTGACCCGCTCCGCGCCCACCCAGCGCGGCATCAGCAGCACCTCCTCGTGTTCGACGTTCACGCACTCCACCGGGCCGATGCCCTCGGGGAAGTCGAACACCTCGGGCTCGCTGAACGGCTCCGTGGTGAACCAGCCCCGTTCGGACTCGTAGACCACGGGCGGGTTCAGGCACTCCTCGATGGTGGTCCAGATGCTGAAGGACGGCGCGAAGTCCGCGCCCTCCACGGTGAGGTTGGCACCGTCGCGGACGCCGATCTCCTCGATGGTGTCGAAGAGTTCGTCGGCGGCGTGCCGGGCGAACACGTCCGACAGACCCGGCTCCACGCCCATCCCGACCAGCGCGAGCCGCCCCGCGTCGGCCCACTGCCCGGCGAGCGCGAACTGCTCGTCGCCCAGCTTCACCCCGCACTCCTCGTACGGCCGCTCCGGGTGCGGGCGGGACAGCGACATCGCCATGTCGACATAGGTCGCCCCGGCGCCGTACGCAGCCCGGAACAGCGGCATCACGAACCTGGGGTCGGTGGCGTTCAGCAGCACGTCGCAGCCGTGGCGGGTGAGCAGCGCGGACACCGCCGACTCGTCCCCGGCGTCGACGTGGGCGGCCCGGAAACGGCCCTCCTCCTCGCCGAGGGCCGCGACGGCCGCCTCGGCACGGGCGAGGTCGTAGTCGGCCACCACCATCAGGTCGAAGAACGGACGGCGGGCCGCGATCCGGGTGACGGCGGTACCCACACCGCCGGCTCCCACGAGCAGTACACGCATGACGGAAAACTCCTGCCTGACACGGACGGAAACGACGACTCGGCAGGCGCGCCTTGGCCCGTATGCAACGCCTGTGCGTGCCGTAAGGTCAATGGCGTTGGCATAAGGACGCCCGCGAGGAGGCTTCGCCGTGCCCAAACCCGTCGTCCCCGAGGAGCGGCGCCGCAGGCGGCGGCCGACGCGCGGCGGCATCGTGCTGTCCGAGGAGCTGATCGTCACCACCGCCCTGCGGCTGCTGCGCGAGCACGGCAGCACCGGGCTCACCGCCCGCCGCCTCGGCCTCGCGCTCGACTGCGACCCGAGCACCCTCTACCGGTACTTCCGGGGCATGGACGACCTCACCCTGGCCATCGGCGACGCGCTCATCGGGCAGGCGCTGGACGGCTGGGAACGCACCGGCGACTGGCGCACCGATCTGCGCACGATCGGGCTGCGCATCTACGCCGTCTACGTCGACCACCCGCAGGCCGCCGTGCTCACGGCCGGGCGCGTCACCGGGCGCGCCCATGAACTGGCCGCCGACGAGGCCGTGTTGGACGTGCTCGCCGGGGCCGGGTTCTCGCTCCCGGAGACGGTCCGCGTCTACCACGCCTTCATCGACCAGACGCTGGCCTTCGCCGCCCTGGACGCCGCGACCCTGGCCCTGCCGAGCGCCTCGCAGCGCGCCGACGAGGAGCAGTGGCAGTCGACGTACGCCCGGCTGCCCCGCGCCACCCACCCGCGCATCGCGGAGGCCGCCCCGCTGCTGGCCCGGCGGATGATGCACAGCGCCTATCCGGCGGCGCTGGACATGCTGCTGGACAGCGCGGCGGCGCGGCTCGACACCGCTGGTCCGGCCGGTGCCGCCCCCGTCACCTCCGCAGCGCGCCCGCGGCGGCCCCGGTGACCGCGTCCGCCAGTGCCGCGAGGGCGGGGGAGTCCAGCTTCCACTGCTGCCAGTAGAGGGCCACGTCCACCCACACGTCCGGGGCGAGGGGCACCAGGCGTCCGTCGGCCAGGAGCGGCAGCGCCTGCGGTTCCGGGATCAGACCCCAGCCGAGTCCCGCGACGACCGCCTGGAGGAACCCCTCCGAGGTCGGGATGCGGTGCCGCAGCGGGCCCGCGCCGGTGCCGCCGAGGGAGCGGACGAAGCCGTCCTGGAGCCGGTCCTTGAGGTCGAAGGTCACCACCGGGACCTCGGACAGCGCCCCGGCGAGCGGCCCCTCGGGCAGCCGGGCCGCGAACTCCGGTGCGGCGGCCGGGAGATAGCGCAGCCGGCCGAGCGGGCGCACCGAGCAGCCCGGCACCGGGTCGGGCGCGGTGGTCACCGCCGCCATCACCAGGCCCTCGCGCAGCAGCTCCGCCGTGTGGCCCTCGTCCTCCCGGTGCAGCTCGAAACAGAGCCCGGTCACCCGGGTCAGCGCGCCGAAGAACCAGGTGGCCAGCGAGTCCGCGTTCACCGCGACCGACACCCGCGCGGGCTCCCCGGCCCCGCTCAGCCCCAGTTCACGGCGCGTGTCCCGCTCCAGCCGGGCCAGTTGACGGGCGTACCGCACCAGCACCGCGCCCGACTCGGTCGGCCGCACCGGCTTGGTCCGCCGGAGGAGCACCCGGCCGGTGCGCTGCTCCAGCGCCTTGACCCGCTGGCTCACCGCCGACGGCGTCACATGCAGGGCGGCGGCCGCCGCGTCGAAGGTGCCCTCGTCCACCACGGCCAGCAGCGTCCGCACCTGGTCCAGGGGCAGGTCCGGCATCATGAGAACATCACGAGAGCTAAGGATACGTAAGAATCTTTAGCTGTACGCGCGGTGATCCGTTGCCTAGCGTCGAGCACATGAACCACGCCTTGACCGCCGCGGCCGCCGGATTCGGTACCGGCCTCTCCCTGATCGTCGCCATCGGCGCCCAGAACGCCTTCGTCCTGCGCCAGGGGATACGCCGCGACGCGATCCTCGCCGTGATCGGCATCTGCGCCCTGTCCGACGCGGTGCTGATCGCGCTCGGCGTCGGCGGGGTCGGCGCCCTGGTGACCGCGTGGCCGGACGCGGTGCGCGCCGTCGGAGTCGTCGGCGGTCTCTTCCTGATCGGCTACGGCGTCCTCGCCGCCCGCCGGGTCGTCCGGCCCGGGACGACCGGGCTGCGCGCCGAGGGCGACGCGGCGGGCTCGCGCAGGCGCGCGGTGCTCACCTGCCTCGCGCTGACCTGGCTCAACCCGCACGTCTACCTCGACACCGTCTTCCTGCTCGGCTCGCTCGCCGCCGACCGGGGCCCGCTGCGCTGGACCTTCGGGCTCGGCGCGGCCGTCGCCAGCCTGTGCTGGTTCGCCGCCCTCGGCCTCGGCGCCCGGCTGCTCGGCCGCGTCCTGGCCCGGCCCACCGCGTGGCGCGTGCTCGACGGCGTCATCGCCGCCACGATGCTCGGCCTCGGCGCCGCCCTGCTCGCCGGGTACTGAGACCGGGCACTGAGCCCGGGCACCGGGACCGGGTACCTGCGACCGGGTACCTGCGACCGCGTACCGAGAACGGCCCGGGGCGGTATCCGGCCGGATCGCGGAACGGGTTCGGCCGGAGGCGGGAGTTGCTGCGATAGTGAGGCCCGAATCGAAAGATGTATCGAGCAACGGATCGAGCGACCAGGAACCCCGTGGACACGAGCGAGAGCAGCAGCACCGACCCAGGAACCGCCGCCCCGGCCGCCGAGAACGCCGAGACCGCGCCCGCCGACTCCCTGCCCCGGCGCGGGTGGCGCCGCTGGGCCATGGACACCCGGCCCCTGCGCATCCCGGCGTACCGGCGCCTGTGGACGTCGACCATCGTCACCGCCGTCGGCAGCCAGCTCACCGCCGTCACCGTGCCCAAGCAGATCTACGACATCACCCACTCCTCGGCCTGGGTCGGCTACGCGAGCCTCGCGGGCCTGGTGCCCATGGTGGCCTTCGCGCTGTGGGGCGGCGCGGTCGCGGACACCGTGGACCGGCGCAAGCTGATGCTCGTCACCAACACCGGTATCGCCGTCACGTCGCTGCTCTTCTGGGCCCAGGCATTCACCGGACTCGACTCCGTGGCCGTGCTGATGGTGCTGCTCGCCGTCCAGCAGGCGTTCTTCGGGCTCAACTCCCCGGCCCGCAGCGCCTCCGTGGCCCGGCTTGTCCCGGAGTCGGAGCTGCCTGCCGCCAACGCGCTCGGCACCACCGTCATGCAGACCGGCCTGGTCGCCGGACCGCTGCTCGCCAGTGCGCTGATGCCGGTCGTCGGCCTGCCCGAGCTGTATCTGATCGACGCCCTCGCGCTGTGCGTCACCGTGTGGGCCGTCTTCCGGCTGCCCGCGCTGCCGCCGCTCGGCGGGACGGCCGCGCGCCGGGCCGGGGTGCGCGAGATCGCGGCCGGGTTCCGGTACATCACCGGGCACCAGGTGCTCCTGATGTCCTTCCTCGCGGACATCGTCGCCATGGTTTTCGGCATGCCCCGGGCGCTGTTCCCGGAGCTGGCCGCCGAGACCTACGCCTCCTGGGACCCGGACTTCGCGCTCGGCCTGCTCTTCGCCGCCGTGCCGGTCGGCGCCGTGCTCGGCGGACTGTTCTCCGGCGTGTTCTCCCGGGCGCGCTTCCACGGCTGGATGGTCATCGGCGCCGTCGTCGCCTGGGGCCTGGCCGTCGCCGGGTTCGGGCTCAGCGGCAACCTCTGGGTGGCCGCGGCCTTCCTGGCCGCCGCGGGCGTGGCCGACATGGTCTCCATGGTCTTCCGGGGCGCGATCCTGCTCTCCGCCGCGACCGACGAGATGCGCGGCCGGATGCAGGGCGTGTTCACCGTCGTCGTCGCGGGCGGCCCGCGCCTCGCGGACGTGCTGCACGGCACGGCGGGCGCGGCCTTCGGTACCCGGGCCGCCGTGGCGGGCGGCGGGGCGCTGGTCGTGGCCGTGATGCTGGTCCTGGGCGCCGCCGTTCCCGCGCTGCGCCGCTACCGCGTCTGAGCCCTGGGCAGACGCGTCCGAGCCCTACAGCGGTGTGGTCCGCCGGATCGCGTACTGGTCCATCAGCTTGCCCCGTGTGGTCTCCAGCCGATGGGCCAGGATCTCGGCGACCGTGCGCACCAGCGAAAGCCCGAGCAGCGGGTCCTCCACGCACACCCCGAGCACGGAGGGCCCGTCGAACTCGTAGGCCCGTACGTTGCTGAAGGCCACCGCGCCGAAGTCCCACTCGTACGGCGGGAACAGCCAGGACCAGCCGAGCAGGTCGCCCGCGCCGAGCGTGGCCACCGTGACGTGCTGGTGCGAGGTGACCTGCTGGTCCAGCGAGACCGCCCCCGAGCGGATCACCCAGAACCGGTCGGCGACCCCGCCCGCCTCGAAGATCCGGGAGTCCTCCGGGAAGGACACCTCCTCGGCCAGTTCCATCAGCCGCTCGCGTTGCGCTCTCGGCAGGGCGGTCAGCAGTTTTATCGCCTTGGTCATACGCGGGGCTCCTCACCGGGCGGCGGTTCGGGTGCTGTCCCTCGAGCCCGCTGCGAAAGTCCCGTCTGCCCCGCAACCGGCCCTAAGCCCATTGGAGCCGCTACCGCTCGACCGGGCACCTCGGCGGGCCCGGCACCTTGCCGGAACACCGGCACGCGGGCAGAGAAAAGCCCTGGCTGGACGGGGGAAACCAGCCAGGGCAGTCAGACGTGAAACGCGAAAGGGCACACCGGGAAAGCCCCGCGCCGCTCCGTCGCCACGTATGCGTGAACGATAAACCACCTTCCGGCGCGGCGGCCAATCCCTCCGCGCTCCCGCTCACGTGACCCGCCTCACTCCCGGCCCCACCGGTCCGCCCGGCTCCGGGACGGTGATCGCGCCGGGGGTGATGATCTCCGTCAGCACCATGCCCACCACCTCGTACGTCCGCGCCCGCTCGGCCGCCTCCCGCGCCTGGTCCGGATCGGTCGCCGTCAGGCTCTGCGCCCGCTCCCGCCAGACCCGCTCCTCCTCGGCGGCCACGTCCCGGCCCCGCCGGATGCGCCGCAACAGTTCGTCCGCGTCCACCACATCGCTCATACCCGTCCCCTACCCCTTCCGGGCCCGGTGATGACACCGGCACCGACGGCGTTTGACACCGCCACGACAGGTCAGCCGGAAAGAGAGGCCCGGCGCACTCGAGCCACGGGACGGCCGGGACTTTCCGTGAGGGAGGGATCAGGATGACGCGCGAGCGGCAGCAGCACACCCCCGGCCCGGCCACGGAGCCCGGCAGCGGACCCCGGACGCCCGCCTACCGCCCCGCCGACGCGCGCAGCGCCGTACGGCGCACGCTGACCGAGCACTGCCGCGCCAGGGCCGTGCCGTGCGCGGACGAGACCCTGGACGACGCCCTGCTCGTGGTCTCCGAGCTGACCTCCAACGCCATCGTGCACGGCGGCGGGATCACCGGCTTCGAGGTGGCCGTCGACAGCGCGGGCGTACGGCTCTCGGTGAGCGACCGCAGCGACGAACCCCCGGTGTGCGCGGCCGGGTTCCGCGAGGCCGACCGCTGCCGTACCGGCGGCCGGGGCTGGCCCCTGGTGTGCCTGCTCGCCCGGGACGTACGGGTGTCCGGACTGCCGTGCGGCGGCAAGCGGGTCACCGCCGTCGTACCGCTGCGCTGACCCGCGGCCCGAGAGGCAGGCCCGAGGGGCAGGCCAACTGCCGGGCGGACCGGGCCTATTGCCGGGCCTTCTCCGGACGGTCGGCCTTCCCGGCTTTCCCGGGCTTACCGGACTTCTCCGCCTTCCGGGACTTCTCGCCCTTCTCTCCCTTGCCGGCCTTCTCGCTCTGGCCGACGTCCGGCTTCTCGACCGGCACACCGAGCGGGCGCGCCAGACCCGAGACGGACTCGTCCAGCCGCTGGAGATGGCGCAGCACGCGGTCGGTGACCCGGCCGTAGCGCGGGGTGCCGAAGGTGCCCGGCTCCAGCATCGACGCGATGCTCGGCCCGGTCTCGATCGCGGCGGGGGAGTGCGGGTCGCGCACGTGCTCGGCGATCGCCTCGATGTTGTGCACGATCCGCGCGGACACCCCGCTCAGCCGGGGGTCCTCCGCGATCGACGGGTGGCTCGGCAGCAGCTCGGCCGTGGCCGCGAGCGCCCGGCAGTGGTACGCGCACGTCTCCAGGAGCGCCAGCACATAGCGCGCGGTGTCCCGGCGCGAGCGCAGCGGAGTGATCGGATGCGTCAGCGGCTGCACGGCGGTGCGCAGATCGGCCAGCGCCTGGTCCATGTCCCGCGCCTTGTCCACCAGGTCGAAGTGGCGCCGGCCGCTGAGCTGGTCCACCGCCGCCCGGGTCGCGTCGGCCAGCTTGTCCAGGACGTCCACCAGCAGCTCGTTGGTCCGCCGGTCGGTGCGCACCGGAAGCACCACCGCCGCCGTGATGATCCCGCAGGCCGCGCCGAGCGCCGTCTCCTCGACCCGCAGCAGCAGGACCGCCATGCTGTAGGTGTTGAGCAGCGTGTACAGCAGCCCCAGGGCCGCCGTCACGAAGAACGACATGAGCGTGTACGACAGGGGCGCGGTGTAGAACACGGCGAACACACACACCAGCACCAGGACGAACGCCGTCCAGGTGTGGTGTCCCACCACACCGGCGAGACCGATACCGGCGACCACGCCGAGGATCGTGCCGAGCAGCCGCCGGTAGCCCTTCACCAGGATCTCGCCGGTGGAGGCGGTGTTGATGAACACGATCCAGCAGGTCAGCACCGCCCAGTACCAGCGCTGGCTGGACAGCAGCTCGCCGCCCGCGATGGCCAGCGCCGAACCGACGGCCACCTGGATCGCCGCCCGGGTGGTCGGCCGGTGCAGGCCCGACTCGTCGTGCTTGTCGTCCTCGCTCTCCTCGCTGCCCTCGATGCCCGCCTCCTCCGCGTCCAGCTCCTCGCGGGAGCGGGCGGTGGCCGGGCTGTCGTCCGACTCGTCCTGGGGGCCGTCCAGCGCGGTCCGCAGACCGAGTACGGCACGGGCCGCCTCACCGATGCCCCGGAACACGTCCTGGACGGGCGGGGTCGCCTTCGGCAGGTTCTCCGCCTCGCGGTAGCCGAGCAGCCGGTTGCGGACCTGGGCCAGCGCCGTGCCCGACGCCTCGCCCGCCGGGCGCAGCACCAGCAGCCGCAGCGCCTCCAGGTCCCGGCGCACCGTGGCCCGCGCCTCGTCGCGCACCGGCAGCTGACCGCGCGAGGGCAGCGAGGCGCCCGGCAGATGCAGGGTGAGGGTGTCGGTGCGCTCGGCGCTGCGCGCGGTCAGCAGCAGCAGCCCGAGCCGCTCGGCGGCGATCTCGGCCTCCGCGATACGACGCTGGAGCCGACGTGCCACGGCCTCGTCGTCGGTGCCGTGCTCCAGCCGGCCCTGGATCATCAGCGCCGTCTCGTGCAGCCGCGCGGTGCCGGTGCGCAGGTCGCCCAGGACCTTGTCGACGTCCTCGGGACCGGCGTCCAGCAGCTCGATCTGGCTCGTGATCAGCAGCCCGAGGCGGGCGCGGAAGGCCCGGCGCAGCCGGTCGAGGGTGCCCGCGGCGGTCTGCGGCAGCAGCACGAACCGCGCCAGCGCGCTGCACACGAACGCCACCGAGATGACCACGAACAGCGAGGGCAGCAGGTCGACCGTGGCCCGCACGAACAGCGAAAGGAAGTAGATCTGGAAGCCGATCAGACCGAGCCCGGTACCCCGGTCGCCGAATCTCCGCCCGTAGACCGCGCAGAAGATGAGCAGCAGGAAGCAGATGTCGCTCACCAGCGGCCACTGGTTCAGGACCGCGCCCAGCGACACCGCCGCGAACGCGACGGGCACGCACAGCGCCAGGGTGATCACCTGCGGGCGCCGGTCGACCTCCCGTACGGCGAAGGTCGCGGACATCGCCGCCATGGCGCCCGCGACCAGCTGCGGCACCGGGAAGCGGAGCAGCCCGAGCGCCACGAGCGTCATGGCGATGGCGATCACCGTGCGCAGCCCCGCGGTCAGCCGCAACAGCCCGGGATCGGACGCGGAGAGCCGGTCCCACATGCGTACGCGCACCGCACGTCCCACTGCCTTCACGCCGCCGCGCTCTTTCTTCCGTGCCGGAACATGATCCGCACACCAGCATGTCACGACGTGCGGCGCCGCTCGCCTTCACCGGGCGGGCGGCGCCGCACGTCAGGGGCGCCCGGGGCGACCCCCGGTGCCGCCTCAGGAGCCCCCGGCGGCCTTGCCCTCGACCCGTCCCTCGATCCGCCCCTCGGCCTCGGCCCGGTCCACCTCACCGCGTGCCTGCTGGGGTGTCAGATAGCGGTCGGTGTACTCGAAGTCCTTGAGCTTGGCGGGCTTGCGGGCCTGGAAGCCGGTGCGCACGAAATCGTCGCCCGCGATCGCGTTGAGGATCCAGTTGACCAGCACGCGCGCCTTGGCCACGTTGGTGCGCAGCGCGGACCAGTGGTAGCCGCGGGCCGCGAGCTGGGCCAGGATGCCGTGCAGCTCGATGCCGAGCGGCCGTGAGACCGCGTCCTTGCCGCCGAGGTCGACGACGAGCCCGAGGTCCTTGTGCACGTACGGCTTGAGCGGCTGCCCGCGCAGAGAGGCGATGACGTTGTCCGCGACCACCTTGCCCTGCCGCATCGCGTGCTGGGCGGTGGGCGGGCAGACCGCGCCCTCCTCGTGCTTGGCGAGGTCGGGGACGGCGGCGGCGTCGCCGAGGGCGAACATGCCGTCGTGGCCCGGCACGGTCATCTCCGGGGTGACGGCGAGCCGCCCGCGCACCGTCTCCGCGTCGAAGGTGCCGACGAGGGGACTGGCGGCGACCCCGGCGGTCCAGATCAGGGTGTGGCTGGGCAGCACCCGGCCGTCGGTGAGCGTGATCTCGTCCTCGGTGACCTTGGCGACGGAGACCCCGAGGGAGACGTCGATGCCCCGGTTCCGCAGGATCTTCATCGCCTGCTTGCCCAGCCGGTCCCCGAGCTCCGGCATCAGCTTGGGCGCGATGTCGAGCAGATGCCACTTGATCAGGCCCGGATCGAGGCGGGGATAGCGCTGGATCGCGGCGTGGGTCAGGCGCTGCAGACAGGCCGCGGTCTCCGTGCCCGCGTAACCGCCGCCCACGACGACGAACTGCAGGCGCGCCTCGCGCTCGGCGGGGTCGTTGCTCGCGTCGGCCAGATCGAGCTGGGAGATCACATGGTCACGGACGTACGCGGCCTCGGCCAGCGTCTTCATCCCGAAGGCGTGGTCGGTCAGGCCCGGAATGTCGAAGGTGCGGGTCACGCTGCCCGGGGCGAGGACGAGATAGTCGTACGGCTCGTTGACGATGTCGTCGGTGATGGTGCGGACGACGCACACCTTCGCCTCGGGATCGACCCCGATGGCACCGCCCGGGATGATCCGGGTGCGGTACTTGCGGCTGCGGCGCAGGGAGACGGCGATCGACTGCGGGGTGAGCACCCCGGAGGCGACCTGGGGGAGCAGGGGGAGGTAGAGCTGATAGGAGAACGGCGTCACCAGCGCGACGTCGGCCTCCCCGGGGGCGAGTTCGCGTTCCAGACGGCGAACGCACTCGACGCCGGCGAAACCAGCGCCGATCACCAGAATCCTGGGTCGTGTCACGGTGTTCATCCCTTTCTGCGGCTCCCGGCGAACCGGCCCGACTGCCGTCCGCCTGCCCTGCACCGCTGCCACCACACACCCCGATCCCACCGCGCTGCGGGCCGTTGTGCCAGCCGGGCGGGGCAGGCAGTTGAACGTCAGCCGTACACATGGGCATCACCCTGCCCCCGGGACGGCGGCGGCAACCGGGATCGGGCCGGGAAGCGGGATCGGGCCGGGAAGCGGACCACCGGACGTCACCAGGGCAGGAACGCGTGGATGTCCTTGCCGTCCTCGTCCACCACCACGCTCACCTGGTCGCACAGCGTGTGCAGCAGATGCCAGCCGATCCCGCCCCCGCCCGTGCTCGGCCTGAAGGGACGCGGCTCGGGGCGGACGGTGCTCGTGTCGTGCATGATCACGTGCACGCCGTCGAAGGTGCGCCGCAGCCGCAGCCCGAACGGACCGGGCGCGTACTGGATGGCGTTGGCCGCCAGCTCGGTGACCACCAGCAGGATGTCGTCCCAGTACTCGGCCGCCCGGGGCGGCTCGTCCAGGGCCAGGACGCGCAGGAACCGCTCCGCGGCCAGCCGTGCCCCGGTCACGTTGGACAGCTCGCCCGGGAAGGAGAACACACGCTCGTGCGTCTCCTGTGAGGGCGGTGTCCCGTCCCAGCGCGGCTCGCTCGCCATCTCGCGTCCCCGGCCCCGGAAAACCCGGGGCGGTCGTGTCGACCGGTCACTTTCCCTGCTGCGGGTTCCCCTCGCTCACAGGACTACGCGTCCACCCGGTGACCGGCGGTTTCCCACCGGCCGTCCGGGCTGCGCGCGCCCTTCTGCCGACAGCCGACCGTTGATCGCTACCGGAACACGTTGTCCGAATCGTCCCAGTCGGCCGGCTCCTGCGGGCGCGAGCGCCGCGCGGCACGGGAGCGGGCCTCGTACATCGCGTCGATCTCCGCCGCGAAGTGCCGCACGATCGCGTCCCGGCGCAGCTTCAGGGACGGCGTCAGCAGCCCGTTGTCCGGCGCGAAGGGCTCCGGCACCACCCGGTAGACCCGTATGGACTCCGCGCGCGAGACCGCGCTGTTGGCGGAGGCCACCGCCCGCGCCAGCTCCTCGCGCAGCGCGTTCTCCTCGCGGGCCTCCCGGCCCCCCGGCTCGCCCTGGAAGGCCAGCGCGGTCCGCCAGTGCGCCAGGAACTCCGGGTCCAGCGTGATCAGCGCGCCCACACAGGGCCGGTCGTCCCCGACGACCACCGCCTGGTGCACCAGCGGATGCTCCCGCAGCCGCTGCTCCAGCGGGGCCGGGGCCACGCTCTTGCCGCTGCTGGTGACCAGCACGTCCTTCTTGCGGCCGGTGATCGTCAGATACCCCTCGCCGTCGAGGCGCCCGATGTCCCCGGTGGCCAGCCAGCCCGAGCGCAGCGCGGCCCGGGTGCGCTGCTCGTCGCCCATGTAGCCCTGGAACACCGACGGACCGCGCACCAGGATCTCCCCGTCGTCGGCCACCTCGATCTCGGTGCCCGGCAGCGGCAGCCCCACCGTCCCCGTCTTCTCCCGGCCCACCGGCTGCATGGTGATGCCGCCGCTGGTCTCGGTCAGGCCGTAGCCGTCGTGGAGGTAGAGCCCGATGCCCTCGTAGAACAGCGACAGGTCACGGCTGAGCGAGGAGCCGCCCGAGGTGCCGCGCTGGGCCCGGCCGCCGAGGGCCGCGCGCAGCTTGCGGTACACGGTCCGCTCGTACAGGGCGTGCTGGAGCCGCAGATCCAGACCCGGGCCGGGGCCGGTGCCGAGCCGGGCCCGCTCCTGGGCCTCCGCGAAGTCCCGTGCCGTCTCGGCCGCCCGCTCGAACACCGCCCCGCGCCCGGCCTGCTGGGCGGTGCGCAGGAAGGTCTTGTACAGCTTCTCGAAGACCGACGGCACGCCGTAGAGGTACGACGGCCGGAACGTGGCCAGCGCCGAGGCGAGCGCCTCCTCGGTCATCTCGGGCTCGTGCGCCATCAGGAAGCCGCCCCGCAGGCACATCTGCATGATCATGAGCCCGTACACGTGCGAGAACGGCAGGAACGCCAGCACGGAGGGCTGCTCACCGGGCGACGCCGCGGTGTGCCCCCAGCCGGCCAGCAGCACGTCGCACGGGTAGGCCAGACCCCGGTGGCTCAGCGCGCAGCCGAGCGGACGCCCCGAGGTGCCCGAGGTGTAGGCGATGGCCGCCGTGGAGTCCGGCAGCACGATCCGGCGCAGCGACTCCACCGTGGTGATCGGGATGTCGGTGCCGCGCTCGGCCAGTTCGGCGAGCGCGCCCGCGTCCAGCTGCCAGACGTGCTTCAGCCGGGGCAGCGCCGCGCACACCGTGCCGACGGTCATGATCCCCTGCTCGTCCTCGACCGCCACGGCGACGCAGGCCGCGTCCCGCAGGATCCACTCCACCTGCTCCCGCGAGGAGGTCGGATGGATCGGGACGATCTCCGCGCCCACGGTCCACAGGGCGTGCGCCAGCACCGTCCACTCGTAACGGGTGCGGGCCATCAGGGCCACCCGGTGGCCCGGTGAGATCCCGGCGGCCACCAGCCCCTTGGCCAGGGCGACCACCTCGTCCCGCAAGGTGGCGGCCGTGACCTCCTCCCACACGGTCGCGGCGGCGTTCTTGCGCCACGCGAGCAGGGGCAGGCCGGGGTTTCGGACCGCGGTCTCGAAGACGGTGTCGGCGAGCCCGCCGGTGGGAGGCGGGACCGCTGCTGGAGCGAGGGCGACGTCGCGCATGGCGCTGCTCCTGGAATGTACCGAGGGTGACTCCGCCGATCGGCTCTGTGTCGGCGGTGCACGAATCTAGCCCAGGTAAGCGCTTTCGGTGAGGGGAAGCGGAAACTCGTGATCGAGCGATGATCTTTGAGTGCCCGGTCGGCCCCGTGAACCGCCCTTCCGCGTGCATATGCGGACCGCGCCCAGGGGTCGGTTCCGGGGGTACGACGCGAGGGGCGGCCGGGGTCGTTCGGACCCCGGCCGCCCCTCGGCGAACCCACCTGCGCGGCGGCTCAGCCCGCCGGCGTCAGCCAGACCGTGGCGAGCGGCGGCAGCGTCAGCCGCAGCGCCCCGTCCTCCGGCTTCAGCCCCTCGGCCGCTCCCGTGGCCACGTCACCGCCGCCGAACCGGGCCGCGTCCGTGTTCAGCGCCTCCCGCCAGACCGGGACCTCGCCGGGCACCGGGAGGGCGTAGTCGTGGCGGACGACGGGGGAGAAGTTCGACACCGCGAGGAGCGGTGTGCCCGCCTCGTCGTGGCGCAGGAACGCGAAGACGTTGTCGTCGGCAGCGTCGCACATCACCCACCGGAAGGCGCTCGGGTCGGTGTCCCGCTGCCACAGCGCCGGGGTGTCCCGGTACCGCGCGTTCAGCTCCCGCACGAGATCCTGGACGCCCCGGTGGTCGCCCGCCGCGCAGTAGCCCTCGTCCAGCAGCCACCACTCCGGGCCGTGCGCCTCGGACCACTCGCCGCCCTGGGCGAACTCCTGCCCCATGAAGAGCAGTTGCTTGCCCGGGTGGGCCCACATGAAGCCCAGATAGGCACGGTGGTTCGCGCGGCGCTGCCACCAGTCGCCCGGCATCTTCGACACCAGCGCCTGCTTGCCGTGCACCACTTCGTCGTGGGAGATCGGCAGGACGTAGTTCTCGCTGTACGCGTACACCATCGAGAACGTCATCTCGTGGTGGTGGTACTTGCGGTGCACCGGCTCCTTCTGCACGTACTCCAGCGAGTCGTGCATCCAGCCCATGTTCCACTTCAGCCCGAAACCCAGACCGCCGCCGTCCGTCGGCCGGGTCACGCCGTCCCAGGCGGTGGACTCCTCGGCGATGGTCACCACGCCCGGGCAGCGCCGGTAGACGGTCGCGTTCATCTCCTGGAGGAAGGCCACCGCGCCCAGGTCCTCGCGGCCGCCGAAGACGTTCGGCTCCCACTGCCCGGAGTCGCGCGAGTAGTCGAGGTAGAGCATCGAGGCGACCGCGTCCACGCGCAGCCCGTCGATGTGGAACTCCTCGCACCAGTAAACGGCGTTGGCGACAAGGAAGTTGCGCACCTCGGTCCGCGCGAAGTCGAACTCGTACGTCCCCCAGTCCGGGTGCTCCGCGCGCCGGGAGTCCCCGGGCTCGTAGAGCGGCTCGCCGTCGAAGCGGGCCAGCGCCCAGTCGTCCTTGGGGAAGTGCGCGGGCACCCAGTCCATGATCACGCCGATGCCCGCCTGATGGAGCCGGTCCACCAGGTACTTGAAGTCGTCGGGCGAGCCGAGGCGCGGGGTGGGCGCGTAGTACGAGGTGACCTGATAGCCCCACGAACCGCTGAAGGGGTGCCCGGCGACCGGCATCAGCTCGACATGCGTGAAGCCCATCTCCTTGACGTACGCCGGGAGTTCGTCCGCGAGCTGACGATACGTCAGACCGGGGCGCCAGGAGGGCAGATGCACCTCGTACACCGAGAACGGCGCCCGGTGCACGGGCGTGTCCCCGCGGTGCTCCATCCAGTCCGCGTCGTGCCACTCGTGCCGGGACACCGCCACGACCGACGCAGTGTCCGGCGGCACCTCGGTGGCGCGGGCCATCGGATCGGCCTTCAGGAAGCGGTGGCCGTGACGCGAGGTGATCTCGAACTTGTACCGGGTGCCCTCGCCGATCCCCGGCAGGAACAGCTCCCACACCCCGGACGCGCCCAGCGAGCGCATCGGGTACTGCGTGCCGTCCCAGAACGTGAACTCCCCGGCCAGCCGTACGCCCTGGGCGTTCGGCGCCCACACCGTGAACCGGGTGCCCGCCACCCCCTCGTGCGTCATCGGCTCCGCGCCCAGCGCCTTCCACAGCTCCTCGTGGCGGCCCTCGCGGATCAGATGCAGATCCAGCTCACCCAGCGACGGCAGGAAGGCGTACGGGTCGTGGACCTCGTGCTCGCCGTCGTCGTAGGTGACGAGCAGGGTGTACGACGGGATCTCCCGGTACGGCAGGACGGCCGCGAACAGGCCGCCGCCCTCCGACTCCAGGGCGGCCCGCTTGCCGTCCACGACGACATGGACCGCGCTGGCGTTGGGGCGCAGCGCCCGGAACAGCACACCGCCGGGCGCGGGGTGCGCGCCGAGCAGGGCGTGCGGGTCGTGGTGCGCGCCGCCCAGCAGCCGGTCGCGGTCACCGGCGGCCAGCGGCGGTGCGTAGACGCGCGGCGGGCCCGCGCTCTCGGGGGGAGAGGTGTCACGCAGTGCCATGTCAGCCTCCCCACACGGCGAGTCGCTCGATCGCGGCCATCGGTACCGGCAGCCAGTCCGGCCGGTGTCTCGCCTCGTACAGCACCTCGTACACCGCCCTGTCCGTCTCGTGCGCGCGCAGCAGCGCGTGCTTCTCGCATGGGTTCCACCCGGCGCGGGCCGCGTAGCCCGCGCAGAACGCGTCCCGGCAGCGCTGCGCCCATTCGGGTCGCCAGGGGCGGCGCTGCCGGGCCGCGTAGTCGAAGGAGCGCAGCATCCCGGCGATGTCACGCACCGGGGACTGCGGGGCACGCCGTTCGTCCAGCGGACGGGACGGCTCACCCTCGAAATCGATCACGAACCAGTCGCGCCCGGCCCGCAGCACCTGGCCGAGGTGCAGATCGCCGTGCACCCGCTGCACCGGCGGCCCCGAGTCGCACGAGGCCAGCGCCGCGAACGCGGCCCGCAGCCCCGGCACATGGGGCAGCAGCCCGGGTACGGCGCGCGCGGCGGCGTCCAGCCGCGCGCACATCTGCTCCGCCGTGCGGCCCCGCTCGCCGGGCCCGGCCGGCGGGAACGCCTGGGCGAGCGCCAGGTGCACGTCGGCCATGGCGCTGCCCAGCTCCCGTGCCTCGGCGGTGAAGTCGTGGCCGTCGGCCAGCGCGCGCAGCGCCAGCGTCCACCCGTCCGCGGCGTCCGGCAGGAACGGCTGGAGCACGCCCAGCGTCGCGGGCTGCGGGCTCGTCGTGCTGAACCAGGCCACCGGCGCGGGCACCCGCGCGCAGCCCTGCGTGGTCAGCGCGCTCGGCACCTCCAGGTCCGGGTTGACGCCCGGCTGGATACGGCGGAACACCTTCAGGATGTACGCATCGCCGTACACGATCGAGGAGTTGGACTGCTCGGCGGTCAGCAGCCGGGGTGCCAGACCGCCCGGTACCCGCGCGGCCGGGTCCGTCTCGAAGCGCAGCGGGCCCGCCTGGCCGGGGCGGCGCAGCCGCTCCAGGAGCAGATGCGCCGAGCGCGGATCGTGCAGCGCGTCGTAGACGGCGAGGCCCTTGAACGGCCCCTCCTCGGCGCGCCCGATGAAGGCCCGCTCCAGGCGCGGCGCCATCTCCTCCCGCAGGCCGAGCAGGAGTTGGTAGCAGTCGCCGGGCGGGGGAGTGCCGCCCGGGGTGGGCAGCGGCGCGTGCGAGGCGTTCACCAGCAGATGCAGACAGCCCGGGAACAGCTCGGTCATGGACAGCACCGTCAGATCGGTGACGGGCCGGTCCTTTCCCGCGAACCAGCGCTGTTCGGGCAGCCATTCGAGCAGCAGGCCGCGCAGCGAGGCCGGCCGCCGTCCCGCGTCGAGCGCGGCGCGGGGGGAGAGGGTGATGGTCTTCGGCATGGTGACGCGTCCTTTCCTCGGCGTCCGGCGCTCAGCGGCGGCGGCCGATGCGGGATGCGACTCGGGTGAGCCGGAACCAGTAGAAGCCGTGGCCCGCGAGGGTCAGCAGATAGGGCAGTTCACCGATCGCCGGGAAGCGCACCCCGCCGATCAGCTCGACCGGGTGACGCCCGTCGTAGGCCCGCAGATCGAGCTCGGTGGGCTGTGCGAACCGGGAGAAGTTGTGCACGCACAGCACCAGGTCGTCGCCGTACTCGCGGAGGAACGCGAGGACCGCCGGGTTGGAGGACGGCAGTTCGGTGTAGGTGCCGAGCCCGAAGGCGGGGTTCTGCTTGCGGATCTCGATCATCCGGCGGGTCCAGTGCAGCAGGCTCGACGGGGACGACATCGAGGCTTCCACGTTGGTGACCTGGTAGCCGTACACCGGGTCCATGATTGTGGGGAGGTAGAGCCGGCCGGGGTCGCAGGGAGAGAAGCCCGCGTTGCGGTCGGGGGTCCACTGCATGGGGGTGCGGACGGCGTCGCGGTCGCCGAGCCAGATGTTGTCGCCCATGCCGATCTCGTCGCCGTAGTAGAGGATCGGCGAGCCGGGGAGGGAGAGCAACAGGGCGGTGAACAGCTCGATTTGATTCCGGTCGTTGTCGAGCAGGGGTGCGAGGCGGCGGCGGATGCCGATGTTGGCGCGCATACGCGGGTCCTTCGCGTATTCGGCCCACATGTAGTCGCGTTCCTCGTCGGTGACCATCTCCAGGGTCAGTTCGTCGTGGTTGCGCAGGAAGATGCCCCACTGGCAACTCGACGGGATCGAGGGTGTCTTGGCGAGGATCTCGGAGACCGGGTAGCGGGACTCACGGCGTACGGCCATGAAGATGCGCGGCATGACGGGGAAGTGGAACGCCATGTGGCATTCGTCGCCGCCCGCCTGGTAGTCGCCGAAGTAGTCGACGACGTCCTCCGGCCACTGGTTCGCCTCCGCCAGCAGCACGGTGTCGGGGTACTGGGTGTCGATCTCGCGCCGGACGCGCTTGAGGAACTCGTGCGTGGCGGGCAGGTTCTCGCAGTTGGTGCCGTCCTGGGCGTAGAGGTACGGCACCGCGTCGAGGCGGAACCCGTCGATGCCCAGGTCCAGCCAGAACTTGAGCGCGGCCAGGATCTCGTCCTGGACGGCCGGGTTCTCGTAGTTCAGGTCGGGCTGGTGCGAGAAGAAGCGGTGGAAGAAGTACTGGCCGCGCACCGGGTCGAAGGTCCAGTTGGAGACCTCGGTGTCCACGAAGATGATCCGCGCGTCCTGGTACTGCTTGTCGTCGTCGGCCCACATGTAGTAGTCGCCGTACGGGCCTTCGGGGTCCTTGCGGGACTCCTGGAACCACGGATGCTGATCGCTCGTGTGGTTCATGACGAAGTCGATGACGACGCGCATCCCGCGCTGGTGGGCGGCGTCCACGAACTCGACGAAGTCCGCGAGGTCCCCGAACTCCGGCAGCACCGACGTGTAGTCGGCCACGTCGTAACCGCCGTCACGCAGCGGGGACTTGAAGAACGGCGGCAGCCACAGACAGTCGACGCCGAGCCACTGGAGATAGTCCAGCTTGGCGGTGAGGCCCTTGAGGTCGCCGATGCCGTCGCCGTCGCTGTCGTGGAAGGAGCGGACCAGGACCTCGTAGAAGACGGCGCGCTTGAACCACTCCGGGTCGCGGTCCCGGGCGGGGGTGTCCTCAAAAGTGTCCGGCACGGGTTCGTTCACGGTCATGACGCTGAAGGCCCTCCGATCTGTGGCGTCGCCCGCCCGGCGGCGTGCAGTACGTGCGCGGGTGCGTGGCCGGGGCTGAGACGGACGTAGTTGGTCCGGCCCCAGTGGTAGGTCTCGCCTGTCAGTTCGTCGTGTACGGACAGGGCGTCGTTCCAGTCCAGGCCGAGTTGCGGCATGTCCAACGAGACCGTGGCCTCCTGGGTGTGGTGCGGGTCGAGGTTGACGACCACGATGACCGTGTCCGTCCCCGTGCTCTTGCTGTAGGCGAGCACGGAGTCGTTGTCGGTCTGATGGAAGCGGAGATTCCGCAGGCGCTGTAGCGCGGGATGCCGGCGACGGATGTCGTTGAGCCGGGTGATCAGTGGGGCGATGGTGCGGCCCTCGCGGGCGGCCGCCTCCCAGTCGCGGGGCTTGAGCTGGTACTTCTCCGAGTCGAGGTACTCCTCGCCGCCCGGCTTCAACGCCTGGTTCTCACACAGCTCGTAGCCGCTGTAGATGCCCCAGGCCGGGGAAAGCGTGGCCGCCAGGACGGCCCGCGCCTCGAAGGCGGGGCGGCCGCCCTGCTGGAGATGGGCGGGCAGGATGTCCGGGGTACTGGTGAAGAAGTTGGGCCGCATATGGGCGGCCGCCTCACCCGACAACTCGGTGAGGTACTCGGTCAGTTCCTGCTTGTCGTTCCGCCACGTGAAGTACGTGTAGGACTGCTGGAAGCCGATCTGCGCGAGGGTGTGCATCATCGCGGGGCGGGTGAACGCCTCGGCCAGGAAGAGGACGTCGGGGTCGGCGCGGTTGATCTCGCCGATGACGCGTTCCCAGAAGACGACC
>NZ_JBEZXY010000007.1:0-441933 GCF_040638245.1 Streptomyces sp. NPDC026659 | reverse complement strand
TCTCCGCGAGGGTGAGTGTGGCGGGCTCCGGCGCGTACGTCCCGCCGACGACGGCCGCGCCGTCCCGGTGGGCGAGCAGCGCGTGGCGGTAGCCCTTCGGAGCCGGCGGTGAGGCACGGGCAAGGGGCCCTGCCGCGATCGAGCCGGGGCGGCTGCCCGGGGTCCGGGCAGGCCGAGGTCGGCGGCGCCGGGGGCGGGGTGGCAGCCTTGCTGCACCCGGACGGGTGGCCGCATGAGTGGGCCCGGGCCCTGTCCCCCGAGGGTGGGCCCGGGCTCCGGGCGGCGAGGGGAATGGGGTCGGTGCCGAGGTGGTACACGGCCGGGCCCCCTGCCGAGGGCTACGTGTTGCTCGTGCCCCAGTCGTCCTCCGTCCGGGTGTGGCCGTTGCGCTCGCGGAGGGAGCGGACGCGTTGGGCGACCGGTTCGGGGACGTGTTCGCCGACCTTCTCGCCGACCGTGTGCAGCGCCTTGCCGGCGTAGACGCGGCCCTGGTGGGCGGCGGTCTCGGCGGTGTTGCGCACGGCCGGGTTCTGCGCGATCCCGCGAGCGGCCTTCTTCATCTGCTCGTACCGCTCGTGCCCGGACCGCGTGCCGAGCACGTAGCCGACGGCCAGTCCGGCGACGAACGTGAGCCGATAGCGCATGGCGGCCACCCTTCCCTTCCGTAGTTCCTGCCCGGATTCATGGTGCTGTGTGGGGGCCGAGGGGTACCGATTGGCGGAGCACCCCCCTGCTTGCGCTAATGTATGTGTCGCAGCGACCGCCCGCCCCCTGGCGAATACCCAGGTGGATGCGTTCGATGCAGACGAAGCGATCCCCTGTAGCTCAATTGGCAGAGCAGCCGGCTGTTAACCGGCAGGTTACTGGTTCGAGTCCAGTCGGGGGAGCTTCGATCCCCTGTAGCTCAATTGGCAGAGCAGCCGGCTGTTAACCGGCAGGTTACTGGTTCGAGTCCAGTCGGGGGAGCGCGCTGAACGAGGACCCCTTGGGGGTCCTTTTTCATGTCCGTGGGAACCGCTCTGGCCTGGGCGAAGTCCTCAAGGTCAGGAAGCAGCGCGGAAGCCGACCATCCGAAGCAGGAGATCGTATGAGCGGCTATGCTGCGGCAGACGGCGCGCACACATGTACGCGACACGCCGCGAGGGGCGGTAGCTCAGCCGGTTAGAGCAGCGGACTCATAATCCGTCGGCCGTGGGTTCGAGTCCCACCCGCCCCACCAACAAGGCCGTACTGCAGGAACGTTCTCACCTGCGGGACGACGCGGGCCCCTCCCTCCCGGAGGGGCCTTCTCGCTTTTCGGGGTGATGTTGAATGGAGCCCCATGAGCGAGAACGAGCGCGCCGCCAGCCGGACGGCGGTGCTGGTCTGTCAGGGGCGGGCGGCGGCGGACGGCAGGTTCGCCGTGGGGCGCTTCGGTGATGCGGTGGCGGTACGGCTGCTGCGCGCGGCGGAGCGGGAGGCCGTGGACGAGGTGCGCGCGGGGATGCCGCCGGAGGGCTGGCGGGCCCGCACGGTGTACGAGAGTGTGCGGGCCTGTGCCGAGGTGGTCGTGCCGCGTACCGTCGCGATCGACGACGCCCTGCGCGCCCGTGTCGCCGGCCGGCTCGTGATTCTCGGCGCGGGTCTCGACACGCGTGCCTGGCGGCTGACCGAGCTGGCGGAGACCGACGTCTGGGAGGTCGACCACCCCGCCTCCCAGCAGGACAAACGCGCCCGCCTGGCCGAGGCCGCGCCGGAGACCACCGCCCGCTCCGTACGCTTCACCCCGGTCGACTTCGCCACGGACGACCTCGGTGCCGCGCTGGACGCCGCCGGTCACGATCCCGCCCTGCCGACCGTCTGGCTCTGGGAAGGCGTCGTCCCCTATCTGACCCGCGACCAGGTCCGCGCCACCCTGTCCGCCCTCGCCGCCCGGACGGCCCCCGGCAGCACCCTCGTCCTCAACTACCAGTCGCCCTCGGTCAAAGCCGCCGCAGGCCGCCTCCTGGCCCGCCTCCTCGGCAGCGCCGTCATGGCGGGCGAACCCTGGCGCTCCCTGTGGAAGCCCCGGCGGATGGCCTCCCTGCTCGCCGAGTACGGCTTCCATGTGACCTCGGACGACTCCCTTCTCGCCCTCGCGGTGGGCCTCTGCAGTCCGACCCGGGGGCGCACCTCCCTGCGGTCGGGGCGGGTGGCCGTCGCGGAGAGTCGCTGAGGGCTCGTCAGGTGCCGCAGCATCCGGCCGCCGGGGCGGCGGTGCTCTTGTCGCGTGTGTCCGCGTCGGCCTTCACGACGTACACCTCCCACGGCTCCTTGCCGGGTCCGTGGACCCAGACCTTGTCCTGGAGGGCGTAGCAGCAGGAGGTGTCGGTCTCCTCCAGGGTGGTGAGGCCGGAGTCCTGGAGACGGGCGGCCGCGGCGGTCACCTCCTCCGTGCTGGAGACCTCGACGCCGAGGTGGTCCAGGCGGGTGTCCTCGCCCGGCTCGCCCTCGATGAGGACGAGCTTGAGCGGGGGCTCGGTGAGGGCGAAGTTCGCGTAGCCGGGGCGGCGCTTGGCCGGTTCGGTGGCGAAGAGGCGCGAATAGAAAGCGACGGAGCCTTCGAGGTCGGCGACGCGCAGAGCGAGCTGAACACGGGACATGACGGTCTCCCTGTCCGAGGTCTTGTTTCGACGGATGTCGATATGGCGAGCTTGCCTTGTTGATTCGATGAGTGTCAACATAGACGCATGTCGAAATCTGAGCTCGTCGTGCTGGGGCAGGACGACACCGGAATGCGGGACGACACCGGCGTGTGCTGTTCACCGCTGGTGCGGGAGCCGCTGGGCGAGGAGGCCGCCGTCGACCTGGCCCGGATGTTCAAGGCCCTGTCGGACCCGGTGCGGCTGCGGCTGCTGTCGCTGATCGCCTCGCACGAGGGCGGGGAGGCGTGTGTCTGCGACCTGACCGGGCCGTTCGAGGTGTCCCAGCCGACGATCTCCCACCATCTGAAGGTGCTCCGCGAGGCCGGCCTCGTCGGCTCGGAGCGGCGCGGCACCTGGGTCTACTACTGGGTGCTGCCCGCCGCCCTGGCCCGGCTCTCCTCCCTGCTCCAGGCGCCGGGGACCTCCCGGTGACGGACGAGGCCCCGCTCGCCCGCCGAGCCGCCGCGGAGTTCGTCGGGACGGGGGCGCTCGTCGCGGTCGTGGTCGGCTCCGGCATCCAGGCGACCGAGCTGTCCCGGGACGTCGGCGTGCAGCTCCTGGCCAACTCGCTGGCGACCGTATTCGGTCTGGGTGTCCTGATCACGCTGCTCGGGCCCGTCTCCGGCGCCCACTTCAACCCGGCGGTCACGCTGGCGGCCTGGTGGACCGGGCGCCGGGAGGGGGCCTCGCGGCTGCGCCAGGTGGCCGTCTACGTCACGGCGCAGGTCGCGGGGGCGATCGGCGGCGCCGTACTCGCCAACGCGGTGTTCGCGGAGCAGCTGGTGCGGTGGTCCGGGCACGCGCGCTGGGGCGCGCATCTGTGGCTGAGCGAGGTCGTCGCCACGGCCGGACTCGTCCTGTTGATCCTCGGCCTCACCCGCACCGGGCGCGCGCACGTCGCGCCGGTCGCGGTCGCCTCGTACATCGGCGCGGCATACTGGTTCACCTCCTCCACCAGCTTCGCCAACCCGGCCGTCACGGTCGGCCGGGCCTTCACCGACTCCTTCGCGGGTATCGCGCCCGCCTCCGTACTGCCCTTCATCGGCGCCCAGTTCGCCGGTACGGCGGTCGGTGTCGCGCTGGCCGCCGCGCTGTTCGGGCGCCCGTCGCCCGCCGCCCGGGACGTCGTCCCGCCGCGTGCCGCGCACGATTCCGCCGTCGCCCGCCCCTGACCCCCTCGAAGGAACACCTGTGTCCCACTCCTCCGTCCCCTCCGTGCTGTTCGTCTGCGTGCACAACGCCGGCCGCTCCCAGATGGCCGCCGCCTTCCTCGCTCACCTGACCCAGGGCCGCATCGAGGTCCGCTCCGCCGGGTCCGCCCCCGCCGACACCGTCAACCCGGCCGTCGTCCAGGCCATGGCCGAGGTCGGCATCGACATTTCCGCCGAGACCCCCAAGATCCTCACCCCCGAGGCCGTCCGGACCTCCGACGTGGTGATCACCATGGGCTGCGGCGACACCTGCCCGTACTTCCCCGGCAAGCGGTACCTGGACTGGCAGCTGCCCGACCCGGCGGGTCAGGGGGTGGAGGCGGTCCGGCCGATCCGGGACGAGATACGGGGGCGCGTGAGCGGGCTGATCGAGGAGCTCGGGGGCTGAGCGCGTGCGAGTCGGTGCTGAGGGGGGGGCAGGCGTCGCGGCTCGTTCCTCCGGGTGAGTTGCCCGGCAGTTCGCGTCGGGCGCGGCAGCATGGCCCCATGGATCTCGATTTTCAGCTCGTGCTGCTGCGGCGGCTGGCCGATCATCATCCCGAGTTGGCGGAGGACGCCCGGTTGCGGCTCGGGGTGTCGTTGACCGAGATGCGGGAGGTCAACCGGCGGTGGCAGGCGATGGCGCGGTCGGGGAAGTGGCGGTCGGCGGCGGAGCGTTACCGGGTGGTGCTGGGGGCGCCCGAGGTGGTCGAGGCGCGGGAAGTGGGCGGCATGGCGTGCGAGGCGTGGCAGTGGGGGCTGTCGCTGTGGCCGGATCTGCGGTTCGAGGTGCTGGTGGGGGAGGGCGGGGCCGTACTCACCGAGTGGCTGGTGCGGCGGCCCGAGGCGGCCGTTCCGCTGCCGCGCACGCTGGAGGACCTCACCGGCTGGTCGTACACGCTGGACGAGGTCGCCAGGGCCTTCGCGCCCGTACGGCCCGTGCAGAGCACCGCGCCGACCCGGCAGGCGCTCGTCTTCACCGCCCCCGACCGGGACGGGACGCCCCACGAGGTCGCCGCCGAGTTCACCTGGGGGCTGCTCCAGCGCACGGCCCTGCGGGACTGACCGCCCGACCGCCCACCGTCCTCAGGACGCGGCCGCGATGATCTCCCGCGCCACCTCCGGCAGCGACTCCGGGTGCAGGAACAGGAACAGGTTCGGCTCCACCAGCTCCAGTTCCATCAGCCGGGGCAGACCGTCCTCGCCGTCCACCAGGTCCACACGGGCGTAGAGGAGACGGTCCGGACCGCCCGGCACCGCCGCCAACGCCGACTGCGCGACCGCGAGTTCGGCCTCGGTCGGCTGCCACGGCTCCAGGCCGGGGTGCGGGGTGCGCGGGGCGTCGTACGCCGTGCCCGGGGTCAGGACCGCGCCCTTGCGGCTGGCGTGGAGCAGCCGGCCGCCGAAGTACTGGAGGGCGCGTTCGCCGCCGGTGTCCACGGCGCGCATGTACGGCTGGACCATGGCGGTGAGGCCCTCGGTGTGCAGGCGGGCCACGTGCCGTACGGCCACGTCCTGTTCGGCCGGGGTGTAGCGGGCGGCGTAACGGGCGCCCGCGCCCGAGGCGGGCTTGATCACGTACTCGTAGTCCGAGGGCAGCTCGGCCGGGGAGCCGGGGGCGATGTACCGGGTCGGCACCGTGCGGACCCCCGCCGCCGCGAGATCGCCCACGTACCGCTTGTCGCAGTTCCAGTGGATCACCTCGGCCGGGTTGAGCAGCCGGGCCGTCGCGTCCACCCGGTCCACCCAGGCCGCGAACTCGGCGGTGCGCCAGGCGTAGTCCCAGGTCGAGCGGACGAGGACGAGGTCGTACGAGGCCCAGTCCGTGTCCGGGTCGTCCCAGAAACGGCTCTCCGCGTCGGCGCCCGCCTCCCTCAACTCCCGTACCAGATCGGGCAGATCGGTGTCCCGGGCGGGACCGTTCGTCGCGTCGTAGGTGGCGAGGGCGATGCGGGGCACGGCGGGCGTCCTGTCGTACGGCAATTCGATCAACGGCGAGGCTAGCAACCGCGCGGAAACCGGGACAGCCCTGTTGACCTTCACCTTCGGGGAAGCCCCAGCATCGGTGGGGAAGCGAGGAACACCAGTCCACGGAGGCGGAGTTCGCATGGAACTGCTGACGATCGGCGCCTTCGCGCGGGCGAGCAGGCTGTCGCCCAAGGCGCTCAGACTGTACGACGAACTGGAGTTGCTGCGGCCCGCCCGAGTGGACCCGGACACCGGCTACCGCTACTACGCCGTAAGCCAGTTGGAGCGCGCCCGGCTCGTGGCGTGGCTGCGCAGGCTCGGGATGCCGCTCACGGAGATCCGTGCCGTGAGCGCTCTGGAGGGGGCGGACGCGGCGCGCGAGGTCCGGGCGTACTGGGCCCGCGTCGAGGCGGAGACGGCCGCGCGGCGGGATCTCGCCGCGTTCCTCGTGGACCAGTTGACCGCCGAGTCCGGAAGGGACCACACCGACATGCTGGAACTCCGTTACGCAGCCCGCGCCGACCGCGGGCACGTCCGCACCGTCAACCAGGACACCGTGTACGCCGGGCGACGGCTCCTCGCCGTGGCCGACGGGTTCGGCCCCGCCGGGGCACCCGCGAGCGGCGCCGCCGTGGAAGCGCTCCGCTTCCTCGACGAGGCGGAGGAACTCCGCGCGGGCAGTGTGCTGAACCTCCTGGAGGACGCGGTGCGCGGCGCGAACGAGGCGATACGGGACCTCGGGGACGGCGGCGACGGCGCCGACGGCTCCGGCGCCACCCTGACCGCGCTGCTCCGGACCGGCTCCCGGCTCGCCCTCGTCCACATCGGCGACTCGCGCGCCTATCTCCTGCGCGACGGCGAGCTGTTCCGCGTCACCCACGACCACAGCGTCGTCCAGTCCCTGCTGGACGAGGGACGGCTCACCCCCGAGGAGGCCGCCGTCCACCCCCAACGCTCCCTGCTGCTCAAGGCACTTGGCGGCGCCACCGTCCCCGTGCCCGAGCTGCGGCTCCAGGAGGCGCGGGCCGGGGACCGGTATCTGCTCTGCTCGGACGGGCTGACCGGCGTCGTAACGGACGAGCGGATCGCGGAACTCCTCGCCGCGGCATCCCGACCCGCCGACGCCGTCGAGGCGCTGATCGACGCGGCGAACGCGGCGGGCGGGCCCGACAACATCGGTTGCGTGGTCGCGGACGCGGTACCGGGGGCCGGGCGGGCGGCCTGACGGCCGTCCCCGTGGAGCCGGGGGGCCCGTCGCAAGTCCCCCGGCCGCCCCCTTGTCATACCTTCCGCTTACGATCCGCACATGCAGCACACACCCGGCTCTTTCGCGTCCCGTCTGGCGCGCCCCGACTTCGACATCGTGTCGGCCCACCCCGAAGCCGCCTGGCTGCGGCAGGTGGCGGCCGCGCGGGACTGGGCGTCCGTGCGCGGGTACGTCGACGGGCTGCCGCAGGGGACCAACCGCAGCTTCGCGGTCGGCATCCTGGCCGAGGTGCGCGGGACCGAGGAGTGGATGCGCCAGGTCCTGGCCGCCACGCCGGACGACGTGCTCGCGCTCACCGTGCTCGGCGCCCGCGAGGTGAAGATCGGCTGGGAGATACGCACCGCCGCCTCCGCGAAGCACGTCAGCCGCAAGCAGTTCGAGGGCCTGCACGCCCATCTGCGGCTGGCCGAACAGGCGTTGATCCGGGCGACCGCGCTCGACCCGACGTTCGACGCGGCCTGGGCGGAGCGCCTGACCACCGCGAAGGGGCTGCAGCTGGGCCAGGCCGAGGCGCGCCGCCGGTACGACCGGCTGTCCGCCGTCCACCCGCACCACATCACCGGCCAGGCCCGGCTGCTCCAGCAGCTGTGCCCCAAGTGGAGCGGCAGTTGGGAGGCGGCGCACGCCTTCGCGCGCGAGTGCCTGACCAACGCTCCCGAGGGCTCGCTGAGCGGCGGCATGGTGGCCGAGGTCCACATGGAGCACTGGGTCTCGCTGAAGGCGCGCGAGCGGCAGGAGTACCTGCGCCGCCCGGAGGTGCATGCCGAGCTGGTCGAGGCCGCCGAACGGTCCACGCTGAGCCCGTACTTCCGGCCCGACTACCAATGGGTCACCGTCCAGGGCTACTTCGCCGCGATGTTCTCCCTGATCGGTGACCACCCGCGCGCCGCCGCCTGCTTCCGCTCGCTGAACAACCTCGCCGCCGAGTACCCGTGGGTCGAGCTGGACGGCGTGAACGCCGCGGACTCCTACATCAGGCACCGCAACGCCGCCCTGTCCAAGGGCTGAGCGGTACCCGAACACCGCGCTCCCGAACTCCGCGGTACCCCGAAGACCGACCAGCCCCAAGAGATCCGGACATGAACCTCCAGACCCCCCTCCTCCACACCGAGGTCGACGGCATACCCACGCTCTTCGCCGAGACCCCCGGGCCTCTGCGCGCCGGGCTGGTCTTCCGCGTCGGAGTCGCCGACGAGACGCTGGCCCGCACCGGTGTGACCCACCTGGTCGAGCACCTCGCCCTGCACCGGCTCGGCGTGAGCGACTACCACTTCAACGGCGAGACCAAGTCGGCGTTCACCCACTTCTCCATCGAGGGCGCCGAGCACGAGGTGACGACGTACCTCCACACCGTCGCCGCCTCCCTGCGCGAACTGCCCATGGAGCGCCTGGAGACCGAGAAGGAGATCCTGCGCACCGAGGAGTCCCGCCGCTCCTCGCCCCAACTCCCGCTCTGGCGCTACGGCGCACAGGGGTACGGCCTGGCCAGCTACCCCGAGTGGGGCGTGCGCGACCTCGGCCCGGACGCCGTACGCGACTGGGCGTGGACCTGGTTCACCCGGGGCAACGCCGTGCTGTGGATCGCGGGCGAGCGGATGCCGGCCGGCCTGTCGCTCGGGCTGCCCGAGGGCGGGCGGCACCCGATGCCCGCCGTCACCTCCGCGCTGCCGCAGACCCCTGCCTACTTCTCCGACGGCAAGGGCGGCGTGCTGCTCGACGCCGTCGTCACCGACACGGCCGCCGCCCGGCTGTACGCGGGCATCCTGGAGCGCGAACTCACCCGCGCCCTGCGTCAGGAGGGCGGCTACTCGTACACGGCGGCCACCGACTACCTCCCCCGGCGCGACGGCTACGCGGTCCTGACCGCCTTCGCCGACGCGCTGCCCGCCAAGCAGGACGCGGTGCTCGGCGGGTTCGTCGACGTGCTCGCCGGATTCCAGGCGGGCCGGATCGACCAGGCCGCCCTGGACGTGGTGCGCGGCCGGTACGAGTCGGCGCTCGCCGCGCCCGACGCCGCCGCGCGGCGGCTGCCCGCGCTCGCCGAGGACCTGCTCGCGGGCCTCCCGGTGCGGACTCCGGCGGAGCTGAGCGCCGAGCTGGCGGCCGTCACCCTCCACCAGGTCCACGCGGTCGCCCTGGAGGCCGCCGCGACGGCCCTCATGCAGGTGCCGGGCGGCCTCTCGGCCGACTGGGCCGGGTACACGGCGGCGCCCACCACCTCGCCGTACACCGTGACCGGGCGGAAGTTCGCCGAGCTGGGCGCGGGCGGGTCGACGCTCGTCATCGGCGCCGACGGCGTCAGCGTGAAGGGTCCGCACGGGAGCGGCCCGGAGTGCGTGGCGACGGTGCGGTACGGGGAGTGCGCCGCGATGCTCGCCTGGCCCGACGGCGGACGGCGGCTCATCGGCACCGACGGCATGGTCGTCGAGGTCGAGCCCACGCTCCACGGCGTCGACGCGGCCGCCATGGCGGGCATCGACGGGTCCGTGCCGCGCGCCGCCGTCGTCCCGCTGCCGCCGAGGCAGCAGGTCCCGAGGCCGGAGAGCCCCGCGACCCCGGCGGCCGCCGGCTCCGGTGATTCCGGACGCCCCGCGCCGATCCGGCGCACCGCTCTCCAGACGGTCGTACTGATCCTCTTCGGCCTGTTCGGCGGCCTCTCGGCGCTGGTCTCCCTGCTGTTCACGGCCTTCGGCTACGACGCGGAGTTCGGGTTCACCGACTGGCTGATCACGGTCATCGTGATGTGGGGCTTCACGGCGCTGGTGTCCTGGCCCGCCGTGCGGGTTCTGCGGCGGACCCGGCGGGTCTGAGCGGTCCGGCCGGGGTAGGTAGGTGGGGTCGTCCCCTGTGGGGCGTCTCTCGTGGCGCGCCCCCCAGCGCGTCCCCCGTGGTGAAGGAGTGCGTGGCGTGTCCTCCCTGTTCCCGGCCCTGTCGTCCCCGGCGGCGGCGGAGCGCTCCGCCCTCCGCTTCGGCCCACGGTCGCTGACCTACGCCGGGCTCGCCGCCGCCTCCGGCGCCCTCGCCGCCCGGCTGCGGGGGGCGGGGCGGGTCGCCGTGTGGGCCACGCCCGAGCTGGAGACCGCCGTCGCGGTGACCGGGGCGCTGCTCGCCGGGGTGGCCGCCGTACCGCTCAACCCGAAGTCGGGCGAGCGGGAGCTGGCGCACATCCTGGCGGACAGCGCGCCGAGCCTGCTGCTCGCGGCTCCGGGTGCCGAACTGCCGTCAGGCGTACGTGACTTGCCCCTCCTGGAGGTGGACGCGTACGCCACCGGCACCGTCCCGGAGGACGCGTACGACGCGTACGACGACGAGGACCCGGCGCTCGTCGTCTACACCTCCGGCACCACGGGCCCGCCCAAGGGCGCCGTCCTCCCGCGCCGCGCCCTCACCACCACCCTGGACGCGCTGGCCGACGCCTGGCAGTGGACCGGGGACGACGTGCTGACCCACGCGCTGCCCCTCTTCCATGTGCACGGACTCGTCCTGGGCGTCCTCGGCCCGCTGCGGCGCGGCGGCGAGGTCCGGCACCTGGGCAGGTTCGACCCCGAGGGCGTGGCCCGCGAGCTGCGGTCGGGCGCGACCATGCTGTTCGGGGTGCCGACGATGTACCACCGCCTGGCCGAGGCGCTGCCCGGCGACGCCGAGCTGGCCAAGGCGCTCGCCGGGGCCCGGCTGCTGGTCTCCGGCTCGGCCGCGCTGCCCGTGCACGACCACGAGCGGATCGCGGCGGCGACCGGGCGCCGGGTCCTTGAGCGGTACGGCATGACCGAGACCCTGATGAACACCAGTGTCCGCGCGGACGGCGAGGCCCGCCCCGGCACCGTGGGCGTGCCGCTGCCCGGCGTGGAGCTGCGTCTCGTGGAGGACGACGGCACGGAGGTGACCGCGCTCGACGGGGAGAGCGTGGGCGAGATCCAGGTGCGCGGCCCGAACCTGTTCACCGGGTATCTGAACCGGCCCGACGCGACGGCCGCCGCGTTCACGGCCGACGGCTGGTTCCGCACCGGTGACGTGGCGGTGCGGGACGCCGACGGGTACGTCCGCATCGTCGGCCGCAAGGCCACCGATCTCGTCAAGAGCGGCGGTTACAAGATCGGGGCGGGCGAGATCGAGAATGCGCTCCTTGAGCTGGACTCCGTGCGGGAGGCGGCGGTGACGGGGGAGCCGGACCCGGATCTGGGCGAGCGCGTGGTCGCCTGGGTCGTACCGGCGGACCCTCAGTCGCCGCCCTCGCTGGAGGAGTTGGCCTCCCATGTGGCCCGGCGGCTGGCGCCGCACAAGCGGCCGAGGGTGCTGCGGCTGCTGTCCGCGCTGCCCCGCAACGACATGGGCAAGGTGATGAAGCGGTCGCTGGGGGCGGGTTCCTGAACGCCTGTTCATGGCGACCCGCGACGCCGTTGTCCTGGACCCCGCCCGGCGCGTCGCGCGGAACCCCCCGTTCAGCGGCACCCCGCCCGGCCCCCTCCAGAAGGCACCCGGTGCCGGGCCCCCGCAGGATTCCAAGTGGGGCCCGCTCGGACCGGGCGGACCTCCATGGCCTGCGCATCGCACTCGGGAGGAACCGCCGTGACCGTCAGCCTGGAGCAGTTGCGCCGCTGCCACGTCGCCGTCGACCTGGGGGCGGCGCGTACCCGCGTGTATGTGAAGGGCGCCGGACTCGTCGTGGACCAGCCCTCGGTGGCGGCCGTGAACACCCGGACCGGCGCGCTCATCGCGGTCGGTGAGTTCGCGGAGCAGATGACCGGGCGGACGCCGTCCTACATCCGCGTCGTACGGCCCGTGTCCGGCGGCACGGTCGTCGACATCGACATGGCCCAGCGGATGCTGCGGCATCTGCTCGGCGACAAGATGCGGCGCGCGCTGCGCCGCAAGCCCCGGCTGCGCGCGGCGGCCTGCACCCCGCACGAGGCCGACCCGCTGGCCCAGCGGGCGACGATCGAGACGCTGGTCGGGCTCGGCGCGCGGCGCGTGGAGCTGGTGGACACGCTCATCGCGGCCGCCGTGGGGTGCGGGCTGCCGGTGGAGCGGCCCGAGGCGTCCATGATCATGGTGTGCGGGGCGGCGGCCACGCAGGTCGCGGTGCTCTCCCTCGGCTCCATCGTCACCGCCGAGCGCATTCCGGTGGGCGGCGAGGCGGTGGACCGGGCGATCGTGCAGCACCTGCGGCACGAACACGAACTGCTGCTGCCCAGCCAGTCCGTACGGCCGCTCCAGATCGCCCTCTCCGACAACGGGCTGACCCCGCAGGGGCCCGTGACCACCGAGATCCACGGCCGTGACGTGGCGACCGGGCTCGCCCGCAGCGTCCGGGTGGACACCGCCGCGATGCGCGACGCGATCCACACCCCGCTCCTGGCGGTCCTCGACGGCATCGGCAAGGTGCTGCGCGAGTGCCCGCCCGACCTCGTGGCGGACCTGGCCGACCGGGGGATCATGATGGTCGGCGGCTCGGCCCTGCTGCCCGGCCTCGACCAGATGCTCCGCGACGCCACGGGAGTTCCGGTGCACATCGCGGAGCGGCCGGACGTGTGCGCCGTACAGGGTCTCGGCGCCATGCTGGAGGGGCGGATCGCCCCGCTGGTCCTCAACCCCCTCGCCGCCTGACGGCGTTCGGGGGCGGGCGGCTCAATTCGGCAGTCGGTCGGGCACTTGGTCAGGCCCTTGGTACGGCACTCGGTATGACCCTTGGTACGGCACTCAGTACGGCAGGATGCGCCCCGACGGCGTCCTGCGGTCGATCTCCTGCCCCCGCGGTGCCGCGGGGCGACGGCTGACCCGTACCCGGATACGACGTTCCATGACGCCCTCCTCCCGTTGCCGGCGGCGAGCGCCGGTTAGGGGGACGGTGCCCAGAACGGGGCAGGTTGAAGCGGGTGACTTCGTAACGGATCACGGATTCCGCGCGCCGCCGGTACGAGATCGGTGAGAAATTCCGGCGCCGTCTGGCCTGTTGAGCCGTGAGACACGAGGATACGGGTGAGACACGGGGGGAATGCGATGCGTTACGTGGTCGTCGGGGCCGGTGCGGTCGGCGGCTCGGTCGGGGCGCGGCTGTACGAGGCCGGTCACGAGGTCGTTCTGGTGGCGCGCGGCGCGCACGGTGCCGCGCTGCGGGAGCACGGTCTGCGGTTCACCACGCCCGAGGGCACCCGGACCCTGCGTATCGCGGTGGCGGGCGGTCCCGAGGACGTGTCCCTGCGCCCCGACGACGTGCTCGTCCTGGCCGTCAAGACCCAGCACACGGCGGCGGCCCTGGCCCAGTGGGCGGGCCGTCCGGTCGCGGGCGGCGGTACGGCGGGCGACCTGCTGCCGCTGCTCTGCGCGCAGAACGGTGTCGAGAACGAGCGCCTCGCCCTGCGGTTGTTCCGCCGGGTGTACGGCGTGTGCGTGATCCTGCCGTCCACCTTCCTGCGGCCCGGCGAGGTCACCGCCTCCTCCGCCCCGTACACCGGCGTACTGGTCCTCGGCCGCCACCCGTCCGGCACCGACGACACCGTCCGCCGGATCGCCGCCGATCTGGAGGGCGCGGTGTTCCGGGCGCCGGTCGTCGCGGACGTGCCGCGCTTCAAGTACGCCAAGCTGCTGGGGAATCTCGCGCAGACCGTGGAGGCGGTGTGCGGTCCGGTCGCGCCGGGCGGCGCGGCGGCCGAACTGCTCGACCGGGTACGGGACGAGGGCACGGCGGTGCTCAGGGCCGCCGGGATCGACTTCGCCCCCGCCGCCGAACTGGCCGCGCTGCGGGCGGAGTCGGTGCAGCCGCGCCCCGCTCCGGACGGGGGCGCGGCGCTGGGTTCGACCTGGCAGAGCCTGGCGCGGGGTGCGGGATCGGCCGAAGTGGCCTATCTGAACGGCGAGTTCGTCCTCCTGGGTCGACTGCACGGCGTACCGACGCCCGCGAACGAGGCCGTACTGCGGCTGGTCGACGAATCGGCGGCGGCGGGCCGTGAGCCGGGGGCGACACCGGCGGAGGACATCCTGAGCCGGCTGAACACCGACTGAAGAGAACGAGGGAGACATGGCCCACAACACCCCGCAGGACCTCGACTTCACGGACATCCCGACCACCACCCTCGCGGACGTCCTCGGCCGCGCGCAGGTGATGGACGTGTCCATACGCCCGCTGTGGGAGCCGGTCCCCCGGGTGGCCGGACCGGCGTTCACCGTGCGCTGTCCTCCGGGCGACAACCTGATGCTCCACGCCGCGATTTACCGCGCCGCCCCGGGCTCTGTGATCGTGGTCGAGTCGGGCGACCTCGACTACGCCCTGGCCGGGGGCAACGTCTGCGCGGTGGCCCAGCGCCGGGGCGTGGCCGCCTTCGTGGCCGACGGCCTGATCCGCGACCTCGCCGAGGTCCGCGACGCGGGCTTCCCCGTCTTCGCCCGGGGCGTCATCCCGATCCCCGGCACCAAGAAGGCGGCCGAGCCCCTGAACACCGACATCCGCTGCGCGGGCGTCACGGTCGGCCCCGGCGACATCGTCGTGGCCGACGAGGAGGGCGTGGTCGTCGTCCCCGCCGCCCGCGCCCCGGAAACCCTGACCGCGGCCCGAGCGAAACTGGCCAAGGAGGCCGCGGAGACCTTGGACGACTGGGAGAAGACCCACCGCACCCGAATCGACCAGGCACTGCGCGACCAGGGTTTCGATCCCGACGGAACCCTCTGACCCGTGACCGGTGCGCGTCCTACACCAGCCCCGCCGCCTTCCGTTCCTCCGTCGTCAGCGGTGGCTGGGTGAGCGGGGGTTTCAGGGGGCCCATCGCCGCTGCCAGGAGCATGCTCGGGGTCAGGAGGGTTTCCGCGCCTCGTTGGAGGGAGGTCACGTCGGTCATCCGGCGGGCCACTCGGCCGTTGCCGGTGGCGGTGCGGAGGAGACGGGTGAGGTAGGGGGCGAGGAGGCGGTCGCGGAGGGTGGGGCCGGTGGGGGTGGCGTCGGGGTAGAAGACGTCGGCGCCGGTGGCGAGGTCCCAGGCGGCGGTCGTCGTGCGGGCCACCGCCTTCTGGATGTGGCGGGAGAGGGCGGGGGTGCCCAGGCCGCCCCGGCGGTTCACCGTCTCGCGCAGGGCCACGGCCGACCGGGCCGCCACGGACATGCCGTGGCCGTAGACCGGGTTGAGGGCGCACAGGGCGTCGCCGAGGACGGTGAAGTTGTCCGGCCAGTGGGGCATGCGCTCGTAGTAGCAGCGGCGGTTGGCCGTGGTGCGGGTGAGGGTGACGTCGGTCAGGGGGGTGGCGTTCGCCAGGAGTTCGCCTATCAGGGGGTGGCGCAGGCGCGTCAGCGCGTAGGGGGCGAAGTCGGCTGCCGTGCGCGGGAGTTCGTCCTCGGCCGTGCCGAACAGCGTGACCATCCAGCGGCCTTCCTCCACCGGCATCAGCACGCCACCGCGACCCGTTCCCGAACCCCGTACGTCCGGCTCGATGTTGACCACCGGGAAGTCCTTCCCGGCCTCCGGGGGCGCCTGGAAGAGACGGCTCGCGTACACCAGGCCGGAGTCCACCTCGCGGTGCTCGGGGGCGGGCAGGCCCAGCGCGGTCAGCCAGGCCGTCGCGCGGGAGGCGCGGCCCGTGGCGTCCACCACGAGGTCCGCCGCGAGGGCGCGCTCCTCGCCGTGCACGAGGACGCGTACGCCCGTCACCGCGTCGGCCGTACCGGTCGGGGCCACCGCCTCGGAGCCGTCCAGCAGCTCGATGTCCCCGTCGGACAGGACCAGTTCGCGGATCACCCAGTCCAGCAGGTCGCGCCCGGCGGGCAGCATGTACGCCGACTCCGCCCAGCGGCGGTACCAGCCGTACGGCGACAGCGCGACCATGCCCGTCGTCATCGGCACCCGGTTCACCCTGGCCGCCCGCAGCCGGGCCTCCGCGCCGGGCAGCAGTTCCTCCAGGGCCCGCGCGCCGCCCGACCACAGCTGGTGGACATGCCGGGCCTGCGGCAGCCCCTTGCGCGGCTCGGGCCCCGACGGCAGCACGTCGCGCTCGACCACGGTCACCCGCGCGCCCGTCGACGCGAGCGCGCGGGCCGCGAGCAGACCGGCGAGGGAGCCGCCGAGCACGACGGCGGACTTGCGTTCACTCATGGACGGCAACGCTCTCTGCTGGTTCGGCGGCCGCACGGACGCGGACCGCCTCGATGTCCTCGGGACTGCGCAGGGCCCGGGAGACGGCCCCGATCTCCTGGAGCAGACTCGTGGTGTCGGGGCCGGAGGCCGCGGCGGCCGGTTCCGGCGTACGGGCCTTCGCCCCGACGGCGTCCAGGATGCCGACCGCCGCCGCCAGTGCCCGCGCCCGCTCCGGCGGATGGCCGAGGGCGAGTCCGGCGGCGTACGACCGCGCGCCGAGGGCGGGGTCGATGTGCCGGGCCAGCGGCAGCAGCACGTCCCGGATGAACGTCTCGCGCCGGGTCAGCCGCAGCTCCGGCGTCGCCCGCAGCACGAACGGCACGCCCTCGCCGGTCGCGGACCGCAACAGCAGGTACAGCGGCCGCAGTTCACGGTGCGCGAGCCGCACCCGCCAGCGGTCGCGGGCGTACTGGCCGGCGTGCGGCAGGATGAAGCCGACGGCGATCAGGATCGCGGACATCGCGGCGATCGGCGGCGCCAGATCGGTGCTCAGCCAGTCCAGGTCCCGGCCCAGCCAGCGCGCGGCGACGGCGACGAGCTTGGTCGCGTCGAAGATCAGGTTCAGTACGTAGCCCGCGCCCAGCAGCTTCAGCCCCCACCGCAGCCACGCGTCCAGCCCCTCCGCGCGCACCCAGTTCCACAGCAGCCGCGAGGTGATCAGGCAGGCCACCGCGTGTGCGCAGAGGTAGAGCAGGATCTCCTCGCGCATGAACGGGGTGTTCGCGTAGTAGGTGTCCAGGTCCCGCCGCCGCTCCACCGGCACGTCGGCCAGCAGGAAGAGCACCCACAGCAGGACGATGACCCCGCAATACACCGACACCACCCGGCGCCGGGCCCGCCGGGTGACCGCCGAGCGGTCGGCCGGGCCGTTGCGCCAGGTGATGATCAGCAGCAGACAGGAGCCGCAGAACGCGGTGAGCAGCGAGTAGCACCAGGGCGCCGAGATGTTGGGCACGCCGGTCAGCCGGTTGACCCGGGCGATGGTGGACGGCGAGCAGAAGACGAAGACCCCGCAGGCCAGCAGCAGCAGTCCGCCCACCGCGCGCAGCAGCGGGTCGCGCCACAGCCGGACGATCGTGGGGAGCTTGATGACCAGGGCGGCGGCGAGCACCGCCGTCGGTATCCAGAAGGAGATCGAGAAGTCCCTCAGCGAGGCCGGGTCGGCCAGGACCGTGCCGCTCACCGGGCGGCCCCGCCGCGGCCCCGGTAGCCGAGGGAGCGCTGCACCGGGTCGAGGGGCGCCACGGGCGCGGTGAGCCGGCCGCGGAAGAGGGTGGCCAGCCGGTGCCCGAAGTCGTCGGCGGCGGCCTCCTCGTCCTCGCGCGAACCGTCCCGCGCGGCCACCGTGAGCGCGAGGCTCTGCCGGCCGGGCTCACCGGCGAGCGCGCGGGCCGCCGCACCGGCCGGGGGATGATGCCGGTGCCCGGCGTGCAGATGCCACAACTCGTGCCCCAGGATCACCAGTTGCTGCACGGCCTCGGCCCGCTCCTCCACGATGACCAGGTCGAAGTCCTCGAACTCCACGCACAGGCCGGTGACTTCGATCTCGTCCGGGAAGCGCTCGAAGCGCAGCTCGACCGGGCGGCCGTCGCGGCGCGCACTCATCGCCTCGCACAGGGCGCCGCACAAGTCCCGTATTCCGTGCACGGGTTGAGGCCGGTCGTGCACGGCGTCGGCCAGGCCGGCGGCCAGTGTCCGCATCGACCGGCGCGGCCGGGACGGGCCGAGCCGGGCGGCCACGCGTGCCAGCCGCTCCCGCGCGCCCGCGACGACCATCTGTTCCCCTTCGCACCCGCCGGTGACCGCGCCGTCGGCGCCGACCGCACCATCCGCACCGACCGCGCCGTCCGCGTAAGCCGGTGGTTCCGGACCGCCGGAGCACCCCGTCGGCCGGACCGTCCGAGCCTACGCGGACCAGTGTGTCCACGTCATGCCGATCCCGGGTCGCGCGCCCCGAAAATTTCGGCGGGCCCGACTCCGGCCGTACACAGCCGACTTGGCGGTCAGTGCCGCCCCGGCGAGGGCACCTCCCGCACCGGCACCCCGCCCAGCGACCGCCCCATCAGCGTCAGGCCCACCTTCCCCGGCCCCGACAGCGTCGTGAACTCCGACAGCACCGCCAGCGCCAGGGTGTTGGTGCCCCGGGTGCGCAGGATGCCGTTGGGCAGGACGAAGGTGTGCTGCGGGCCCACGTTGTTGATGTACTGGCCCAGGTTCCAGCCGTTGAGGAAGATCTGCGCCCGGTAGGCCCGGTGCGGATCGTCCTCCAGGGTCAGTCCCACCGAGGCGTCGATGTCGGCCGGTACCGAGAGCCGGAAGCCGGTCCGGTACCAGGTGACGCCCTGCCGCCGCTCGGCGCGGGGGAACTCCACCGTCTCCCAGTCGCGGTCGCGGAAGCCGGGCAGATGCCAGCCCTCGCGCTCGCCGTAGAGGCCGCCGTTGTTCTGCGGCCCGCGCACCGGGTCGGGGGTGCCGCCCTGGAGGCGCCAAGTCACCTCGGGTGAGGCCCCCTTGAAGGAGGCGGAGAGCAGACCCCGCGCCGCCTTGTGGGTGTCGAGGGACGCGCCGTCCTGGTCGTGCTGCATCCGCCGGACCAGCACCGACAGCACATGCCGGCCGGGCGAGCGGAGCCGCTCCCGCACCGGGAAGGAGGCCGTGGCCTCCCAGGTCCCCTTGCGGATCGTGGTGGTCTTGTCCGGCACCGGCATCCGGTGGGCGCCCAGGGGATCGCCGTCCAGCCAGGCCATCAACATCCCCTGCGTACCGGTGCTGTACGCGAGCGCGACCTCCTCCATCCCGGTGGTGCCGTCGAACTCGCCCCGGTACCAGACGTCTCCGTAGTGGAAGCCGTAGTCGTCCGCGAACAGCACCGGGCCGCCCTTGGGGACCGGGGTGGTGCTGTACGAGGTGGTGCGGTCGGCGGTCTTCCAGTCGCGGTCGTCGAAGTTCGGCCCCGCTTCCGGGTTTTCGGTCCGCATCCGCCAGCCGCTCAGCTCGGGCAGCCTCACCTCGGGCACACCGGGCAGCGTGACGGTCGTGATCAGGCTGCCGGAGAGGGTGACGCGGGTCGGCACCCGGCGCCCGTTCCACACCACCGAGGAGATCCCGCGCGGACCCCACACCTCCAGCATGGAGTCGGAGGCGAGGTCGCCGGTGAGCCGTACCTCCGAGCCGTGCACCTCGGCGTGGCGCAGCAGTTCGGGGCCGTAGACGAGCAGGCTGCCGGACGGGGTGTCGTAGGGGAACAGTTTGGTGCTCGTCGCGTCGTCCGCGAAGAGCAGCAGCAGCGGGGTCTCGGTCTCGCCGCCCGCGACCAGGACCCGGCTCAGCCCGGCCTCCGGGCCCAGCGGCGCGTTGACGTGCAGTTCGTCGCCCGAGAAGGCCCAGCCGGCCTCGGGGTCGAGCCGGGTGGTGACGGGCTCCGCCGGGCAGTGCAGGACCAGTTCGGCCATGTCGCCCGCGCGGCCCGCGAACAGGGCGACGTCCTGCCGTCCGGTCGTCATCCGCAACACCGGCTGCGTCGTCGTGTACTTGAGCCTGCGCTTGCCCAGCGAGAGTTCGGTGGCGAGCATCCTGGCGTCGTGCGGGGGCACGGTGATCTGCAACCTGCCCGCCGTGGTGGGCAGTTCGGTGGTGACCGGCCGCGTTCCGTCGTTGCGCGCGATGTACACGTGCGCGCCGGTGTCCGGGTTGGTCAGGTGGTAGACCTTGAGCCCCTCGGCCTTGACCGGCTCGGCCCGGTCCAGCCGGGCGAAGTCCGGTACGCGCTGGAAGAGATGGCCGAGCTGGTGCAGCGGGGCGATCTTCTCGGTGACGTTGCGGGCCTCGTCGATCGCGGCGCCGTAGTCGTACGACGTGTAGACCACGGGCGCGGGCAGCCAGCCCCACGAGGTGCCGCCGAAGGCCATGTAGATGTTGTGCAGCGTGAGGCCGTTGGCGAGGTTCGTCAGATAGAACCGGCGCTCGTACGCCGAGTCGCGGGTGCGCCGCGCCTCCGGGTACCCCTTGCCGTCGAACCAGGCCCCGCCCCACGGGTCGAACCAGCCGCCCCCGAACTCGGGCACGAAACCGGGCGTGTGCGGCGAGGCCGAGGCGCCCCCGGTCGCGCCGCCCGGACCGAACGTTCCCCAGTCCGGCGGGGTTTGAGAGGGCGACGGGTAGCCGTCGAAGCCGTACAGCCAACCCCCCTTCTCGCCACCGGTGTCGAAGGAGCCCGGCGTCCAATGCCCGAAGCGGCCCTTGTCGTTGTGGAAGAGAGGGACGTCGATCCCGTCGGCGCGCACCTTCTTGTACAGGTGGGACATGTAGTCCCGGCCCGTCGGCTCGGTGACGTGGGCGTAGTACTCGTTCTCGATCTGGTAGAGCAGCACCGTGCCCTTGCCGTGCGTGAACAGGTGCTCGCGGGCGATCCTGTTGACGTGGGTCAGCCACTCGTCCACGTGCCCCAGATAGACCGGGTCGGCGGTGCGGGCGCTGCCCTTCGTCACCGTGAGCCAGCCCGGGAAGCCGCCGCCGTCGATCTCGGCGTTGATGTAGGGGCCGGGCCGCAGGATGACGTACAGCCCCGTCTCGGCGGCCGTGCGCAGGAACAGGTCCAGGTCGCGGATGCCGGTGAAGTCGTACTGTCCGGGCGCGGGGGAGTGGTAGTTCCACGAGACGTAGATGCTCACGGCGTTGAAGCCGTGCGCCCGCATCTTCTGCAGCACGTCCCGCCACAGGGACGGGCTCGGCAGCCGGAACGGGTGCATCTCGCCGGACCACACCACCAGGCGCCTGCCGTCCACGAGCAGCGAGTGGCGGTCGTAACCGATCGTGTGCCGGTGGCCGTCCGCGCGCGGCGGTTCGGGCGCGGGGCCCGTGGTCGCGGAGCGCGCCGCGTAGGCCGAGGGTGCTCCGGTGCCGCCGCTGCCGCCCAGGGCGAGGCCGAGCGCGGCCGAGCCGGTGAGGGCGCTGAACGTACGTCTGCTGAGCGGCAAGGTGGATCCTCCCGGGCGATCCTGCGGGGCGTGGGTCCGGCCATTCTCCACGCCCCGGCGACCCACAATGGACGCATGAGGATCTCGGCGCGGGCGGATTACGCGGTACGGGCGCTGCTGGAGCTGGCCGTACGGCAGGACGAAGGCCCGGTGAAGGCGGAGCAGATCGCGGGTGTCCAGGACATTCCGCACAAGTTCCTGGAGGGCATCCTCGGCGATCTGCGGCGGACCGGGATCGTCGACAGCAGGCGTGGCGGGGGCGGCGGTTACCGTCTCGCGCGGGACGCCGCCGCCATCACGGTCGCGGACGTCATCCGCGCGGTGGACGGCCCGATCGTCTCCGTCCGCGGCGAACGCCCGACCGAACTCGCCTACACCGGTACGGCCCGGCCGCTGCTCCCGCTGTGGATCGCCCTGCGCGCCGGGGTACGGCAGGTGCTGGAGGGCGTCACGCTCGCCGACCTCGCGGCGGACGCCCTGCCCGAGCCGGTGCGGGCCCTCGCGGCGGAACCGGCGGCCTGGGAGAACCCGTGAGCCGTACGGCACGTGGCGGGCCCAGGTGCGTGAACAGGCCGGTGTGAATGGCCGGAGCGCGCCCTGCCGCAGGCCGGGGGCGCTCCCTACGCTTCCCGTGCCTCCCCGCCTTCACAGCTGTCACACAGGTTCTTCAAGGCTCAACCGGCGGGCGGGGCTCCACGCCCTCGCGACCCTGGGAGAGACATGACCGGCGGACTCCTCCTGAGCGGCGCCGTCGCCGCTCTGCTGACCACCGCACTGCCCGCGCACGCTCCCTCCTCCTCCGTTCTCGACAACCCGCCCCCGGACAAGATCGTCATCGACATCGCCACGGTGAACGGCTCCGGCTGTCCGCAGGGCACCGCCGCGGTGGCCGTCTCCCCGGACAACACCGCCTTCACCGTCACCTACAGCGACTACCTCGCCCAGGCCGGCGGCGGGTCCGATCCGACGGCCTTCCGCAAGAACTGCCAGCTCAACCTGGTCGTGCATGTGCCGCAGGGTTTCACCTACGCCATCGCCAGCGCCGACTACCGCGGCTTCCTCTCGCTCCAGCCCGGCGCGAGCGCGACCCAGAAGGCGTCGTACTACTTCCAGGGCTCCCCGAGCACCGCCTCCCGCACCCACCCCTTCAGCGGCGCGTACAACGACGACTGGCAGGCCACCGACACCACGGACTGGGCCCAGTTGATCTGGGCGCCCTGCGGGGTCCAGCGCAACTTCAACATCAACACCGAGCTGCGGGTGAACGCGGGCACCACCTCGCCCGGCAAGGTGAGCTTCATGACGATGGACTCGACGGACGGGGACATCAGCACCGTCTACCACATGGCGTGGCAGCAGTGCCCCGCGAGCTGAGCGTCTGAGCGGGCCACCGGGCGCGCCCTCCGCGGCGGGACCCGGTGCCCGTCCCGTCAGACCGGCTGGCCCATCCCCGCCGCGTTCGGCCAGCTCTGCGCGCTGGGCCAGCCGGTCGCCGGGGCCGGGGTCAGCCCGGCGGGCGGCGCCGGGGCCGGGGTTCCGGGGGCCGTCATGCCGCGCACCTGGGCGGCGGTGAGACCGCCCCGGGCCGGGACACCGGGCGGGGTGGGGCCCATCGCCGCCGGGGCCATCGCGGCCGGAGCCATGGGCGCCGGAGCCATCGCCGCCGGGGCCATGGGCGCGGCGGGTGCCATCGCGGCCGGAGCCATCGGCTGCGGGACCTGCGGCATCTGCGGCTGCGCCGGGAACTGCTGCGGTACGACGGGCTGCGGCGCGAGCGGCTGCGGCTGGGCGGGTATCCGGGCCGCAGCCGGGATCTGCTGGGGCGCGGGCGGGAGCGGCTGGGCCGGGGGCAGTTGCTGTTGCTGGGGAACGGCGGCGGCCGCGGGCGCCGGAGCCATCGGGCCCGCTTGAGCCGCCGCCGGCACCGGCATCCCGCCGCCGGCCGGCGCTGCGGCGGCGGGGAGCGGCATACCGGTGCCGGCGGCCGGGGCTGTGGGGAGCCCCGGGGAAGGAGCCGCGGCGATCGCCTGTGCGGGCAGTCGCATCCCGGCCCCGTTGGTCTCGTTGATCAGCCGGTCCACGGCAGGGGTGCCCGAGCTGTAGCCGTTCCCGGCGCTCAGTTCGGGGACGGCCGTCTTCTTCCTGGTCTCGTAGAGCACGTGCTCCAGACCGGTCACCAGACGGCGTACGTCGGGCTCGGGGCGCACCACGAGCCGTACGAAGCGGCTGGACGAGCCGATCTTGTTGCCGCACTCGCGGACCAGCACCCGGTGCTCGGTGAGCAGCCGGTCGCGGACCACGGTGCCCTCGGCGCCCAGGGGGAGGCGCACGAAGAGGAAGTTGCCCTGCGAGGGGTAGACGGTCAGACCGGGCAGCCCGGCCAGTTGGCTCGCCATCTCCAGCCGGTCCCGGCGCACCTGGAGCAGGCTCCGCGCGTACTCGGTGCCGTGCTCCTTCAGCATGAACACCACGTGCTCGGCAAAGGAGTTGAGGTTCCACTTGGGCAGCATCGAGCGGACCTTGCCCGCGAGCGCGGGGTTGGCGACCAGATAGCCGAAGCGGATGCCGTGCAGCCCGAAGTTCTTGCCGAGGCTGCGCAGCACGATCACGTTCGGGCGCAGCATGGCCTCCTGGACGACGCTGGGCTCGGCCTCCGCGTCCGCGAACTCCAGGAACGACTCGTCGATCACCACCAGGTCCAGGTCCGCCATCGCGTCCATGAACTGCACCACCGACTGCCGGGACAGGAAGCCGCCGTCGGGGTTGTTGGGGTTGCAGATCACGGCGACCCTGGTGCCCCGCTTGCGGATGAACTCGCCGTAGTGGGCCAGGTCGAGCGCGAAGCCGTTCGCCTCCTGGAGCGGGAACATGTCGACCCGCTTGCCGGTCTCCATCGGCTGGTCGGTCCAGCGGCCGAACGTCGGCACGGGCACGGCCAGCGACTCGCGGACCAGCAGATGGTCGATCCAGGTGATGAGTTCCGTCGAGCCGTTGCCCATCGCCACGCACTGCGGGGGGAGTTGGAGCAGCTGGCACAGCTCGGCGGTGATCGTGTCGGCGCTGCTCGGGTAGTACGTGATGATGTCCCGCAGCCGGACCGCCATGTCCTCGAACATCTCGGGCGTCGGGAAGTACGGATTGCACGGGATGCAGAAGTCCACCGGGCCCGCACCGTCACTGCCCCGCCTGAGTGCCGCCATCGAGGGGCTGTGCGCGGCGGTGCCGCGGAACAACGAGGTGACGTTGTCAGGCAAGGAAACCTCCGTCGAAGGGCGGCCCGTGGGGACAGGGGCCACTCATGCATACGGAACTGACGGGGGTGGCGTTCAACTCGCCTGCCACGTGAGCCACTTCACTCCGCGGACGCGACGTCTCCCCCGAATACCCCCCGATCGAACATGGCGCGCGGAAACTCTGCCGGTCCCGCACGAAACCTTCACAGCCGCGCCTAGGAACGTGACCCCGCTGGAATCTAGTCTTCCCGCGACATGGACTACTGCCACCCGTGCCGACGGCACCTCAATGGCGCCCTGGCCTGCCCAGGCTGCGGCGCCCCCGCGCCCTCCGCCGTCGCGCCCGTGGACGTGACCGTCGCACCGGCCCCGGTGGGGGCGGGCCCCGACCCCTACGGGACGACACCTCAGGGGCACGCCGGTGCGCCTCAGGGGTACGCCGGTGCGCCCGCTGCGCCCGGTGCTTCCGGCGCGACACCTCAGGCCGCCCAGGGATACGCCACACCTCCGGCGCCCTTCCATCCGGAGACACCGGCCCAGGTCAGGGTTCCCCGGCAGGCCGACCGCCGCGCCGAGCCCGCCGTCCCGGAAGGCCCGGAAGGCCCGGAGCAGCCGTACGCCCCGGACGGCACCCCCGACTCCGGCCCCGACCACGTCCCCGCCGAAGCGCGCGACGAAGCCCTCGACGCCGACCCCGACGACGATGTCGACGCGGACCCCGACTCCGACCTCAGCCGCCGCGACCGCAAGGCCGCCGCGCATCGCCGTCGCCGCCGCCGCACCCTCCTGATCGCCACGGGGTTCGTCCTGGCGGCGGGTGCGCTGAGCCTCGTCGAACTCGGCTCCGACACGCCCTTCTCCACAGACCGCCCCGCCGCCTCCGGTGACGCCTCCCCGGACGGCGGCGCGGGCTCGGCCCGCCCCGACCCCACGGCCGCGACCTCGCAGGCCACCGCGGGTGCCGGGGCCGCTCGCGCGTCGGCGTCGGCCTCCCCGGACGCCTCGCCCTCCGCGTCCGCGTCCAAGACCTCCGAGCCCGAGGCGTCCCGGTCCGCCGAGGCCCCGGCCCAGGCGACCCGGGCCGCCACCACGGCCCCGCCCGCCCAGGCCCCGGCCCCCGCCGACCCGCCTCCCGCCCGCCCGACGGCGACCGCGACCCACGGCAAACCCACTTCCGCCCCCACCCCGGCCCCGGAGCCGTCCAAGTCCTGCGACCGCTTCCTGTGGTGGTGCACCTGACGCCGCTCCGCCGAAGGACGCGCCCCCCGCTTCCGCACGCCCCCGCCACCCCGTACCACCCCCGTGCCATCGGCCATCCGGGGTATCGGTGACACCAACCGGGGTCCGGGGCGGTTGAGTCGAAGAGGTACATCCCGCCGTACACGAACTCGTGGAGCGCGCCCCGGACGGGGAGCGGGCGTCGGCAGCGGCTCAGTGGAGGAGAACGGATGAGTCAGGAGATCACCGTCCAGGGCACGGTCGCCGAGGGCTTCGAGGCGGTACGCGAGGAGTTCGCCGCCTTCGTCTCCGGTGAACGTGCGGACTACGAAGGGCAGTTGTGCGCGTACGTGCACGGCAGGCGGGTCGTCGACCTGTGGGCGGGCGACGGTGTCGACGAGAACACGCTGTATGGCGTCTACTCGTCCACCAAGGGCGCCGCCCATCTCGTCGTGGCCCTGCTCGTGCAGGACGGCACGCTGGAGCTGGACCGCAAGGTCACCTACTACTGGCCGGAGTTCGGCGTCGAGGGCAAGGGCGCGCTCACCCTGCGCGATCTGCTGGCCCACCGCGCCGGACTGATCGGCACGGACACCGGGTTCAGCCCGGCGGAGCTGGCCGACGACCGCGCGCTGGCCGAACGCCTCGCCGACCAGCGGCCGTTCTGGCGCCCCGGCACCGCCTTCGGCTACCACGCGATGGTGATCGGCGCCCTGACCGGCGAGGTCGCCCGCCGCGCGACGGGCCGCACCCTCCAGGAGCTGTACGAGGAGCGGGTCCGGGTCCCCTACGGCCTCGACTTCCACCTGGGCCTGCCGGCCTCCCGCGAGCCCCGCTTCCGCACCACCCTGCCGATGGTGCTCACCCCCGTGCAGCAGGCCGAGTCCGACGCGCAGCCGTCCGGCCCGCACACCCTGGAGGCCATCGCCTACAACCGGCACGCCGCCGAGCCCACCGACCTCGAGTCCGTGCCCAACGACCGCGCCCTGCGCGCCAGAGGGCCCGCCTCCGTGGGCGGTGTCGCCTCGGCGCGCGGTCTCGCCGGGATGTACGCGGCGATGATCAGCGAGGTGGGCGAGAAGGCGCCGTTGCTGAAGGCGGACACGGTCGCGGAGTTCGGGCAGCCGCACTCGGTCGGCTACGACCTGGTCGGCCGCGTCCACAAATCGTTCGGCCTCGGCTTCCAGATCACCGCCGACACCCACTACCCCTTCCTCGGCGCGGGCACCATCGGCCACAGCGGAGCCGCCGGCTCCCAGGCCTTCGCGGACCCGCGCGGCGGCCTCGCCTACGGCTACACCCGCCGCCGCTTCGCCTACCCCGGCGGCGCGGCCCCGGAGAACGACCGCCTGGTGGCGGCGGTGCACCGGGCGGCGCTGGGGCGCTGACAGACCGTACGGCGGAGGCCGCACCCGTGAACGTGGGGTGCGGCCTCCGGCGCGTACCGGCACAGGCTTCAGAGCTTGACGACCATCTTGCCGATGTTTTCGCCGCGCAGCAGGCCGAGGAAGGCCGACACCGTGTTGTCGATGCCGTCCACGACCGTCTCGCCGTACTTCAGCTCGCCCGAGGCGACCCAGGGGCCGACCTCGCGGACGAACTCGGGCTGGAGGTCGTAGTGGTCGCCGACCAGGAAGCCCTCCATGCGGCCCCGGGTCTGGATCAGCCGGGCGAGGTTGTTCGGGCCGGGGGCGGGCTCGGTGTTGTTGTAGACCGAGATCATGCCGCAGACGGCGATCCGGCCGTGCAGCCGGAGCGAGCCGAGGGCGGCCTGGAGGTGGTCGCCGCCGACGTTGTCGAAGTAGACGTCGATACCGTCGGGGGCGGCCGCGCGGAGCTGCTCGCCCACCGGGCCGTCCTTGTAGTTGAACGCGGCGTCGAAGCCGTACTCGTCCACCAGGAGCCGCACCTTCTCGTCGGACCCGGCCGAGCCGATGACCCGCGCGGCGCCCTTCAGCCGGGCGATCTGCCCGACCTCGCTGCCCACGGCACCGGCGGCGCCCGAGACGAAGACGGTGTCGCCCTCCTTGAAGGAGGCCACGCGCAGCAGACCGGCGTACGCGGTCAGGCCGGTCATGCCGAGGACGCCGAGGTAGGCGGAGAGAGGCGCGGCCTCCGGGTCGACCTTGGCGGCGCTCTTGGCGTCCACGGCCGCGTACTCGCGCCAGCCGAGGAAGTGCAGCAGATGGTCCCCGACCTCGACGCCCTCGGCGTTGGAGGCCACGACCACGCCGACGGCGCCGCCCTGCATGGGCTCGCCGAGGGCGAAGGGCTCGGAGTAGGACTTGGCGGCACTCATCCGGCCCCGCATGTACGGGTCCACCGAGAGGTACTCGTTCCGTACCAGGACCTGGCCCTCGCCGGGCACCGGCATGGGGACCTCGACCAGCGCGAAGTCCTCGGGCTCGGGCCAGCCGACCGGACGGCTGAGCAGGTGCCACTCGCGGCTCATGGCGGGCAGGGCGGGGGAGTCGGGCATGGGGCTGACCTTCCAGGATGTTTCAGAACCTGAAATAACCATGCTCCTGAATATTTCATGATGTCAAGTAACCAGGTATCCTGGAGCGCATGTCCACCCCGCCGCCCGCCCCGGGCAACCGCGCCGCCGACCCCCTGACCATGGAGGTCGTCGAGCTGATCGGTGACGTCGTGGCCCGCTTCTACGCGGACTACGAGGAAGCGGCCGCCGCCCACGCCCTCACCGGGCCGCAGGCCCGTCTGCTGAGCCTGCTCGCGCTGGAGCCGCTGCCGATGCGGCGCCTGGCGCAGAAGCTCAAGTGCGAGCCGTCGAACGTCACCGGGATCGTGGACCGCCTGGAGGCGCGCGGCCTGGTCGAGCGCCGCCCCGACAGCGGCGACCGCCGGGTCAAGCTCGCCGCCGCCACCGAGGAGGGGCTGAGCGTCGCCCGCGACCTGCGCGAGGGCCTGCGTTTCGCCCGCGAACCGCTCGCCGGGCTCTCGGACGAGGAGCGGGGCTCCCTGCGGGACCTGCTGCGCCGGATGCTCTCGGCCTGACCGGAGCGCGGCCCCCGATCTCCCGACGGCCCGATCCGGGCGTGGCCCCGCGGCCCGGGTTGGGTAAAGTCCTCGTCATGCGCGATCTCGGGGTGGGGTTCCGTCATCTGCTGCGCGGCCAGCGCTGGGTGACCCGGCACGGCGGACGGTACGGCTTCGGGCTGCTGCCCGGCCTGATCACCCTCGTCCTCTACTCGGCCGCGCTCGTCGCGCTCGCCGTGTGGGGATACGACGCCGTCGCCTGGGCGACCCCGTTCGCCGACGACTGGTCGAGCCCCTGGCAGGACCTGTTCCGCGACGTCCTCGCCGTCGTCCTCTTCGCCCTCGCCCTGCTGCTCGCGGTCCTCACCTTCACCGCGGTCACCCTGCTCGTCGGCCAGCCCTTCTACGAGAGCCTCTCCGAGCGGTGCGACGCGGACGTCTCGCCCGACGGCACCGCGCCCCGCTCCGAGCTGCCCCTGTGGCGCGAGCTGTGGATCTCGGCCCGCGACAGCCTGCGCATCCTGGTCCGGGCCTGTGTGTGGGGCGTCCTGCTCTTCGCGCTCGGCTTCCTGCCCGTGGTCGGCCAGACCGTGGTCCCGGTCGTCGGCTTCTTCGTCACCGGCTTCTTCCTCACCGAGGAACTGGCCTCCGTCGCCCTCCAGCGCCGGGGCGTCGACCTGCGCTCCCGGCTCGCCCTGCTGCGCTCCCGCAAGAGCCTGGTCTGGGGCTTCGGCGTCCCGCTCGGCCTCGCCTTCCTGGTGCCGGTCGTCGCCGTCTTCCTGATGCCGGGCGCGGTCGCCGGCGCCACCCTCCTCGCCCGCGACCTCCTCGGCGAGGAGACCACGGAGGACCGCCCGGAAGCGGAGCAGCCCGAGGCGGACCGCCCGGTCACCGCCTGAGCGGCCCACGGTGAAGTCGTGCGGGTGTGTGAAAGGTTCGTACGGAACCGCGCCCGCACCCCCTCCCGGCGGCCCCCGAGCCGCCCCCGCCGGTTACCGTCGGAACCGGGGCACGCCCCTCGACGAGCAGCCCCGGTCCGGAACCTGACAACTGGACCGGGGCTCGTCGCATCCCGCCGCCCCGGACACGGCCTAGCGCGCCGAGAAGCCGTACGCCGTCTCCGAGCGGTAGACCTCGCCCGGGTCGAGGCGGGTGGTCGGGAAGTCGGGGCGGTTGGGGGAGTCGGGGAAGTGCTGGGTCTCCAGGGCGATGCCCCCGCCGGGGGCGAAGGGGGCGCCCAGGTGGTCGGCGGTGTAGAGCTGGAGGCCGGGTTCGGTCGTGGACACCGTGAGCGTGCGGCCCGAGGCCGGGTCGTGCAGCTCGGCCACCTCCTCGGCGGCGGCCGTGACGCCCTTGTCCAGCACGAAGTTGTGGTCGTAGCCCGAGCCGGTCTTGCGGGCCGCGCGGAAGTCGAAGCGGGTGCCGGTCACGTCCAGCGGCTCGCCCTCGGGGATCAGGTCCGCGTCCACCGGTGTGTACCGGGAGGCGGCGAGCCGCAGTTCATGGCCGCCCGCGTGCCCGGAGCCCGGACCGCCGAGGTTCCAGTACGTGTGGTTGGTGAGGTTCACGACCGTCGGCGCGTCGGTCACCGCCTCGTAGGCGATCCGCAGCCCGCCCGAGGCGTCCAGCGTGTACGTGGCCGTCACCTCCAGGCGGCCCGGGAAGCCCTCCTCGCCGTGCGGGCTGACCCGGCTGAGCCGCACCCCGTGCTCGACCGGCGCCACGTCCCACACCCGCCGGTCGAAGCCGTACTCGCCGCCGTGCAGCGAGTTGGGGCCGTTGTTGGGCGCCAGCGCGTACGTCCGGCCGTCCAGCGGGAAGCGGGCGCCCCCGATGCGGTTGGCGTACCGCCCGACCAGGGCGCCCAGATACGGCCCCCGGTGCGTCAGATAGCCGTCCAGGGAAGGGAATCCGAGGACCACGTCCGCCGGGCGCCCCTCCCGGTCCGGGATCTCGACGGACTGCACGATCCCGCCGTACGACAGCACGCGCACCCGCGTCCCGCCGCGCTCCAGCGTCCAGCGGTGCACCGGGGCTCCGTCGGAAAGTGTGCCGAAAAGTTCGCCCATGTGGGAAACCTTAGGTCAAGGTCGCTCCGCCGTGACCGTGCGGTACGCGATCTCCGCGAGCCTGGCCTGACCGCTGCGACTCGGGTGGAACCAGTCCCAGCGGCTGAGCTGGCCGGTGCCGAACCGGTAGTCGAAGACCGCGTTGCCGTCGAAGCGGCAGCGCACGTCGGTCGCGCACACCTCCTTCAGCGCCGTGTTGTAGTCCTCCACCCGCCGCTGGACCGTCTCGCGCCGCCGCGTGGCCGCCGCCGTCAGGTCGTCCGCGCCGCCCAGCATCGAGGGACAGATGCCGAGCTTCCACACCTGCTTGCCGAGCGGGTCCGTGCGGCCCTTCGACCACAGCCGCTGGAGATTGGGCACGCTCGCGACGTACACCTGCGTCCTCGGCAGTGCCGTCCGCAGCGTGCGCAGGGACTTCGCGAAGTCCGCGCGGAAGTCCGCCACCGGGGTCATCGCGGACACCGAGGCCCGGCAGGCGTCGTTGGCCCCGGCCATCACCGTCACCAACTCGGGCCTGTGGGAGGCAGCTTGGGCCAGCTGTCCGGGCAGGTCGGCCATCCGGGCGCCGGTCACCGCGTAGTTCCAGCTGGACTTCGCCGCCTTCACGGGCCCGAGCAGACGCACCGCGAGGCTCTCCACCCCGGCGTCGCTGCCCGTCGCCCAGGACACCTCCGGACAGTCGGAGAACACCGCGCACGCGTCGAAGCCCCGGGTGATGGAGTCCCCGACCGCGGCGATCGAACCGGGGCTGCGGTCCCACACCGGCGCGGGCTTCGCGGGGGCCCGGGACACGCCCGTACCCGCGTGATCACCCCGGATGGAGTCACACCCCGTCGCCAGCACGGCCGCCGTCAGCACCACGACGGCGGCCCGCACCCGGTGGCCTCGCTTCCGCATCCTGGCTGATCCCCTCGCTCGTCGACGCAGCTCCGGCAGGTGTGCCCCTCTCCTGACAACGTGCCGGAGTTCCCGCCCCGCCCCCGGGGAACGGCACACCCCCGTACAGGCGTCCCCCTGGGTGAATGGCGACGGTTTCCTGGCACCGGGACCGACGGTACGTCACACTCCTTGCACCGCCGCACGGTAGCCTCGCCATCAACGCGGCCGTCGCCCCACTGCCGCCCAGTCAGTCCGCAAGATGTCCCGCTCAGCCCGGAGGTTCCGGTGACGACACGTGGAGTTCTGTACGTGCACTCCGCGCCGCGCGCGCTGTGCCCGCATGTCGAGTGGGCCGTCGCCGGGGTGCTCGGCACGCGCGTCAACCTCGACTGGATCCGGCAGCCCGCCGCCCCCGGCACCTGGCGCTCCGAGTTCTCCTGGAAGGCCGAGGCCGGCACCGCCTCCAAGCTCGCCTCCGCGCTGCGCGGCTGGCAGATGCTCCGCTTCGAGGTCACCGCCGAGCCCAGCGCCACTGCCGAGGGCGAGCGCTACAGCTGCACCCCCGACCTCGGCATCTTCCACGCCGTCACCGGCATCCACGGCGACATCCTCATCCCCGAGGACCGCCTCCGCGCGGCCCTGCTGCGCAGCAAGCACGGCGAGACCGACCTCGAGTCCGAACTCTCCAAGCTCCTCGGCAAGCCCTGGGACGACGAACTGGAACCCTTCCGCTACGCGGGCGAGGGTGCCCCGGTCCGCTGGCTGCACCAGGTCGTCTGAGCGCCGTACGGGCCCGCGTCGGCCCGAGATCCCCACGGACACGTGAAAGGGCCCCCACCAGCCGGTGGGGGCCCTTTCACCTGCCGTCGGACGGTCCCGCCGTCAGACGGTCCTGAACGCCAGGACCACGTTGTGGCCGCCGAAGCCGAACGAGTCGTTCAGCACGGCGATACGGCCCTCGGGGAGGGTACGGGGCTCGCCGACGACGACGTCCGCGTTGACCTCGGGGTCGAGCTCCGTGACGTTGATGGTCGGCGGGGCCGTGCGGTTGACCAGGGCCAGGATCGACGCGACGGTCTCGACGCCGCCCGCGCCACCCAGGAGGTGACCGGTCATCGACTTGGTGGCGGAGATCGCCATGTGGTCGACGTCGTCGCCGAACACCTTGCGCAGCGCCTTGATCTCGGCCACGTCGCCCTGCGGCGTCGAGGTGGCGTGCGCGTTGACGTGCACGATCTCCGACGGCTTCAGGTCGGTGGAGTCCAGCAGGTTCTGCAGGGCGTGCGCGATGCCGTTGCCCGAGGGCTCGGGCTGCGTGATGTGGTGGGCGTCGGCGGAGACACCCTGGCCGACCGCCTCGACGTAGATCCGGGCACCGCGCGCCTTGGCGTGCTCCTCGGACTCCAGCACGATCACACCGGCGCCCTCGCCGAGCACGAAGCCGTCACGGCCCGCGTCGTAGGGGCGCGAGGCACCCTGGGGGTCGTCGTTGTTCTTGGACATCGCCATCATGTTGCCGAAGGCGGCGATGGGAAGCGGGTGGATGGCGGCCTCGGTACCACCGGCCACGACCACGTCCGCACGACCGGTGCGGATCATCTCGATCGCGTACCCGATGGCCTCCGCGCCCGAGGCGCAGGCCGACACGGGGGTGTGCACACCGGCGCGGGCACCCAGCTCGATACCGACGTTGGCCGCCGGGGAGTTGGGCATCAGCATCGGCACGGTGTGCGGGGAAACGCGGCGTACGCCCTTCTCCCTGAGCACGTCGTACTGGTCGAGCAGGGTCGTCACACCGCCGATGCCGGAGGCGATGACCGCGCCGAGCCGGTCGGGGTTGACGGCCTGGTCCTCGCCCGCCTTGGCGGTGAAACCGGCGTCCTGCCAGGCCTCCTTGGCCGCGATCAGCGCGAACTGCGCCGAGCGGTCCAGCTTGCGGGCCTGCGGGCGGGGGATGATCTCGCCGGGCTCGACCGCGACACGCGCGGCGATCTTGACCGGCAGCTCCTCCGCCCAGTCCTCCTGAAGACGGCCGACGCCGGACCGGCCGGCGAGCAGGGCCTCCCAGGTGGAGGGCACGTCGCCACCCAGCGGTGTGGTTGCGCCGATACCGGTGACGACCACGGTGCGATTGGTCGGGCTCACGGGAATTCTTTCTCCAACGATGCGGGAATGTACGGCGCCACCGCCGGGTGGCGGGGCCTTGCGGTCTCAGGGCCCGGTGGCCTTGAGACCTACGAGTCTCAGGCCTGGTGCTTGAGGATGTAGTCGGTGGCGTCACCGACGGTCTTGAGGTTCTTGACGTCCTCGTCCGGGATCTTCACGTCGAAGCGCTCTTCGGCGGCGACGACGACCTCGACCATGGACAGCGAGTCGACGTCGAGGTCGTCGGTGAAGGACTTGTCCAGCTGGACGTCCTCGGTGGGGATACCGGCGATCTCGTTCACGATCTCGGCAAGGCCCGCGACGATCTCTTCCTGGGTGGCGGCCATGTCAGGCGCTCTCCTTCTTCGATGTTCAGACGGTTGATGGCAGTAGTCCCCGTATCGGACCGGTTGGTCCGGCACGGAGTGCCTAGGGGAGGGTAACGACCGTGGCGGCGTAGACCAGACCCGCCCCGAATCCGATGACGAGCGCCGTGTCGCCGCTCTTGGCCTCGCCGGTCGCCAGAAGCCGCTCCATCGCGAGCGGGATCGACGCGGCCGAGGTGTTGCCGGTGGTGCGGATGTCACGGGCGACCGTGACGTGCTCCGGCAGCTTGAGAGTCTTCACCATCGAGTCGATGATCCGCACATTGGCCTGGTGCGGGATGAAGACGTCCAGGTCGTCCGAGGTGATCCCGGCCGCGTCCAGCGCCTGCTGGGCGACCTTCGCCATCTCGAACACGGCCCAGCGGAAGACCGCCTGGCCCTCCTGGGTGATCGCGGGGAACTTGACGTTCCCCTCGCTGTCCAGGGGGAGTTCGGCGACGTCACCGATCGCGAACCGGTCCCACGGGACGGTCTGCTTGATGGTGCCGGACTTGTCGCCCTCCGAGCCCCACACCGTGGGGCCGATGGCGGGCTCCTCGGACGGGCCGACCACGACCGCGCCCGCGCCGTCGCCGAACAGGAAGGCCGTCGCGCGGTCCTCCAGGTCGGTCAGGTCGCTGAGCCGCTCCACGCCGATGACGAGCACGTACTCGGCGGAACCTTCCACCACCATGCCCTTGGCGAGGGTCAGGCCGTAGCCGAAGCCCGCGCAGCCCGCCGAGATGTCGAACGCGGCGGCCTTGTCGGTGCCCAGCTTGTGCGCGATCTCGGTGGCCACGGCCGGGGTCTGGCTGAAGTGCGAGACCGTGGAGACCACCACGGCGCCGATCCGGTCGGCGTCGATGCCCGAGTCGGCGATGGCCTTGCCCGCCGCCTCGATCGACATCGCGGCGACCGTCTCCTCGGGGCCCGCCCAGTGCCGGGTCTCGATGCCGGAGCGGGAGCGGATCCACTCGTCGGAGGAGTCGATCTTCTCCAGGATCACCTCGTTGGGCACCACCCGGGTCGGCCGGTAACCGCCGACACCGAGGATGCGCGCGTACGGGGCGCCCTTGCTGGGCCTGATCTTCGCCATTGCCATGGGCTCCTTCTCAGACACCCGCCGCGTCGGCGGCAGGAGTCACGGTCTCGGCGATGAGCGCGCGCGCCGCGTCGAGGTCTTCGGGGGTCTTCAGCGCCAGCGTCCGCACGCCCGGCAGGGCCCGCTTGGCCAGACCGGTCAGGGTGCCGCCCGGACACACCTCGATCAGGGCGGTGACGCCGAGTGCCTTGAAGGTCTCCATGCACAGGTCCCAGCGGACCGGGTTGGCGACCTGGCCGACCAGCCGCTGGAGCACCTCGGTGCCCGTCGCGACGGTCTGCCCGTCCTTGTTGGAGACGTAGGTGAACGCCGGGTCGGCGGGCGTCAGGGAGGCGGCCGCCTCGGCCAGCTTCTCCACCGCGGGCGCCATGTGCAGGGTGTGGAAGGCGCCGGCCACCTTCAGCGGGACGACCTTGCGGACGCCCTCGGGCTTGTCCTCGTTCAGCGCGGCCAGCTGCTCCAGCGTGCCCGCGGCGACGATCTGGCCCGCGCCGTTGATGTTGGCCGGGGTGAGGCCCAGCTTCTCCAGGTGCGCGACGGAGACCTCCGGGTCGCCGCCGAGCAGCGCCGACATGCCGGTCTCCGTGATCGCGGCGGCCTCGGCCATGGCCAGACCCCGCTGACGGACCAGGCGCAGCGCCTCGGTGTCGTCCAGCACGCCGGTGATGGCGGCGGCGGTGATCTCGCCCACGCTGTGGCCCGCGACCGCGCCCGGCGCGATCGACGCGATGTCACCCAGTGCCGCGGCGGACAGGATTCCGGCGGCGACAAGGAGCGGCTGCGCCACCGAGGTGTCGCGGATCGCGTCCGCGTCGGCCTCGGTGCCGTAGTGGACCAGGTCCAGGCCGATGGCGTCCGACCACGCGGCGACACGGGCGGCGGCACCGGGCAGTTCGAGCCAGGGAGTCAGGAAGCCGGGCGTCTGGGCGCCCTGGCCGGGAGCGACGAGTACGAGCACTCTCACACTCTCTCTTGGGGACGGCCCGGGCCGCCCGTGAGGACAGGGACGAAGAACACGAGGGGCTTTTGTGGACCCTGGACAAAAAGCTAGAGCTGGGCGTCTCCATCGGTCAGCCGCCCCAGGATCAGGGCGATCCGCAACGTGAACGCGGATCGTACATCGGAAGGTGACCAGCCGGTGACGTCAGTCACACGTCGGAGCCGGTAGCGGACGGTGTTCGGGTGAACGAAGAGCATCCGGGCGGCGCCCTCCAGGCTGCTCGCCTGTTCCAGGTAGACACTCAGCGTCTCCAGGAGCGCGGAGCCGGCCTCCTCCAGCGGTCTGTAGATCTCCTCCACCAGCTGCTCGCGCGCACCCGGATCACCCGCGATGGCGCGCTCCGGCAGCAGATCGTCGGCCAGCACCGGGCGGGGCGCGTCCTGCCAGGCGGAGCACGCCTTGAGGCCCGCCGCGGCCGCCTGCGCGGAGCGGGTCGCGGCCTGGAGGTCGGACACCACGGGCCCCGCGACCACGGGTCCCGCGGCGAACGGGCCGATCAGCGACTTGGCCACCGCGAGCGGGTAGGCGCTGCCGCCCGCGATCACCACGAGCCGGTCCCCGAGCACGCCGGTGAGCACCTGGAGCTTGGCGTGCCGGGCGGCCCGCCGGATCGCCTCCACGGTCAGTTCGCTGTCGCCCTCGGGCGCGGTGCCGAGCACCACGCACACATGGTCCGGGGAGTTCCAGCCGAGCGCGGCGGCCCGGCTGACGGCGCCCTCGTCGGCCTCGCCGCTGAGCACCGCGTTCACCACCAGGGACTCCAGGCGCGCGTCCCAGGCACCGCGTGCCTCGGCGGCCTGGGCGTACACCTGGGCGGTGGCGAAGGCGATCTCCCGGGCGTACACGAGCAGCGCCTCGCGCAGCACGCGCTCGTCGCCGGGCGCGGCCACCTCGTCGATGGCGCTCTCCATGACCTCGATGGTGGTGCGCACCATCTCCACGGTCTGCCGCAGCGTGATGGCCCGGGTCAGCTCGCGGGGCGCGGTGCCGAACACGTCGGTCGAGATCGCCTGGGGTGCGTCCGGGTGCCGGAACCACTCGGTGAAGGCGGCGATGCCCGCCTGGGCCACGAGCCCGATCCAGGAGCGGTTCTCCGGTGGCATCGCCCGGTACCACGGCAGGGTGTCGTCCATGCGCGCGATGGCCTGCGCGGCGAGATGCCCGGAGGACTTCTCCAGCCGCTTCAGGGTCGCGGAGTGCGGGTGGGCGGCATGACGTGCGGGATCGCTGCTGTGGGATTCGGGTTCGGGCACGGGGACAAGAGTGCCTTATCCGGCGGGGGCCGTGCGTCGCCGGGTCCCGCCGAGGGCGCGGAACCGGGGCCGGGGGCGCTTGTACCGGGGACTACCGTGGGGCCCATGATCGAGGTACGGCGCGCGGACGAGCGGCATCGCGGAGGCGACCCGGAGGCCGGGATCGACTCCCGGCACGCCTTCTCCTTCGGCCCGCACTACGACCCGGACAACCTGCGCTTCGGCGCGCTGATCGCCTGCAACGAGGAACGGCTCGCCCCCGGCGCGGGCTTCGCCGAACACCCGCACAGCCACACCGAGATCGTCACGTGGGTGACCGAGGGGGAGCTGACCCACCGCGACTCCACGGGCCGGGCGAGCGTGGTCCGCCCCGGTGACGTACAACACCTGAGCGCGGCGGCGGGGGTGCGGCACTCCGAGCGCAACGAGGGCGCGGAGCCGCTGGCCTTCGTCCAGATGTGGCTGGCACCCCGGGACTCCGGCGGGGAGCCGTCGTACGAGGTCGTCCGGGACCTGGCCGGGCCGTACGCGGTGCCCGGCGCGGGCGCGACCCTGCGGGTGCTGCGTCCTGCGGCGGGGGAGCGGACCGCGCTTCCCGACGCTCCGCTGCGCTACGTCCATGTCGTACGCGGCGAGGTACGGCTCGCGGACGGCACCCCCGGCTCCGGCGACACCCCCGGCCCCGGCGACACCCCCGGCCCCGGCGACACCCCCGGCCCCGGCGACACCCTCGGCCCCGGCGACTCGGCGCGGATCACCGAGGCGCGGGGCGTGGAGCTGGCCGGGGTCACGCAGGCCGAGGTCCTGCTGTGGCAGCTGGAGCCGGTCAGCCCCTGAACTCCGTCAGCACCGCGTCCGTGAAGGGCGGCCACGCCTCGACGGCCCACGGTCCGAAGGCCCGGTCGGCCAGGGCGACCGTCGCGAGGCCCGCGTCCGGGTCGATCCACAGGAAGGTGCCGGACTGGCCGAAGTGCCCGAAGGTGCGGGGCGAGGACGAACTGCCGGTCCAGTGAGGGGACTTGCCGTCGCGGATCTCGAAGCCGAGGCCCCAGTCGTTCGGGTTCTGGTGGCCGTAGCCCGGCAGCACGCCCTTGGTGCCCGGGTACTGCACGCTCATCGCCTCCGCGACCGTGCGTGGGTCGAGCAGCCGGGGCGCCTGGACCTCCGCGGCGAAACGCAGCAGATCCTCGACTGTGGAGACGCCGTCCTTCGCCGGGGAGCCCTCCAGCGAGGTCGCGGTCATGCCCAGCGGCTCCAGGACCGCCTGGCGCAGATACTCCGCGAAGGGGATGTCGGCCGCCTTGGCGATGTGGTCCCCGAGCTGCTCGAAACCGGCGTTGGAGTACAGCCGCCGCTCACCGGGCGCCGCCAGGCTGCGGTGCTCGTCGAAGGCGAGGCCCGAGGTGTGCGCGAGCAGATGGCGGACGGTCGATCCGGGCGGCCCGGCGGGCTCGTCCAGCTCGATGGCCCCCTCCTCGTACGCGACGAGCGCCGCGTAGGCGGCCAGCGGCTTGGTCACCGAGGCCAGCGGGAAGCGGTGCCCGGCCGGGCCGTGGGTGCCGAGGACCGTCCCGTCGGCGCGGACGACACCCGCGGCGGCGGTGGGAACGGGCCAGTTCTCGATCAATGCCAAGCTCTGCGACGACATGCCGAGGAGCCTATGCGGGTCACAGGACCAGCTCCATCAAGGGGTCCGGCTTCGGGCGGAAGCCCAGCGACGCGTACAGCGGCAGGGCCTCGGCGGAGGCGGTCAGCTGGATCTTGCCCGCGCCGCGCTCGCGGAACCACTCCAGCAGCCCGTCCACCACACAGGCGCGGGCGTACCCCCGGCGCCGGGTGCCGGGGTCGGTGGCCACGCTGAAGACGAAGCCGACGGTGCCCGTGGGGTTGTTGGCGTGGCCGATCCGGTACTCGACCGTCCCGGCCGCGAGCGCGGCCAGCGCGCCCGGTCGCTCCGGGTGGTCCACCACGAAGGCGGCGAACGGTCCCGTCGGATCGGCCAGCCGCTCGCGCAGCGTGGGCAGCGACCGGTCGTGCCAGGACCCGGCGGCGGGATGCGGGGAAACGGCGTCGATCATCACCTGGCGCAGGCGCAGCACTTCCCGCGCGTCCTCGGGCCCGGCCCGTCGTACGAGACTCATGGCACCGCACGCTAATCGCCGACTCCCGCCGCCGTCCCGGTATTTGTGGCCGGGCGCGCTTGCCTGGAGTGCGCTCGAAGGTCATAGCGTGGGGGCATGACGGTGATGCAGACCATGCAAGCGGCCACCGAGGAAGTCACCACCCCCGACATCTGTGCTCCGGCGGCCCAGCGGCGCCATCCCAGGCCCGACGGCCAGGACCGCTACACGATCAGCGAGGTCGTCGCCTTCACGGGACTGACCGCGCACACCCTGCGCTGGTACGAACGGATCGGCCTGATGCCGCACGTCGACCGGTCGCACACCGGCCAGCGCCGCTACCGCAACCCCGACCTGGACTGGCTGGACCTCGTCACCAAGCTGCGCCTGACCGGGATGCCGGTGGCCGACATGGTGCGGTACGCGGAAATGGTCCGCGAGGGGGAGGACACCTATCCGCAGCGCAAGGCCCTGCTGGAGGACACCCGCAGGGACGTGCTGAGCCGGATCGCCGAACTGCGCGACACGCTCGCCGTGCTCGACCTGAAGATCAGCATTTACACGACGGAGGGGAACAACCGATGAGCGACGACCGGATGACGTCCGTACGGCTCGGCACGGACGGGCCGGAGGTCGGCGTCCAGGGCCTGGGCTGCATGGGCATGAGCTTCGCCTACGGCCCGGTCGACGCCGATGCCTCGCGGGCCACCCTCGACCGCGCCCTGGAGCTGGGGGTGACGCTGTACGACACGGCGGACGCCTACGGCGCCGGGGACAACGAGCGTTTCCTCGCCCCCTTCTTCGAGGCCCACCGCGACGAGGTGGTCATCGCCACCAAGTTCGCCCTCTCGATCCCGGCGGACGACCCGAGCAAGCGGATCATCCGCAACGACTCCCCCTACATCCGCCAGGCCGTCGAGGCGAGCCTGAAGCGGCTCGGCGTCGACGAGATCGACCTCTATTACATGCACCGCCGCGATGTGAACGTGCCCCTGGAGGAGAGCGTCGGCACCATGGCGGAGCTGGTGCGCGAGGGCAAGGTCAAGCACCTGGGCCTGAGCGAGGTGACGGCCGACGAGCTGCGCGCCGCGCACGCCGTCCACCCCATAGCCGCCGTGCAGTCGGAGTGGTCGCTGTTCAGCCGGGACATCGAGGCCCACGTGGTGCCCGCCGCCCGTGAGCTGGGCGTGGGCCTGGTGGCGTACTCCCCGCTCGGCCGGGGCTTTTTGACCGGCGCCTTCACCGACGCCGGCAAGGAGCTGTCCACCGACGACTTCCGCCGCGCCCAGCCCCGCTTCACCGGCGACAACGCCGCCGCCAACGCGGCCCTGCTGGCGCCGGTGCGCAAGGTCGCCGAGGCGCACGGGGTCTCCCTCGGCCAGGTCGCCCTCGCCTGGGTCCAGCAGCAGGCGGCCGTCCGGGGCCTGCCGGTCGTCCCGATCCCGGGCACCCGCAAGCCGAGCCGGATCACCGAGAACGTGGCCGCCACGCACCTCGTCCTCAGCGAGGAGGAGCTGGCCCTCCTGGAGCCGATCGCCGGCCGGGTGGCGGGCGACCGGTACGCGGACATGTCGTTCACCTCGGCGGGCCGCGAGGACCGGTGAGCCCCGGCGGGGCCCCTACAGCTCCGCCAGCAGCTCGGCCTTCTTGGCCGCGAACTCCTCGTCCGTCACCAGCCCTGCCTGGTGCAGCTCCCCGAGATGCCGGATGCGTTCGGCGATGTCGGCGGGGTCGCGCCGGGCCGGGTCCACCGCCCGGGCCGTCACGGCGGCGGGCGCTGACGCGGTGCCGTGCTCCCGGACCGCCGCGAGCACGGCCGCCGCGAAGGGCAGCGACTCGTGCACCGGCCCGTAGCCGAGTCCGAAGACGACCGCCGCCGGGTCCTGGTCGGCCTGCGCGGGCGCCGCACCGGCGCTCTCCGGCCGCAGCAGCCGCAGATGCCCCTCGAAGACCTCCGGCGAACGCCACTCGACCCCGGTCAGCTCGGACACCGCGAACTTCTGGTCCCCCGCCTTCCACTTGGCCGAGGACGCGCCGGTCCAGGACCAGCGGAACCGCACGCTCGTACCGTCGAAGGACGCCTTGCCGTCGTACGCCTTGAACTGGAGCGGCGGCTCGGGCGCGGCGACCAGGTAGCCGTCGGCGGGACCGGACTCGGTCAGCAGCACCTTCAGCTCGTCCGCGTAGTACTCGGCCAGGGTCTCCCGCTCGGCGGGCAGCACCAGCCGGTACGGATCGGTGTCCTCGGGCAGCTGGCCCGCGGCCGCCTCCATCAGCGGGTCGGCGCCCGCGCGCGGCTGGAGCTGGAGCGCGACCGTGCCGCGTCTGCCCCGCGTCAGCGTCACGCCCTCAAGGGCAGCCAGCGGGACGCGCCGCTCACCCAGGGCCTGAAACAGTTTCGGTGTCCGTATCCCCCGTTCGTAACGGATGAGCACGGAGTCGGACTCGAACTCCCATACGGCATGAAAACCCGCCAGTACGTCACCCATGCGGCTCATCGTATGCGGCACGTGCTTCTCCGTCGCCATCCGCGCAGACCGCACTTCCTGCTGTCTTCTACGCGCGTCCGTCCGGGGACTTCTCCGGCAGACCGGTCCGGCACCCGGCGTCCCCGCCGGCACAGGTGACCGCGTCGTACGCCCCCACGCCGATCTTGGCCAGGTTGCGCAGGCTGTCCGTGCCCGGCTGGAAATAACCGGCGTGGCCCTGCGCGTCGCTCGCCGAGAGCACGCGGGCGCCGAAGGCGCGGGAGACCGGGTCGGCCCCGTGCCCGAGGCCGCCGACCTCCAGATACGGCACGTCCCGCACCCAGTCGGTGGCGTCCCGCATGGCCCACACCCGGGCCCGGGTGCCCAGCTGGGCGGCCTTGGTGACCCGCATGCCGGGGCTCGCGGCCACCGCCACGTCGCTCACCCGCTTGGGCATGCCGTGCGCGGCGACGCCGCACAGCACCGAGCCGTAGCTGTGGCAGAACATCGACACCGGGGACCGGCCGGGCAGGGCGTCGAGCAGCGCGTTCAGCCGGACGGCGCCGTCCTCGGCGCGCATCGCGGTCGCCGCGTCCACGCCGATCCCGTCGGGCGAGGTGTAGTCGGCCCAGGCGATCACGGCGGTCCGGGTCCCCGGGCTCGCCAGGCGCTCGGCCGCGTGCAGCGCCTGCGCCATGCCGACCGGGGCGCTGTACTTGCGGTTCGTCCGCTGGAAGGTGAACAGATCGGTGTCCACACCGGGCACCACCACGGAGATCCGCTGGGCCCGGTCAAGGTTCCCGAACACCTCGGCCACCCGGCCGGAGCCGTCGGGGTCGAAGGCCAGGATGTGCCGGTCGGGCTGCGCGAGCGCCTCGTAGCGCTGCATACGGCGGGCGGCGTCCTGCTGGCCGTACGTACTCAGCCGGTTGTCGTGCATCCGCTGCCGCGCGGCCTCACCGGCCTCGGCCAGGGCGACACGGTTCGCGTGGTAGCGCAGGGTCACCGGGGCGCCGTTCATGTTGCCGACCGCGAGTGGATAGCGGTCGGCGAGCATCAGGCGGTCCGCCGCGGTGAGCGAGGCGAAGAACGCCGCGAGCCGCGCCGGGGAGGAGGCCGTGGGGTCGGGCAGCCGGTGGCCGCCGATGCTGTCGCGCTCCCACCGGGCGAGCGAGGACCGCAGCGCGGTCGAGTCCCGGTGGGTGTGCAGCGCGGTCCAGCCGGTGGTCGCGAGCATCACGAACACGACGGCCAGCGCGAGCAGCGCGCGCCAGACATTGAGCTGGGGGGAGGTGCCGAAGGAAGTCACTGGGAGGACACACTAGGAGAACGGGACGGTCTCGGGGGAACCGAGTGGCAGGGATCACGTTTCGCGAGTCGAGGGACGGGTTTCGCGGATCGTAGGACGGATCGAGATCGAAATCCCGGAACGATCTCGGTGATCCGGAAACGAATTCAGACGGTCGCCCAGTTCCCGACCAGTGCCGGTCCCACCTGATCGAGGTACGACGCGGTCAGCTCGCGCATGGACTCCAGGCTGAAGTCCTCGCCCGTGCTCCACTGCTGCTCGGTGACCCGTATCACCCCGCAGAACACGGCCACCGCCAGCCGGGGCCGGGGATCGGCGTCCATGTCCACGCCCTCGCGCTCGGCGAGCACCCGGGCGAGGGTCTGCTCGGTGGCCGCCGAGCGGCGCAGATGGGCGGCGAGCAGGGCGGGCGTCGAGCCGATCATGCGGTACATCCGCAGATACAGCTCGACCGGCACGGACGTCTCGACCGTCTCCCGGATGGCGTCCCAGTTCTCCAGGATCGCCTGGCGCAGCGCGACCATCGGCGGCTCGTGCGCCGGGCGGTCGCGCACGGCCGCCACGAAGTGCGCCTCGGTCATGTCCTGCACCGCGAAGGCCGCGTCCTCCTTGCCCGCGAAGTAGCGGAAGAAGGTGCGCTGCGAGACGTCGACGGCCTCGGCGATGTCGTCGACGGTGGTCTGCTCGTACCCCCGCGTGGTGAACAGCTCGAGGGCGGCGCGCACCAGCGCCTCGCGCGTACGCCGCTTCTTGCGCTCGCGCAGCGTCTCCATGGGCCTTCTCCTGTGAACGTCCTTCCAGCTCAGCCTATGCGCTGGGAGACACGCCGATGACCGGTAGGCGAATCGGTTTGTCAGCTGTCAGTGACTGTCACTAGCCTCGATCTCATGACTAGTCAGACCACCATCGACAAGGCGGGTCCGGGGGACGGTGCCTCCGCGGACGCGTCTGCACCGACTCCGGCGGGACTTCGCGGCCATCCCTGGTTCACCCTGATCACCGTCGCCGTGGGCGTGATGATGGTGGCCCTCGACGGCACCATCGTGGCCATCGCCAACCCGGCCATCGCCAAGGACCTGCACGCGAGCTTCTCCGACGTGCAGTGGATCACCAACGCCTACTTCCTCGCCCTCGCCGTGTCCCTGATCACGGCGGGCAAGCTCGGTGACCGCTTCGGCCACCGGCAGACCTTCCTCATCGGCGTGACGGGCTTCGCGCTCGCCTCCGGCGCCATCGGACTGTCCGACAGCATCCCGGCGGTCGTCACCTTCCGGGTCTTCCAGGGCCTGTTCGGCGCGCTGCTGATGCCGGCCGCGCTCGGCCTGCTGCGGGCCACCTTCCCGGCCGAGAAGCTCAACATGGCCATCGGTATCTGGGGCATGGTCATCGGCGCCTCCACGGCGGGCGGCCCGATCCTCGGCGGCGTCCTCGTCCAGCACGTCAACTGGCAGTCCGTCTTCTTCATCAACGTGCCGGTCGGCCTGATCGCCCTGCTGCTCGGCACGCTGATCCTGCTCGACCACCGCGCCGAGAACGCGCCACGCTCCTTCGACCTGCTCGGCATCGCACTGCTCTCCGGAGCCATGTTCTGCCTGGTCTGGGCCCTCATCAAGGCCCCGACCTGGGGCTGGGGCGACGGCCGCACCTGGGGCTTCATCGCCGCCTCGGCGCTGCTCTTCGTGGCCTTCGCCTGGTGGGAGACGAGGGTCGCCGAGCCGCTGATCCCGCTGGGGCTGTTCCGCTCGGTCCCGCTGTCGGCGGGCGTGGTGCTCATGGTCCTCATGGCCATCGCCTTCATGGGCGGCCTGTTCTTCGTGACCTTCTACCTCCAGAACGTGCACGGCCTCAGCCCGGTCGACGCCGGTCTGCATCTGCTCCCGCTCACCGGCATGATGATCGTCGGCTCCCCGCTGGCGGGCTTCGCCATCACCAAGCTCGGCCCGCGCATCCCGCTCGCGGGCGGCATGACGCTCACCGCCGTCGCCATGTACGGCATGTCCACCCTGAAGGCGGACACCGGCAGCGCCACCATGTCGATCTGGTTCGCCCTGCTCGGCCTCGGCCTCGCCCCGGTCATGGTCGGCGCCACCGAGGTCATCGTCGGCAACGCGCCCATGGAGCTGTCCGGCGTCGCGGGCGGCCTTCAGCAGGCGGCCATGCAGATCGGCGGCAGCCTCGGCACCGCCGTGCTCGGCGCCGTGATGGCCTCCAAGGTCGACAACGACCTCGCGGGCAACTGGGCCGCCGCCGGCCTCCCCAAGCTCACCCCCGCCCAGCTCGGCCAGGCCTCCGAGGCCGTCCAGGTCGGCGTCCCCCCGGTGACCAAGGAGATGCCCCCGGCCCTCATCGCCAAGATCACCGACGTCGCCCACGACACCTTCATCTCCGGCATGAGCCTCGCCTCCCTGGTGGCGGCAGGCGTGGCAGCGGTGGCGATCCTGGTGGCCCTGCTGACCCGCCGAGGAGAGAACGCGGAGGCGGGCGCGGGAGTGGGCCACATCTGAGTTCGTCGGGCTGGTGATGCTTTTAGGGGCGCGGGGAACTGCGCGACAAGCCACCACGGGCCCGAGGCCGCGCGATCACCGAACCAATAACGGCGATCGCGCGGCCACAGACATCAGCACCTAGGCATCTCCACCAGCTGCACCAGGGGCCGCAGCCTTCACATCGAGCAACTGGTACCGATCAATCGCCTGCTTCAGCACAGACCGATCGATCTTCCCCTCCTTCGCCAGCTCGGTCAGCACAGCGACCACGATCGACTGAGCGTCGATATGGAAGAACCGCCGAGCAGCCCCCCGAGTGTCGGCGAAGCCGAACCCATCCGCGCCGAGCGACTGATACGGCCCAGGAACCCACCGCGCGATCTGATCCGGCACCGACCGCATCCAGTCGGACACCGCCACGAACGGCCCCTCACCGGTCCCGAGTTTCCGCGTCACGAACGGCACCCGCTGCTCCTCCTCGGGGTGCAGCAGGTTGTGCTCCTCGCAGGCCACCGCCTCGCGCCGCAGCTCGTTCCAGGAGGTCGCCGACCACACGTCGGCCCGTACGTTCCAGTCCTCGGCCAGAATCCGCTGCGCTTCGAGCGCCCACGGCACCGCGACGCCCGACGCCATGATCTGCGCCGGGATCGCGCCGGAGTCGGCGTCCTTGAGCTTGTGGATGCCCTTGAGGATGCCCTCGACGTCCACGTTCTCCGGCTCGGCCGGGTGCCTGATCGGCTCGTTGTAGACGGTGAGGTAGTAGAAGACGTCCTCGCCGTGCGGGTGTTCGGCGTCGCCGCCGTACATCCGGCGCAGCCCGTCCTTCACGATGTGCGCGATCTCGTAGCCGTACGCCGGGTCGTACGCCACGCACGCCGGGTTGGTCGAGGCGAGCAGCTGGGAGTGGCCGTCCGCGTGCTGGAGTCCCTCACCGGTCAGGGTCGTACGGCCCGCGGTCGCGCCCAGGACGAAACCGCGCGCCAACTGGTCGGCCATCTGCCAGAACTGGTCGCCGGTGCGCTGGAAACCGAACATCGAGTAGAAGACGTACACCGGGATCAGCGGCTCGCCGTGGGTGGCGTAGGCCGAGCCCGCCGCCATCAGCGAGGCCGTGCAGCCCGCCTCGGAGATGCCGTCGTGCAGCATCTGGCCGGTCGGGGACTCCTTGTAGGCGAGGAGCAGATCGCGGTCCACCGACTCGTACTGCTGACCGAGCGGGTTGTAGATCTTCGCACTCGGGAAGAACGAGTCCATGCCGAAGGTGCGGTACTCGTCCGGCGCGATCAGCACGAACCGCCTGCCGATCTCCTTGTCCCGCATGAGGTCCTTCAGCAGCCGTACGAACGCCATGGTGGTGGCGATGGACTGCTGACCCGAGCCCTTCTTCACACTCGCGTACGCACTGTCGTCCGGCAGCTCCAGCGGCTCGGAGCGCACGAGGCGCGTCGGGACGTACCCGCCGAGCGACTTGCGCCGGTCGTGCATGTACTGGATCTCCTCCGAGTCCCGGCCCGGGTGGTAGTACGGCGGGGCGCCGGACTCCAGCTCGCGGTCGGAGATCGGCAGGTGGAGCCGGTCACGGAAGTGCTTGAGGTCGTCGACCGTCAGCTTCTTCATCTGGTGCGTGGCGTTGCGGCCCTCGAAGTTCGGGCCGAGGGTCCAGCCCTTGACCGTCTGCGCCAGGATCACCGTCGGCTGGCCCTTGTGCGCCTTGGCCGCCGACATCGCCGCGAAGATCTTCCGGTGGTCGTGGCCGCCGCGCCCCAGGTGCAGGATCTGGTCGTCGGTCATGTTCTCGACCATCGCGCGCAGCCGCTGGTCGTCGCCGAAGAAGTGGTCGCGGATGTACTGGCCGGACTCGGTGGCGTACGTCTGGAACTGGCCGTCGGGCGTGGTGTTCAGCTTGTTGACCAGGATGCCGTCCCGGTCCTGCGCCAGCAGCGGGTCCCAGGTCCGGTCCCAGACCAGCTTGATCACGTTCCAGCCGGCGCCCCGGAACTGCGACTCCAGCTCCTGGATGATCTTGCCGTTGCCGCGCACCGGGCCGTCGAGCCGCTGGAGGTTGCAGTTGACCACGAAGGTCAGGTTGTCCAGGCCCTCGCGGGCGGCGATCGACAGCTGGCCGAGCGACTCCGGCTCGTCCATCTCGCCGTCGCCGAGGAACGCCCACACGTGCGAGTTCGACGTGTCCGCGATCCCGCGCGCCTCCATGTAGCGGTTCATCCGCGCCTGGTAGATCGCGCCGAGCGGGCCGAGGCCCATGGAGACGGTCGGGAACTCCCAGAAGTCCGGCATCGAGCGCGGGTGCGGGTAGCTGGATAGGCCGTCGGGGTACTTCGACTTCTCCTGGCGGAAGCCGTCGAGCTGGTTCTCGGTGAGCCGGTCGAGCAGATAGGCGCGGGCGTAGATGCCGGGGGAGGCGTGGCCCTGGAAGAAGACCTGGTCGCCGCCGTCACCGCCGTCCTTGCCGCGGAAGAAGTGGTTGAAGCCCACGTCGTACAGGGACGCGGAGGAGGCGAAGGTGGCGATGTGGCCGCCGACGCCGATGCCGGGCCGCTGCGCGCGCGAGACCATCACGGCCGCGTTCCAGCGGGTCGCGTTCAGGATGCGGCGCTCGATCTCCTCGTTGCCCGGGAAGAACGGCTCGCTCTTGGTGGGGATGGTGTTGACGTAGTCCGTGCTGCGCATCTCGGGCACGGCCACGCGCTTCTCGCGGGCCCGCTCGATCAGCCGGAGCATGAGATACCGGGCCCGCTCCCGGCCGCGCTCGTCGACGGCGGCATCGAGGGAGTCGAGCCACTCCTGCGTTTCCTCGGGGTCGAAGTCAGGAACCTGACTCGGAAGGCCGCCAATGATGATCGGATTGCGATCGGAACCGGAAGCCACGCTGTTCCTCACCTTTCGGAGGGCCTGGGCCATTTCTTCTCTGAAGACTTCGGGAGACTTCTTCTGTGAAGGACGTTCCCCATCGTGTACCTCGTCACGGCCCGCGTCACCCCGGTCGCGGCGTTCGCCCGGGGCAAAACGCGACGATACGCCCGCGGTGTGACGTGCTCGGCAAATTTGTTCGACTGTCGTAACCAAGGATGATTCTGAAGGGGGCATAACGGGCACATCGGTGTGATGTGGTTCCCCGGCAAACGGGATACGGTGCCATAAGCCGCTGCGGCGCCGCCGCCGCAGTCACCGTTTCGGCGGTCTGGACGGTCGGGTACTTGCGCGATCCGTCCCGCCCGTGTGGACTACGGCCAACGCTTCGCGTACGCGCGGAGCCGAGTTACTTCACCAAGACATGATCAGGAGGCAACCCGTGAGCGCGACCGCGGACCACGCGGAGGAGCGGACCAACCCTGCCGCCAGGCTGGGTTTCCAGCCCGGACAGGTGGTCCAGGAGATCGGCTACGACGAGGACGTCGATCAGGAACTCCGCGAGGCCATCGAGGAAGCCGTCGAAGGCGACCTGATGGACGAGGAATACGACGACGTGGCCGACGCCGTCGTGCTGTGGTTCCGTGATGACGACGGCGACCTCACCGATGTGCTGGTGGATGCCACCACGTACATCGAAGAGGGCGGTGCCATCCTGCTCCTGACGCCGAAGACCGGCCGTACGGGGTACGTGGAGCCGAGCGACATCTCGGAGGCCGCGACGACCGCAGGCCTGACCGCCTCGAAGGGCGTCAGCGTCGGCAAGGACTGGAGCGGCTCGCGTCTGGCGACGCCGAAGGCCGCCAAGTCCGGCAAGCGGTAGGACAGCGCCGCCGAGCGGCAGACCCGCCGGGCCCTGGGCTCCGTGGCGGGCCGGACACACCTCCGGCCCGCCACGGAGCCCGTGGTGCGTGCTGCGTAGGGTGGGTGGGAGCGGACTCCCGCCCACCCCCCGTCAGCCCACCGAAGGGATGCAAGGACGATGGCGATCCAGGCCGGCGACAAGGCGCCCGACTTCGAGCTCAAGGACAACCACGGCCGCACCGTGAAGCTCTCGGACTTCCGCGGCGAGAAGAACGTGGTCCTGCTCTTCTACCCCTTCGCCTTCACCGGCGTGTGCACCGGTGAGCTGTGCGAGCTGCGTGACCACCTCCCGCAGTTCGAGGACCGCGACACCCAGCTCCTCGCCGTGTCCAACGACTCCATCCACACCCTGCGCGTCTTCGCCGAGCAGGAGGGCCTGGAGTACCCGCTGCTGAGCGACTTCTGGCCGCACGGCAACGTCTCGCGCGCCTACGGCGTCTTCGACGAGGACAAGGGCTGCGCCGTCCGGGGCACCTTCGTCATCGACAAGGAGGGCGTCGTGCGGTGGACCGTGGTCAACGGCCTTCCCGACGCCCGCGACCTCAACGACTACGTGAAGGCGCTCGACGCGCTGTGAGCCGGTCCGGGGCGAGCGCCCCCGGGCCCCGACACCTGTGATCCTTCGGGTCCAGGGTCTGCGAGGGGCGGGAACCCGTCACTAGGATCGGCTCGTTGATCCCGTATCCGAAGTACGACGGGGCTCCCCGCCCCTGGACACCACATGGAGGACCCGTGGGAGTCAGCCTCAGCAAGGGCGGCAACGTATCGCTGACGAAGGAGGCCCCGGGCCTGACCGACGTCATCGTCGGTCTGGGGTGGGACGTGCGCACCACGACCGGCACCGACTTCGACCTCGACGCCAGCGCGCTGCTGCTGAACAACGCCGGCAAGGTCGGCAGCGACCAGAACTTCGTCTTCTTCAACAACCTCAAGAGCCCGGACGGATCGGTCGAGCACACCGGCGACAACCTCACCGGTGAGGGCGAGGGCGACGACGAGCAGATCAAGGTCAGCCTCGTCACGGTGCCGCCGGACGTCGACAAGATCGTGTTCCCGGTCTCGATCTACGACGCCGACAACCGTCAGCAGTCCTTCGGCCAGGTCCGCAACGCCTTCATCCGCGTGGTGAACCAGGCGAACGGCCAGGAGCTGGCGCGCTACGACCTGAGCGAGGACGCGTCCACCGAGACCGCCATGGTCTTCGGCGAGCTGTACCGCAACGGCGCCGAGTGGAAGTTCCGCGCCATCGGCCAGGGCTACGCCTCGGGACTGCGCGGCATCGCCCAGGATTTCGGCGTCAACGTCTGACGCCATCCGTTCCACCGTCCGGCGCCGTCCCGTTTAGGGGCGGCGCCGGAAGCGCAGGAGACACAGGAAGCACCACAGGGGAGGAGCAGCAATATGGGTGTCACGCTTGCCAAGGGGGGCAACGTCTCCCTCTCCAAGGCCGCGCCGAATCTCACCAACGTCATGATCGGGCTCGGCTGGGACGCCCGGTCCACCACCGGCGCCCCCTTCGACCTCGACGCCAGCGCCCTGCTGTGCGGCGCCGGGAACCGGGTCCTGGGGGACGAGTGGTTCGTCTTCTACAACCAGCTCACCAGCCCGGACGGATCGGTCGAGCACACCGGCGACAATCTCACCGGTGAGGGCGAGGGCGACGACGAATCGATTCTGGTGGATCTCTCCCGGGTGCCCGACCGGTGCGAAAAGATCATCTTCCCCGTCTCGATTCATATGGCGGACGATCGGGGCCAGTCATTCGGCCAGGTGTCCAATGCGTTCATCCGCGTGGTCAACCGCGCCGACGACCAGGAACTCGCCCGCTACGACCTGAGCGAGGACGCCTCCACCGAAACCGCGATGATCTTCGGCGAGCTCTACCGGTATCAGGGCGAGTGGAAGTTCCGCGCGGTCGGACAGGGGTACGCGTCCGGACTCCGGGGGATCGCTCTAGACTTCGGAGTCAACGTTTCGTAAAGCCGGGTACGGCGCGGGGGAAAATCGCTCCCAGACATGCTCTGGGACGGCCCTCCACACACGATGGGGTTAGCCAGTGCTTCTGAAAACCTTCGGCTGGTCGTTCGCGGTGACCGCGCTCGGCCTGGTCGCGGCGGTCTTCTACGGGGGGTGGCAGGGCTTCGGCATCGTGGCGATCCTCTCCATCCTCGAGATCTCGCTGTCGTTCGACAACGCGGTGGTCAACGCCGGAATCCTGAAGAAGATGAACGCCTTCTGGCAGAAGATCTTCCTCACGGTCGGCGTGCTCATCGCGGTATTCGGGATGCGCCTGGTCTTCCCCGTCGTGATCGTCGCGATCAGCGCCAAGATGGGCCCGATCGAGGCCGTCAATCTCGCGCTGAACAACAAGGACCGCTACCAGGAACTCGTCACCGACGCCCACCCGGCGATCGCCGCCTTCGGTGGCATGTTCCTGCTGATGATCTTCCTCGACTTCATTTTCGAGGACCGGGACATCCAGTGGCTGCGCTGGATCGAGCGGCCGCTGGCCAAGCTCGGCAAGGTCGACATGCTGTCGGTCTGCATCTCCCTGATCGTTCTGCTGATCACCTCCTTCACCTTCGCCACCCACGCCCACCAGCACGGCGGCGCCCACGCCGACAAGGCGCAGACGGTGCTGATCGCGGGCGTCGCGGGTCTGATCACCTACATGATCGTCGGTGGCCTCTCCGGCTACTTCGAGGACAAGCTGGAGGCCGAGGAGGAGCGTGAGCACGAGGCCGAGGAAGCCGCCGCCCGCTCCGGCAAGCCACGCTCGGCGGTGCTGCTCGCCGGCCAGGCCGCGTTCTTCATGTTCCTGTACCTGGAAGTCCTGGACGCGTCCTTCTCCTTCGACGGTGTGATCGGCGCCTTCGCCATCACCAACGACATCGTCCTGATGGCGCTCGGCCTCGGCATCGGCGCGATGTACGTCCGTTCGCTGACGGTCTACCTGGTCCGCCAGGGCACCCTCGACGACTACGTCTACCTGGAGCACGGCGCCCACTACGCGATCGGCGCCCTGGCCGTGATCCTCATGGTCACCATCCAGTACGAGATCAACGAGGTCGTCACCGGTCTCGTCGGCGTCGTCCTGATCGCCTGGTCCTTCTGGTCCTCGGTCCGCCGCAACCGCGCCCTCGCGGCGGCGGGCGGCGACGCGGGCTCGGCGGAGAAGACGGAGATCTCCTCAGGGGTGTGACCCCGGGTGCCGGGGGTGTGAACCCCATGCTCCGGTGTGCCCCCTAGGGGCAAGATCGGGGACGGGGCGGGGTGTGGCGCCCGGTGCCGGAAGGGAACGCTTCGAACGGGGCGGCCGACGTGGTCGGCCGCCCCGACGGCTTTTCCACCACGAGCACCACGAGCACCACGAGCATCGGCACCAGGGGGCGGGAATGGGATTCTTCGACGGACTGCTGGGCGGACGCGGCGCCGACTTCGACTCGGGCAGCTCCGCGAGCAACGCGATCGAACTGACCAAGCGGCACCAGCAGGTGTCCCTCACCAAACAGGACGCGGCCACCGGCCACCTCCGGGTCAACCTGACCTGGCAGATGCGGACCTCCGACATCGCCGGCATCCAGCGCGAGAGTCTCTTCCGGCACCCCTTCAAGGCGCTCAAGCCACCGGAAGTGATGGGCCACGGCCAGAGCATGGTCAACGTCGACCTGGACCTCGGGTGCCTGTACGAGCTGACGGACGGCACCAAGGGCGTCGTCCAGCCCCTCGGCGGCTACTTCGGCGACGTGAACGCCCCGCCGTACGTCAAGCTCAGCGGCGACGACCGCTTCGGCTCGGCGTCCGGCGAGACCATGTACGTCAACCTCGACCACCGCGACGCCATCAAACGGCTGCTGGTCTTCGTCTACATCTACGACCAGACCCCGGCGTTCGACCGTACCCAGGCCAAGGTCACCCTCTACCCGAGCAACGGCCCCCGCATCGAGGTCGACCTGGACGAGCGCCACCCCCAGGCCCGTTCCTGCGCGGTGGTGCTCATAGAGAACGTCAAGGGGGAGCTGCTCGTCCGCCGCGAGGTCAAGTTCGTCTACGGCTTCCAGGGCGAGCTGGACCGGCTCTACGGCTGGGGGCTCAGCTGGGGCCGGGGCTACAAGTCCAAGGCGGACCGCTAGCGGGGGCGATGCAGACGGAGACCTGGGTCGGCCTTCCGCCGGTGTCCCGGGCCTCGGCGAGGGACGCGGCCACGTCGCGGAGGATGCTCAGCGCGGTCCGGAAATCGCCCTCGGCGCCCGCGACGGGCCGGGCGTCGGGCCAGACGATGACCACGGAAGGAGACTTCAGCTCGTGGAGCCCGCCCCAGACCGAATCGGCGAGGGCGTCCCACACCATGCGGAAGGTCCCGAGCGGTGGCTCCAACGGGAGTGTCTCCCGCACCGCCCCGAAGAACGTCTCCTTGTCGGTCCGCCCGGCGGTGGAGAGCGTGAACACGGGTATGCCCTGGCGGGCGGCCTCGTCGAGTATCCCGGGAAGGTCCGCGCCGGAAACCTCGTGAAGGCCCCTGTCGATCACCGTGTTCGCCTCACCGGCCCAGGAACTGCGGGCCCTGTGGTGGGAGCCGGAAGTCCGGGTCCAGGGACGCCGCCGGAAGGGGCTGCGGCTGCGGATAGCCGTAGGCGGGCTGCTGCCGGGTCGCCGGGGGCTGCTGGGCCGTGGCGTGCTGCGGACCGGCGGGCTGCGGGTAGCCGTAGCCGGGCTGCGCGGCGGTGGCCGGCTGGGGATAGCCGTAGGCCGACCGCAGCGCCGAGGTCGTCTGTGGATAGCCGTAGGCGGGGGGTGCCTGCGCCGGGACCGGCGCCGGCTGCTCGGGCGGCAGCGGCAGCGACAGGGACTCGGAGCGCGGCGGCTCCTCCACCGCCTCCGACTCGTCCACCGAGATGCCGAAGTCGGTGGCGAGCCCCTTCAGCCCGTTCGAGTAGCCCTCGCCGAGCGCGCGGAACTTCCAGGCGTCCCCGCGCCGGTACAGCTCACCGCAGATCAGCGCCGTCTCCGCACCCGTCTCCGGCGTGACCTCGAAACGGGCCAGCGGCTCGGCGTCGGGCGTCGACGCGTCGTACACCAGGACGCACAGCGTGGGCACGAGGTCGAAGGTCTCGCCGTCCGCCGAGGCGACCAGCAGCACCCGGCTGACGCCCGGCTCCATCCCGGTCAGATCCGCCTGGACGGTGTCGGCCAGGCCCTCGGTGACCCGCTTCTTGCCCAGGCGCCACACGGCGCCCGAGGGGTGCCGGGGCTGGTTGTAGAAGACGAAGTCCTCGTCGGAGCGCACCCGGCCGTCGGAACCCAGCAGCAGCGCCGAGACGTCCACGTCCGGCACGCCCTGCCCGGGCGTCCAGCGCAGCACGGCGCGAACCGTGGTGGCCTCCAGCGGGATGTTCGACCCCTTCAGCATCGCGTGCGTCATGCGGTCATCCTGCCTTCTCGGTCCTGGGCACGACAATGCGGGGTGCCCGGCGTCGCCACGCCTCGGTTACCGGAAATTCATGCCCTCCCGGGAACCCCTGACATGGATCTCTACGTACTATTACCGGCCACCCTTTGCCGAAATCACCGGCCCGCGTATGCCTTGAGGGAGTCCAATGCGTCATTTCGGGCACATCGCCCCCGAGGTGCGGGAGCGTCTGTTCCACCAGGAGCCGTGCGAGTTCACCGCCGACTCCCCGGCCCGGCTGCTGTCCGCCGCCCTCGGTGCCACGCTCTACAGCCCCGCCACCCGCCCCCGCCTCGCCGACGACGTCCTCAAGCAGCGCCGGGCCGGAGTGGTCTCCATGGTGCTGTGCCTGGAGGACTCCATCGACGACGCGGACGTACCGGCCGGGGAGGACAACCTCGTCCGGCAGTTCGCCGAGCTCGACGCGCGCGCGGGGGAGGAGCCGCCGCTGCTCTTCATCCGGGTCCGCACCCCCGACCAGATCCCCGACCTGGTCCGGCGCCTCGGCCCCACCGCCCGGCTGCTCTCCGGCTTCGTGCTGCCCAAGTTCACCGGCGAGCGCGGAATGCCGTTCCTGGAGGCGCTGAGCGCGGCGGAGAAGGAGAGCGGCAGGCGGCTCTTCGCCATGCCCGTCCTGGAGTCGACCGAGCTGATCTACCGCGAGTCCCGCGCGGAGACCCTGGAGGGCATCGCCCACGCGGTCGGCAAGTACCGTGAGCGGGTGCTCGCCCTGCGCCTCGGCGTCACCGACTTCTGCTCCTCCTACGGCCTGCGCCGCGCCCCCGACATGACCGCCTACGACGTCCAGATCGTCGCCTCCGTGATCGCCGACGTGGTCAACGTGCTGGGCCGGGCCGACGGCACCGGGTTCACCGTGACCGGGCCGGTCTGGGAGTACTTCCGCGTCCCCGAGCGGGTCTTCAAGCCGCAGCTGCGGCAGAGTCCCTTCCTTGAGGTGCGGGCCGTCGAGCTGCGCGAGAAGCTGATCGAACACGCCATGGACGGCCTCCTGCGGGAGATCTCCCTCGACCAGGCCAACGGCCTGCTCGGCAAGACCTGCATCCACCCCTCCCATGTCATGCCCGTCCACGCGCTGTCCGTGGTCAGTCACGAAGAGTTCAGCGACGCCCAGGACATCCTGCGGCCGGAACGCGGCGGTGGGGGTGTGCTGCGGTCGGCCTACACGAACAAGATGAACGAAGTGAAGCCCCACCGCGCCTGGGCCGAGCGCACGCTGCTGCGCGCCGAGGTCTTCGGCGTGGCCGGCGAGGACGTCGGCTTCGTGGAACTGCTCGCCGCCGGCATCACCGGCTGACCCTCCCGCCGCCGGGGCGACCGGCTGACCCTCCCGCCGGGGCGACCCGGCCGACCTCCCCCCACCACCTCCAAGGAACGCATGAACAACGCAGTGAACGACGGCGTCTGGTCCGGCAGCTGGGTCGCCGAGCGGCTCGGTGTCGAGCTGGAGGGCGACGACGAACTGCCCGCCCTCCTCGGGCTCGCGCTGCGCCGCAACCCCAAGCGGGCCCATCTGCTGGTCTCGCACGTCCTCGGCAAGCACGTGCCCCAGTCGCCCACCGTCGTCTACGGCCACGGCTTCCGGCTCGGCCGCCGGGTGCGCGCGCTGCTCGGCGACACGGAGGCCGCCGAGGCCGTCGTCCTGGGCTACGCGGAGACCGCCACCGGCCTCGGCCACGCCGTCGCCGACGGCCTGGGCCTCGCGCCGTATCTGCACTCCACCCGCCGCCCGGTGGCCGGGGTGGACCGTGCGGGCGGCTTCGAGGAGTCCCACTCGCACGCCACCTCCCACCTGCTGCTCCCGTCCGACCCCGCGCTGCTCGCGGGCGACGGCCCGCTGGTGCTGGTGGACGACGAGTTCTCCACCGGCAACACGATCCTCAACACCATCCGCGACCTGCACGAACGCCACCCCAGGCGGCGGTACGTGGTGGTCGCCCTGGTCGACATGCGCTCACCCGAGGACGCCGGACGCCTGGAGCGGTTCGCCGCCGGGATCGGCGCCCGCGTGGACCTGGTGGCGGGCGCGTCGGGGACCGTACGGCTGCCGGAGGGCGTGCTGGAGAAGGGGCGGGAACTGGTCGCGCGCCACGAGAGCGCCGAGTCGGGACCGGACGTGCGGGCGCACGGCGCGCCGTCCGGCCGCACCCCCCGCGTCGACCTGTACTGGCCGCGCGGGCTGCCCGACGGCGGACGGCACGGGTTCACCCCCGCCCACCGCGCCCGCCTGGAGGCCGCGCTGCCCGCGATGGCCGCCCGCGCCGCCGAGGCGCTGCCCGAGGAGGCGGAGCGGGTGCTGGTGCTCGGCTTCGAGGAGCTGATGTACGCCCCGCTGCGCATAGCCCGCGAGCTGGAGCAGCTCGTCCCCGCCGACGTGCGCTTCTCGACCACCACCCGCTCGCCGGTGCTCGCCGTGGACGACCCGGGCTACGCGATACGCAGCAGCCTGGTCTTCCCCGACCACGACGACCCGGCCGACGGCCCCGGCGAGCGGTACGCGTACAACGTCGCGGGCGGCGGCTTCGACACCGTCCTCGCCGTCGTCGACTCCGCCGCCGACACCCCCCGGCTGCACGCCCCCGGCGGCCTCCTCGACCGCCTCGCGGCCCATGTCCCGAACGTCCTGCTCGCGGTCGTGCCGTCCTACGTACCCGAGCCCCTCGCCACTCCCGAAAGGCCGCCCATGCTGCCCGAGCCCCTCCGTGGCCCCGTCTTCTCCTCGTACGCACCCGACGAGGTCGGCTGGCTGCTCCAGGACCTCTCGGGCGTCACCCTGGAGGCGCCGACCGAGGAGCGCGAGGAGGCCGTGCAGAGCGGCGGCGCGCACTACGCGGAGTCGCTGCCGGTGGAGTACCAGCCCAGCGAGCGCTACCAGGAGCTGTTCCACGCGGCCCTGGAGACCTCGGCCGCCCGGATCGCCCAGGCCGTCGGCGTGGTCACGGAGACCGTCCTCACCGAGGTCGCCGCCCGGCCGCGCCCCGGCGCCTCCGGTGAGCCCCCTCGCCCGGTGCTGGTCTCCCTCGCCCGCGCGGGCACCCCGGTCGGCGTGCTGATGCGCCGCTGGGCCCAGCACCGCCACGGCCTCCAACTCCCGCACTACGCCGTCTCGATCGTGCGCGGCCGGGGCATCGACGCCAACGCGCTGCGCTGGCTGGCCGCCCACCACGACCCGCGTGACGTCGTCTTCGTCGACGGCTGGACCGGCAAGGGCGCCATCACCCGCGAACTCGCCGCCGCCATCGAGGAGTTCGAGCGCGAGGAGGGCATCACCGGCTTCGACCCGGAGATCGCCGTCCTGGCCGACCCGGGCTCCTGCGTACGCACCTACGGCACCCGCGAGGACTTCCTCATACCCTCCGCGTGCCTCAACTCGACGGTTTCCGGCCTGATTTCGCGCACCGTTCTGCGCGCGGACCTGGTCGGCCCGAACGACTTCCACGGCGCGAAGTTCTACCGCGAACTCGCGGGCGCCGACGTGTCGGTGGCCTTCCTCGACGCCATCTCCGCCCGCTTCCCCGAGGTCGAGGAGAGCGTGGACGTGGCCGTCAAGGAACTGCTGGCCGGGGACCGCGCCCCGACCTGGGAGGGCTGGCGGGCCGTGGAGCGGATCAGCGAGGAGTACGGCATCCACGATGTGAACCTGGTCAAGCCCGGCGTCGGCGAGACCACCCGGGTGCTGCTGCGCCGGGTGCCCTGGAAGATCCTCGCCAAGGCGGGCGCGGGCGCCGACCTCGACCACGTCCGGCTGCTCGCCGAACAGCGCGGGGTGCCGGTGGAGGAGGTCGACGAGCTGCCGTACAGCTGCGTCGGCCTGATCCACCCGCGCTACACCCGCGGTGCGACGGGCGCCGACGGCCGGGCGGTGAGCGTCTGATGACGGTCATGGTGGCGAGCGACCTCGACCGCACGCTGATCTACTCCGCGGCGGCCCTCGGGCTGACCATGCCGGATGCCCGGGCGCCCCGGCTGCTGTGCGTGGAGGTCCACGAGAGCAGGCCGCTGTCGTTCATGACGGAGACGGCGGCCGGGCTGCTGAGCGCGCTCGGGGACGCGGCGGTGTTCGTGCCGACGACGACCCGCAGCCGCAAGCAGTACCAGCGGATCAACCTGCCGGGCCCGCTCCCGACGTACGCGATCTGCGCCAACGGCGGCCATCTGCTGGTCGACGGGGTCACGGACCGGGACTGGCACGCCCGGGTGCAGGCGCGGCTCGCCGCCGCGTGCGCGCCGCTCGCGGAGATCCAGGACCACATCGCCGTGATCGCCGACCCGCTGTGGGTGCGCAAGCAGCGCGTCGCCGAGGACCTGTTCGCCTACCTGGTCGTGGAGCGCGAGCTGACGCCCGACAGCTGGGTCGCCGAGCTGACCGGCTGGGCGGCGGAGCGCGGTTGGACGGTCTCGCTCCAGGGCCGCAAGCTCTACGCCGTCCCCGGTCCGCTCACCAAGAGCGCGGCCGTGCGGGAGGTCGCCCGGCGCACCGGCGCGGAGCTGACGCTCGCGGCCGGTGACTCGCTGCTCGACGCCGACCTGCTGCTCGCCGCCGACCGCGCGTGGCGGCCGGGGCACGGGGAGCTGGCCGAGGCGGGCTGGACGGCGCCGACGGTCGACGCGCTGCCGGACCGGGGGGTGCTGGCGGGGGAGCGGATTCTTCGCGAGTTCCTGGGGGTGGTGGGTGCGGGTGCGGGTGCGGGTGCGGGGGCGGGTGCGGGTGCGGCGGTGCCGGGACCGGCCTCGGCCCCCGGTTCCGCGTCGGCTTCGGCGGCCCCTGCTTCGGCCGAGGTGCGTCCGTAGGGGCCGGTGGGCCGATGGGTCGGTGGGTCGATGTGCTGCGGCGAGGGTGCCGCGTGTGTCGCGTCGGCGGGGGGCGGTGGATGCGGCGCCGGGACGCGGCCCCGGGCCGCGCCGACGGGGGTCAGCCGCAGCAGCCTCCGCCGCAGCAGCCGCCACCGCCGCCGCCCGCGGGGGCCGGGGCGGGGGCGGAGGAGGTGCCGCCGACCGCGACCGCGGAGAGCAGCTTCACCGTGTCGTCGTGGCCCGAGGGGCAGGCGGCGGGGGCGGCGGACTCGGCCATGGGACGGCTCAGTTCGAAGGTGTCGTCGCAGGTCCGGCAGCGGTACTCGTAGCGAGGCATGGGGACAGGTTAGCCGCCGGACCGGGCGGCGCGGCGGGTCACTCGGAGGTCGTGTCCGGGTGCGCGCTCCCTCGTGTGTCCGTCCCTTTCGCGTCCGTTCCCTTCGCCTCCCGGCCGGTGAGGGCGGGCCGGTCCGCGCCGGTGAGCGCGGGCTGCGCGTCCGCGTACTCGGGGTGCCGGTGGCGCCAGTAGGGGTTGTCGTGCGGGAGGACCGAGCCGACCCGGCCGTACATGCCGAAGGTCATCAGCAGCAGGCCGACCACGAAGGTGAAGTACACGTTCTGGATCTTGAACGCCAGGATGTTGCTGTCCGTGCCCAGCAGGCCCAGATTGATGAAGCCGTTCAGGATGAACAGCACGCCGAAGACCATGTTCAGCGTCGAGGCGAAGTTGCCGCCGATCACCATGCCCGCGAGCAGGATCAGGCCGACGACGATCGAGAGCACGCTCAGCGCGCCGTTGGTGTTGAGGCCCGCCACCGTGTCGCTGCCGGTGTTGAAGGGCCCGATGTGGTCGACCACCCCGAGGATGCCGAAGATCAGCAGGAAGAGCCCGATCAGTCCGGCGCCGATCCGGTAGACCCTGTTCAGCCGGTGGTCGACGGGCAGATGCTCGTCGAACGGGATGCGGCTGCCGCGCCGGTGTCTGGTGCGCTCTGCGTGTGTGGCCATGTCCGCCTCCCTCGGGGCGTCGGGGCAGGCCATACGGTTCATCCCAATATCCGCCCGGTGGGCCGGTGGCGGCAACACAGGGCGGTAGGCGCTCGCTCAGTGCCCGGAGCCGCGCTCCTCGCGGATCTGCGAGACGACCCGGGACGCCGTCTCCCGTACGGCCTCCGTCTCGGTGAGGAAGTGCCAGTAGTCGGGATGGCGGCCGCTGTCCAGGCCGGCGATCGCCCGGTCGAGGCGGGCCACCGCGTCGTCGAGCGGCCGGGCGTGCCGGGGGTCCGGCGCCGTACGGCCGGTCATGGCGAGCCGCTGGGCGTCGCGGAGCGCGAACCTGGCCCGTTCGATCTCGGCGCGGGGGTCCTTCTGGACGGCGTTGAGCCGGTTCAGCCGGTCACCGGCGGCGGAGACGGCCTCGTCGGTGGTGTTCAGCAGGGCGCGGACGGTCGAGAGCAGGGAAGTGGCGTCCGCCCAGCGCTGGGCCTCCCGCGCGGAGCGCGCCTCGGCGAGCTTGCGCTCGGCCTGCCGTACGTTCTCCCCGGCCTGCGCGGGCACCTGCTGGAGGTCCTGCCAGCAGGCGGCGGTGAAGCGGCGGCGCAACTCGCTCAGTATCGGCTCGACCTGTCCGGCGCGGGTGGTGAGCGCCTGGGCACGGGTGCCGAGGCTGACCAGTCTCCGGTCGATCTCGGCGGCCTTCTCCGGTAGCCGCTCGGCCTCGGCCCGGATCGCCCCGGCCTCCCGCCGTACCCGCTCGGCGCGTTCCAGGGTGGCGGCCACGCCGTGCTGTCCGGCGCCCTGGTTGAGCCTGGTCAGCTCGGGGGAGAGCGCGGCGAGCCGCGCCGCGAGGTCGTCGGCCCGCAGCCGCTTCTCCCGTACGGCGTCCAGCGCGTTGCTCGCTCCCAGCAGCTCCTGCCGGGCCCGCTCCACGGCCGGGGCGAGCCGCGCGAGCTGCGTCTCCGCCTTCCCGAGCAGCGGCCCGAGCGAACTCCCGAACCGGTCCAGCTCCTGCTTGACCCGCACCAGCCCGTCCTTGGCGGCGGTCAGCTCGGTCCGCGCCCGTGCCGCGACGGCGGCCTCCAGGTCGTCCCGGTCCAGATCCTGCGCGTCCACGGCCTCGATGTACCGGTGGCTGGCCTCGTCGATACGACGCCCGAGCGCGGCGAAGCCGTCGACGGCGCGGCGGGCGTCGGCCGAGTCGTCCACGGCGCTGATCGTCTCGATGGCGATCAGCAGATCCCGCTGGGCGGTGTCCAGCTCGTAGAACGCCTCCGCCGCCGCGTCCTTGGCCGCCTGCGCCTCGGCCCGCTGACTCTCCGCCCGGCCCCCGAACCAGCGACGGGTCCCGCCTCCGGCGAAGGCGGCGGGGAGCGCGAGGGCGGCGAGGAGGGGGAGGGTGAGGAGGAGAGCGGTGTCGCGCAGGGCGGTGCTGATGGCGCGTGGGGGCGGGGCATCTCGCCGGGCGGTGTGGTCTCGCGGGGGCGGGGTGTTGTCGCGCGGGGCGCGGTACCGGTGCCGGACCCGTGCGGCCGACGGCGGATACGGCTGCGAACCTGACGGCGTGCCCGGTGTCCCCGTCACAATCCCTCTCCCGTGCTGTCCTGCGGCGCCCTGGGTGGAGTCATTCTCCCACCCGTCAAGGACGAACACACGGGCCGGTCAGTTGCCTCCACCCGGCCCCCTGCCTCGCATTACGGGTTTGCGGTCACCTGGCGCAGTCAAGGTAAGCTGTCGCTCGACCCGGCCACGTGCCGGTCTTCACGGGTGCGTAGCTCAGGGGTAGAGCGCCTGCCTTACAAGCAGGATGTCGGCGGTTCGAAACCGTCCGCGCCCACGCAGTTCAGAGGCCCCTTGCCTGATCGGTGAGGGGCCTCTTCCCGTTCATTCTGGGGAAATTTAGGAGATCATCTCTGCGGCCTTCCCGTCGTCAGTCGGCTGAGGGCTTGATCAGCCGATGGAACGGGATGGTCGGCCGATACGGATCAGGCATCTTCGGGAGTCGCCCGAACTCGGGAAGCGGCACTCTCCGGGCGCGGACGACTGCGTCCTCGCCGGTCGCGGCGGCCGCCGCTGCGAGGTTCGTGGCTGTCCCGGACGGCACCCAGTCCTGGCCGTCCCATTCCTCGATGCCGCGTGGTGCGTCCGGGTGGACGTGGACGCCGTGCTGAGGTTCGTCACCGAGAGAGATCGGGCGGCGCTCGCCCTGCCGAGGACGGCGGGCAGCACGCCGCTCGGCCCACTGTTCCAGGGGCTCGTGGTCGTCTGCCATCCGATGCTCCCTTTCCAAGAGTCCGTTCCAGCCTGGCGGCTAGACGCGGTGTTCGGGAGCCCTGTTCAGAAAGTGGCCTTCCATTCGCCACGTCCCAGTGTGGTCCGGCCGTCGGGTGTGACGGTGACCTTCGCGCCGTACACCGGGAGTTCGCCGTGCTCCAGCCAGCGTCGGCGGATCTTGTCGAGGACGTCGTACAGGCGGCGCGGGCCGCCCTGGTGGACGGTCGCCGTGTGCTCGCCGGGGGCGGTGCGGGCGCGGGACCAGGAGCCGTCGGGGTGCAGCATCCAGGTCGTGCGGGCGCCGTCGTCGTCGGTGCCGTTGCGGTGTTCGATGCCGGGTGCGGTCAGGGAGAGCATGGACCACACCTCCCATGCCTGCATCACGTCCAGGACGGGGAAGGGTGACGTGGTGACCTCGCCGTCGTCGGTACACGCCGTGGTGAACAGGTCGTTGAGCGCGGGCGGGTAGTCGTCGTCGGTGCGGGTCGTCATGAATCCCGCGCGGTCCCATTCGACCTGCCCGGCCGCGCCGCCGTCGGGGGTCTTGTCGGCGGTGATGATCAGGCCGGTGCCCGCGATGGTGGTCACCAGGCGGCCGCCCGGCGCGAGGGCCTGGAGCCAGGTGGCGGGGATGCGGGGCATGGACACCATGGACACGATCCGGTCGAAGACGCCGGGGAGTTCGCCGTGGGCGTCGCCGGTGCGCACGTCCGGGTGCAGGCCGATGAAGTCGAGGCGGTCGGCGGCGGCTTCGGTGAGGTAGGGGTCGATGTCCAGGGTGGTCACCCGCTCGTCGCCGAGCAGGTGACAGGCGAGGGCGGCGCTGTATCCGGAGCCGGTGGCCAGGTCGAGCAGCCTGTTGCCCGGGGTGATGCGACCGTGTTCGAGCATCGAGACGACCAGGCCGGGCAGCGTGGACGACGACGTGGGGTGCCCGGTCACCAGGTGCCCGCCGGGGGTGTGGTCGGCGTGGACGGGTCCGACGCGGGTGACGAGCGTGGTGTCCGAGTACGTGGTCTTCAGCCACGTCTCCTCGTCGGCGGGGCCGTCCACGGTGGTCCAGCCGCCTCCGCCCGGCGTGTACCAGCGCGGGACGAAGACGTGGCGCGGGGTCGCGGTGACGGGCGCCCACCAGTGCGAGGAGGGATGGGTGGCTTCAGCTGCGAGGCCGGCGGCGTACGGCTTCCAGTCGAGGTGCATCAGCTGACTCCTTGCAGCTCGTCGGCGAGTGCCCGGACGATCGGCAGGCCGGTCTCGGCCTGGATCCAGTCCCACTGCCCACACGGGTTGACCTCCAGAAACGTCCACGCGCCGTCGGGGCCGACCACGAAGTCGGCCGCGCCGTACGTCAGTTTGAGCCGACACATGAGGCGGCCCATCCCTGCGGCCACGTCGCCGGGCACGGCGGTGATGGAGTAGCTGAGGGAACCGTAGTCGCTGCGCCAGTCCTCGTGGGAGGCGTCGCTGCCCGCGTGGATCGCGGCCGCGAACATCCGGCGCCCGACCACGGTCAGCCGGACTTCGTGCGCCTTCGGCACCCACGCCTGGAACAGGTGCGCGGTGGTGTCGACGCCGTCCAGGTCGGCGAGGTCGTCTGTGGTCAGCCGATGGGTGTAGACGGACTTGAGTTCTCCGTCCTCAATGAGGATGGGTGAGGCGACCGGCTTGCACACGATGTCGCCGTCCGCCCGGGCGGCGAAGTGGCGCACCGCCTCCGGGATGTTGGTGAGCAGCGTTGGCGGGACGGCCAGTCCACACGCGCGGGCGGCGGCGAGTTGTACGGGCTTGTACTCGGCGCGGGCCATGGCGGTGGGATGGTTCACCCAGCGGCACTCCAGCGCCGACAGGACCCCGCCGAGACCTGCGCGTGCCTGGGCGGCGGCAAACCTCTCCTCCGGGCCGGACATGTTCTTAGGGAACCGGAACGCCCCGGGGGCGCGGTAGTAGACCGCGCCGACCCGGGACAGGTCCACCGTCCGGTGCTCGGTGGAGAGTTCGCCCGTCCACCCAGTTGACTGGTCGATCCGCGCGGCCAGGGCGAGCTGCTGCGGGAAGTCGGCGGTGTCCATGCGGAACACCTCGACACCCCGCCCGGTCAGCTCTGTGACGATGCGGTCCGTGGGCCAGTCGTCGTCGGCCGCGATGATCAGGACGGGCGCGCTCATCAGTCCTTCGCCCCCTCGTCCAGCGGCGGCGGGTTCTTGACGTTGCCGTCCGGCACGGTCGGCGTGTGCGTGTTCGCCATGCAGGTCAACAGGCCCCCGTCGTAAGACAGGTTGACCTGCCGGTCACGGTCGTAGACGTGCTCAGGTACGCGGATGGCGTTGGCCGAGTCGGGGACGCGCGCGAACCGGAGTGCCCACGGGCGGGTCTTCGGACCGGACGGCGTCTCCTGGCTGTGCGGGATGCGTCCTCCGGGCGGTGTGAGCGGGAACGCCTCGCGGTCGAGGGCGGTGGTCACATGCTTCTCCCATCGGGTTGGTGGTGCATGGGTGTGGGACGACCTGGCACGGAGCGGCGGCTCTGCCGCGGTGGATGCTTCGGGCGATGCGCGCTGCGCCGGGGGCTGCGCTCTGCACCTCCCGATCAGTTAGGTCGCGTTCCGGGGACGGTCCGCCTACGGATAGGCGAACGACATGGGTCCCGGCAGACGTAGATGGTGGCGGAGGCACCGGTCCCGGTCTCCACGGAGATGACCTTGGGGGCGCCCTGAATTCGGGTGCCGCAGTGGTGGCAGATCATTGACAGCTGTTCCCCTCCATGCGGCAGGCGCGCTTGTACAAGTTGTGCAGGCCGTATCCGACTACGCATTCCTTCGACTCGCCGCCGCTGCACGTGGGACATCCGGGATAGTGATCGAGATACGCACGGCGGGCCCGGACGACGAGACACGGCCAGCAACTCTGCGGAAAGCATCGTGTCCCGTCGCCGTTCACCGGCTCCCCGAGATGAACGGCGCTCCCGAGCGTCAGCCTGCCCCCACCCCATACGCACACCCGTCCGGCGACCTGGTCCTTCGGAAGGCGGCCGAGTTCCGGGAGGCTGAGGTAGGGAACCAGTTCGGGCGGGAAATCCGTCGGGGGGCGCGCACTTGTGATCCCCTCGCGGCTTACCGGGGCGGTCATCCGGCCTGCTCCAGCGCCTGTCGGTCGCTCGCGGCGACAATCGCGAAAGCCAGGAGGGAGGGGGCGGTGAACCAATAGTCCGGGCCCGGGCGGATTCGCCAGTACGGACCGGGCCCCTCCATCCGGAGCGTGGGTGGGATCACTACTGACGCGCCCAGACCGAGCGAGCGAGTGCCGTCGACGTCCCAGGTCCGGGATGTGCCGGCGGGGGTGAAGAAGTAGAGGACTCCGCCGGAGGTGAGTGGATCTTCGAGTACGGCGCCACAGTGGGCGCCCAGGATGCCCATGACGGTGAGACTGAGGGGCCGCGACATGCGGATCGCGTCCCAGTCGTGCCCGGCATCGAGAAGGCTGGCTCCCGCTGTGGCCGGTAAGCGCGGGGTCGGCATGGAAGGCTCCTTGTCGCAACTGTTGATCTGCGAGTCAAGGGTGGCCCTGCTGTCCCTGTTTACCGAGGACTTTCAGCGGCCTTTCTGGTGCGGAAAAGCGGGCTTTTCATACGGCTTATGGGTGATGGCTGGTCAGCAGGAGGGCTCGTGAGGACACTTGTTGCGGAGACTACGGCTATGGAGGTGGGCACGTGGGGACAGGGAACGCCAGGTTGCGTGCGGCACGGATCGCCGCCGGCTACCGGTCGCAGCAGGAGCTTGCCGACGCCCTCGGTGTGGGGGTACGCCAGGTCCGCCGATGGGAATCCGCGACGCCGCCGTGGCCGCAGCCCGAACAAGAGCGGGCGCTCACGCGCGTATTGGGGCAGGACTTGGAAGCACTGGGCTTCACGCCTTCAGACGGTGTCACCGCCGATCGCGTACGGCGTACCGTGCTCGTCGCGCCTGCAACAGCCGTAGGGCTGGCCGCAGTGCCCACGCAGGCGGTCGCCGTCCAACCGGCGACCGCGGCCGTCGACTTCGAGGCCGTGACCCAGTCACACCGGCGGCTTTACTGGTCGGTCGCGCCGTCCACCCTCCATCCGGCGGCGTTCGCGCACGCTGGGCTGGGCTGTGCCCTGCTCCCCGAGACCGCCGGTCAGACGCGCGCGCGGATCGCAGCAGCCCTGGCGGAGACTTGGCTGCTTGCCGCCCGGATCGAGTTCTTCGACCTGCGGGAGCCCGAGCGTGCCGGGCACACGCTCTTGCGCGCGCTTCAAGCGGCGGGTGAGGCCGACGATCCTCTGCTGGGCGCCGCTGTTCTCGCTCACACCGCGTTCGCTCCCGCCTGGGCAGGTGACCGCGACGCGGCCGTCGAGCGGATGGTGGCCGCGCGAACCTACGCCCGGCGCGGGCCTGCCTCCGCCGAACTGCTCGCGTGGCTGGACGCCGTCGAGGCGGAGTGCGAGACCCGCTGTGGCAACACACGAACGGCACTGCATTTGATCGGACACGCGGAGGACGTTCTCGCCCGTGGAAGCGAGCATCCGAGCCCACAGTGGCTGGACTGGTTCAGCGCCGTACGGCTGGCTGCCTTCAAGGGAAACACCCAGCTCAAGGCCGGTCACCTTCCGCAGGCGCGGACCACCCTGCTTGGTGTCCTGGGCGCGCTCGATCCTTCCGAGGAGAAGCAGGCCACCGTCGTCCTCGGCGACCTGGCCGCGGTCGAGGCCTCGGCAGGTAACCCAGAGGCCGCGTGTGAGTACGCGATCCGCGCACTGGATCAACTGGAGCGGACCTGGTACGCGACGGGCATGGAGCGAGTCCGCGATGTACGACGGACGCTCGCGCCGCACCAGAACGAACGGTGCGTGCGTGATCTGGACGACCGGCTGTACGGATGGACGACGACAGTCAGCGCGCTCGCTCGTTGAAGTGGCGGATCAGGCCGGAGAGTTCGAGGAGGCTCTCCAGCCTGAAAGTAGGGGTCTTCGTCGCTTCCTTGCTGTGCCACTGGACGGTGGCCCAGGGGCCGCGTCGTACGAGCGCGGTGTGCAGGCCGGCGGCCGCGGCGGGGCGGATGTCGTTGTCGAGGCGGTCGCCCACGTAGAGCATCTCGTGGGGCTCGGCGGGGACGATTTGCGCGACGCGCTCGAAGAAGGCGGGGTCGGGCTTGCTCGCGCCCCAGTCGTCGCTGGTGCCGATGAGGTCGACATCGGCGGCGAACAGTTCGCGCAGGAGGCGGCCGGCCCGGGTGGTCTGGTTCCCGGCGATGCCCAGCCACAGGCCGTCCGCGCGGAGCGTGGCGAGCGTGTCCCGGACATCGGGGTAGAGGTCCTCCTCGCCGAACGCCTCGGGCTGCCCGGCCGCCGCACGGGCCTCGCGCTGTTCGGCGAGGTCGAAGCCGGGCTGGAACTCCTGGAAGGTCTCTCGGTAGTCGCGGCCCTGTGCGATGACGGCGCCGAACATGGCGGCGAAGGTGTGCCGGGGTACTCCGAGCCAGTCGGCCCAGGTGCCGTACTCCGTCGTCTCGTCCACGAGGCACTCGCCCACGTCGAAGATCACAGCGCGAATCATGGGGGCAGCGTATCCAGCGGCCGTCGTCCGGTGGAGGGGATTCGCGGGGTGGGAGGGAAGTGCTGCGGGCCCCACCCCGCGAACTTCCGCCCGCCCATCAGGCAGGCGGCTGCTCCTCCTCCGCGTGCTTCAGCTTCGAGCGTGCGTCCACCCGGTCCGCCGGGGATATCTCGGACCAGAACCGGTGGCCGGTGACGAAGACCGCGAGTTCGTGTTCGCGGCGGCGGAGTTTCTCCACCTCGGCCTGTTCGTCGGGTGTCCAGCCGGGGGAGGCCGGGCGCTCGATCCTGCGCCAGCCGGTGGCGTCGCTGAAGCCGTCCAACGGCTCCACCGACCAGGGGAGCCGCTTGAGCAGGGCCGACAGCTCGGCCCGGACCTGGTGCAGCTCCGCCTGCCCGGCGAGGAGGTCACTGGGGAATTCGGGGGTCGTAGCCACGCGGCAATGGTACGCCTGTTCGAATTCGTACGGCGCGTTCCTGAGGCCGGTTCAGTCGAACGAGCGTTCCTTGGGGGTGGTGAGTTGACGGACCACGGCCCCCACCAGCCCCGCGACCCTGCCCCCCCCCGGCTTCCTCAGGGCCCGCCGCGCCGCCCCGGTTCCCTCAGTGCCCCGCCGCCCGCAACTCCTCCACCACCCGCGCGGCCACCGGCACCGCCACGCCCCGCGTCTCCGCCGCCCGCAGCAGCGCGCCGCCGATCGCGTCCAGCTCCAGCGGCCGGCCCTCCTCCGCGTCCCGCTGCATCGAGGACTTCGTACCGGGCAGGAAGGAGCCGTACCGCGCGAGCAGTTGAGCCGCGTCCGTCGGGGCGCCGCACGCCCGGCCGACGGCCGCCGTCTCCGCGACCAGCGCCTCCAGTTCCGTACGGTGCCGGTCGAGCACCACGTCCAGCGGGGCGGCGTGTCGCGTGGTGAGCAGGGCGAACGGGGCGAGGAAGGCCAGCTTCGTCCACAGCGTCGCCGTCTCGTCCCCGGTCACCCGGGCCGTCACGCCCGAGGCGGTGAGCGCGGCCGCGAGGGCGTCGAGACGGTCGCGGGGTGCCGTCGCGCTCGCGAGGTCCACCTCCACGAACGGGCTGCCCTGTGCGATCACCACCGGGTCCGCCGAGACCCGCGTCGACTCCACCCGGATCGCCGCCGGGGCCACGTGGCCGGAGCCGTAACGGGCGCGCAGGGCTGCCGGGTGCTCGACGCCGTTCAAGAACGGTACGAGGAGGGCGTCGCCCAGCGCCTGAGCCGGGACGCGGGACAGGGCGGCGTCCAGGCCCGTCTGCTTGACGGCGATCAGACAGGCGTCGACCGGCTCGCGAAGCTCGGTGTCCGCCTCCACGGGCGCGGTGAACTCCCCGAACTGGCGGCTGCGGACCTGGATTCCGTCCTTGCGCAGCGACTCCGCCGTGCTCGCGCGCGCCAGGCAGATGACCCGGTGTCCGGAGCGGGACAGCAGCGCGGCGAGCAGTCCGCCGACTCCGCCGGGACCGAGTACGGCAACAGTGGGCTTGATCGTCATGAGGTTGACTCCTGTCAGGGGTCGGCCCCGGGTATCGGTGGCCGCCGTGGGGTGATCATGACATGGGGGCGCGGGGGAGGGGAGGGGCCGCATACCCGTCCGTACGGCGAACCCCGGGCCGCCGCGCCACACTTGACCCATGTGCCGGAGTATCAAAACGCTGCGCCCGCCCGTCCTGCCCGGTGAGGCCACCGAGGACGACATCCACGCCGCCGCGCTGCAGTACGTACGGAAGATCTCGGGTTTCCGTGCGCCCGCCGCGCACAACCGCGAGGCGTTCGACCGTGCGGTCGCGGCCGTCGCCGAGGCCACCGCCGAACTGCTGGACAGCCTGGAGGTACGGGGACAGAAGAAGCCGCCCGCCTCGGACTGAGCACCGGGAACCGGCCCCGGCCCCGGCCCCGCGCACGGCAGTGGCGCCTCGGGTCTCAGACCTTCCCCGGGGCCCGGCCGCAGCGGCGCCGCGCGGGCAACCGGTCCGGCGAAGGAAGTCTCAGCCCTGCCGCGAGGCCCTGCCGTCCTGCCCCAAGGCCCCGCCGCCCGGCCTCACCCCGCCGCCGGGCGCCGCCGCATCAGATACGCCGCCCCCGACCCCGCCGCGCACAGCGCCGCCACCGACACCCCAGTCGCCAGCCAGGTCGCGCCCAGCCAGCGGGCGCCGTAGTAGCCGAGGGCCACGCTGTAGGCCGCCCAGGACAGGCCCGCGAGGGCGGACCAGGGGAGGAAGTCGCGGGCGCGGCGGTGGGCGGCGCCCGCGCAGAAGGAGACGACCGAGCGGCCCGCCGGGGCGAACCGCGCCAGCACCACCAGCGCGCCGCCGCCCCGTGCGAGGGCCTCCCCGAGACGTTCCTGCGCGCTGGTCAGGCGCCGGGAGCGGGCGATGGCGCGGTCGAGGCGTTCGCCGCCGCGCCAGGCCAGGCGGTACGCGGCCAGGTCGCCCGCGACCGAGGCGACGGCGGCGCAGACGATCAGCGCGACGGTGTCGGGCACGTCGTGCGGCACGCCGCCCGCCGCCGCGCCCGTACCCGCCGCGGCCGCCGTGGCCGCCGTGATGACCAGCACTCCGCTGGGCAGTACGGGTACGAAGACGTCGAGCAGAACCGACACGGCCACCATGGCGTAGATCCAGGGACCGCCCGCCAGTGACCCCACGCTCTCCAGCACCACGACTCCCTCGCTCCCCCGACGTCGGCCATACAGCGTACGCCTGACGGAGTGACGGATGGTTCACAAGAGGATCAAGGGAACGACACGACATGTTCACGGTGGCGCTCCGCTGGTGTCGCGGTGGGCGGCGGGGGGTAGGCGTCACGGACACCGGGTGTGTCGGCCGCACCACCGCACAGGTATCCCCCCCCGTCACCCGCCCGGCGCGCCCACCGCGCCGCCCCTGCTCCCGTGCCGTACCAAAAGGGAGAGGCCCGCGCGGCGGAAGCGCCGTGCTGCCGAGGGCCGGGAGAAGGCGAGGTGTGCGAGATGGTGGGAGCTGCTCTGTGGGCGGGGGCCGCGGCCGTGGTGGTGCTGGCGGCCGCCCCCGCCGTCGCCGACGGGTACACCGTCGACGCGGAGGGGCGGTTCGCGCCGCCGACTGCCTTCGTGCCGTCGGCGGCGGTGACGTACGACCAGGCGCTCGTGCCGGCGGCCGGGACGATTCGGGTGCGGCAGTTGGCGGGGCCGGGGGCGGCCACGACCGTCGAGTTGCGGGTGAGCGGGCTGAAGCCGGGCCGTACGTACGGTGCTTACGTCCATCAGCGTGCCTGCGGTTCCACCGGGGCCGACGCGGGTGAGCGGTACCGGAACGACGCGGCTGCCGGGTCGACCGCCGCCAACGAGGTCCGGCTCGGGTTCAACACCGACGCCCGGGGCGCGGGTGCGGCGAGCGTGCGGCACGGCTGGGGGTTCCGGCGGGGCGAGGCCGCCTCCGTCGTGATCCAGGACCGCCCCGGCACGGTGGGCGTCCGGCGCGTCGCCTGCTTCACCGTGCCGTTCGGCTGGGTCACCGGGATGTCGTGACAGCCACCGCGCTGCCCTGCCGTTCATCTTCCGCTCGGCCCGGCCGGAAGCGGGTACTGGCCCAACTCCTTGGGTCGTAACAGGCGTTCGCCGGGCAGTGTGCGGTACGCGGTGGGCGGTACCGCGCGGCGAGGCCGTCCGGCGACGCGCGTGCCCCGGCGGGATCAAGTCCCGGCCGGGGCAAGCTCGTTCAGGGGCGCGTTCGTTCAGAGGCACGCTCGTTCATGGGCGCGTTCGCTCAGGGACGCGGCCTCACGCGGCCACCGCCGCCTCCTCCGCGGCAGGTTCCGTCGCCGTCGTCGTCGCCGTACGGCGGGGCAGCAGGTCCTCGGTGGCGAAGGCGCCCGAGCCGGTGAAGACGAGGAGGAAGAAGGACCAGCAGAAGAGGACGGAGAGTTCGCCGCCGTTCTGGATGGGCCAGAAGGCGTTCTGCTGGTGGACGTCGAAGTAGGCGTACGCCATCGAGCCGGAGGCGATCAGCGCGGCGCCCCGGGTGCCGAGGCCGAGCAGGACGAGGGCGCCCGCGACGAGCTGGATGACGGCCGCGTACCAGCCGGGCCAGCTGCCGGCCGGGACCGTGCCGCCCTGGGTGCCGACGGCGCCGCCGAGGACGCCGAAGAGCGAGGCCGCGCCGTGCACGGCGAACAGCAGGCCGACGACGCCGCGGAAGAGCCCGAGGGCGTAGGGCTGGGCGGCGTTGAGCCGAGCGGACATGGGGGGTTCTCCTCTTCGGTTTACGGCGCGCCCGCGCGTCCGGCGACGGTGCCGGGCGGGGGCCGCCGGGCCGGTGGTGTGGGGGCGGCGGGTACCGAACGAGGGGAAGGTTAGGTGAACCTAATTTGTGCTTGCAAGTTCAACATTCGGCCATGGTCACGTCGTGTCATGTGCTCGACATAAGGGGCGGGTGGGTCTGGGTGTTTCTGGGCGGGAATGGCGGCGGCCCGCCCTCGCGGGCGGGCCGTCGGTGTGTCCTGATTCCGTCGCCGGGCCGCGCCGATGGCCCGGCGAGGTCGTCAGCAGCCGGAGAGGTAGCTCGTCAGCGCGCTCTTCTCGGCGGAGTCGACCGAGAGGTTGTAGTAGTACTTCACCTGCACCCAGGCGCGGACGTAGGTGCAGCGGTACGAGGTCAGGGACGGCATCCAGGTCGCCGGGTCCTGGTCGCCCTTGGACTGGTTGACGTTGTCGGTGACGGCGAGGAGCTGCGGGCGGGTCACGTCGTTGGCGAACGACTGGCGCTGCGCGGTGGTCCACTGGCTCGCGCCCGAGTCCCACGCCTCGGCGAGCGGCACCAGGTGGTCGATGTCCACGTCCGAGGCCGCGCTCCAGGTCGCGCCGTCGTACGGGGAGTACCAGCTGCCGCTGGTGGAGACGCACGCGGAGTCGGTGGTCACGTTCGTACCGTCCCGCTTCAGGATGTACTCGCGCGTGTTGCAGGTGCCGCTGATGGTGATCCAGGTCGGGAAGAGGTCCCGGTTGTAGCCGGTGCGGTTCTCGGTGGCCACGGTCAGCTGGGAGAGGTAGCTGCGGGCGGTCGCGCCGCTGACCGGGGTCGGCAGGGCGGCGGAGGCGGTGGGGGAGTTGAACAGCGCGGCGGAGGCGAGCAGGCCGGTGGCGGCCGCGAGCGTGGCCAGCCGTCGACGCGCGTAGAACCGAGGCATACGGGGCATACGGAACATCTGAACTCCCTTGTGGGGTGAGGGTTTTGGGGGTCCGGACCGGGGTGTGACGGACGTGCGCGAGGGAATGCTCGCGGTGCGGTGTTGCTGTGGGGTGAGCGCTCGGTTAGAAGCTAATGACGCGGTCATGACAGAACAAGATTGCCGACCGAACTTTCACGTCACGTACGATGGACGGTGCAGAAGGGGAGTAGCTCTTCGCCGGACCGTCGACATACTGCTCAGCCAGCCTGAGCCGGCGCCCGGAGGCGGGTCCCTGGTGGGACCGCCCAGCGAGACCTTCGGCAAGCAGTGCACGCCTGTGCCTTGTGGCACGGGTGTCCGTGTGTGCTGCCGTGCCGAGGTCTCCCTTGTGAGGTGCAGCCATCTCGGCGGGGCAGTCCCGACCGATTGAGGAACCTTGATCAGCATCACCGTGACGGCGCTCGTCTTCGGCGTCATCTTCCTCGCCGAACTGCCCGACAAGACCGCGCTCGCCGGTCTCGTCCTCGGTGCCCGCTACCGCGCCTCGTACGTCTTCGTCGGCGTCGCCGCCGCCTTCACCCTGCATGTCGTCATGGCCGTCGCGGCCGGCAGTGTGCTGACGCTGCTGCCGCAACAGATCGTCCATGCCCTCACCGGTGTCCTCTTCCTCGGCGGGGCCGCCGTGCTGCTGCTGAAGAAGGACGAGGGCGAGGAGGAGATCAAGAAGCCCGCCGACCAGTCCTTCTGGAAGGTCGCGGGCACCGGCTTCATGCTCATCCTCGTCGCCGAGTTCGGCGACCTCACCCAGATCATGACCGCCAACCTCGCCGCCCGTTACGACGACCCGCTCTCGGTCGGCCTCGGCGCGGTGCTGGGGCTGTGGGCGGTGGCCGGGCTCGGCATCGTGGGCGGCAAGGCGCTGATGAAGCGGGTGCCGCTGCGGTTGATCACGCAGATTGCCGCGCTGCTGATGGTGGGGCTGGGTGTTTGGAGTCTGTACGAGGCGATCGCGGGTTGATGCCTGGTGGGGTGAGGTGAGGTGGGGTGGGGGGAGTAGGGCGGCGGGGCGGGGTCCGGGTGGATGGGCCCTGCCGCCCGGCCGCCCTGCCGCCCTGCTGTCCTGTCGCTCTGTCGCCCTGCGGCCTCGCCGCGTCCCCGGGGGCGAACGCGGGCGAACGCGCGGTGAACGCTTCTGCGGGGCGGTGGCGGGATGTGGGCGCAGTTTTGTACCGTGGAGGAACAAAGTGGCTCCCGCCCGCATCCCCTGACCGGTGGGCGGGGCCGCCTTGTCCCTCTCGGGCCCCCTTCGACCGGGGCCCCGCGTCTTTGGAGCTGCCGATGCCGGTCACCACCACGCCCGTCGTCCTCAACGCCCGCGCCCTCCTGCTCGACATGGACGGCACCCTCGTCAACTCCGACGCCGTGGTCGAGCGCATCTGGCGGCGCTGGGCCGCGGAGCACGGGCTGGACGGCGACGCGACCATGAAGGTCGTCCACGGCAGGCAGGGCCACGCCTCCATGGCACTCCTCCTGCCCGACCGTCCCCGCGAGGAGAACCTCGCGGACAACGCCCGCATGCTCGCCGAGGAGACCGCCGACATGGACGGCGTGATCGAGGTCCCCGGCGCGGCCGTCTTCCTCGACGCCCTGCGCGATCTCCCGCACGCGCTCGTCACCTCTGCCGACGTCGCCCTTTCCACGGCCCGCATGGCCGCGGCCGGGCTTCCCCTCCCCGACCTCCGCATCACCGCGGAGTCCGTCGGCGCGAGCAAGCCGGACCCGGAGGGTTTTCTCAAGGCGGCGGCGGCTTTGGGCATCGACCCCTCCGACTGTGTGGTCTTCGAGGACTCCGGCGCCGGAATCGCGGCTGGTCGCGCCGCTGGGATGCGAGTGGTGGGCATCGGCGAGCGGGCCGGGCAGCACGGGCCGGACGTGGCGGTGCCTGACCTCACCTCGGTGAAGGTGGAGGCGTCTGCGGACGGTGGGATTCGACTGACGGTGGGGTGACGGGGGGGTTCTGGACGGGGGTCTGTGGAACTCGTCGCTCGGTGACGCGTATCGCGGTCGGCGTCTCGACGAGGCGTCGGACGTCGGCCGCGTCGGCCGCGTCGGCTGCGTCAAGAGGATGGAGCACCGCTCTCCTGAAGCGGGTGTCGCAGGTGTACGGCCACTGGCCCCCGGGGTGGTCCGGTCGCGCGGTAGACGCCCTGTTAACCTGCAGCGTTTTGATCATGTTGAGGGGGAGACGTGGTGCGCACTGCCGTTGTCATCCGGTTCGCGGCCGGCATCCTGGCCGTGGCGTCCGCCGCGGCCTGTACGAGTAGCGCCCAGCCCGTCGCCGCGAGCAAGGCCAAGATCGTTCGGCCGATGTCCGCGGCACAGTTGCGTACGCATCTGCTGCCCGCTGTCCTGCCGAAAGGCTGGACCTCCCAGGCCGATCCGGCCGATCCGGGGCCGGGCAGTGCCGCGAACAGCGAAGCCGGCTGCGCTTTCCCGGGCGGCGGAGACCTGGCGGATGCGGGAGCCACGGCCGCGGTGGCGTCCGCGACGGCCTCGTTCAGCGGGGGACACAGCGCCGGAGGCGGGGTCATGGCCGGTGGGGAGACTCTGTATTCGTTCTCCGGAGACGGCGCCGCCCAAGCGATGCGCCGCATACGGCAGCTGGCGGCCGAGTGCGCGAAGGTGGTCACATCCGCAAGCGATTCGCCCGGCTCCACGGCGCGGTTCGCAGCCCTCTCCGGGCCCCGCCTGGGCGACGACAGCATCCGGGTACGGGCCACCATGATCTGGAGCAACCGCCCCCGGGAGGTCCAGTACAACGATGCGCTGGTCGTGCGCGAGGGCAGCACCCTCATCGTTCTCCGGTGCGTCGTAGCGACTCGGGCCGAGGCGGACACGCTCCTGTCGTTCATCCCCGAAGCCGTCGCGCAGGTGCGCTCGCAGCACCCCGCACCGGTGGACGCGTAGGTCGGCCTTCGCGAGCCGGGCGATGGCGGCAGCGGTCGTGAAGTCACCGCTGCCGCCGCATGATGCCGGTCGTCGGGGTCACGTACGCCGTGCGGTTGCCGTGGCCCAGGGCTCGTTCAGGTAGAGGTCCGCCATCGCGTCCTGGTCGGCACGGAAGGCGTCGAGCTCGACGCCCGGGGCGGTCCGGGACGTCGTGGCGAACCTTTCGCGGGAGACGAAACGACGGCGCCGACGGAGCGGGACGAGCTCGCCGATCGGATGGCCGTCGCGGGTGACGGTGAACGACTGGCCCTCCTGCAGGGCGTCCAGGATCTCTCGAGAACGGTTGCGCAGATCCCGCTGGGTGATTTCGGGCTGAACGCTCATACCGGCCAGGTTAGGGCCGTGCGCCAGCGCCTGCCGCCCGCCCCCGCCCCACCCCTCGACAGGCCGTAACCGCCCCCACCCCCGACCATGGAAGGTGGGTATTCGAGTCCGGGAGTCCGGGAGGTCATATGGCCCTGGATACGCACGGTGCGGTGCGGGACGTGCGGGGTGGTGGGCATGTGGGGGCGAACGTGCTCGTGTCCATCGGGGCGCTGCTGCTCGGGTTGTTGCTGGCGGCGTTGGATCAGACGATCGTGGCGACGGCGTTGCCGACGATCGTCAGTGAGCTGGGCGGGCTCGAGCATCTGTCCTGGGTGGTGACCGCCTATCTGCTGGCGGCCACGGCGGCGACGCCGTTGTGGGGGAAGCTGGGGGACCAGTACGGGCGGAAGCGGCTGTATCAGCTGGCCATCGTCATCTTTCTGGTCGGGTCCGCGCTGTGCGGGATGGCGCAGAACATGGGGGAGCTGATCGGGTTCCGGGCGTTGCAGGGGCTCGGGGGCGGTGGGCTGATGGTGTTGTCCATGGCGATCGTGGGGGACATCGTGCCGCCGCGGGAGCGGGGGAAGTACCAGGGGCTCTTCGGGGCCGTCTTCGGGGCGACCAGTGTGCTGGGGCCGCTGCTCGGGGGGCTGTTCACCGAGCAGCTGAGCTGGCGGTGGGTGTTCTACGTCAATCTGCCGCTCGGGATCGTCGCCCTCGCCGTGATCGCCGCCGCGCTGCACATCCCGCGCCGTACGTCGCGGCACCGGATCGACTACCTCGGTACGTTCCTCATCGCCGCCGTCGCCACCTGTCTGGTGCTGGTGGCCTCGCTCGGCGGTACGACCTGGCCGTGGGCCTCGGGGCAGATCATCGGGCTCGCGGTGCTCGGCGTGGTCCTCGCCGTCGTGTTCGTCGGGGTGGAGCGGCGGGCCGCCGAGCCCGTGCTGCCGCTGAAGCTGTTCCGCATCCGGACCTTCAGCCTGTCGGCCGTGATCAGCTTCATCATGGGGTTCGCGATGTTCGGCGCGATGACCTATCTGCCGACGTTCCTCCAGGTCGTGCACGGCATCTCGCCCACCATGTCGGGCGTGCACATGCTGCCGATGGTGATCGGGCTGCTGCTGACCTCGACCATGTCCGGGCAGATCGTCAGCCGGACCGGCCGCTGGAAGATGTTCCCCGTGGCCGGTACGGCCGTCACCGCGATCGGGCTGCTCCTGCTGCACCGGCTGGACGAGCACAGCTCGACCGCCGAGATGAGCCTCTACTTCTTCGTCTTCGGTCTCGGGCTCGGTCTCGTGCTCCAGGTGCTCATCCTCATCGTGCAGAACGCGGTCTCCTACGAGGACCTCGGCGTCGCCACCTCCGGCGCGACCTTCTTCCGCTCCATCGGCGCCTCCTTCGGCGTCGCCATCTTCGGCACCGTCTTCTCCAGCCGCCTCGGCGACAAGCTGGCCGACGCCTTCCAGGGCGTACGGCTGCCGCCCGGGGTCTCGCTCGGCGGCCTGGAGGCGGACCCGCGCGGCATCGGCGCGCTGCCCGCCGCGCTGCGGCCGCCCGCGCTGCACGCGTTCTCCTCCGCGATCACCGACGTGTTCCTCTACGCCGCCCCCGTGGCGGCGGTCGGCTTCGTGCTCGCCTGGTTCCTCAAGGAGGACCGGCTGCGCGGCTCGGTCACCGCGCCGGACGCCTCCGAGACGATCCCGCCCAACCCTGTCCAGCGCTCGTCCTACGACGAGGTGTGCCGCGCGCTGTCCCTGCTCGGCACGCGGGAGGGGCGCCGGGAGGTGTACGAGGACATCACCGCGCGGGCCGGGTACGACCTGCTGCCCGCGGCGAGCTGGCTGCTGCTGCGCATCCGGCGGTACGGGTCGGTGGAGCCGTACGTGCTCGCCGAGCGCAGTCCGGTGCCGTTGCAGACGGTGCTCGCCGCCGAGCGGCAGGTGGAGGAGCGGCGGCTGGTCGACCGGCAGGGGCTGGATCTCACGCTCACCGAGGCCGGGCGGGTGGCGGCGGAACGGCTCGCCGCCGCGCGTGAGGATTCGCTGTCCGAGCTGCTCGGGGACTGGTGGAAGCCGGGACGGTCCACCGATCTCACGAAGCTGGTCAAGGAGTTGACGTCCGAGATGTGCGGGGCGACGAGCGAGCGGCCGCACAACGGGTCGGTCAGGAGGACGAGTTGATCTCTTCGGTGGTCAACAGGTGGTCAACAGGTCTTTCCTGAACCAGTGTTCGGCGTAGACGTCGGTGTTGTGCGGGGCGGTCTCGGTGTAGCCGAGGCGGGCGTACAGGGCGCGGGCCTCGGTCAAGTCGCCTCTGGTGTCCAGGATCAGGTGATGGGCGCCCAGGTCGCGGGCCGCCGACTCGGCTGCGGTGACGAGGAGTTGGGCCGCGCCCCGGCCGCGCAGGTGTGCGTGCACGAACACCCGGGTGAGTTCGGCGGTTCGGGGGTCGAGGAGCCGTACGCCTGCCGAGCCCGCGGGTTCACCGTCGTACCGGGCGATCAGCAACTGGCCGTTCGGTGGGGTGAGTTCGGCGCCGGAGCGGGAGGCGATCCCACGTTCCAGTTCGGCGGGGTCGGTGCGGTGGCCTCGGTGCAGCAGATACCAGCGGTCGCTGACCTCGGTGTAGTACGCCCGCCAGAGGGCGGTGGCGGCGGGGGAGTCGTACGGCTCCGGGGTGATGGTCCACGTCGTCATGGCGGGTATGCCAGCGGAGGGCGGCGGGGGCGCGCAAGCGGTTATCGGGCGCCGGGGGTCAGCGGCCGGTGTCCTGCTCGCGGCGTCGGTGCCACTCCCGTACGACCTCTTCCACGTCGTACGGCTTCTTGCCGAGCGGCGGGCCGGGCGGGGGACGGAACATCATGGCGCGGATCTTGACGTTGACGTCGGTGACGATCCGGCGGGCGGTGGCCTCGGAGGGGGCCGCGTACGCCGCCTCCAGCGCGTCCTCGGCCTCCTTGCGCAGGGCGAGGGCCGGGGGCAGGGCGGTCAGTCCCTCGCGGGCCATCTTCCGTTTGATCCACCACAGGTCGTCGTACGAGGAGTCGAGACCGGCGGGAAGGGGTTCACCCGCGCCCGGGAGGCGGTCGAACTCGCCGCGTCGCTGAGCGGCGGCGATCTGGTGGTCCACCCAGGACTCGAACGGCACGGCCGGTGGCTTTCGCTCGGTCATGAGGCCATTGTGCCGGACGCGGCAGGGCCGGGCGTTCTATCATGCGGCGGCGGTGTGCGGCGACCGGCGTACGCACCGGACGTAGGGGGAAACGCGCGTGCTCGAACTCACCATGGCTTCCGTCTCCAGGGAGGAAGCGGGCGCCACGGCCGGCATGGTCATGGCGGAGGCACCCAGCGAGCCGGGTGCCGTGCTGCGGGTGGGCCGGGACGCGGCGGTGTGCCGGCTGGTCACACCGGAGGACTGGCTGTTCGTCTCCCGCGTCCACCTCGAGTTCCTCTGCGGCCCCGACGGCGTCTGGCAGGTCACCTGGCTCCGCGGCTCCCAGCCCGACCCCTCCTCCGAGGTCCGCCTCACCATCGGCGACTACGCCCAGACCCTCCCCTACGGCGGCACCGTCCGCCTCCCGCACGGCACGGGCGGCGAACTGGTCGTCCAGGACCGGACGGCGCCGCGGAGCGTGAACGTGGGCTTCTATCACGAGGCGTGATCCACGACGGCACGACGCCATGACGGCATGACCGTAAGGCCGTACGACCGCACGACCGCACGCCCCCCGACCGCTCGGCCCCCGGGGCCGAGCCCCGGGCCGCCTACCCCAGCACCCGCGCCAGCGCGAACCCGTCGTACCCCTTCGGCCCCACCGTCTGCAGGGCCGTGCCCGTCAGGCGGGGGTGGGTGGCGATGAGGTCGATGGTGGCCCGGGTGCCGAGGATGTCGGGGTCGGTGGTGGTGGGGTCGGACACCTGGCCCTGGCGGACCACGTTGTCGATGACGATGAGGCTGCCGGCCCGGGAGAGGCGGAGGGCCCACTCCACGTAGTGGGGGGTGTTGGCCTTGTCGGCGTCGATGAAGACCAGGTCGAAGGGGGGCGGGTTCTCGTCGGCCAGGTGGGGGAGGGAGTCCAGGGCCGGGCCGGTGCGGACCTCGACGATGCCGTCCAGCTCGGCGCGGGCGATGTTGCGGGTGGCGATCTCGGCGTGTTTGGGGTTGTACTCCAGGGTGATCAGCCGGCCGTCGGAGGGCAGGGCGCGGGCCAGCCAGATCGTGCTGTACCCGCCCAGGGTGCCGATCTCCAGGACCGTACGGGCGCCCTGGATCTGGGCGAGGAGCTGGAGGAGCTTGCCCTGGGTGGGGGTGACGGCGATGGGTGGCAGTCCGGCCGCGTCGCTGTCGCGCAGGGCCGCGCGCAGTACGTCGTCGTCCGCCGCCAGCCGACTGGTGAAGTAGCGTTCCACGTCGTCCCACACCTGCGAGTCGCCCATGCGCCTGCCGTCCTTCCCGAGTGTCCGCTCAAGCCCTTCAGGCCAAGTCTCCCCGGGAACGGTGCGAAAACGGCGAAGTGGGCGCGGGGAACCTTGTGATCGGTTTCCCGCACCCACCCCGGGCGCCCACGGCTCACGCCGGGCCGCCGGTGACCAGCCGATGGATCAGACCCGCTCCACCGACGGCGGCGACCCCGGCAGCGGACGGCCCGCGGACTCGCTCATCCGCCACACCGCGAAACCGCCGATGACGGCGGCCGCCATCATGTAGTACGCGGGCATCATCAGGTTGCCGGTCGCGCCGATCAGCGCCGTGACCACCAGCGGGGTCGTACCGCCGAACAGCGACACGGAGACGTTGAAGCCGATGGACAGCGAGCCGTAGCGCACCTTGGTCGGGAAGAGCGCCGGGAGAGCGGCGGGCATGGCCGCGGTGAAGCAGACCAGCAGCAGGCCGAGCGCGCCCATGCCGAGGGCGACGGCGAGCAGGCTGCCCTGGCGGATCAGCAGGACCGCCGGGATCGACAGGAACAGGAAGCCCGCGCAGCCCGCGGCGATGACCGGACGGCGGCCGACCCGGTCGGTCAGGGCACCGGCGAACGGCTGGACGATCATCATCAGCGCCATGACACCGAGCACGACCAGCAGACCGTGCGTCTCGTCGTACTTCAGCTCACTGGTGAGGAAGCTCGGCATGTACGACAGCAGCATGTAGTCGGTGACGTTGAAGACCAGCACCAGGCCCATGCACAGCAGCAGCGACTTCCACTGGCCCGTGACCATGTCGCGCAGCGGGACCTTCGGGCGGGCGGCCTCGGCCTTCTCGACCTGGGCGGCGAAGGCCGGGGTCTCCTCCAGGCGCATCCGCAGGTAGAGGCCGATGATGCCCATCGGACCGGCGATCAGGAACGGGATGCGCCAGCCCCAGGAGAGCAGGTCGGCCGAGGAGAGCAGGGCCGTCATCAGCGTGACCAGGCCCGCGCCGCCGATGTAGCCGGCCAGCGTGCCGAACTCGAGCCAGCTGCCGAAGAAGCCGCGCTTCTTGTCGGGGGCGTACTCGGCGATGAAGGTGGAGGCACCCGCGTACTCACCGCCGGTGGAGAAGCCCTGCACCAGGCGGGCCGCCAGCAGGAGCAGCGGCGCGCCGACGCCGATCGTGGCGTACGACGGGATCAGGCCGATGGCGAAGGTGCCCGCCGCCATCATGATCATCGTGACGGCGAGGACCTTCTGGCGGCCGACGCGGTCGCCCAGCGGTCCGAAGACCATGCCGCCGAGCGGCCGGACCAGGAAGGCCGCGGCGAAGGCGCCGAAGGTGGAAAGCAGTTGCGCGGTCGGGTTGCCCGAGGGGAAGAAGACCTTGCCCAGGGTGACCGCGATGTAGCTGTAGACACCGAAGTCGAACCATTCCATCGCGTTGCCGAGCGCGGCCGCCTTCACGGCGCGCTTGACGAGCGCGGGGTCGGTGACCGTGACGTTCCGGGCCTTGGAGGTCCGGCGGGTCTGCGGGCGGGGACTGACAGCAGTGGCGGTCGCCAAAACGGGGCTCGCCTACCTTTCGACGGGAACAGGACAGGCCCGGACGAACGGCGGCGACGCTGTGCACCGGGCAGAAAAGCGACGATAGGAGGACTTCGGCCCCTTACGTCCTGTGCACAAGTCATTGCATAGAGCACGTAAACCTTGTGTACGCAGGGACGTCTGCCCGCAAAGCCGCAGGTGATCCCGGCCCGAACTGTGATCCTTATCGCTCGATCAGGGCGCAACCGCACCCTTCCCGGACTATCGTCATCCGGATAAAACGGGGTCGGGACGGCAGGTGGAGCGGGGGTTGCCCGCGTCCTGCCCCGAGGGGGCCGTGAGCGCATAGTGTTCGCGGGGGAACTCTCGGGCACTGGCGCCCGGGGTGACGGGGCGGGAGGCCGACGGGGCGTGGTGAATGTGGAGCACAGCGGACGACCGGCGGACGCCCTCGGCCCGGCGGACGGGCCCGGAGCGCGGCTGCGCGCGGCCCGGCTCGCGCTGTGGGCGGTGGCGGCGATCCTCGCGGTACGGCAGATGACGGCCGTCCTCACCAGCCCGAGCGGCAAACGCCTCACCGACCTGGAGACCTGGGTCGGACCGCAGGGCGTCCTCCACGTCAACGGGTCGCTCTACGACTCGACCCGCTTCACCGGCACCCCCTTCGCGGGCCTCGTCCTCAAGCCCCTCACCCGTGCGGCGGAGGACGCCCTCGGCTGGGGCTGGACCTTCGGCACCCTGCTCCTTGTCGTCGCGCTCGGCCTGGTCGCGGCCCGCGCGCTGCCCCAGCCGGTGAGCCGCCGTACGGCGCTGCTCGCCGCCCCGGTCGCCATCAGTCTGCTGATGCTCTCGCTGCCGGTGCGCAACACGCTCTGGCTCGGCCAGACCAGCGTCATCCCGGTCCTGCTGGTCCTGCTCGGCTGCCTCGCCGTGCGCGACGAACGCGCGAGCGGGCTGCTCGTCGGTCTCGCCGCCGCGCTCCAGCCGACCGTGCTGCTCTTCGTGCCGCTGCTGTGGTTCACCGGGCGCCGCCGGGCCGCGGTGAGCACCGGGATCACCTTCGCCGGAGGCACCGCGCTCGCCTGGGCCGCGATGCCGCACGACTCGTACACCTACTGGGTCCACCATGTGGCCGGGGCCGGGCTCGGCGGCGAGGCCGACGGGCTCGCCAACCAGTCCCTGCACGGCGCCCTGCTCCGCCTCGGCCTCACCGGCCCGCTGGAGATCGCGCTCTTCCTGCTGCTCGGCGCCGCCGTCGCCGTCCTCGCGCTGCGCCGCGCCGTCCGCTACGCCCGCGACGGACAGCTCCTGCTCGCCGTCGCCGTCACCGGTTGCGCGGCGGTCGCCGTGTCCCCGACCAGCTGGCAGCACCAGTTGCTGTGGCTGCTGCTCGCGGTCGTCGGGCGGGTCGGCACGCGGGCCGCCGACCGTACTGTCTGGCCGGTCGCGGTGGTCCTCGTCACCATCCTCCCGGCGAAGATGATGCTGCCGAACACGCCGGTGCTCTTCCCGCTGCGCGACAACCTCGTCCTGCTCGCGGCCCTCGCCGCCGCCGTGGCCGTGCCCTTCCTGCCGTGCTGCTCCCCTTATTACGCGGCTCCCGTGCCCACCGACTACGCCCGGCAGCTCCCGGCCCGCTGGCGGCACGTACCGCTGCTGCCCTTCCTGCGCCGCTCGCTCACCCGCCCCAACCTGCTCCTGGAGCTGCTGCTCATCCGCGTCACCTACGCCGCCTACCAGCAGGTACGGCTCGCGGCGACCGGCGGCAGCAACGAACTCGCGCGGGCGACCGCCGAGCACCACGGGCGGATCATCCTCGACACCGAGCGGTTCCTGCACCTCGACATCGAGCACGCCGTCAACCACGCGGTCGTGCGGGTCGGCTGGCTGCGGAACTTCCTCGACTTCTACTACGAGTCCTTCCACTTCGTCCTCCCGCTGACCGTCCTCGCCGTCCTCTACTGGCGCCGCCCGGTCGACTACCGCTGGGCCCGCACCTCCCTCGGCTTCGCCACCCTGCTCGCCCTCATCGGCTTCTGGCTCTTCCCGCTGGCCCCGCCGCGCCTGATGCCGGGGCTCGGCTTCGTCGACACCGTGCACGGCGTGCAGGATCTCGCCCACCCGGACTACGGCGCGATGACCGCGATCACCAACCAGTACGCGGCGATGCCCTCGCTGCACTTCGGCTGGTCCCTGTGGTGCGGGGTGGTCATCGCGATCCTGGCCCCGCGCTGGTGGATGAAGGCGCTGGGTCTCCTCCACCCCCTCTTCACGGTCACCGCGATCGTCGCCACCGCCAACCACTGGGTGCTGGACGCGGTGGGCGGCGCGATCGTGGTGGGCGGCGGGTTCGCGCTCGGCTATCTGCTGATCGGGCCGCGCGGGGTGCTGGCCTCGACGCCCGCCGGGGGTGTGGGGCGGCCGCCGGGGCAACGGAAGGCCCCGGACCAGGAACGGTCCCTCACGACGAGCTGACCGGGGGACCGGGTGACCAGCCAGTTACCGATACGGGAGCGGGCGGCGGACCGCCCGCCCGCTCCCACCCCGGAGCGCGGCGCGTGCCGCCCGCTCACCACCGCCCCCCTGGTCCTGCCCGCGCTCACCGCACTGCTCCTCGGGCTGTGGGGGCTCACCCGGCAGGGCAGCCTGTGGCGGGACGAGTCGGTGACCTGGCAGGTCGCCCACCGTCCGCTCGACGACCTCGTCGCACTGCTCGGCCGGATAGACGCCGTGCACGGGCTCTACTACCTCCTCATGCACGGCGTCTTCGCCCTCTGGGACGGCGGCCTGGTCGCGCTGCGCCTCCCCTCGGTCCTGGCCACCGCGCTCGCCGCCGCCGGGGTGGGCGCGCTGGGCGCCCGGCTGGCGGGACGCCGGGCCGGTGTCCTCGCGGGCGTCCTCTTCACCCTGCTCCCGGCGACCCAGCAGTACGCCCAGGAAGGCCGCTCCTACGCCCTGGTCACCGCCGGGGTCGTCTGGGGCACGTATTTCTTCCGGCGCGGGAGGTGGCCGGCGTACGGCGTCGTCCTCTGTCTGTCCTGCTGGCTGCACGAGTTCGCGGCCCTGGCCCTCGTGGCCCACGGGCTCACCCTGGTGTGGCTGCGGGTGCCGCGCGGTACCTGGCTGCGCTGGGGTACGGCGGCGGGCGCGGCGCTGGCCGGTGTGCTCCCGCTGGCGGTGCTCAGCGCGGGGCAGGCGGAACAGCAACTGGGCTGGCTGGGTCGGCCGGGCGCGGCGATGTGGCTCCAGTTCGCGGGGGTCTCGGCGCTGGGGGTGCTGCTGTGCCGTCTCACGCGCCGTGCCGCACAGGGGCGGGCCGTCTCCGCGTTCGCGCTGCCGCTGCTGATAGCCCCGCCGGGGCTGCTGATGACGGCCTCGCTGCTCAAGCCCTGGTACGTGGACCGGTACGTCCTCTACTCCCTCGCGGGTCTCGCGCTGCTCGGCGGCCTGGGTCTCGACCGGGTGCTGACGGGCGCGGGGCGGCTGACCCCGCGCGTGCGGGTGCCGCTCGCCTGCCTCACGGCCGTCGCCGTGACCGCCGCCTGGCTGCCCGCCTCCCTGGCGGTCCGCACGCCGCAGAGCCGGAAGGACGACACGGCGGCGATCGCCCACGCCGTCGCCCGGCACGCCCGGCCGGGCGACGCGGTGCTGTTCCTGCCCGCGCGGCGCCGGGAGTGGCTGATGTCCTACCCCGCGCTCTACGCCCGCCTCGACGACATCGCCCTCGCCCGCACCCCGGCCGCCTCCCGCACCCTCCAGGGCACGGAGCTGCCTCCCGGCACGGTCCGGGACCGCTTGCTGTCGGCGGACAGGGTGATAGCCCTGACGGACTCCGAGGGGCAGCCGCTGGACCCCTTCGAGCGGGAGGTGGTCAAGCGGCGCACGCTGGCGGAGGGGTTCCGGGAGTGTGCGCGGGAGCGGGTGTGGGGCGGGCAGGTGGTGGTGTATGTGCGGGGCGGGGGGTGCGGGGGCTGACGGGTGGCTGCCGCTGCCGGTGGCGGGTGGCGGGTGGCGGGGCGAGGCGTTGTGGCCGGGTGAGTCCGGCGCGTGGGCGGGCGGGGTGGCGGCCGGGGGCCCTGGGGCGATGCGATGTGCCCAGGGCGGGTCTGCCGTGTGAGCGGGTGCCGTAGCGGTCGGGGCGGCTCCTGAGGTGCGGGCGCTGGTCAGGCGCGGTCGACGCCACTGCCGCCGATCCGCCGGAGGCATCAGTCCCGGTCCGACGCCGCCACCGCCAGGCCGCCGGAGGCCACCGCCGCCACGAGGAGGGGTGGGCCCAGGCCGTAGTGGAGGACCAGCCAGGCGCCGAGGCAGGCGCCCGCGAACATGGCGATCACGGCGGCCGCGCGGCGGGGGGAGCGGCGGGGCGGGGCCGTGGCGTCGCCGAGGCGGGAGTCGGAGGCGAGGCCGGTCAGGGTCATGGTGAGGACCGTGGTGGTGAGGTCGGGGATGCCCAGTTTGCGGACGGTGGCGTTGCGCAGGCCCATCGCGAGGGCGGTGAGGGCGATCAGCGCGTAGCGGGTGCCGGGGGTGTCCGGCCAGGCGAAGGCGAGGGCCGCCGAGGCGCCGACCAGCAGCGCCTCCACCACCAGCGTCAGCCGGGTCCGGGCGCGCCGGGCCTGTTCGCCGAGGCGGTTCGTCAGCCTGCCTCCGGCCGCCGCGCCGATCAGGAAGCAGACCAGTGACGTGGTGATGTGGGGCACGGAGAAGCCGGGCGCGCCGACGGCGGCGAAGCCGAGGACGACCACGTTGCCGGTCATGTTGGCGGTGAAGACCCGGCCGAGGCCCAGATAGCCGACCGCGTCGATCAGCCCGCTCACCACGGTCAGCAGCAGAAGCACGACCGTGAGCCGCATCCCGCGCGGTCGCGGCAGCGGTGTCGAACCGGTCGTGGGCGTCGCCATCCGTACCTCCGGTCGTCCGCGCGGGCGGGGCGGGACCAGTGGATCACGGGGGTGGGGCCAGACATGCGTAAGCACCCTCGCCTCGCGGGCAAGGGTGCGGATATCGGGGTAATGCGTCCCGGCCGGTCCGGCCGGGCGTCGCTGGACCCCTGGGTCCAGTGGCGGATTCAGTGGTTACGGCTCAGTACCAGCCGTGGGACTGCCAGAAGTTCCAGGCCTGAACGGGGCTGCCGTAGCGCGAGTTCATGTAGTTGAGGCCCCACTTGATCTGGGTGGCCGGGTTGGTCTTCCAGTCGGAACCGGCGGAAGACATCTTGGAGGCGGGCAGGGCCTGGACCAGACCGTAAGCACCGGAGGAGCTGTTGGTGGCCGAGGGGTTCCAGCCGCTCTCGTGCGACACGATCTTGTTGAACGCGGCGTACTGCGCCGAGTTCGGAATCATCTTGTGCGCGATCGACTGAGCCGAGGAGGACGACATCGGCGCGGCCTGGGCGGGCGCGGTGCCGAGCGCGATGCCGGCGGTGGCGGCGGCCAGGGCGGCGACGGTGACGGCCTTCTTCGGAGTGGCGATGCGACGAATGAACGAGAAAGACATGTAAATCCTTTTGCTTGGGTACAGGGCGACGCCTCGTACGTTCCGGCCGTGCTCCGCGCTTCATGCGCTTCACCCGCCGGTCACATACGTCGGCGCCGCGGCCCGTGAGGGCTCGTGGCGCCTGGCGACGTCATCCAGAGAAACAGGATTCCGGGATGTCCGCAATGACCCCTTTTACTAGTTGTGGCCGGATCGACGGCATCGACCCCCCGTGTGACCGGCGTCTCAAACTGCAGGTCGGGAGGGGTGCAAATGCGGATGTATCGGACATTTAAGTCTACGAAGCCGCATCGTAGGTGACCTGCGTCATGTGGGGTGCTTCACCGGGCAACCACCTCGGCGCCGACCCACCGGATGCGCCCCCTCACGCTCCGGGTGCGTCGAACGTGACCGCCGTCTCGAAGGCGGCCCGCCTCGTGGCCCGGCGCAGCGCGCGCAGCACCGCCGGGCCGAGGGCCAGGGTGAGGACGACCGTGCAGACGGCCCGGCCCAGGTCCCAGCCCATGGAGGTGGCCAGGCAGTAGGCGAGGAAACGGGCCAGGTTGGCGGGCACGGAGGCGTGCGGGTCGAAGGCGATGTCCGAGGCCATGGTGCCCATGAACGGCCAGCCGGCCAGGTTCATCACCGTGCCGTAGGCGAACGCGGCGACGAAGCCGTAGCCGCCCAGGAGCAGCAGCTCGGCCCGGCCGCGCAGCCGGGAGCGGCCCGGCAGCAGGCCCGCGCCCATGGCGAACCAGCCCATCGCCAGCATCTGGAACGGCATCCACGGCCCGACCCCGCCAGTCAGCAGCGCGGAGGCGAACATCGTCACCGAGCCGAGCACGAAGCCGAAGCCGGGACCGAGGACGCGGCCGCTGAGCACCAGCAGGAAGAACATCGGCTCGATGCCCGCCGTACCCGCGCCGATGGGACGCAGCGCCGCGCCCGTCGCCGCCAGCACGCCCAGCATCGCGACCGCCTTCGGGCCGAGGCCCGACTCGGAGATCGTCGCCGCCACCACCGCGACCAGCAGCACCAGCAGCCCCGCGAACAGCCAGGGCGCGTCCTCGGCGTGCGCGCTCAGCTGCGAGGCGGGCGGCGCGAGGAAGGGCCACCCGAAGGCGACGACGCCGACCGCGCTGACGAGGACGAGGGCGGCGAGGGAACGGGGGCCCAGCCGGACGGCGTGGGTGGGGCGGGGCGGCGCCGGGACCGGGGGCCGCTCCGCCGCGGTGGCCGGCGGGGCGGGGGTGGACGTCATGCCAGGGCCCTCCTGACCTCGGTGACCGTCAGCCAGGGCTGGGGGGCCAGGATCTTGGTGACCTGGGGGGCGAAGGAGGGGGAGGAGACCACGATGTCCGCCGTGGGGCCGTCCGCGATGACCTCGCCGTCGGCCAGCAGCACCACCCGGTGCGCGATCTCGGCGGCCAGTTCCACGTCGTGCGTGGCCAGCACGATCGCGTGCCCCTCGGCCGCCAGGCCGCGCAGCACCGTGACCAGACGGGCCTTCGCCGCGTAGTCGAGGCCGCGCGTCGGCTCGTCAAGGAGGAGCAGTGGCGGGCGCGCGGTCAGGACGACGGCCAGTGCCAGTGCGAGCCGCTGGCCCTCGGAGAGGTCGCGCGGGTGGGTCTCGTCCGTGATGTCCGGCAGCAGCCCGGACACCAGCGCCCGGCAGGTCCCCGGCCCGGCCCCCGCGTCCCGGTCGGCGGCGGCGCACTCGGCGGCCACCGTGTCGGCGTACAGCAGATCGCGCGGCTCCTGCGGGACCAGGCCCACCCTCTGTACGAGCTCCCGTGGCGAGATCCGGTGCGGTACGGCCCCGCCGACCCGGACCGAGCCCGCCGTGGGCTCCACCAGTCCGACCAGGGAGCCGAGCAGCGTCGACTTCCCGGCGCCGTTGCGGCCCATGAGCGCGACGGTCTCGCCGGGGCGGACGGTGAGGTTCACCCCGGACAGGGCGCGTATCCGCCCGCGCCGGACGGCGAGGTCGTGGACCTCGGCGACCTGGGGGGCGGCGGGGGAGTCGTCGGCGCGCCGGAAGAGGCGGCGGCGCGGGGAAGGCAGCGCGGGGGCCGCTACGGCGGTTGCCGTCCCGTCGGCGCCGCCGGACGGCTCCAGCCCCGCCAGCCGCTCCCGCAGCGCCGGAGCCCTGCGGCGGGCGTCCCGCACGGTGAGAGGAAGCGGTGACCAGTCCGCCAGGCGCCCCAGCTCCACCACCGGCGGGTACACCGGGGAGACGGCCATGATCTCGGCCGGGGTGCCCGTCAGCGGGGGCTCGCCCGGGGCGGGGAGGAGGACGACGCGGTCGGCGTACTGGATCACGCGCTCCAGACGGTGTTCCGCGAGCAGGACCGTCGTGCCGAGGTCGTGGACCAGGCGCTGGAGGACGGCCAGGACCTCCTCGGCGGCGGCCGGATCGAGCGCCGAGGTCGGCTCGTCGAGGACCAGGACCCGGGGGTGCGGGGTCAGCACCGAGCCGATGGCGACCCGTTGACGCTGGCCGCCGGAGAGCGTGGCGATGGGGCGGTCACGGAGGTCGGCCAGCCCCAGGAGGTCCAAGGTCTCCTCCACCCGGCGCCGCATGACCTCGGGGGCGAGGCCCAACGACTCCATGCCGTAGGCGAGTTCGTCCTCGACCGTGTCCGTCACGAAGTGCGCCAGCGGGTCCTGCCCCACCGTGCCCACCACGTCGGCCAGTTCACGCGGCCGGTGGGTGCGGGTGTCCCGGCCCGCGACCGTGACCCGGCCGCTCAGCGTGCCCCCGGTGAAGTGCGGCACCAGACCGCACACCGCGTTCAGCACGGTCGACTTGCCCACCCCCGACGGGCCGACGAGCAGCACGAGTTCGCCCTCGGGCACCTCGAAGTCCACGTCCCGTACGGTCGGTTCGGCCGCGCCCTCGTAGGTGACGGCGACCTTCTCGAAGCGGATCACGCGCGCTCCCTGGGTTCCTGGGGGACGACGAAGGCGGGCAGCAGCGCGAGCAGCACCGACGCGGCGGGCCACAGCGGCAGCGCGGGCGCGGCGAGCGGTACGACACCCGGGTTCAGCGCGTCCGGCTCGCGCGCGGCGGCGAGGGTGAGCAGTGCGGCGACCGCGGCGCCCGAGCCCGCGACCAGCCACGCCCGCACGCCCCACGGTGCCGGACGGTACCGGGTGCGCGGCGAACGACGGCCGCCGAGGCGCAGCCCGGCCAGCGCGGCGGCGGTCCCGGCGAGCAGCACGGGCAGCCCGTAGGTGCCGCCCTCGGCGGTGAGCAGGCCGTACGTCCCCGCGCACACGCCCAGCAGTCCGCCGAGGGTGAGCGCGGCGGTCGTACGCCGTACCCGCGCGGGGACCTCGGCCGTGCGGCCGAAGCCGCGCGCGTCCATCGCGGCGGCCAGCGCGACCGAGCGCTCCAACGCGCCCTCCAGCACCGGCAGTCCGACCTGGAGCAGTCCCCGCACGCCCCGGTCCGGGCGCCCGCGCAGCCGCCGGGCCGCGCGCAACCGCCGTACGTCCGCGATGAGATGGGGTGCGAAGGTGAGCGCGACGACCACGGCGACGCCCGCCTCGTACAGCGCGCCCGGCAGCGACTTCAGCAGCCGCGCCGGGCTGGACAGGGCGTTGGCCGCGCCGACGCAGATCAGCAGGGCGGCCAGCTTCAGGCCGTTGTAGCCGGAGAAGAGCAGCGCCTCGGCCGTGACCGGGCCGCCGAGCCGGATGCCCTGCGCCCAGTCGGGCAAGGGGAGTTCGGGCAGCGTGAACAGCACATGCGTACCGGGCACCGGAGAGCCGAGCAGGACCGTGAAGGCGAGGCGTACGCACAGCACGGCGACGGCCAGCTTGGCGAAGGCCGCGTAGGAGCGGGCCCAGGGCGCGGAGGAGCGGTGGGTGGCCACCACATAGCCGGACGCGGCGACGAGCAGGGCGAGCAGCAGCGGGTTGGTGGTGCGGGTGGCGGCGGTGCCGAGCCCGAGGGCCCACAACCACCAGGCGCCGGGGTGGAGTTGGGGGGACCGCTCAGGCATTCCGGCGCCGCCGGGCCTGCCACACCGCCGCCCCGGCGAGGACGGCGATCACACCCGCGCCGACGGGCAGCCCGAGGGAGGGGCCGCCGGAGTCCTTCTCCGCGGGCTTGTCCTGCTTCGCAGGCTTCTTGCCGCCGTCCGCCGCGACCTGCTCCCCGCAACCCTGGTGCGGATAACCGGAGATGGCACACAGCAGGGCGTTGGTGTCGTAGCGCAGCGGCTTGGCGGTCGCGGCCAGGGCCTCGGCGCTGGTCGCGTCGGGGTCGACGCGGGCGCAGGCCGTACGGACGGGCGGCGGCTTCTCGCCGGAGGGCGCGTCGGCCGGGGTGCCGAAGTCGATGACGAGCGCGACCCGCTTGGTGCCCTGCTTCGCGGGCGTGCGGGCGCAGATGGTGGCGAAGTCCGCCGTGCCGCGCGGACGGGTCGCGTCCGCGGAGTCCTCGCTGACCGCGAACCGGAAGCCCTGCACGTCGCCGTCCTCGGGACGGGTCGTCGAGGGCCCCTGGGTCGCGTACGTCCACCGGCCGCCGGAGCGGTCCCAGAAGGACCAGTACCGGTAGCCGGTGGCGTGGGCCTGGGCGGCCCCGGCCACGAGGAGCAGGGCCGCGACCAGGAGCGTCGCGGCACGGCGGACGACGGTCACGTCCGGTTCTTCTTCCGGCCGCTGGCCAGGAAGCCGGCGCCGATGCCCGCGAAGAGGCAGGACCCGACGAACCACCACACCTCGTGGTTCGACTCCTTCTTCTCCTCGGCCTTGTGGGCGGCGGCGGCCTTCTTCGCCTGCTCGGGCGCCGGGCCCTGCTTGTCCAGCACCTGGACCAGGTTGGTGCCGCCGAATTCCTTCGGGTTCTCGCCGAGCGCGTGTGCGGCCAGGATCAGCTGGGCGTAGGCGGCGGGGCCGCTCTGCTGCGCCCACGGACCGGCGTTCTTCTCCAGCCAGGCGTACGGAGCCTTCGCCTGCGCGCTCCAGCCGTCGGCGGCGAGCGCGACCACTGTGTCGGCGGTGTTGCCGAAGTCCGGCTGGTCCTCGGCGCCGGGCATCGCCGACATCAGGTGGCCGCTCTTGGCGACGGCACCGGCCAGGTACGCGGCGGCGTTGTCGGCCGCCCGGCCGGGGGTGGCCTTGCCGGAGTCCGTGCAGGCGGGGGCCTTGTCGCGGGCCTTGGCGGGCTCCACCACGAAGCCCTTGCCGAGCGCGCCGAGCACGGCGGCCGCGGTGGCGTCGGCGTTGGCGGCGAGCTTGCCCTTCTTGTCCGGCTGGTAGGCGAAGGCGCCCCCGCCGTCCTTCCCGCACGGGATCGCCAGGGCGGCCAGCGCCTCGGCCGGGGCCTTGCCCTTGGCGTGCTGCTTCGCCGGGTCCAGACCGGCGGCGGCCAGCGCGCCGACGACCACGGAGGTGGAGTTGGCGTCGCTCGGGGAGCCGGGGGAGTAGCCCCAGCCGCCGTCCTTGTTCTGCTGTCCCGTCAGCCACTTCGTGGCCTTGCCGACCACGTCGTCGTGGCCGCCGAGCGCGGCGAGCGCCTGGACGGCGGCGGCGGTGCTGTTGGTGTCGGCCAGCGGGCCCTTGCCGCCGCACGGCGTGGCGGTGTCGGCGCGGAAGGCGGCGAAACCGCCGTCGGCGCACTGCTGGCCGGTGAGCCACTGCACGGCGGAGGCGGCGGGGCGCTCACCGACGGTGTGCTGGGCGAGCAGGGCCAGCGACTGGCGCCAGACGCCGTCGTAGGTGGGGTCGGCCTTGCCGAACAGCCCGGCCGGGACCGGCACCGTCGGGGACGGCGACGGGGTCGCGTCGGCGGCCATGGCGGGCGCGGCGGCGGCCAGCACGCCTATCGCGGCGAGAGCCGCTGCACTGCGGCGGACGTTCATGGTCGGCGACTGCCTCTCCTGCAGGGAAGCCGGGCAGCGCACGGGGAACCCCCGGGCGGCTCGGCTCCGTAGACCTCGACGGTGCCGTGCGCGGCAGGGGCGCCACACACGTGAGCCGGTCACATCCCGCCGGGGCGCTCCGGCTCGCCGCCCCCTGCGGGACGGCTCACGGTTGCGGGCTCAGCGCCGGAATCGCACCGGCTTCCCCCCGTACGGGTGTATGACGACCCGGCCACTTTACCCGGCGCCCCCACCCCCCGAGGAGTGGCCGGGGCCACACCGGCCGGGTGAGGACGGGCACCAGGCCGTGTCCGCAAAGTGGCTCCTGCGGGTGAGCCCTCCCGGCCCGGACATCGCGGCCGGGTCTCCGGTCGTGGCGCGAATCACCTGGTCGACCGGCCACAGCCGCCCTACCAGCCGGTAGATTCGGAGCCTCCTGGATGATCAGCTGAAACTTGTTCCACATTGACGTCCCGTCGTAGTCTCGCGGGACCGCGCAGGGAGAAGGGGGCCCGGAGTGACCGCTGAGGCCAGTCAGACGGGTTCCCGACAGGACCCGGCTGCCGACGGCGGGACACCGCTGGACATCGCGCTCCTCACCTACAAGGGCAACCCCTTCTGCGGCGGACAGGGCGTCTACGTGCGCCATCTCTCCCGCGAGCTGGCCCGGCTCGGGCACCGCGTGGAGGTCATCGGCTCGCAGCCGTACCCCGTGCTCGACGAACACGAGGACTACGACGGCCGGCTGAGCCTGACCGAGCTGCCCAGCCTCGACCTCTACCGCCAGCCCGACCCCTTCCGCACCCCGAAGCGGGACGAGTACCGGGACTGGGTCGACGCCCTGGAGGTCGCCACGATGTGGACCGGCGGCTTCCCCGAGCCGCTGACCTTCTCGCTGCGCGCCCGCCGACATCTGCGCGCCAGACGCGGCGAGTTCGACGTCGTGCACGACAACCAGACCCTGGGATACGGGCTGTTGGGTGATGTCGGCGCGCCGCTCGTCACCACGATCCACCACCCCATCACCGTGGACCGGCAGTTGGAGCTGGACGCCGCCGAGAGCCGTCAGCGCCGCCTGTCCGTGCGCCGCTGGTACGCCTTCACGCGGATGCAGAAGCGCGTCGCCCGCCGGCTGCCCTCCGTGCTCACCGTCTCCGGCAGCTCCCGCCAGGAGATCGTGGACCACCTCGGCGTCCGCGACGACCGCGTGCACGTCGTCCACATCGGCGCCGACACCGGCCTGTTCGCCCCCGACCCGGCCGTGGCCGAGGTGCCGGGGCGGATCGTCACCACCTCCAGCGCCGATGTCCCGCTCAAGGGCCTGGTGTTCCTCGTCGAGGCCCTCGCCAAGGTCCGCACCGAGCACCCCGACGCCCACCTGGTCGTCGTCGGCAAGCGCCCCGAGGAGGGCCCGGTCGCCCAGGCCGTCGAGCGCTACGGCCTCGAAGGCGCCGTCGAGTTCGTCAAGGGCATCTCCGACGCCGAGCTGGTCGACCTGATCCGCTCGGCCGAGGTCGCCTGTGTCCCCTCGTTGTACGAGGGCTTCTCGCTGCCCGCCGCCGAGGCCATGGCCACCGGCACCCCGCTCGTCGCCACCACCGGCGGCGCGATCCCCGAGGTCGCGGGCCGCGACGGCGAGACCTGCCTCGCCGTACCCACCGGCGACGCGGGCGCGCTGGCCGCCGCCCTCACCCGGCTGCTCGGCGACCCCGACCTGCGCGCCCGGCTCGGCGCGGCCGGACGCGAGCGGGTGCTCGCGCGCTTCACCTGGGCCCGCGCCGCCGAGGGCACGGTGGCCCGCTACCGCGAGGCGATCGACAGCGCCCGCACCGGTCCGCGTACGGCCGCCCGCACCGCCCCGCGCACCGCGGGCGGACCCGCGCTCCCGGCCGCCGCCCCCGCCCCCGTCGCGGGCATACCCTCCGCATCCTCCGAAAGCAGGGCCACGTGCTGACCGTCGACTTCTCCCGGTTCCCGCTCGCCCCGGGCGACCGTGTCCTGGACCTCGGCTGCGGGGCCGGCCGGCACGCCTTCGAGTGCTACCGGCGCGGCGCGCAGGTCGTGGCCCTCGACCAGAACGGCGAGGAGATCCGCGAGGTCGCCAAGTGGTTCGCCGCGATGAAGGAGGCCGGAGAGGCGCCCGCCGGTGCCACCGCCACGGCGATGGAGGGCGACGCGCTCGCGCTGCCCTTCCCCGACGAGTCCTTCGACGTCGTCATCATCTCCGAGGTGATGGAGCACATCCCCGACGACAAGGGCGTGCTCGCCGAGATGGTCCGCGTGCTCAAGCCCGGCGGCCGCATCGCCGTCACCGTCCCGCGCTACGGCCCCGAGAAGGTCTGCTGGGCCCTCTCGGACGCCTACCACGAGGTCGAGGGCGGCCACATCCGCATCTACAAGGCCGACGAACTCCTCGCCAAGATGCGCGAGGCGGGCCTGCGCCCCTACGGCACGCACCACGCGCACGCGCTGCACTCGCCGTACTGGTGGCTCAAGTGCGCCTTCGGCGTGGACAACGACAAGGCGCTGCCGGTCAAGGCGTACCACAAGCTCCTGGTCTGGGACATCATGAAGAAGCCGCTGGCCACCCGGGTCGCCGAGCAGGCGCTGAACCCGCTCATCGGCAAGAGCTTCGTGGCGTACGCGACCAAGCCGCACCTGCCGCGCGCCGAGGCGGCCGCCGAGTGACCACGCCCCGGACCGACCACCTCGTCCTGCCCGGGGTGCTCACCGCCGAGCAGGCCACCGCGACCGTCCGGGGCGTCCTCGCCGTCCAGCGCGAGGACGGCGCGATCCCCTGGTTCCGCGGCCACCACCTCGACCCGTGGGACCACACCGAGGCCGCCATGGCGCTCGACGCGGCGGGCGAGCACGAGGCCGCCGAGCGCGCCTACGAGTGGCTCGCGCGGCACCAGAACGAGGACGGCTCCTGGTACGCCGCCTACGCAGACGGCGCCCACGACGACGTCACCGACCCCTCGCTGGAGTCGAACTTCGTCGCCTACATAGCCGTCGGCGTCTGGCACCACTACCTCTCCACCGGCGACGACACCTTCCTGGACCGGATGTGGCCCGTCGTCTACGCGGCGGTCGAATGGGTGCTGCGGCTTCAGCAGCCCGGCGGCCAGATCGGCTGGCGCGTGGACGCGGACGGCGCGGCGACCGGCGACGCGCTGCTCACCGGCAGCTCGTCGATCCACCACGCCCTGCGCTGTGCGCTCGCCATCGCCGAGCAGCGTGAAGAGCCGCAGCCGGACTGGGAGTTGGCGGTCGGCGCGCTGCGTCACGCGATCCGCCGCCACCCCGAGCGGTTCCTCGACAAGGACCGCTACTCGATGGACTGGTACTACCCGGTCCTCGGCGGCGCCCTCACCGGCGCCGAGGCCAAGGAGCGCGTCGAGTCCGGCTGGGACCGCTTCGTCGTCCCCGGCCTCGGGGTGCGCTGCGTGGTCCCCAACCCCTGGGTGACCGGCGGCGAGTCCTGTGAACTCGCCCTCGCGCTCTGGGCGACGGGCGAGTCCGACCGGGCCCTGGAGATCCTCCAGTCCGTCCAGCACCTGCGGGACGCGGACAGCGGCCTGTACTGGACCGGCTACGTCTTCGACGACGACGCGATCTGGCCCCGCGAACTCACCGCCTGGACCGCCGGTTCCCTGCTGCTCGCCGTCGCCGCCCTCGGCGGCCACGACGCCACCTGCGCCGTCTTCGGCGGCGAACGCCTCCCGGCAGGCCTCACCCCGGACTGCTGCGAGTAGCCTCCGGCCGTGGACCTCGTCACCGGTGCCGAACTCCGTGCTGGTGACCGCCCCTTCGGCTGAACCCCCTGCGGGAGCCCGGTACCTTTCGGGAAGCCGGACTCCGCGCCCGCCCGGGGCGTCGCTTCACGGGACGCGCCGGGTTGCCGCGCCGAGCCGCGCCGCCGGGGCGCCGCGCCGGTCGCCGGGTCGTCCCGCCGAACTGCCTTGCCGGGCTACCGCGCCGCCGGGCCGCCGTGCCGGGCTGCCCCGCTGGGTCGCTGTGCCGGGGCGCCGCGCCGGTCGCCGCGCCGCCCCGCCGAACCGCCTTGCCGGGCTGCCGCGCCGAGCCACCCCGTCGGGCTGCCCCGCCGAGCCACCCCGCCGGGACAGCGCGCGCACGGCGCTGAGGGTGGGCCGCCGTGCGGGCGATGCCCGTCAGGGAGCCTGGCACGGCAGCCCGGCAAGGCCCGCCCGCCAGGGCGTCAGTGCCGGTGCAGCCGCCCCGCTATCGCGTGGCCCACGAAGAGGTAGACCACCGCGGCCAGGCCGTAGCCGCAGACCACCCGCGCCCAGGCTTCGTCGAAGGTGAACAGGTCGTGGGACCACCCGGCGAGCCAGGCGGCCGCGTCGTGGACGAACTCCACCAGGTCGTTGGCCCGGTTGGCGTCCAGCAGGTACATCAGAATCCACAGGCCGATGATTCCGGCCATGACGTCGGCGATCACGGCGATCACCGTTCCCGCCTCGTTCCCGCCTCTGCGATATCTCGACATGAACTCCGGATTGCCGCTGCGCGCCCCGTGAAACCGGGCCCGGCGCGAACCGGCCGCCCCACGGGCGCGGCCCCGGACCCCGGACGGCGTCGCCCGGCTGGCGGAGAGCCCGGGGTCGGGTGAGGCTGCCCATGGAAGCAGCCGCTCGGGGAGATACGTCCGGAGGACCGCGTGCCCGTTCCGATACGGCGCCTGTTCGTGGCGCTCATGGTGTCCTGCGTGTTGATGGCCGGTACCGCCGGCTGCGGCGGGGACGACGCCGGCAAGCAGTCCAGCAGCGCGTCCTCGCCCAGCCCCAGCACGTCCGCAGAGAAGCAGAAGTTCGCCAAGACCCGCTTCGTGGCGAACGCCGGTCTCGCCGCCGGGGCCACCTACCAGTGGATCGTGAAGCCCTGGAAGGCGGGCACGTTCAAGAAGGGCGCCGACGGCCGCAAGGTCGCCCTCGTCAAGGCCGGTCTCGCCGGGGCCTTCGCCTACAACCGGCTCAAGGCCGCCCAGAAGAACGCCCAGGGCGACCCCCTCCTCGCCAAGGCACTCGCCCCGCTCACCGCGGGCATCAACGCCCTCAAGGACCTGCCCGCCAAACTGCGCAACGGCGACACCAACGCGGCGAGTTCCTTCGACCAGATCATCAGTCAGGTGAAGGACGCGGGCCAGAGCGCGGGCGCACCGGTCAAGGACCAGGTCCCCTCCACCTCCGACCTGAACAAGGGCTAGCGGCCCAACACCCTTGGACAGAGCCGGACATGACGAAGGCCCCCCGCCCATGAGGGGCGAGGGGCCTTGCGTGCGAGGGCCGCTAGCTGCCGCGCTGGATGCCCGTCGTGTCCTGGAGCACGCCCCGGCGTCCGTCCTGCGTCTGCGCCACCAGTGCGGCGCCGCGCTGCTCGACCGCCAAGTACCAGGTACCCGGAGCCAGTTCAGCCACCGGGGCCGGCGAACCGTCCTCCGAGAACAGCGGCCGGGTCACCGGCACCGCGAACCAGAACGGCGAGAACTCCGCCACGGGCGGCTGCTGCGCGTACTGCTGCTGAGGCTGCTGCTGCGCCCCGTACGTCTGCTGGGGCTGCGCGCCCGGGTAGCCGTAACCGGCGGGCGGCTGCGCGCCGTAGGGCTGCGGGGTGACCGGCTTCGGGGCCGGGATCAGCGAGCCCTGGAGGGCCGGGACCAGCGGGGTGGCGACGGCGGCCGCCGCGATGATCAGCGTCGCGACGAAGGCGAGGATCAGGCCGGTGCCCGCGCTCGGACTCCGGTCGGAGGCGCCCTCGAGGTTGTCCAGACCGCCGACCGGGTCGATGAGGTTGCCCAGCGCGCTCCACGCCGCGAACACCGCGAACGCCACGCCGAAGGAGCCGAGTTCGATACCGGCCACCTTGAGCGGCTGCGGCAGCGCGCGGGCCGTGACGACGAGCCCGGCCGCGATCAGCCCCGCGAGTACGACGCTCAGCAGAACCGGTCCGTTCACCCAGAGGTTCGGCAGGACGTCGTCCGGCAGCCCGTCGTACGCGTAGTTGTCGAAGAACGACGCGATGAACAGCAACACCGCTGCTCCGATCACCACGCCGTCGCCTCTAGTGAGGGAGCGGATATTCACTTCAGGTCCTTCGTAGGTCGTCTCGTCGTCGGTAGACAGTACCGTCCGCGTTGTCCGGCTGTCCGTCCTCTTCCACGTGCCGGTCACGACTCGCGCAGGAAACTCACGATTCCCTCAGAGATCCCTTGCGCGGCTTTCTGCCGCCAGTCGGCGCTGGTCAGTTCGGCCGCGTCGGTGGCGTCGCGCATGTTGCCGCATTCGATGAAGACCTTGGGAACCGTGGACAGGTTGAGCCCGCCCAGGTCCGTCCGGGTCACCAACCCGGTGCCGTGGCCCAGGTAGTTGGAGAACGGCTCGCCGGTCGCGTGCCGGTAGCCCGAGGCCACCCGCTCGCCGAGGTCGCGGGAGGGGCCGGTGATGGGGCGGGTGTCCGCGCCGCCCGCGTGCACGGCACCGGGCAGGATGACGTGGAAGCCCCGGTTGCCCGGTGCCGAGCCGTCCGCGTGGATGGAGAGCGCCGCGTCGGCGTGCGCCCTGTTGCCGATCGCGGCCCGCTCGTCCACGCACGGGCCCCAGGCCGGGCCGTCCTCGTCGTGGGTGAACCGCACGGTCGCGCCCTGCTTCTCCAGCAGCGTGCGCACCCGGTGGGACACATCGAGGGTGAACTTGGCCTCCGGGTAACCGGCGTTGGTCTCCGTACCCGTGGTGTCGCACTCCTTGTGGCCGTTGCCGACGTTCACCTGGCGGGCGATCTCGGCAGTGTGCCGGAAGTTGCCCGGGTTGTGCCCGGGGTCGATGACGACCACCTTGCCCTTGAGCGGCAACGCGGAGGCGGACGGCGAGGCGCCCTTGCCGTCGCCGAAGCCGGGCGCGGGGACCGACGGCGACGCCGTCCCCGTCGCGTGCGCGTCCCCGCCCGGGCGGCCGAGGTGTGCCCAGGCCGCCCAGCCGAGCAGCGCCACCGGCACCAGCGCGGCCAGCGTCACGGTCAGCGGACGGCGCCGGGAGCGGCGGGGCGTAGGGGGTTCGAATTCCGGGCCTGCGTACGACACGCCTGCCACCCTAACGAAACGCCGGACCGCTCCCGACCCCGCCCACCTGACGGAACGTCAGATTCCGACCCCGGTGCGCTTCAGCACCCGCAGCGACCCGGTCACCGAGATCTCCGTGAACGCCCCGGACTCCAGCGCCCGCAGATACACCCGGTACGGCGCCTGCCCGGTGAACTCGTCCTCGGGCTCCGGGAACACGTCGTGCACGACCAGCAGCCCGCCCTCGGCGACATGCGGCGCCCAGCCCTCGTAGTCGGCGCTCGCGTGCTCGTCGGTGTGGCCGCCATCCACGAAGACCAGGCCGAGCGGCCTGCCCCACAGGGCGGCGATCTGCGGGGACCGGCCGACCAGGGCGATCACGTGGTCCTCCAGACCGGCCTTGTGCAGGGTCCGGCGGAAGGTGGGCAGGGTGTCCATCAGGCCGACCTCGGGGTCGACTGTCTCCGGGTCGTGGTAGTCCCAGCCCGGCTGCTGCTCCTCGCTGCCCCGGTGGTGGTCGACGGTCAGTGCGAGGGTGCCGCTCTGCCGGGCCGCGTCCGCGAGCAGCACCGTCGAGCGCCCGCAGTACGTGCCCACCTCGAGCAGCGGCAGCCCGAGCCGCCCCGCCTCCAGGGCGGCCGCGTACAGCGCCAGCCCCTCGTCCACGGGCATGAAGCCCTTCGCCGCCTCGAACGCGGCCAGGATCTCGGGCTTCGGTGCGGACATGGGGGTTCCTCCCGGTCGTACGGCTGATCAGGCGCCCCATGCTGCCGCACCCCCCGCCGGGAGCCGGCGGGGGGTGCGGTGCGGGGGGATCTCACAGGGCCGGTCAGGCGCTGACGGTCTCCTCCGGCAGCGCGAGGTCCAGCTCCACGGCCAGCTCGTCCCCGGTGTGCGTCGCCGAGGAGGCCAGCGGGCCGTGTCCGTCGGCCCTGGCGGCCAGGACGTAGGCGCCCCCGGCCGGGACCGCGAGGGCGTAGCCGCCGTCGGGGCCGGAGAGCGTGGCCCCGGCCTGGCGGCCCCGGCGGTCGATCAGGGTGACCTTGGCCCGCGCGACCGGGGCGCCCCCGGCGTCCAGCACCCGGCCGGTGAAGCCGCGCAGCACCGCGCGGGCGTGCTCCAGGTTCGCGTCCTCCTCGCTGCTGGCCCGCAGCTGGGTGTGCTGCCCGGCCGGGCGCGGGGTGCGCGGCAGGAAGAACGCGAGCGTGATGCCCACCAGGACGGCGGCCGTGGCGATCAGGAAGGACACCCGGAAGCCGTGCATGGTCGGGATCGCGAGGCCGCCGCCGATCGGCTGCGCGGTGTTGGCGAGGACCATGCCGATGACCGCGCTGGAGACGGAGGTGCCGATGGACCGCATCAGCGTGTTGAGGCCGTTGGCCGCACCGGTCTCCGAGGCCGGGACCGCGCCCACGATCAGCGCGGGCAGCGAGGAGTAGGCGAGGCCGATGCCCGCGCCGAGCACCACCGAGGTGATGATGGTCTGCCAGGCGGCGTGCATCAGGCCGAGGCCGCCCGCGTAGCCGACGGCGATGACCAGCAGGCCGATGATCAGGGTCGTACGCGGGCCGTAGCGCGCGGACAGCCGGGCGTAGACCGGCGCGGTGAACATCATCGTCAGGCCCAGCGGGGCCACGCACAGGCCCGCGACCACCATGGACTGGCCGAGGCCGTACCCGGTGGCGGTGGGCAGCTGGAGCAGCTGGGGCAGGACCAGCGAGACGACGTAGAAGCTGACGCCGACCATGATCGAGGCGAGGTTGGTGAGCAGCACCTCGCGGCGGGCGGTGGTGCGCAGGTCGACCAGCGGCGCCGCGGTGCGCAGCTCGTACACGCCCCACAGCAGCAGGACGGCGACGGCCGCGCCGAACAGGCCGAGCGTGGTGCCGGACGACCAGCCCCAGTCGCTGCCCTTGGTGACCGGCAGCAGGAGCAGCACCAGACCTGCGGACAGGCCGAGCGCGCCGAGCAGGTCGAAGGAGCCCTCGGCGCGCGCCGGGGACTCGGGTACGACGAGCAGGGTGAGGGCGATGGCGAGCACGCCGAGGCCCGCCGCGCCGTAGAACAGGACGTGCCAGTCGGTGTGCTGGGCCACCAGGGCGGCGGCGGGCAGCGCGAGACCGCCGCCGACGCCGATCGAGGAGCTCATCAGGGCCATGGCCGAGCCGAGCTTCTCGCGCGGCAGCATGTCCCGCATCAGGCCGATGCCGAGCGGGATCGCGCCCATGGCGAAGCCCTGGAGCGTACGGCCGACGATCATGACGATGAGCTGGCTGGTCAGCGCGCTGACCAGGGCGCCCGCCACCATCACGGCGAGGCTCAGGATGAGCATCCGGCGCTTGCCGTAGAGGTCGCCGAGGCGGCCCATGATCGGGGTGGCCACGGCGCCGGAGAGCAGGGTCGAGGTCAGTACCCAGGTGGCGTTGCTCGGCTCGGTGCCGAGCAGCTGCGGCAGGTCCTTGATGACCGGCACGAGCAGGGTCTGCATCACCGCGACCACGATGCCCGCGAAGGCGAGCACCGGGACCAGGGCTCCGCCGGCCCTCGGGGTGGGGCGATCGGTCGTGTGGGGCATTGAGTGAGGTTCCTCCCGCGTGAATGAATCACCGGGAGCAACGTCGTATGCACGGGCAACTATTCCGTTGCTTCGGGCCTCTAATGAATCCTTGACCGATCCATGGGTTACTGATCCGGAGTCAGAGGCCGCCCCCGGTCACAGCCAGCCCTGCTGCCGCGCCTCCCGCACCGCCTCCGCGCGGTTGCGGGTGCCGGTCTTGCCGATGGCGGCGGAGAGGTAATTGCGCACGGTGGACTCCGACAGGTGCAGCCGTACGGCGATGTCGGCCACCGTCGCCCCGTCCACCGCCGCCCGCAGCGCCTCGCGCTCGCGCGCCGTCAGCGGATTCGGTCCCGCGCTCAGCGCGGCCGCCGCCAGCGCCGGGTCGACCACCGTCTCCCCGGCCAGCACCCGCCGTACCGCCCGCGCCAGCTCCTCCACCGGGCCGTCCTTCACCAGGAAGCCCGCCGCGCCCGCCTCCATGGCCCGGCGCAGATAGCCGGGCCTGCCGAACGTGGTCAGGACCAGTACCCGGCAGCCGGGGGCCTGCGTCCTCAGCTCCGCCGCCGCGTCCAGGCCGCTCATCCCGGGCAGCTCGATGTCGAGCAGGGCCACGTCCGGACGGTGTTCCAGCGCGGCCGGGACGATCGCGTCCCCGGCCCCCACCTGCGCGACCACCTCGATGTCGTCCTCCAGGCCGAGCAGAAGCGCGAGGGCGCCGCGCATCATGCCCTGGTCCTCGGCGAGCAGTACGCGGATGTTCGTCACCGGGTCAGCGTAGTGGCGAGGGGGCTCAGCGTTCCGCCGCTGCGGCCACCGCGCATGGGTCCGCCGGTTCCGCCGGCAGTTCCGCCGTCACCGTGAAGCCGCCCTGGGGTGCCGGGCCTGCCGTGAGGGTGCCGCCCGCCGCCGCGAGGCGTTCGGTCAGGCCCTTCAGGCCGGTGCCGCCGATGCCCTCGGCCTGGCGGGGGACCGGGGTGCCCGTGCCGTCGTCCGTCACGGTGAGCCGGACCCGCTCGGCGGCGCTCTCGACCGTGATCTCGCAGCGGCCCGCGTCGCTGTGCCGGACCACGTTGGTCACCGCCTCGCGCACCACCCAGCCGAGCAGCGCCTCGGTCTGCGGGGCGAGCGGCGCGCCCGACTGCCGTACGACCGGCTCCACGCTCGTCGCGGCCAGCGCCGAGCGGGCCCGGGTCAGCTCGGTGGCCAGGCTGCCCTCCCGGTAACCGGTCACCGCCTCGCGGATCTCGGTCAGCGCCTGCCGCCCGACCGACTCGATGTCCCCGATCTGTGCGAGCGCCGCGTCCAGGTCCCGCCCGGCCAGGCGCCGGGCCGCCTCCGACTTCACCACGATCACCGAGAGCGTGTGCCCGAGCAGATCGTGCAGATCGCGCGAGAAGCGCAGCCGCTCCTTCTCCACCGCCTGCCGGGCCAGCTCCTCGCGCGCGGCGCGCAGCTGCCGTACGGCCTCGGACAGGCTCAGGATCGCGGCCGTCACCATGCAGGACAGGAAGGTGCCGTACCCGATGCTCGGCGCGTTCGACCACTCGCCGCTCACCCCGGTGAGCACCGCCGCGTACGCCGCGAGCGGCAGCCCCACCCGGGCCAGCAGTCGGCCGCGCAGGGTGGCCCCGGTGGCGAGGCCGAACAGCGGGAAGAACATCAGCCAGCTGCCGCCGTAGCCGAGCGCCAGAGCGGTGGTCAGCACGCCCATCAGCACGAGCGCGACCCGGGTGGAGACCGCCTCGCGCTTGGCGCGGTCGAAGGCGCGGAAGGTGACGTAGATGTAGAGCGAGTTGAAGGTGAGCAGGCCCAGGCCGCCGATCAGCGGGTTCGAGGCGTCGCCCTGGAGCAGGTTGGAGAAGGAGCCGAGGCCGAGCAGCAGCCAGGGCAGCAGCGCGAACCCGGTGGGCGGCGGACCCAGGCGTTCCTCCGCCGGGATCTCGCCCCGCGCGTGTGCCGCCTTCCGTGCGGCCTTCGCCCACGCCATGTCGGCCTTCCACTGCCGCCGCGCCGCACCCGCCGCGCGCAGCCCGCGCCGCGCCCGCGCCCACCATGACATGTCCGTGTTCCCCGTGTTCCCCGTGTTTTCCGCCGTTGTCCCGTCCGTCCGTTCGACGGGGCGACGGTACAGCGTAGGAAAGGGGCGCCTCTGTCCGCGTCCGGCCGGTTCGGTGCCCCGCGTCTCTGTCATGCCTACGACGGTAGGGGCGGGGGCCCCGCGGGTGGCAGAGGCGGACGTACGGAATGTGGCGGTACACGGGTACCGGGAGAGGGTGGGACGAATGTCATCGCCTCGCAGGGCTCGGATACGACGCTTCGCGGGCCCGGGTACGACGAAGGGCGGGGGTACGCGTGCGTACCCCCGCCCTCGCGACCCGGTCAGGCCTGCGTCGACCCCTCGGCCCCCGCACCCGGTCGGCGGTGGCGGCCGCGCGGGGCCGCCTCGCCGTCCTGGGAGGCCACCTGGCCCCGGTGCCTGCCGTGGCCGTCCGGCTCGGCGGCGTCCAGGTGCGGCTGCGGCCAAGCGGAGTCCGTGGCCGTCGACGGCGCCTGCGTCGTACTGGTCTCGGTCATCGGAAGTGTTCACCCCGTCAACATGATCTTTTTTCGGCCGGGCGAGTCTAACCGGCACGGCAGGGGGCGAAACCAGGCGGCCACGCCGATCGGTGCCATTTGGTTACGAGTTGGCCACCGATGAGGAGGCGAGGGGAGCCTTTTGCAGGGGAACCGGTCGGGCCGCCTCCGTTTCCTCGGGAGCCCTCTCCGGCGTCCCGTCGGCCTCCTCCGCCGCCGGGACCGGTCCGCCCACCGCCAGTTCCGCCACCCCGCACGGGGTCTCCGCCGTCGCGTACGGCAGCCGCAGCACGCCCTCCGGCGTCCACAGCCCCGCCCCCGCGAGCCAGCCCTCCGGGGCCGGAAGGTGGCGCACCCGGCGCTCGGCCGGGCGCCAGGTGCCCACCCAGGTGCCGAGCGGGCCGTCGACGCGCAGCGCGACCGCGCAGCTCTCCGGCATCAGCACCTGGCCCGGCTGGATCGCGAACGGCGTCACCGCGCAGTCCGGCAGCCGCAGCGACGAGGGGAAACGGACCGGCAGGGTGCTGCCCAGGACGCCCCAGCCCAATCGTTCCTCCCCCGGCGAGGGCGCGTCCGAGGCGATCACCAGCAGACCGCTGTCCGGATCGGCGAGCAGCAGCCGGTCGTCGCTGTCCGGGGCGATCTGGAGCAGCGGCGAGACCGCGCCCCCGTTCCCGAGGTCCACCACCACCGTCTTCGTACGCCCGCCCAGCTCCCGGTCCACCGCGAGCATCCGCCCCTCGGCGTCCAGCCACACCCCGCCCGAGCAGCGGCCCGGCAGCTCCGCCAGCCGCTCGGGTCCGCCCGCGCCGCCCGCCACCAGCCACACCGCCGTGGACCGCGCGCCGACCGCGAGGGCGTAGGCGCGGGTGCCGCAGGGCGCCGGGGGCAGCAGGGCGAGCGCGGTGTCCGGCTCGGGGCACTCGACCGTGCCGAGCGGCAGCTCGCCGGTGCCGGGGCCGGTCGGATACAGCAGGGAGAAGGCGTGATGCCGGTCCACCAGGCGGTGGATCAGCACCCGCCCGTCGCCCATCGGCTGCACCTGGGTGCCGGGCTCCTCCGGCTGGTTCCCGGGCAGCGGGACCGCGTACGGCTCCGGGCCGTCCAGCGTCCAGCGCTCGGGGAACCAGGACTCCCCGGCCGCCGCGAGGCGGGCCGCGTACGCGCCGTCCGCCGTGATGGCGTACGGCGGCACGGGCACCCCGGGCGCTGCCGGTACTGCCGGACGCGTACCCCGGTCCTCCGGATTCTCCGGATCACCGTCGTCCGCGCCGGCCGACGTGGTTTCGATCGCACAGGCCGTCATCGTTCGGTCACCTCCGGCGACGAAGCTAGTTTTCGTACGCACGGGCGGGGGGCCGACGGAGCCAGGCTTCACACATACGGGTGGCGCAGAAGCGATTCCTCTGAGGAAGGGCGGTCCATGTGCTGCCCGGACGGGCAGCGGGGGAGTACGTGCGCCCGACCGGTACGGCCTTCCGGAACGGCCAGGTAGCCTTGGCACGTGCCCCGTCTGTCTGAAGTCATCGCCGCGCTGGAGACCCTGTGGCCCCCGGAGCGGGCCGAGTCCTGGGACGCGGTCGGCACGGTCGCGGGCGACCCCGACCAGGAGATCGACCGGGTCCTGTTCGCCGTCGACCCCGTCCAGGAGGTCGTCGAGGAGGCCGTGAAGCTGGGTGCCGGACTGCTGGTCACCCACCACCCGCTCTATCTGCGCGGGACCACCACGGTCGCGGCGGACACCTTCAAGGGCCGGGTCGTGCACACGCTCATCAAGAACGACGTGGCCCTGCATGTCGCCCACACCAACGCCGACACCGCCGACCCCGGCGTCTCCGACGCGCTCGCCGGTGCCCTGGACCTCCGCGTCACAGGACCCCTCGTCCCCGACCCCACCGATCCGGAGGGCCGCCGGGGCCTGGGCCGGATCTGCGAGCTGGACCACCCGCTGACCGTCCGCGAGCTGGCCGCCCGCGCCGCCGCGCGGCTGCCCGCCACCCAGCAGGGCATCCGGGTCGCGGGCGACCCCGAGGCCGTCGTTCACCGGGTCGCCGTCAGCGGCGGCTCCGGCGACAGCCTCTTCGACCACGTGCGCGCGGCCGGAGTGGACGCGTTCCTCACCGCCGATCTGCGCCACCACCCGGCATCCGAGTTCGAGGCGTCCGTCGCCCACCGACCGCTCGCGCTGCTCGACGCGGCGCACTGGGCCACCGAGTGGCCCTGGTGCGAGCTGGCCGCAGCCCAGCTCGACCAGATCTCCGACCGTCACGGCTGGGGCCTCCGGGTCCACGTCTCCACGACGGTCACCGACCCCTGGACCGCCCACGCGGCGTCCATCACCACCACGAGTCCCCTGGGAGCCCCCAACTGAACGCCGCGCCCGCCGACCAGATCCGCCTTCTCGACGTCCAGGCCCTGGACGCCCGCCTCCAGCAGCTCGCGCACAAGCGGAAGTCGCTGCCCGAGCACGCCGAGATCGAGACGCTGGGCAAGGACCTCACCCAGCTGCGCGACCTGCTGGTGGCCGCGCAGACCGAGGAGAGCGACTGCGCCCGCGAGCAGACCAAGGCCGAGCAGGACGTGGACCAGGTGCGCCAGCGCGCCACCCGCGACCAGCAGCGCCTGGACTCCGGCGCGGTCACCTCGCCGAAGGACCTCTCCAGCCTCCAGCACGAGATCGCCTCGCTCGCCAAGCGCCAGGGCGACCTCGAGGAGATCGTCCTTGAGGTCATGGAGCGCCGCGAGTCCGCGCAGGCCCGGGTCGCCGAGCTGACCGAGCGGGTCGCCTCCGTCCAGGCCAAGACCGACGACGCCACCGCGCGCCGCGACGCCGCCTTCCAGGAGATCGACGCCGAGGCGGCCTCGGTCACCAAGGAGCGCGAGGTCGTCGCCGGGTCCGTCCCCGCCGACCTGCTCAAGCTGTACGACCGCCTGCGCGTCCAGGGCGGCGGCATCGGCGCGGCCAAGCTGTACGCCCGCACCTGCCAGGGCTGCCGTCAGGAGCTGGCCATCACCGAGCTGAGCGAGATCCGCGCGGCGGCACCGGACAAGATCGTCCGCTGCGAGAACTGCGCGCGCATCCTGGTGCGCACCTCCGAGTCGGGCCTGTAGGCCCTTCCTGACGGACAGCGGACAGCGGACAGCGGACAGCGGACAGCGGGCGCGGCAACGGGAGTGCGCGGTGCGTGAGTTCATCGTCGAGGCCGACGGCGGGTCGCGGGGCAACCCCGGGCCCGCCGGTTACGGCGCCGTCGTCCGCGACGCCTCGACGGGGGAGACCCTCGCCGAGGCCGCCGAGTACCTCGGCACCGTCACCAACAACGTCGCCGAGTACCGCGGCCTCGTCGCCGGCCTCCACGCCGCCCACGCCCTGGACCCCGAGGCCCGCGTCAGCGTCCGCATGGACTCCAAGCTCGTCGTCGAGCAGATGTCGGGCCGCTGGAAGATCAAACACCCCGACATGAAGCCGCTGGCGATGGAGGCGGCGCGGATCTTCCCTCCTGGCCGGGTGACGTACACATGGATGCCCCGGGCCGAGAACAAGCACGCGGACCGTCTGGCCAACGAGGCGATGGACGCGGGGGCCCGGGGGGAGCGGTGGACTCCGTCGGGTTCCCGGCCGACGCCGCCTGTGGTTCTCGATCCTTCGGGCCCGCCGGGGGACGCGGCCGCGGGGGCGGCTCGGGCTCGGGAGGCGTTGCGGGGTGGAGGTAGCGGGGCTGCCGTGCCGGAGGTGTCCGCGCCCCGGATGTCCACGGCTGCCGGCGGGCGCGCTGGTGTGACGGATGGGCAACTGGCGTGGCCCGTCGACGCCGACGCCCGCGCGGCACACACGCTTGCCGGACCTGCCACCGCGGGTGCGTCCTCCGACGACATCGCTGACGCGGGAGCGTCGGCCGCATCGACCCTCGGCGCGGATCGGGAGGCCGTAGGGCGCCCGGCGTCGACTTCCGGTGGGCCGGAAGAAGCCGCGTCCCCGCAGGCGTCCCCCGCCGTGGCGCGCCCCGCTGCCGGTGAGCAGACTTCCACCCCTGGGTGGAGCGCGGCCCCCGATCTCGGGGCGCCCGCCACCTTCGTACTGCTCCGGCACGGGGAGACTCCGCTCACTCCGCAGAAGCGGTTCTCGGGAAGCGGGGGAACCGATCCCTCGCTGTCCGAGGTGGGGCGGGAGCAGGCCGAACGGGTCGCCGCGGTGCTCGCCCGGCGGGGGACGGTTCAGGCGATTGTCGCCTCTCCGCTGGCCCGTACCCGGGAGACCGCGGGGATCGTCGCGGCCCGGCTCGGGCTGGAGGTCGTCGTCGACGACGGGCTACGGGAGACCGACTTCGGCGCCTGGGAGGGACTGACCTTTGGAGAGGTACGGGACCGCTACCCCGAGGACCTGAACGCCTGGCTGGCCGACCCCGCCGTACGCCCCACCGGCGGCGGCGAGAGCTTCACGGAGACCGCCGAGCGCATCGAAACGGCCCGCGCCCGGCTGGTCGCGGCCCACGCGGGCCGCACCGTCCTCCTGGTCACCCACGTCACCCCGATCAAGACCCTCCTCCGCCTCGCCCTCGGCGCCCCGCCCGAGTCACTGTTCCGGATGGAGCTGTCGGCGGCCTCGCTGTCGGCGGTGGCGTACTACGCCGACGGGAACGCGAGCGTGCGGCTGTTCAACGACACGTCGCATCTGCGTCCTTGAGTTCGGCTGCGGCTCAACGCCAACGCGCGGCTCCTCAGCGGGAGTTCGCTCCCCTGAGCCCTGCGGCGCCCCGCGCCAGTTCCTCCACCCGGCCCCAGTCCCGCGCGGCGACCGCGTCCCCCGGAACCATCCAACTGCCGCCCACGCACCCCACATTGGGCAACGCCAGGTACTCCGCCGCGTTCCCCGTCCCGATCCCGCCCGTAGGACAGAAGCGGGCCTGGGGCAACGGGCCTGCCAGGGAACGGAGATAGGCCGCACCGCCCGCCGCCTCGGCGGGGAAGAACTTCATCTCCCGTACCCCGCGCTCCAGTAGAGCGACCACCTCGGAAGCGGTCGAGACCCCCGGGAGGTACGGCACACCGGACGCCCCCATCGCGGTCAGCAGCCCGTCCGTCCACCCCGGGCTGACCAGGAACCGCGCCCCCGCCGCCACGCACTCCGCGACCTGCCCCGGTGTGATGACGGTCCCCGCACCCACCACCGCCTCCGGCACCTCGGCCGCGATGGCGCGGATCACGTCGAGCGCGGCCGGAGTCCGCAGGGTCACCTCGATCGCGGGCAGGCCCCCGGCGACCAGCGCCCGCGCGAGCGGTACGGCATCGGCCGGGTCGGAGAGGACCACGACGGGCAGTACGGGCGCGAGGTCCAGTACCGAGGAGGGCAAGGTCATGCCCGACATCGTGCCGAGCCCGATCAACACGCGCAACGGACGTTGCACATGCTGCAACAGGCGGGTCAGTGCACCTCGTCCACCAGGACATCCAGCGCCCACGGCCTGCCGCCCCTGCCCGGCGCCTCCGCCTCCACCTCGTACCCGAGGTCCCGCAGCGCGACGACCAGCTCGGCCGGATTGGCGGGGGCGGCCCCGGCGGACAGCAGGGCGCGTACGATCCGCCCCTTCGTGGCCTTGTTGAAGTGGCTGACCACCTTGCGGGTGGGCGCGTGCAGCACCCGTACGGTCGCGGTGCGCCCCGCCACCTCGCCCTTCGGCTTCCACGCGGTGGCGTACGCGGCCGAGCGCAGGTCGAGGACCAGTCCGGTACCGGCCGCCTCGGGCAGTACCTCCGCCATCGGCGCCCGCCAGTGCGCGCCGAGCGCGCCGAGGCCGGGGAGCTTCACGCCCATCGAGCAGCGGTAGGAGGGGATGCGGTCGGTGACGCCGATGGCGCCCCACAGTCCGGAGAACACCAGCAGCGAGCGGGCCGCGCGCCGCTTGGCGGCCGGTTCGAGGGAGCCGAGGTCGAGGGCGTCGTAGAGCACACCGGTGTAGATCTCCCCGGCGGGACGGGCCCCGGCGGTGAGCAGCTCCGCGTTCTTCCCGACCTCCCCGCGCAGCCCCTCGCTGAGCCCCAGCACCTCACGCGCCTTCTCCGCGTCCCCGGCGCACAGCTCGGTCAGCTCCCCGAGCACGGCCTGCCGCGCGGTGGTGAGTCCGGGCAGCGACAGCGACTCCAGGTTCAGCGGGGCGCCACGGCCCGAGGACGCCTTACCCTCCGAGGGCGGCAGCAGGACAAGCACGGGTACTCCTTCATCTCGCCTCCGCGCCAGCGTACGGGGCGTACGCGGGGGGCGGCGCCGCTCCCCGGCCCGGCGACGGGTGCCCGTACCGCCCCCGACCGCCGGCCGCCCTCGCACCGGTCGGCTCCGGCACCGGCCGTCCCCCGCACCGGTCGGCTCCGGCTCCCGCGCCCGGTAGCATGGTCGGCACGGCAGACGAGCCGGGCGGACGGCCGCGTGGAGCCCCTGAGGGGCTTCCCGAGGAACGTCCGGACTCCACAGGGCAGGGTGGTGGCTAACGGCCACCCGAGGCGACTCGCGGGACAGTGCCACAGAAAACAGACCGCCGGGGACCTCGGTCCTCGGTAAGGGTGAAACGGTGGTGTAAGAGACCACCAGTGCCCAGGGTGACCTGGGCAGCTAGGTAAACCCCACCCGGAGCAAGGTCAAAAGGAGCGCCGTGAAAAGCGCTCTGCGCGGACGATCGAGGGCTGCCCGCCCGAGTCCGCGGGTAGACCGCATGAGGCCGGCGGCAACGCCGGTCCTAGATGGATGGCCGTCTCCCGGCCGGCCGCGAGGCCGCCCGGCGACAAAATCCGGCGTACAGCCCGACTCGTCTGCCGCCCAGGCCCTCCGGCGCACGCACAGCCCCCTCGAACCATGAGCTGAGCGTCCAGCGCGCCGGTTCACATCAGAGGGCGATGGGAAGCCTCGTACTCGTCCGCGATGTCGAAGACGCTGGCGCAGCGTGGGCATTCTGCCCGGCCGAAGAGATGGGTGATTCCGTCGGCGAGTACGACTTGCCCATCACGGACAGTGGTCTCGTGCATCCAGCGACCGGTGCCGGAAAGCTCTTCGGGGGACGCCGGTCTCAGGTCACGTCGGTCCACGTCGCCCAGATGCCAGTCCCGGATCGCCGAATAGCGGCCGTAGCCGCCGATGGCGATGGTCACCTCGACAGCACAGTGGGGGCAGGAGACCTGGTAGAAGTCGTCCGAGAAGTCCCCCAGGACCGCACTCCAGTGGTAGTGCCCTTCGGCCGCGAGCAAGTCGCGGAAGGGCGAGAGGTAGTCGTCCGGCCGCGACCTCAGGTGCCGGTCCAGCAACCCGCTGAACTCCGCGATCGCTCGGGCACAGGCCGCCAGCAGGTCGTCGCAGCCGTGGCCCCCTGCCCCGCACCGGACGATCGCCCCGGCCAGCCCCCGTGCCCGCGCGCTCCCCGAAGCCAGCCGCACCAGACGCGGCAGTGCGGCAAAACTGGCGGGGAACACCAGGTCGCCCTCGAGGACCAGCCGGTGACCCAACTCGTCCCACGCCGCGGCATCGTCCTCCCGCTCGACCCGCGCCAGGAGGTCGGGGACGCGATCGACATCCCCGTAGCAGTCGCGCCCGTGAACACCGTCGCGCGACCCGTCGGACAGGTCCTGGGCCTGGCTCACCCCTCCGCCGCCGTCTCCCCGCTCACCCACGCCAGATACGCCCCGCTGCCCCGCACGACGGGGGTCGCGATGATCTCCGGGGTGTCGTAGTCGTGGGCATCCCGGAGGTACGTCTCCAGGGCTTCGTACCGCTCTGCGGTCGTCTTGAAGTGGATCCGCCACTCCCGGTCGGAGCGGACCGCGCCCTCCCAGCGGTAGACGCTGGTGATCGGGCCGTCGATCTGTGCGCAGGCCGCGACGCGGGACTCCACCGCTCCGGTGGCCAGGGTGTGGGCTTTGTCGGGGGTGTCGGTGGTGGTCAGGACGGTCAGGTACTCGGCCACGGGCGCGTCTCCTTCGTACGGTGTCCGGCGACCGTACCGGGGCCCGGGGTCCGGGGGCGTCACTCCTCGAAGAGCATCTCCTGTTCCACCGTCACGCTCTCGCGCAGCCGCTTGTTGCGGGCGCCGATCACCGCGGCAGTGGCGGCGGCGGTGAGGCCGAGGGCGGTGGGGACCATCCAGCCTCGGTCGAGGGCGTGGCCGAGGGCGTGGTCGAGGGAGAGGCGGCCGGGGCCGGTGACGGCGAGGCCGGTGGCGGAGAGACCGAGGCTGGCCGCGTACTCGTAGCCGCCGCCCTGGGCGAAGAAGCCGTTGGGGACGTGGACCGCAGCCGCGCCGGCCATCGCGCCGGCCGCCGCCGCGCCCGCCGCCGGGGTCGCGAGGCCGAGCGCGAGCAGGACGCCGCCGCCCGCCTCCGCGAGGCCCGCCATCGTCGCGCTCCGGCGGCCCGGCGCGAAGCCGACGGACTCCATGAACTGGCCCGTGCCCTCCAGCCCGTGCCCGCCGAACCAGCCGAACAGCTTCTGCGCGCCGTGCGCGGCCAGCACCCCGCCCGTGCCCAGCCGGAGCAGCAGCAGGCCCAGATCGCGTCGGTCGTAACAGCCCATGATGACTCCCCTACGGGTTCCGCGTTTCTTCCACCGTTCCACCGTCGCAGGGCGTGGGGCGCCGGGCCCGTCGGGGCGGGCGTTCGGGTGGAAGGGGGGAGTGGAGAGGGGGAGGGGGGAGGATGGGGACGGACATGTCGAGAGACATGCGGAAGTGCCGGGTGGAAAAGGCGATGCCGAGGTGACGGCGGTGCTTCGGGCCGATCTTCATAAGAGAGCAAATTCCTGGGCCGGAACCCACCTCCCGGAGGGAAACGGCTGTTCGAGCCGGTGTACGGTCCCGGGGTGCGTGAATGTTCCCGGCTCAGCCGACGTGCCGTCCTCGGGCTCACTGCGGCCGCCCTCCCCGTTTCCCTGAGCGTCTCCGAGAGCGGAGCCCCGGCCTACGCCGCCGAGGCCACCGGTGTCGTCGGCGGTGAGCAACTGGCCCGCAAGGGGGTCCAGGTGCGCGGCGCCGCCGGAGTGCCCAAGAAGCTCACCGCCCGCTCCTGGGTCGTCGCCGACGCCGACAGCGGGGAGGTCCTCGCCTCGTACAACGCGCACCAGCGCCTCGCCCCCGCGTCCACCCTGAAGATGCTGTTCGCGGACACGGTGCTGAAGAAGTTCGACCGCACCCGGCGCTACCAGGTCACCGACGCCGACCTCGCCGACGTCCCCTCCGGCTCCAGCCTCGTCGGCATCAAGCCCGGCATCACCTACACCGTCGACCAGCTCTGGCAGGGCGTCTTCCTGCGCTCCGGCAACGACGCCGTCCACGTGCTCTCCCACATGAACGGCGGCATCGACAGGACCGTCGCCGAGATGCAGCAGCGCGCCGAGTACCTGCACGCCCTCGACACCCATGTGGTCAGCCCCGACGGCTTCGACCACCCGGGCCAGATCTCCTCGGCGTACGACCTCACGCTCTTCGCCCGCGCGGGCCTGAAGGACCCCGACTTCCGCGCCTACTGCGGCACGCGCACCGCCGACTTCCCGGCGGGCGGCAAGAAGACCTTCCAGATCCAGAACACCGACCGCCTGCTCACCGGGGCGTACGGGCTGACCCCGTACGAGGGCCTCATAGGCGTCAAGAACGGCTACACCAGCCACGCGGGCAACACCTTCACCGGCGCCGCCACCCGGGGCGGCCGCACCCTGCTCGTCACGGTGATGCACCCCGCCACCGGCAGCAACGCCGTCTACGAGCAGACCGCCGCGCTCCTCGACTGGGGCTTCACCCACGGGAGTTCGGCCCGCGCGGTCGGCACGCTCGTCGAGCCCGGCGTTCCCGCGACCGCCCGTCCGGCACCCGCGGGCGGCAAGGCCGCGGCGGCCGACCGCGCGTCGGCCACGGGCGCCACCGGCTCCTCCGGCCTGCGGATCACCGAGGGCGCGGCCCTCACGGCGCTGCTGCTCGGTGGCGGCACGTGGGCGGTGCTGCGGCGGCGACGCGGTCGTACGACGGCAGTGGCAGCCGCAGCCGCAGCCGGGACTGGGGCGGCCGACGGTGCCGAGGCGGCGCCCGCCGCCGAGTCCGCGCCCGCGGCGAAGGACTCCAAGCAGTCCAAGGAGTCCAAGGAGCCGAAGGAGCCGAAGGAGACCGAGTCCGGCGGGCGCCACCGCCGCTGAGGGGCTCCGGAGTCGAGGATCCGGCCGTGGGGGGCGGGTTCCCCGGATGAGTGCGCCTGCCCGCCTGTCGCCCGGGCGCAGGTGGGACCGGCCCGTACGCCGCGCACCCCGCGCACGAGGGCGTCCCCTCGCGCGGCCGGGCGACGGCCCACCAGGCACCCCGGGTACGTCGCGCACGCCAGGCACCCGCCCACCCCCGGCCCGCCCGACCACGACTCCCGCACTCCCGGGAGCTGAGAACATGGATGGCCTCCGGGGTCGTCCGGGAGTCCGAGGAGGGGACACATGACCGAGCACACGGCGGCGCCGGGGACACGGCACGCCTCCAGCGGCGTCGCGCTCGTACAGGGCAGCCGGGGGAACCGGATGCTCGTCACCTTCCTGCTCGGCGCGCTGACCGCCACCACCCCCCTGGCGATGGACATGTACCTCCCGTCCCTGCCGGAGGTCACCCGCTCCCTGCACGCCCCCGCCGCGACCGTGCAGCTCACGCTCACCGCGTGTCTGGCCGGGATGGCGCTCGGACAGCTGGTCGTCGGGCCGATGAGCGACCGCTGGGGGCGGCGCCGCCCGCTGCTCACCGGCCTCGGGGTCTACCTGGTCGCCACCGCGCTGTGCGCGTTCGCGCCCGACGTGGAGACACTGGTCGCCTTCCGGCTCGCACAGGGCCTCGCGGGCGCCGCCGGGATCGTCATCGCCCGGGCGGTCGTACGCGATCTCCACGACGGCGTCGCCATGGCCCGCTTCTTCTCCACCCTCATGCTGATCTCCGGCACCGCGCCGATCGTCGCCCCGCTGATCGGCGGGCAGATCCTGCGGTTCACCGACTGGCGGGGCGTGTTCGTCGTGCTGACCGGCATCGGGGTCGTCCTCACCGCGCTGGTGTGGTGGCGGCTGCCCGAGACGCTGGCGCCCGCCGAACGGCACCGGGGCGGAGTGGGGGAGTCACTGCGTACGATGCGCGGCCTCCTCGCCGACCTTCCCTTCACCGGGTACATGCTCGCGGGCGGCTTCGCCTTCGCCGCGCTGTTCGCCTACGTCTCCGCCTCGCCCTTCGTCGTCCAGGAGGTCTACGGCGCCTCCCCGCAGACCTTCAGCCTGCTCTTCGGGCTCAACTCGGTGGGGCTCGTGGCCGCCGGACAGATCAACGGCAAGCTGCTGGTCGGACGGGTCAGGCTGGACCGGGTGTTCGCCGGCGGCCTCGCGGTGATCGTGCTCGCGGCGACCGCGCTGCTGCTGATGTCCACCGGGGCCCTCGGCCGGGTGGGGCTCGCGCCCGTCGCCGCCGCGCTCTTCGTGCTGATGTCCGCGATGGGCTTCACCCTGCCCAACGCCCAGTCCCTCGCCCTGCTGCGCACCCGGCACGCGGCCGGTTCCGGCTCCGCGCTGCTCGGCACGTCCTCGTTCCTCATCGGCGCGGTCGCGTCCCCGCTGGTGGGGATCGCGGGGGAGCGGACGGCCGTTCCGATGGCGGTCGTCCAGCTGTCGGGCGCGCTGGTCGCCGCCGCGTGCTTCGTGGGACTGGTCCGGCCGTGGCGGACGGCCGAGCCGACGCTCACCGAGGTCACACCCGCCGACACGCACCCGCACCCCGCCGCCGAAACGACCACGCACCCGAACGGAGCGGACAGCTGAGCACCCCGAGACTGCGCACCGGCACCCCCGAGCGAGCCGGGCTCGACCCCGTCGAACTCGCGCTCCTCGAAGCCGAGTTGCGCACCCTCACCGAGGGCCCGCACCCCTGGGCGGCCGGTGTCGTCGCGGTGGCCGGGCGCGGGCCGGTGATCGCGGTCGCCGAGGCCACGGGCTGGGCGGTGCGCTACTCGTCGTACGACCCGGAGACCGGCACCGGTGTCGAACTCCCGGCCGCCGCAAGGGTTCCGGCGGCCGTGGACACCCCCTTCGACCTGGCCTCGCTCACCAAGCTCTTCACCTCGGTCGCCGCCGTGCAGCAGATCGAGCGCGGCACGCTCGGGATCGACGCCCGGATCGGCGCGTATCTCCCGGAGTTCACCGGTGTCGCCGAACACGGCGTGACCGTACGGCAGTTGCTCACCCACACCTCGGGACTGCGCCCCGAACTCCCGCTGTACGGCTGCCCGGACGCCGCCGCGCGGCTGGACCTGCTGCGCGCCGAGGCCCCGAGCGCGGAGCCCGGCCGGTACCTCTACTCCGACCTCAACATGATCCTGCTCCAGTTCGTCCTGGAGCGGATCACCGGACGCGGTCTGGACACCCTGATCGCGGACGGCATCACCCGCCCGCTCGGGATGACCGCGACCCGCTTCGGACCGTGCCCCGGCGCGGCGGCCACCGAGGACCAGCGGCGGCCGTGGGCCAAGGCGGACCGGGGGATGCTGCGGGGTGTGGCGCACGACGAGAACGCGTGGGCGCTCGGCGGGGTCGCGGGCCACGCGGGCCTGTTCTCCACCGCCCCCGACCTCGCCGTCTTCTGCCGCACCCTCCTCGCGGGCGGCGGCTACGGCCCCGCGCGCATCCTCGGCCCCGACTTCGTGGAACTCCTGCTGACCGCGCCGGGCCTGGGCTTCGCCGTGGACCAGCCCTGGTTCATGGGCGAACTGTCGGGCCGCGGCGCCGCAGGGCACACCGGTTTCACCGGGACCTCCCTGGTCCTGGACCCCGCCACCGACACCTATCTGATCCTCCTGGCCAACACGGTCCACCCCGTCCGCCGCCCACCCGCGAACAGCCCCCGCGCGAGCCTCGCCACCCACCTCTCCCGGGCGGTCCGCGACGCCTGACCCCAGCGCGCCGCCGACCCCACCCGCCACCTGCGACAATCGACGGGTGAACGCCCCCACCTCCCCAGCCGAGACCCTGCGCACCACCCTCGCCGGAGTGCTCGACGGGCTGCCGCCGCGGCAGGCGTCCGCCGCCGTCGAGCGGCTGATCGCCAACTACCGGGGAGACACCCCGACGGACGCGCCGATCCTGCGGGACCGCGCCGATGTGGCCGCCTACGCGGCGTACCGGATGCCCGCGACCTTCGAGGCCGTGCGGTCGGCGCTGGGCGCGTTCGCGGATGCCGTGCCGGAGTGGACGCCCGGGAGCCATGTGGACATCGGGGGCGGTACGGGGGCCGCGACCTGGGCCGTCGCCGCCACCTGGGACGGCGCCCGGCCGGTGACCGTGCTGGACTGGGCCGAGCCCGCGCTCGCCCTCGGGCGCGAGATCGCCGCCGCCCACCCCGGCCTGGCCGGGGCGCGCTGGGAGCGGGCCCGGATCGGGGCCGCGCTCCAGCTCGGCGACACCGACCTGGTCACCGTGTCGTACGTCCTCAACGAGCTGGCCGAGGCCGACCGGGCCGCGCTCGTCGACGCCGCCGCGGCCGCCGCGCGGTCCGTGGTGATCGTGGAGGCGGGCACCCCGGCCGGGTACGAGCGGATCATCGAGGCCCGGGACCGGCTGATCGCGGCCGGGTTCCGCATCGCCGCGCCCTGTCCGCACAGCGCCGCCTGCCCGATCGTGCCCGGCACCGACTGGTGCCACTTCTCCGCCCGGGTCAGCCGCTCCTCGCTGCACCGGCAGGTCAAGGGCGGCTCCCTGGCGTACGAGGACGAGAAGTTCAGCTACGTCGCCGCCACCCGGCTGCCCGCCGAACCCGCGCTCAACCGCGTCGTCCGGCGCCCGCAGATCCGCAAGGGACAGGTGCTGCTCGACCTGTGCGAGGCGGACGACCGGCTCGGCCGTACGACGGTCACCAAGCGGCACGGCGATCTCTACAGGGCCGCCCGCGACGCCGAGTGGGGCGACGCCTGGCCCCCACACGAGGACCACGAGGACGCCTCGTAAACATCGGGTCGAAGTCGGCAAATCCCCTGGATTGTGAGGTATGTCTCGCCGGATTCCTTCGCATTCGCGCTCCGGTCACCCGGGGAGTTGGAAGATGGGACGATGAGACATGCTGTCCGCACCACAGCGATGCGAGGGGATGGATGAGCGCGACGTTCGGCGGCCGGTCCGGCCGAGAGGGCAAGATCTCCCAGTGGCTGCGCGGACGCCGGCCCAAGGAGACGTCCGCCGACGACGGCCGTGAGGCGCTGCTGCTCGCCGCCGCCGGGGCCAAACTGCCCCTCGCCCCCGCCGCCCACCCCGCCCCGGGCTACGGCTGTTCCTGCGACCGCGTCGGCTGCCCGACCCCCGGCCGCCACCCGGTGTCCTTCGCCTGGCAGACCCAGTCGACCACCGACCGCGCCCAGATCGAGCGCTGGGCCCGCAACCAGCCCGAGGCCAACTTCATCACCGCCACCGGCATGGTCCACGACGTCCTCGACGTCCCCCTGGCCGCCGGGCGCGAGGCGCTGGAGCGGCTGCTCGCCTCGGGCGTCGAGGTCGGCCCGGTCGCCGAGAGCGACGACGGCCGGATGCTGTTCTTCACCCTCACCCGGGGCACCCCCGAGGACGAGGACGAGTGGTGGCCCTGCGAACTGGACTGCCACCCCGAGACCATGGACGAACACCCCGGGATGCGCTGGCACTGCCGGGGCTCCTACGTACTCGTACCCCCGGCCCGGCTCCCGGGCGGCGACGGCGACCGCCAAGTGCGCTGGGTACGCGGCCCCGAGCACCCGCTGCCCGAGCCGCTGACCCTGCTGGAGTCGCTCACCGACGCCTGCGCCCGGCACGCGGGCACGGACGAGGCCGGCCACTCCACCGGCGCCTGGCCGCTGCGCCACTGACCGGAGCGCCGCGCTTCCCCCGCCGGTGAACGCCTACGCCCCCCGCGCCGACGTCAGCCCCTGCACCCGACCCAGTATCGACACCCGCCCGCTCCCGGCCGGGACCAGCGCGGTCTCGTTGGAGACGAACTCCATCGTCAGGGACTGCTTGACCTCGCCCTTGGTCAGGGCGCGCACGTCCTGGTCGGTCACCGGCACGGAGGTGCCCGCCGCGGCGGTCTGCTTCTCGTAGTAGCGGGAGGCGAAGAAGACCAGCGCGCCGCCGTCCACCGTGCGCAGCGCGAGCGGCGCGTAGTCGCCCCGGTCCAGCGTCTCGTCGATGTACTGGCGGACCAGGCCCGGCCTGCGCGCCTTCTGCTGCCGCAGGGTGCGCAGTCCACTGGTGCTCGGGCCGTTCGCGAAGCTCGTCCCGCCGTTCCTCAGATACTCCGCGTACTTGCCGCTCAGCTCGGCCGGCGGCACGGCGAGGCCCGTGGCGTCGGCGGGCACCGCCTCCGCCCAGCCGTCCGCGTCCAGCTTGAACTTCGGTACGGCGTCGGGCGCGAGCACGGTCAGATACGCCACCTGCCAGGGCTCGCCCGGCGAATGACGGGTGAACACCAGCAGCCAGCGGACCGAACCGCCCTTGTTGCCGAGGGCGTCCGCGACGAACCAGCGCGGCCAGCCGGGCTTCCTCGGGATCGTGAACTTCGCGTCCGTCAGCTTCAGCGGAGTGTGCGCGGGGTTCCCGGCCGGATGGTTGGCGTGCCCCGCGCGCAGCCGGGCCGAGTCGATGTCGGCGAGGGCGCCGGTGACATGGTCCGCGTCCAGGGAGGTGTCGTAGGCCCGGTCGGCCTTGTTGTACGCCTCGACGAACCGGTCCAGCGCCTGCGCCGCGTCGGTGTGCGTGGCGGTGGGGATCATCGCGCGTTCGCCGTGCACCACCACACAGCCGCTCGCCGTCAGTGACACGGCCGCCGTCAGCGCGGCCGCTATGACGGCCTTCCGCCCCCGGCGCCCAACCCGATTCCTGCGCATGAGTACCGCTCACCCCTTCCCGGAGGCGAACCCTACCCGGAGGTGCTCTCCGCCCGCTTGCGACCGCGCAGCTTCGCCGTGACGCCCGGATCGAGCAGGAACAGCGTCAGCACCGGGACCAGGTACAGCAGCCAGACCGTGAGCTGGAGGACCGTCGGGTCCGGCTGGAAGTTGAGCACGCCCTTGAGCAGGGTGCCGTACCAGCTGTCCGGCGGGATGACGCCGCTGATGTCGAAGGCGAGGTCGGTCAGGCCCGGGACGATGCCCGCCTCCTGGAGGTCGTGGACGCCGTAGGCCAGCACGCCCGCCGCGACGACGACCAGCATGCCGCCGGTCCAGGTGAAGAACCTGGCCAGGTTGATGCGCAGCGCGCCCCGGTAGAACAGCCAGCCGAGGAGCACGGCCGTCGCGAGGCCCAACGCGGCGCCGATCAGCGGGCGCGGGGTGCCGTCACCGGCCGCGTGCACCGAGGCCCACACGAACAGCGCGGTCTCCAGGCCCTCACGGCCCACGGCGAGGAACGCGGTGGCGACCAGCGCGCCGGTGCCCATGGCGAGGGCCGCGTCCAGCCGCCCGTGCAGCTCGCTCTTCAGATGCCGGGCGGTGCGCCGCATCCAGAACACCATCCACGTCACCAGCCCGACCGCGACGATGGACAGCGAGCCGCCGAGCCCCTCCTGAGCCTTGAACGTCAGCTCCTGGGAGCCGAATTCGAGCGCGCAGCCGAAGCCCATCGCGAGCACGATCGCCACGCCGATGCCGAGCCAGATCGGCCGCAGGGCGTCCCGGCGGCCGGTCTTGACCAGATAGGCGATCAGGATGCAGACGACGAGCGACGCCTCGAGTCCCTCGCGCAGACCGATCAGATAGTTGGAGAACACGGACTACGCCTCCTCGGAGAACAGCGTCCGGCCCCACCAGTCGGCGGAGTCCCGGACACCGGGCGGGATCGCGAAGACCGCCGAACCCACGTGCTGGATGTACTCGTTGAGCGCGTCCTGCGCGGACAGCCGGCGCTGGAGCGGGACGAACCCGGTCCGCACGTCACGCTGGTAGGCCAGGAAGAACAGCCCCGCGTCCAGGCGGCCCAGCCCGTCGGTGCCGTCGGTGAAGGAGTAGCCCCGGCGCAGGATGGTGACCCCGCCGTTGGAGTCCGGGTGGGCCAGGCGCACATGGGCGTCCGGCTTCATCGCCTTCAGGAACGGCGCGTCGTGCTCCTTGGCCTTGCCCACGGGTGCGCCCTCGCGCTTGTCCCGCCCGAACACGTCCTCCTGCTCCTGGAGCGAAGTACGGTCCCAGGTCTCGATGTTCATGCGGATGCGCCGCGCGACCAGATACGAACCCCCGGTCATCCAGGCGGACTTGGCGTCCCCGTCCGACCCGGCCACCCACACGTGCTTCTTGAGCCGGTCGGTCTCGGTGCCCGCGATGTTGCGGGTGCCGTCCTTGAAGCCCATGAGGTTGCGGGGCGTCTGGCTGTCCGGGGTGGTCGAGGAGGTCTTGCCGAAGCCGAGCTGCGACCAGCGCACCGCGACCTTGCCGAAGCCGATGCGGGCCAGATTGCGGATCGCGTGCACGGCCACCTGCGGATCGTCCGCGCACGCCTGCACACAGAGGTCGCCCCCGGTGCGGGACTTCTCCAGGTTGTCGCCCGGGAACTTGGGCAGGTCCGAAAGAGCCGCCGGACGCCGGTCCGCGAGGTCGAACCGCTCGAACAGCGAGGGCCCGAAGCCGATCGTCAGGGTGAGGCGCGAGGGCTTCAGGCCGAGCGCCTCCCCGGTGTCGTCCGGCGGGGCCTCGGCGAGCCCGCCGTAGGCGCCCTCGCCGACCGCCTTTCCGGCGGTCATCCGGCGGGCCGCCTCCGTCCAGTCCTTCAGCAACTGGACGAACTCGGCGCGGTCGTCGGTCTTCACGTCGAACGCGGCGAAGTGCAGCCGGTCCTGCACCGGCGTGGCGATGCCCGCCTGGTGCGCGCCGTGGAAGGCGACCGCGCCGCCGGTGTCGGCGGCCGTCAGGCCCAGGTGGTCGTCCGTCCCGGTCAGCGCCATCGTGCCGCCGGTGGCGGCGGCGCCGAGCGCGAGCCCGGCACCGCCCCAGCCGATCAGCGCACGCCGCGAGGGGCCGCTCGGCTCGCTCTCGTTCATCGCCTCGACTCCCGTGCCTTTCCTTGTTACTTGACGACCGCGGCGGCGAGCTTCGACAGCGGCTCCGCCAGGGCGTTCACCGCGTCGGACAGCTCCTTGCGCTGCGCCTTGGCGACCTTGTCGTAGGAGACGAAGTCGTAGGACGTCTTGTCCGCGCGGTACTTGTCGAGCAGCTTGTCCAACGCCCCGAACTGCTTGTCCAGTTCGGCGGTGAGCGCCGGGTCGTTCTTGGCGGCGGCCGGCTTCAGCAGCTCGTACGCCTGCTGCGCGCCCTCCACGTTGGCCTTGAAGTCCACCAGGTCGGTGTGCGAGTAGCGGTCCTCCTCACCGGTGATCTTGCCGGTGGCGACCTCGTCGAGGAGTTCCTTGGCGCCGTTGGCCATCGAGGTCGGGGTGATCTCGGCCTTGCCGACGCGCTTCTGCCAGTCGGTGAGGTCGGTGACCAGCTCCGCGGCGAGCTTCTTGTCCTCCGCGGTGATCTTCTTGTCCTCCCAGAGGGACTTCTCCAGCTTGTGCCAGCCGGTCCACTTCTGGCCGTCCTCCAGGCCGTCGGCGCGGGTGTCCACCTTGGGGTCGATGTCGCCGAAGGACTCCGCGACCGGCTCGGTGCGCTCCCAGCCGAGGCGCGAGGGCGCGTACGCCTTCTTCGCGGCGGCGAGGTCGCCGGCCTGGATCGCCTTGGTGAAGACCTCGACGCGGGGGAGCGTCTCGTCGGCCTGGTCCTGGGCGTACTCGCGGTAGCCCGCGACGGCCTTGTCCAGCTCCGGGTTCCGCTTGGCGGCCGTACCGGAACCGGTCACGGCGAGCTTCTGCCGGACGCCGTGGCCGCGCATGCCGGGGCGGCACGCGATCTCGTACGAGCCCGCCTTCACCTCGGCGGTGAGCGTGTACTTGGTGCCCGGCCCGATGTTCTCCTTCTCGGAGACGATCCGGTCGTCCGGGAAGAGGATCTCGACCTCGGTGGCCCGCGAGCCCTTGTTCTCGATCTTCAGCGTGACCTGGCCCGCCGGGACCGACTTCGTGGAGGTCTCGCACGTGGAGTCGGCGGCGGTGACCTGGATGGCGTCGCCGTCCTTGGCGTCGCTCTTGGCCGTGCAGGCCGACAGGGCGGTCAGTGCGGCCGCCGCGGTGGCGGCGATCGCGATCGGGCGGACGGCTCGCATACGGGCTCCAGGCAGTCGGGGCGGGACGAACCGGCCCATTCGGTTTGGTGAGGCTTGCCTAACTTACCCGAGCCTTAGTTCGGTCGTACCCGTCCGGTACGGCATTCGAACCGCACGAAAAGATCACAGACACGACTTGATGTCGGCGCCCCAAAGGCGATGCCAACGAAAGGTAAAGAGCACCCCAAGCGGTCTCGATGCTTCAATGCGCGGGTGACTGACTACGACGTTCTCCGCGTCTTCTGCGGACCCACCGGCGGCTACGGCAACGAACTCGGTGTCGTCCGCAACGGCTCGCTGGTGCCCGAGCGGGACGACCGGCAGGAGCTCGCCGCCAAGCTCGGCTTCAGCGAGACCGTGTTCGTGGACGACCCCGAGCGCGGAGTGATCGACATCTACACCCCCACCTCACGGCTGCCCTTCGCGGGCCACCCCTGCGTCGGCACCGCCTGGCTCCTCGACGTGCCCGAACTGGTCACGCCCGCCGGGGAGGTCGGCACCCGCCTCGACGGCGAGTTCACCTGGATCGAGGCCCGCGCGGAGTGGGCCCCGCCGCGCACCCTGCGCCAGTACCCGAGCGCGGCCGAGGTGAACGCCCTGGAGGTGCCGCCGTCCGGCGAGTGGATCTACGCCTGGGCCTGGGAGGACGAGGCCGCGGGCCGGATACGCGCCCGCGCCTTCCCCGGCCGGAACGACGGCATCGACGAGGACGAGGCGACCGGCGCGGCCGCCCTCCTCCTCACCGACCAGCTCGGCCGCGCCCTCAACATCACCCAGGGCGCGGGCTCCCAGATCCTCACGGCACCACAGCCGCACGGGTGGGTGGAGGTCGGCGGGCGGGTGTATCTGGAGCGGTGAGCGCCCGTACGGCGGGTTCTCGGGCGGGTCGCGTCCAGGGAGCCGTCCCCGGAGCCGGCCTCATCGACTGACGGCCTGGGGAGGTCCCGCCCCTTTGCTGCGGGGGGAAGCAGCTGGGCGGGCCGGTTTCAGAGGGTCCAGGCGTTCTTCGGGCGGTCCAGCCACGCGGACTGGTCGTACACGGTGACGGTGAGTCCGAACCGCTCGTAGCCCGGTTCGCCGGCTGCTTCCCACCAGGCGAGCGCGTCCGCCACCTCATCCCACAGCCTGCGGGGACCGGACTGCCACACCGTGGCCGCGGGATGGCCGTCGCGGAACATCACGCAGGCCCAGGACCGGTCGGCCAGGCCGTAGAACCACACCGGCCGGGCGCCGTCGCGCTTGTCCGACGCCTGGTGGTGGCAGTCGCGTACCCGCAGTCCCACGGCGAACCGCGCGACAGCGAACCGGCCGTCGCCGAGCAGCTGCTCCTCGGTGACGGTGGTGGTGCTGCGGTCGGCATCGCCCACCCCGTCCGGCACGTAGGCGGCGTGCCCGGCGAACGGGGACCGCTGGGACCGCAGCTTCATGAACTCCACGGGTCCCAGGAACCGGCCCTCGGCGCGGCCGCCGTCCTCACTCCGGCGGAGCCGTACGAGGGCGTCCCCGTGGCCGAAGTGTGTCCCCCAGGGCGCGAGGATGATCCCACCCTCCCTGGTGTGGCGAAGCCAATCCCCCGGGATCTCCCGGACTCCGGCTGTCACGGTGATCCGGTCGTACGGGGCGCCCGCCTCGTCGCCTTCCAGGCCGTCCCGGGTGAGGACCGTACCGAGCAGCCCCTGCGCGGCGAGGCGTTCCCGGGCGGCGTCGGCCACCTTCGGGTCGACCTCGATACTCACCACGTTGTCCGTGCCGAGCCGGTGGGCCAGGAGTCCCGCGTTCCAGCCGGTCCCGGTGCCGATCTCCAGGACGCGGTGCCCGGGCTCGGCTTCCAGGGCGGCCAGCATCCGGAAGACGACCGAGGGCATCGACGCCGACGAGGTGGGCACGTCGCCTTGTCCTTCTCCCGCGCCGTCGTCCCACTGGGTGACGACCGGTACGTCGGCGTTGGCGTACGAGGTCCAGCGTTCCGGCTCCTCGCGTCGGTCGACGGTGACGGTGGCGCCGGTGTCCATGTCGTGCGGCCACATGACATCGGGCAGGAAGGCGGACCGGGGCACGGCGGCGAACGTCGGTAGCCAATCGGCCGACATGTGCTTGCGTTCCAGGAGGGAGCGGCCCAGCTCGGACCGTCCCTCCTCCACTCCGGTGAGTGTCATCTCAGCCGATGCCCCTCGGTCCGCCGTCGGGGGACGGCGGCTCCTCCGGCCCCGGCCACGGCTCACCGGGCAGGCCGTCCCCGCCTTCACCGCCACCGCCGCCTTTGGCCATCCGCCAGGTGAGCGTTTCCTTCATCGTGTTCTCCTTCGGTGTGTTCATGTTCCTTGCCACCCACCCCGATTGGGTCGGCGGCGCCCCGGTCCTCCAAGTGCTTGCGAAGCGGTCGCCATGGGGCCGGTGATGCCGGGCAAAGCGGTCGCCGTCAGGATCGGCGGGCGGCGGCCGCGCAGGGGCAGCGAACGGGGCCGACGCGGGCGTCCAGTTCGCCCGGCTCGCCCGGCTGGTCGTGCAGCGGGCACGTCCCAGGCCGCTCAGTACGTCGAGGTGGGCGCACATGGAGACGACCGACGCGGCGAGCTGCTTCACCCGCACGAACTCGCCTTGCAGTCCTTGGGCTTCCTGCGCGGCGAGCCGGTGCCGGGCCTCGGCGAGCGCCGTGCGGAAGTCGGCTTCGAATGCCTTCACGGTGCCGTGGCGCGGAAGCGTCTTCTGGTCCAAGAAGACGGAAGCGGCGGCGCGCGTCATGGCGCGGCTGGGAGCGTCTCCGGTTCTCGTCCGTGTGTCGTTCACCGGTTGGTCTCCCCGCGGTGGATCGGGCAGGCGCAGGGCGGCAGTGCGGTGCTCATCGGCGAGGGCACGGCCTTGCGGTCGTAGGTGACGACCACGGTGGGGCGCCGCGCGGTGACAACCCCGTCGTGCGTGACCGTGTACACCCTGATCGTCATCGCCGGCGTTCCGCTCGAGGCCGTATGGTTCATCATGTCGACGCTCCTTGGGCGGTGTTGACCATGCCCCCGGACCGGTCACCGCCGTCGCAGAGGTGCCTGCATCCGGCAAGCGCATCCGCTCCGGAGCACGGGCCCCGGCGCCCTTCTACGGTTCCGTCTTCCGCCCTCGGCGTCACGGGCGCCCGTGGCCAAGTTTTCTGGACACCTCACGCCCGTACTGCCGGCGCGGATACCGGAAATTGGGCTCGGAAGTGGGCTGAATCCAGGGTCCGTTGCGGTCAGCCGTCACTCAGGAGAGTTACGGCGCCGCTACCTTGAGCTCACCAAGCACCTGTGTAGGGAGCACATCGTGAACGCCCCTATGAAAGCTGGCTCGAAGGCCGACCGAGATGCCCTGCGCACCGCGATGCTGGCCAAAGGAGCCAGTCACATGGACATCGCGGTGGAGATGCGTACCCGCTATCGAATGCGTCCGCGCGAGGCATGGCGGCACGCCCGCGGTTGGACACTCCAAGAGGCGGCCGACCACATCACCCAGACCAGCGTCAGGCGCCCCGGCGAAGCCGTCGCCGCAGACGCCTCGCTCGTCGGAAAATGGGAGAAGTGGCCGAGCATGTCCTCCCGGCGGCCGAGCCTGCCGGTCCTGTTCTCGATGGCTGATGCCTACGAGTGCACGGCCGCGGATCTTCTCGACCTGGACGACCGGAACTCCCTGCCGGATGCCGACCTTCAGGTCATCAGCGGAACGCGAGGCGTCGCCACTGATGCCCCCACCGCCATCGAAGCCCCGCAGAGCGCGACGGCTGTGGAGCCCACCGGGCCCGACCTGGTGCACCTCGCGGCTGACGAGTCGGCTACCTGGGCCGCCTGGGCCGAAGGCTCGAACGTCGGGGACATCGCCCTCGAACAGCTGATGGCGGAGACCCGGGCCCTGGCTTCCGACTACCTCACCTCGGACCCTCTCGGGCTGTTCCAGCGGACCCGCACACTGCGGGACCGGGTGTTCTCCCTGCTCGAAGGCCACCAGTACCCCCGCCAGTCCGCAGACCTCTACGTCTGTGCCGGTTACCTGTGCGGCCTGCTCGCCTGGATGTCCTCGGACCTGGGGCAGCTGCGCGATGCGGAAACACAGGGCCGTACGGCGTGGTTGTGCGCCGAGCTGGCCGGACAGAACGACCTGCGGACATGGGTACTGTCGACTCGTTTGAAGGTGGCTTTCTGGGACGGACGCCATCGTGATGCCATCGCTTTTGCACGGCGCGGGTCCACGTACCGCGCCTCGGGCTCCGTCGCCGTCCTCCTCGCATGCCAGGAGGCGGACGCCTGGTCGGAGTTGGGCGCCGGCGATGAGGCGATGCTCTCGATCTCCCAGGCCAAGGAGGCGCGGAGTATCTCTTCGGGCCAGGATCTGATCGGGGGCGTTTTCGCGTGCCAGCCTGCGAGGGAGGAGAACTACGCGGCGGCTGTGCATCTCCGTGTCGGACGCCCGGCCGATGCACTGGGCGCCGCTGAGCGAGCGTTGGAGCTGCTGGCCACCCAGCCAGTAAGGGCGTACGGCACTGCGGCGCAGATTCACATCAGCCAGGCTGCGGCACACCTTGCTACCGGGGAAGCCGAAGGGGCGCTCGAAGCGCTCACACCGGTACTGGCCCTCCCGCCTGACCAGCGCATGGCACCTGTCACTCGGCGTCTCGGCGAACTCACGAGCGGCATGAGCATGGGCGGTGCCGCGTCGGCCGGACTGCGGGCGGCCATCGAGGAGTGGTGCGTGAACTCGGCTCCGCGCCGCCTCGCGCTCTCGCCAGGCACAGAGGCAGCCTGATTTGATCGCCGCATGACTTCGTTCGACGCCATGCGAAATCACTGGTGGTGGCGGCCCGGTTGGAACGTGGGTCGCCGCTTCTACACCTGGCACCTGACGTTCGAGGGGCAGAAGGACGTGCACCGGCTCGCGGCCGAGTACCGCTCCGCACTGGCCCCGTTCGGAGACGCCCTGACCCTCGTCCCGGACCGGTGGCTGCACCTCACCATGCAAGGGATCGGGTTCGTCGGCGAGGTCGGGGAACAGGACGTGCGGGCCGTCGTCGACGCGGCCGGCGAACACCTGGCCGCCATCCCCGCCTTCGACGTCCAGGTGGGACCACACGAGCCGGACCCGGAGGCCATCCTCCTGCACGTCCATCCGGACGGTCCCGTGCACGCCGTCCGCAGTGCGATCCGCAGCGCGATCGGTGACGTGCTGCCCGGGATCCCGGAGAACGCGGACGGCTTCACCCCGCACGTGTCGGTGGCCTACAGCGCGAGCGACGGACCGGCCGAGCCTGTCTTCAAGGCACTCGGCACAGGCGGTTTCGCCCCGGCCCGGGCCCGGATCGCCCGCGCCGACCTGATCGTGATCCACCGGGACAACCGGATGTACGAGTGGGAGCCCTTCGCCTCGGTGCCCCTGGGGCGGCCGGACCGGTGAGGGCTCCTACGGCAGCGTCAGGATGTCCGCCCCGCTGTCCGTCACCACCAGCGTGTGCTCGAACTGGGCCGTGCGCTTGCGGTCCTTGGTGACCACGGTCCAGCCGTCGTCCCACATGTCGTACTCGTGGGTGCCGAGCGTCAGCATGGGCTCGATGGTGAAGGTCATGCCCGGCTGGATGACGGTGGTGGCGTGCGGGGAGTCGTAGTGCGGGACGATCAGGCCGGAGTGGAACGACGAGTTGATGCCGTGTCCGGTGAAGTCCCGTACGACGCCGTAGCCGAAGCGCTTGGCGTAGGACTCGATGACCCGGCCGATGATGTTGATCTGACGGCCGGGACGGACCGCCTTGATCGCGCGGTTCAGGGCCTCGCGGGTGCGCTCGACCAGCAGGCGGGACTCGTCGTCGACCTCGCCGACCAGGTAGGTGGCGTTGTTGTCGCCGTGCACCCCGCCGATGTACGCGGTCACGTCCAGGTTGACGATGTCGCCGTCCCTGAGGACCGTCGAGTCCGGGATGCCGTGGCAGATGACCTCGTTGACCGAGGTGCACAGGGACTTGGGGAAGCCCCGGTAGCCCAGAGTGGACGGATAGGCGCCGTAGTCGCACATATAGTCGTGCGCGACCTTGTCCAGCTGGTCCGTGGTGACGCCGGGGGCGATGATCTTCGCCGCCTCCGCCATCGCCCGGGCGGCGATCCGGCCGGCGACACGCATGGCCTCGATCGTCTCGGGGGTCTGCACCTCCGGTCCGGTGTACGGAGTGGGCGCGGGCTTTCCGACGTACTCGGGGCGGCGGATGTTTCCGGGCACCGGACGGGTGGGAGACAGCTCCCCTGGTACGAGCAGCGACTGGCCAGACATGCCAGCGAGTCTAACCAGCGGGCATGGGGGAACATGTGTGTGGCGAGAGGAGCCGTTGATGTCCGTGTTCAAGAAGCGCACCCAGGGCAAGCCGGGCGAGTGGTACTACTGCCTGGAGCACAAGAAGGTCGAGGAGGGCCCCGACTGCCCCGGCAAGGACCGCTTCGGCCCGTACGCCACGCCGGAGCAGGCCCGGCACGCCATGGAGACCGCCCATGAGCGCAACGAGGAGTGGGAGCACGACCCCCGCTGGCAGGACGCCCAGTCCGGCGAGGACGAGGGCAGCGACAAGGCCTGACGGCCGTACCCGTACGCGCATCGACGTGCCGCCCGCGGCGCCCTACCAGGGCGCCGCGGGCGGCGCCGTCAGGATCTCCGCGAGCCGCGACAGCCGGTCCTTGAAGCCCCGCCGCGCCCTCGGCGGCCCCGCGTTCTCGCCCGCCGCCGCGCTCACCAGGTGCTGCACGCTGTCCAGGTCCAGTTCGGCGCCCTCGGGGACGGCCAGGACGTCGTGGGCCATCGCGGCCAGTTCGCCGTCGCCCGCGCCGAGCGCCAGGACGGTCACCCCGGCGCGGCGGGCCGTGTGGACCCGCTCCAGCAGGGCCGCCGGTTCGTCCGGGGCCACCACCAGCAGGGTCTCGCCCCGGCGGGCCTCCGCGATCCGGCCCGGGCCGACCGCCAGATGCGCGGGGTCGGAGGGGCGGGCGTGGTGGCGTACCAGGACGGGGGCCAGCTCCGGCGTGCCCGACCAGGCCGCCTCGTCCACCAGATGGGCCGCCAGGTGCCAGGGCTCGTACTCCGGCGTCCCGGCGAGCAGCAGCCCGCCGCCGTGTGCCGTCACCGATCCGCGCAGCACCCCCGCGAACCGGCGGGTGGCCCCCAACCACTCCGTCCCGGCGAGCACTTCGCGCAGCAGCGCGACCCGTACGGCGTCCATGCGCCCGCATCCTGCCTCAACCGGTCCCATTCGTCCCGCAGTTCACTTGAGGTTCGCCCGAACCGAGGACTCACCCGCGCGGGTGCGCGAGGCCGCGCGGACGTAGAGTCGGCCCCATGACCACCAGCGACAGCGCACAGACCGCCGCCCCGACCCCCGCGAAGGCCCCGGCCAAGGACCCCTGGGACCTGCCCGACGTCTCCGGCCTGGTCGTCGGCGTCATCGGCGGCACCGGGCCGCAGGGCAAGGGGCTCGCGTACCGGCTCGCCAAGGCGGGGCAGAAGGTGATCGTCGGCTCCCGCTCCGCCGAGCGCGCCCACGCGGCCGCCGAGGAGCTGGGCCACGGTGTCGAGGGCGCGGACAACGCCGAGACCGCGCGCCGCAGCGACGTCGTGATCGTCGCCGTGCCGTGGGACGGCCACGCCGACACCCTGAAGTCGCTCCGCGAGGACCTCGCGGGCAAGCTCGTCGTGGACTGCGTCAACCCGCTCGGCTTCGACAAGCAGGGCGCCTACGCGCTCACGCCCGAGGAGGGGAGTGCCGCCCAGCAGGCCGAGGCGCTGCTCCCGGACTCCCGGGTCACCGCCGCCTTCCACCACCTCTCCGCCGTCCTCCTGGAGGACCCGGAGATCGACGAGATCGACACCGACGTGATGGTCCTCGGCGACAAGCGCGCCGACACCGACATCGTGCAGGCGCTGGCCGGGCGCATCCCCGGCATGCGCGGCGTCTTCGCCGGGCGGCTGCGCAACGCCCACCAGGTGGAGGGGCTCGTCGCCAACCTGATCTCCACCAACCGCCGCTACAAGGCGCACGCCGGGCTGCGCGTCACCGACGTCTGAGACCGGCGCCGGGCGGGGGCGGCCCATGGGGGACACTGGTGCGCGTAGCAGTGTCCCCCGACAGGAGCCGACCCCATGCCCCGCATCGCCCTCGTCACCCTCGCCGTCTGCCTCCTGGCCGTGGCCGCGGCCGTCGTCTCGTTCGTCCAGGGCAGCTGGCTCGGGATCGTCTGGGTGCTGCTCGCGGGGCTGACCTCCAACATGACCTGGTTCTACTTCAAGCGGAGCCGGGCCGGAGCCGCCAAGTCCGTCACGGGCTGACCGCGCAGTACGCCGGGGCCTCGCTCCAGAAGCGGTAGAGCCAGTAGCCGCAGTCGGAGGCCCCGTCGCTCACTCCCAGGGCGCGCAGCACGTCGTAGACCAGGTCGAAGAAGGCCGCGTTGACCGAGGGCACCCACAGCAGCGCGAAGACGAGCAACATGCCGAACTGGGCGAACGTCTCCAGCTGCCGCTTGATCCCGTACGGCAGCCACGGCTCGATCACGCCGTAGCCGTCCAGGCCCGGCACCGGCAGGAAGTTCAGGATCGCCGCGCTCACCTGGAGCAGGACGAGGAACGCCAGCGCGTACCGGAAGTCGCGCGGCACGCTGCCCGCCGCGCCCAGCCAGAACGGCGCCGCGCACACCAGCGCGAACGCCACGTTCGTCAGCGGGCCCGCCGCCGAGATCAGGCTGTGCCGCCAGCGGCCCCGGATACGGCCGCGCTCGATGAACACCGCGCCGCCGGGCAGGCCGATTCCGCCCGCGATCACGAACAGCACCGGAAGCACGATGCTCAGCAGGGCGTGCGTGTACTTCAGCGGGTTCAGCGTCAGATAGCCCTTGGCCCCGATGGAGATGTCCCCGCCGTGCAGCGCGGTGCGCGCGTGGGCGTACTCGTGCAGGCACAGCGAGACGATCCAGGCCGCCGTCACGAACAGGAACACCGCGAGCCCCGGCTTCGCGGCGAACCCGGTCCAGGTCGCCCAGCCGGTCACCGCCGCCACGGCGAGGATTCCGACGAAGACGGGACTGACCCGGCGGTCGCCGGGACGGGTCGCTGCGGTGGTCATGGGCGGCTCCTGAAGAGTGTTTACCGGGCGAAGCGGTACGGATCGGGCGGTACGGATCGGGCGGCGCGCCGCGCGGATCGGACGGACGGTCGGGTGCCCGACCGTACCCGGCCGGGACGCGCCGGGAAAACGCCTCGCCACCGGCCCCCGGTTCCGAGAGGCTGGGGGGATGGCACTGATGAAGGTCTTCTACGAGGACTGGCAGCTGGAGTGCTGCGGCGACCCCTTCTCGGTCGGCGACCGGGTCGGCTGGAACCTCGTCCCCGTGCGGAAGACCGGAGATCCGGGCCGGACCTACGGCGCCGGGTCCTGGGTGGAGAACCACGGCGGGCGCGGCCCCGCGACCGAGGGCCGGGTCCGTGCCGTCGAACTGGTCCACGTGACCTACCTGTACCGCCCGCAGGAGTCGCCCACCCACCAGCCGGTCCCCGGCGCCTGGACCCTGGAGACGGTCGACGCCTGCCCCAAGTGGTTCGCGCCCGACACCGAGGAGCCGGACCCCGTGTCCGGCGCCCTGGTCCACCGCACCTCCGGCGCCCTCGTCACCCTGGAGGTCCCGGACGGGCCCGCCGGGCCCCCGCCCCCGGCATCCCGTGCCCGCCGCCGAACCAAGCGGTCCGACCGGAGACAATGAACCCCGTGCGCTATCGGCTTCTCGGCACCACCCAGGCACTCCGCCCCGACGGCACGGCCGTCCCCGTCGGCGGGGCGCGGCTGCGTGCCCTGCTGACCGTGCTCGCGCTGCGGGCCGGGCGGACCGTACCGGCCGCCGTCCTCGTGGACGAGGTGTGGGGCGCCGACCCGCCCGCCGACGCGGCCGGAGCCCTCCAGGCCCTGATCGGCCGCCTCCGCCGCGCCCTCGGCGCCGGTGCCATCGCCTCCGCCGACGGCGGCTACCGGCTCGCCGCCGCCCCCGACGACATCGACCTCACCCGCTTCGACCGGCTCACCGCCGACGGCCTCGGCGCCCTCGCCGACGGCGACCCGGCCAAGGCCGCCGGGGTCCTCGACGACGCCCTCGCCCTCTGGCAGGGCCCGGTCGTCGCCGACCTGCCCGACCGCACCGCCGAGGCCGCCCGCTGGGAGGCGCGCCGCCTGGACGCCCTGCGCGCCCGGCACACCGCCGCCCTCGCCCTCGGCCAGGCCGAGCGCTCCCTGCCCGAGCTGGCCGCCCTGTGCGACAGCCACCCGCTGGACGAACCCCTCCAGGCGCTGCGCCTGCGCGCCCTGCGCGACGCGGGCCGCCCCGCCCAGGCACTGGCCGCCTACGAGGACGTACGACAGCTCCTCGCCGACCGGCTCGGCTCCGACCCCGGGCCCGAACTGCGCGCGCTGCACACCGAGTTGCTCACCGAGGGCGCCCCGCCGCCGCGCCCGATGCCCGCTCCGGCCGCCGCCGCGCGCCCCGCGCCGGGCAACCTGCCCGCCCGGCTCACCTCCTTCGTCGGCCGCGAGAGCGACATCGAGGCCATCGGCGCCGACCTCGCCGCCTCCCGCCTGGTCACCCTGCTCGGCCCCGGCGGCGCGGGCAAGACGCGGCTCTCCCAGGAGGCCGCCGAGGCGGTCCGGGACACCGTCCGCGACGGGGTGTGGCTCGCCGAACTCGCCCCCGTGGACGAGCCCGAGGCCGTCCCGCAGGCCGTGCTCACCGCCATCGGCGCCCGCGAGACCGTGCTGCACGGCGCGGGCGTCGAGGGCGCCCGCGCCGTCTCCGAGCGCTACGGCGACCCCGTCGAGCGCCTGGTGGAGCACTGCGCGCGGCGCCGGATGCTGCTGATCCTCGACAACTGCGAACACGTCGTGGACGCCGCCGCCCGGCTCGCCGAACGCCTCCTCGCCGCCTGCCCCGGGCTGACCGTGCTCGCCACGAGCCGCGAACCCCTGGGCGTACCGGGGGAGTTGGTGCGCCCGGTCGAGCCGCTGCCGGAGCCGGTCGCGCTACGGCTGCTCGGCCACCGGGGTGCGGCCGCCCGGCCCGGCTTCCGTATCGAGGACGACACCGAGGCGTGCGCCGAGATCTGCCTCCGTCTTGACGGGCTGCCCCTCGCGATCGAGCTGGCGGCCGCCCGGCTCAGGATGCTGACCCCGCGTCAGATCGCGGACCGGCTCGACGACCGCTTCCGCCTTCTCACCTCCGGCAGCCGCACCGTGCTGCCCCGCCAGCAGACCCTGCGTGCTGTGGTCGACTGGTCCTGGGAGTTGCTGGACGAGGACGAACGCGACGTCCTGGGGCGCCTGTCCGTCTTCGCGGGCGGCTGCGACCTCGCCGCCGCAGAGGCCGTCTGCGGACCCGTCGCCCTCGACGCGCTCGGCTCCCTGGTCGACAAGTCCCTTGTGGTGGCCACCCCTTCGGCCGACGGCGGGATGCGCTACCGGCTCCTGGAGACCGTCGCGGAGTACGCGCGCGAACGGCTGGACGAGGCCGGCGCCCGGGACGCGGCCGAGCGCGCCCACCTCACGTACTACCGCGAACTCGCCCGCACCACGGACCCGTTGCTGCGCGGCCCGGGCCAGCGCGAGGCCATCGACCTGCTCCAGCTGGAGTACGAGAACCTGCGCACGGCCTTCCGGCACGCCGTCGCCGTGGGGGACGAACAGGAGGGGCTGAGCCTGGTGCTGTCCCTGCTCTGGTACTGGCAGATGCGGGACCAGCGCCTGGAGACCCGGGCCTGGTGCGAGGACGTCATGGCACTCGGCCCCGACCCGTTCACGGAATCCGCCGAGCGGGCCCGGCCGGTGTACGCACGCTTCACGCAGGCCCCGCCGCCGTTCACCGGCGAACTCCTCGCCGAGGCGCGGCGCGGGCTGCACCTCGCCCACCTCGCCTGCCAGGACAACGACCCGGCCCTCTGGCAGGCCCCCGAGATCCAGGCCAAGCTGCGCGTCGTCACCACGGTGTACGAGCCGGGACTGCCGCAGACCTGCCGTACGCCGGGCATGCTGTGGTGGTTCGCGGAGCTGCTGACCAACGGCGCCGTACGGCTGCCCGAGATCATTGACGCCACCGTGCGCACCTCCCGGGAGACCCCGGGCTACGAGTGGGAGCTGGCGACCTCGCTCCAGATGCGCGCCAATCTGCTCGCCAACCGCTCCACCTGGGCGGGCGACGCCGCCCGCGACGCCGACGAGGCACTGGAGATCTTCCGGCGGCTCGGGGACGCCTGGGGCACCGCCGAGGCGCTGTCCGCGCGCGGCGAGGCCCATGAGCGCAAGGGCCGCAGCCGCGAGGCGGCCGCCGACTACGAGGCCGCGATGGAGTACGCGGGCCGGCTGGGCGCCCGGATGCAGATGATCGTCCTCGGCGCGCGCCTGGGCAACGTCCTCATCGAGGCGGGGGAGCGGGAGCGGGGGGAGCGGCTGCTGCGCGCGGCCATCGACAACGACGACGCCTCGCTGGACGAGTCGAAGATGATGGCCCGGATGTTCCTGGCCGTCTGGCTCGGGGTGTCCGGCGAGACGGCCGAGGCGCGCGAACAGCTCCGGGTGCTGCGCGAGGAGTTCGCGATGACCCGGTTCGGCGTCTTCGACGCCATGATCCTCGCCCAGGAAGCCTGGCTGGACGCGGTGGACGGGCAGATGGAACGGGCGCTGGAGCTGATCCGCCGCTCACTCGGAATGGTCACCGATCCCCTGGTCGACGTCGTCGTCCCGCACCTGCCCAGCCTTGCCCTCACCGTCGCCGCCAGGGCCCTGGCCCACGCCGGCGACGAGGACCGCGCGCGGGATGCCGCCCGCTGTCTGGGCGCCTCCGTGGCCCTGCTGCCCGCCGGGCACATCCGGCCCGGCGTCGAGCAGCGGGCGTGGGACCTCACCGAGGCGCGGGTCCGTGCGGCCCTGGACGAGGCGTCCTACGCGTCCGCGTACGCCGAGGGCGGTGGCCTCTCCCTCGCGGAGGCCACCGCCCTGGTGTGAGCGCGCCAAGGTCAGCTCTTGGTGCGGAACTTGTGGATCGCGACCGGCGCCATCACGGCGGTGATCGCGACCGACCAGCCCACCGTCACCCACAGGTCGTGCGTCACCGGACCGCCCACCATGAGGCCGCGCGCGGCGTCCGCGAGCGTGGACAGCGGGTTGTAGTCGGTGAACGCCTGGAGCCAGCCGGGCATCGACTTGGTCGGCGCGAAGATGGACGAGCCGAACTGGAGCGGGAACAGCACCAGGAAGCCCATCGCCTGCACCGACTGCGCGCTCTTCATCACGACGCCGAGGGTGAGGAACACCCACATGATCGAGGACGCGAAGAGCGTGGACAGGCCCACCGTGGCGAGCAGGCCGGACCAGCTGGTGATGTGGAAGCCGACCAGCACCGCCACGATCATCAGCACGACCGTCGCGAACAGCATCCGGGCCAGCTCGACCCCGATCTTGGCGAAGAGCACCGAGCCGCGGCCGATCGGCAGCGAGCGGAAACGGTCCATGACACCGCTGTTGAAGTCCTGGCTGAAGCCGGTGCCGACACCCTGCGACATCGTCATGCTCATCATCGCGAGCATGCCGGGGATGACGTACTGGACGTACTGGTCCTGACCGCCGCCCAGCGCCTTGCCGATCGAGCCGCCGAAGACGAACACGAACAGCAGCGTGAAGATGATCGGCATCAGCAGCGCGTCGAACATCGACTCCGGGTCCTGCTTGATCCAGAGCAGGTTGCGCCGGATGAGGGCGCCGGTGTGCCGGAGATGCCCGCGCAGGGTGATCCGGGAGTCGGCCGTGAGGGTGGCCGGAGCGGTGGTGGTGACGGCACTCATACGGCGACCTCTTCGCGGGTGTCGGCGTCGGCGGGCGTGGCGTCCTGCGGGGCACTGGCGCGGTGGCCGGTGAGCGAGAGGAACACCTCGTCCAGGCTGGGGAGTTCGGTGATGATGGAGGAGATGGTGATGCCGCGCGCGGTCACCGCGCCGACGACGGCGGTCAGCTGCTCGTCGCTCAGGATCGGCACCAGCAGCGTGTTGTTCTCGCGGTCCACGGTGGTGGTGGCGAGGCCGGTGATGCCCAGCTCGTCCAGCATCGTGGCGAGCGGGTTCAGCTGGAGCGGGTCCACCGGGCGGATGCGCAGGGTGCGACCGCCGACGCGGGCCTTCAGCTCGTCGATCCGACCGGCGGCGACCACCTTGCCCCGGTCCACCACGGTCAGTTCGGAGGCCAGCTGCTCGGCCTCCTCCATGTACTGGGTGGTCAGCAGCACGGTCACGCCCTCGCCGACCATCGCCTTCACCTCGTCCCACACCTCGTTGCGGGTGCGGGGGTCGAGCCCGGTGGTCGGCTCGTCCAGGAACAGCACCTGCGGGCGGCCGATCATCGAGGCGGCCAGGTCCAGGCGCCGCCGCATACCGCCGGAGTACGTCGACGCGGGGCGCTTGGCCGCCTCCGTCAGCGAGAACCGCTCCAGCAGCTCGTCGGCGCGGGCGCGGGCGTCCTTGCGGGACAGGTCGAGCAGCCGGCCGATCATGTACAGGTTCTCCCAGCCGGGGAGCTTCTCGTCCACCGAGGCGTACTGGCCGGTCAGGCCGATCACCCGGCGCAGCTGGCGGGGCTGCCGTACGACGTCGTACCCGGCGACCACCGCCTCTCCCGCGTCCGGGGTGATCAGGGTGGACAGGATGCGTACGAGGGTGGTCTTGCCCGCGCCGTTCGGCCCGAGGACACCCATCACCGTGCCCTCGTGCACGTCCAGGTCGACCCCGTCCAGGGCCTTCGTCTCGCCGTAGTGCTTGACCAGCCCCCGCACGGAGACCGTCGTCCGGCGTCCACCGGAGTTCTCATCGATTCGCGTCATGGCCATAAGGTCGCACGCCCCACTGACAATCCACCGACAGACGCCCGACAGCCCGCCGACGCCGCTGGACGCCCTCGTGTCGGCGGTGGACGCCCTTCGTATTGGCGGTGGATGCCCTCCGTATCAGCCGCCTTGATCGCGTATGCCTTGATTGCGTATGCGTCGAATGTTTCGTCCGCCCGGTGCCCACCACCCCACGATGGGGCGCGGACGGACGGCCGTTCGTTTCGCGGAGCGCGACCAGGACACGGAGGACAGTCCATGCACTTACCCCGGACCCAGCCGATACCCAGAAAGCTCGCCGGACTCGTCGCGGGGGCGGGCCTGTTGCTCGTCATGCTGCTGAGTGCGGCACCGGCGCAGGCGGCCGACTCGGCCGCCCGGCGGACCGGTTCCGTCGCGCAACAGGTGGACGGGCACGTGAACGCGGGTGTACCGGCGAACTCGCCGGTGATCTCACCGGCCGCCGAACGCATCCGGTACGTCGACGGCGACACCTACGACTGCCCGTCCGGCCGGTTGTGCGCCCGCGTGTGGGACCCGAACGCAGGCAGGTACAAGGTGTTCGACCTGTGGGCCTGTCACACCTACTCGCTGTCCTACTGGGGCGGCGGCGGTGGCTTCTACAACAACCAGACCACCGGTACGGTCGCACGGTTCTACAACCAGAGCGGCGGAGTCGTCCACAGCTCGACCGCGTACAGCGTGGCCCCCACGGGATGGAACTGGGACCCGATCTGGAAGATCAAGAACTGCTGACCCACACCGCGTCACACACCACACCACGCACCACACCCCACAGCGCCCGCCGCGCGGCCGTACTCCGGCCCGGGGCGGGCGCTTCCGCGCCTCTCACACCCCCCAGTTCCCGTTCAGCAGTGCCTCCCCCAGCCCGGTGCGCCGGTGCAGCATCCGGTGCCCGTCCCGGAACGAGCCGACCAGGCCCGCCTCCCGCAACACGGTGGCGTGGCGGCTGGCGTTGGCCGGCGACAGATGGAGGGCGGCGGCGATGCCGCTGGTGGACATCGGGCGGCCGAGCAGTTCCAGCACGCGGGCACGGGTGGGGCCCAGCAGCCGCTGCAGGCCCGGTGCGCCGCCGGACCCGGCCACCGTGAGGCAGCCCGGCGCGAGCGGAAGCGGATACACCAGTACGGGCGGGAGTTCGCGGGCGGTGAGGGCGACGGGCTGCCGGACGCAGAAGAACGACGGGACCAGGGTCAGCGGGCGGCCGTTCAGCTCCAGGCCCCGGTCGAAGGGGTAGCCGCATTCGAGGCGGCCGTCCCGCCGGGACAGCAGGTCCGGCTGGTAACTGCCCAGCAGCCCTTCCGCCCCCGCCGCGAGCGCCGAGTCGGCGCGTCTGGCCAGGTCCGCGCCGACGGCCCGGTCGATGACCGTCCTGTACGGCGCGACGGCCACCGCGTGATAGGCGCGCACCGCCCTCCCCAGTCGGCGCAGCGCCTCGCTCCCGCCCTCCGCCAGCCGCCGGGCGCCCGACGGCATCGGCCGGTCCGGGTAGAGCCGGGCCAGTTCGGACCGCAGGCGTCCGCGGGGTGTGGAGAGCACCGCGTCCAGTCCGGTGTCCGGGTCGGGGTCGCCGAGGCCGGGGGTGAGGAAGTCCGGGAAGTAGGAGGCGCACGGGTTCACCTCGATCAGCGCCCGGGTCGTCCGGATCAGCCCCGCCCGCGCGAGATCCTCGCGGACCTGTCTGCGCCAGGGGTCGAAGACGAGGGCCGCGTGCCGGTTCTGGAGCAGATGGAGGCTGAGGACCACCTCCCACATGAAGTCGCTGCCCGCCGCCACCCGCAGCCGACTGAGGTCGTCCGTGCCGAAGCCGATACGCAGCATGTCCCCACGCTCCCCGTGGTACGTCCGCCCCCAGACCTACCGTTGGGGCAGACGGACAGGCGAGGGCGGACGGTTTCGGAGGCGGCAAGAGTTGTCCGAATAGCTCTGCACGAGCGGGAGCATGCCTGTCGGCTACGGGACCGGGTGGACTTCGGTCGCTCTGTGCGTTTTCGCCGCCCTGAGAACTTCGGCGGTCTCGGAGTGCGCGCCGCGCTCCGCCCACTCCAGCGGAGACCAGCCTGTCCCTCGGTCCTCGCGCAGCTCGGGATCGGCGCCATGCGCCAACAGCTCCCGGACCGCCTCCGTGTGCCCCCAGCAGGCGACCGCGCACAACGGAGTCCCCTCCGCCCCGGCCCCGCCGCTCTCCTCATCGGGCCGAGCCCCGCCCGCCAGGAGCAACCGCACCACTTCGGCCTCTCCCTGTACTGACGCCAGGTACAGCGGAGTGGTGCCGTCGCCGTCCCTCCACCCCGGGCTCGCCCCGTTGCCCAACACCGCCTTCACACACCTGACATCACCTGCCAGGACTGCCTGGAAGAGCCGTCGGGAGAGCTTCTTGCGCTGCCGCTGTTTCATGGCCGGTGAGGCTAGCGAGGGGGGTGGATGAGGGCCACTCACATACGCGGATTCCCCGGGGCGGGCGGCCGCGCCCTCGGCGACGACCGAGGGGATCTCGATCGCGGTGAACGCGGCCGTACCGTCCGGGTGGTGCTTCTCAGGTGCTGCTTCTCAGGTGTTGCAGGCGTTCTCAGAGGCTCTGCGCGGTGATGTCGCCGTGGGCGGTGGTGGCGCGGATGTCGAGTTCGACGGTGCCGTCGTTCTTGAGGGTGTTGCTGACGCGGCCGTAGCCGGTACCGGCGTCCAGGGCGGCGGAGACGCCGGGGGCGGCGCCGACCGAGATGTCGCCGGACTGGGTGCTCAGGACGAGGGTGCCGCGCTCGGCCTCGGCGATGCGGATGTCACCCCGTGCGGTGCTGATCTCCGCGGAGCCGCTCAGCCGGCCGACCTCGACGTCGCCGTCGGTGACGGTGAGGCGGACGTTCGCGGCCTCGTCGAGCTTGATCCGGTGGTAGGCGCCGTCGAAGACGACGTCGCCGAGGCGTCCGACGCCGCGCAGTTCGGTGGCGGCGGCCTTGACCTCGACGCGGGAGCCGGCGGGCAGCTGGACGGTGACCTCCACGGAGCCGGAGGGGCCGAAGAGCTGCTTGTCGCCGGCCGGGGCGGTCACCCGCAGGACGCCGTCGGCGAAGGCGACGGTGGTCTGCTCGGCGGCCTTGGTGTCGCGGCTCTTGGAGGGGTCGGCGGGCCGGACGTCGACAGTGGCGTCGGCGCGGTCGGCGGCGATGAACTGCACGCGTCCGGCGGGGACGTCCAGGACGGCGGAGATCGGGGCGGTGGTGTCGAACTTCTGCATCATGCTCTCCCGTGTCGCTCGCTCTTTCTGACATTGGAAACGCTACGTTGCTTTCCATGTGACGACAACGGCCTTGTTGCACTCCATTGGCATTCATGCAGGTAGACGCAGGGAAAGTGTTGCAACGGTTCTGAAGTCAACGCAACGAACGTCGCGCCATCCATTGCAATGAGTGAGAAGTGAACGCTACGATGGGGGAGTTGGGCCGATCAGGGACAACTCCGAGGAACGAGCGAGGAGATCGCGATGCCGGGAGGCAGACTCACCCAGCAGGAACGCCAGCAGATCGCGCTGGGGCTGGCCGACGGCCTCCCCTACGCCGAGATCGCCCGCCGCCTCGACCGTCCGACCTCGACGGTCACGCGCGAGGTGATGCGCAACGGCGGCCCCACCGCCTACCGCGCCGACCTGGCCCACCGCGCAACCGAACGCCGCGCCCACCGGCGCAGGCCCGCCTCCCCGGGGGAGTCCCAGGCGGCCCCCCAGCCGCACGGACGCGACGCCGCGGCCGTGGTCGAGTACGAGGAGACGTTCACCACCGTCCTGATGGCCTCGGGCCTCCCCAGGATGACGGCCCGGGTGCTGACCTGCCTGTACATCTCCGACGCGGGCAGCCTCACCGCGCCCGAACTCGCCCGGCACCTCCAGGTCAGCCCGGCGTCCATCTCCAAGGCGATCGCCTTCCTGGAGAGCCAGAGCCTGGTCCGCCGGGAACGCGACGAGCGCCGCCGCGACCGCTACACCGTCGACAACGAACTCTTCTACCAGTCGACCATCGCGGCCGCCCGGTCCCACGAACTGCTCGTCAGGACCGCACGCGAAGGAGTGGCGGTCCTCGGCCGCGACACCCCCGCCGCCGCCCGCCTGGAGAACATCGCCCGCTTCCTCGACTTCCTGGGCGAAAGCATGATCCGCGCCGCCGAACAGGCCCGCGAAGTCCTCCACACCAAGCCCGCGACGGCTTCGGACGACATCCCCTGAAACGGGGGACAGCCCCTAAAACAGGGGACAGCCCCGTCGATGGGGGAAGTCGACGGGGCTGTCCTTGGTGTTTCCGCAGTGGTCCAGGTGGTGCCGGCGCGCGGTGGCGCTAGTGGACGGAGTGCTCCTCCGCCGGGAACGTGCTGCCCACGACGTCCTCCGCGAACTCCTTGGCCGCGTTGCCCATGACCTCGCGCAGGTCGGCGTACTTCTTGACGAACTTGGGCACGCGGCCCGAGGTCAGGCCGAGCATGTCGGTCCAGACGAGGACCTGGGCGTCGGTGTCGGGGCCCGCGCCGATGCCGACCGTCGGGATGTGGAGGACGCGGGTCACCTCGGCGGCGAGCTCGGCCGGGACCAGTTCGAGGACGACCGCGAAGGCGCCCGCGTCCTGGACCGACTTGGCGTCGCGGAGGAGCTGCTGGGCGGCCTCCTCGCCGCGGCCCTGGACGCGGTAGCCCATGGCGTTGACGGACTGCGGGGTGAGGCCGATGTGGGCCATCACGGGGATGCCGGCCTCGACGAGCAGCTTGATCTGCTCGTGCGAGCGCTCGCCGCCCTCCAGCTTCACCGCGCCGACCCCGGCGTCCTTGACCAGCCGGGTCGCCGAGCGCAGCGCCTGCACCGGGCCCTCCTGGTAGGAGCCGAAGGGGAGGTCGCCGACGATGAGGGCGCGGCTGGTGCCGCGTACGACGGCGGCGGAGAGCATGGTCATCTCGTCGAGGGTGACGGGCACGGTCGTCTCGTAGCCGAGATGGCAGTTGCCCGCCGAGTCGCCGACGAGGAGGACGGGGATGCCGGACTCGTCGAAGACGGACGCGGTCATCGCGTCGTAGGCGGTGAGCATGGGCCACTTCTCGCCCCGCTCCTTGGCGAGTGCGATGTCGCGGACGGTGATGCGACGGGTGCCCTTTCCTCCGTACAGCGTCTTGCCGTCGGAGGGCTTCGTCTGGGCAGCCGAGAGCTGCGTCATGGCAACGGCTCCTTACAAGTCATCTCGAGGCGCCCTTTCGGCGTCCCCGGATCGCCTCCATGGTGGCACCTCGTGCCGCACCTGGCCAGAGGGAGGTCCCCGTACAAGCCCCGTACGAGCCCCGTACAGGCCCCCGTGCAAGCCCCCGTGCGTAAGGGCTGGGTAAAGTAATTCAGATACGAGACGGTTCCGTATTGAAATGGCCCTAGGCTCGAACGCATGACAACTTCCGTCCCCGCACCCCGGATACCGGAGGCGGTGCACAAGCGCCGCTGGGCGATCCTCGGCGTGCTGATGCTGAGCCTGCTCATCGTGGTGCTCGACAACTCGATCCTGAACGTCGCCATCAAGACCATCGCCACCCCGGCGCCGACCGGCCTCGGCGCCACCCAGAGCGAGATCGAGTGGGCGATCAACTCGTACACGCTCGTCTTCGCCGGGCTGCTGTTCACCGCAGGTCTCATCGGTGACCGCCTCGGCCGCAAGAAGGTGCTGCTCGGCGGCATCACCGTGTTCGGCATCGGCTCGGCGCTGGCCGCCGAGGCGGGCTCCCCGGGCCAGCTGATCGCCTTCCGTGCGGTGATGGCTCTCGGCGCCGCCTTCGTCATGCCCGCGACCCTCGCCGTGCTGATGAACGTCTTCGAGCGCGAGGAGCAGCCCAAGGCGATCGGCATCTGGGCGGGCGGTGTCGGCCTCGGCATCGCCATCGGCCCGATCACCGGCGGCGCGCTGCTCGACCACTTCTGGTGGGGCTCGGTCTTCCTCATCAACGTGCCGATCGTGATCCTCGCCCTCGGCCTGATGCTCTGGCTGGTCCCCGACTCCCGCGACCCCAAGCCGGGCCGCCTCGACCCCGTCGGCGTGGTCCTGTCCGTGGTCGGCCTGGTGCTGCTCGTCTACGGCATCATCAAGGGCGGCGAGCTGGCCGACTTCACCGATCCCAAGGTGCTGGCCACGATCATCGCCGGTCTGGTGGTCCTCGCCGCGTTCGTGATCTTCGAGAAGCGCAGCGACCACCCCTCGCTGGACGTCACCTACTTCCGCAACAAGGTCTTCTCTGCCGCCATGAGCGCCATCGCGCTGGTCTTCTTCGCCCTCATGGGCGTCACGTTCTTCGGCGTCTTCTACACCCAGAGCGTGCGCGGCTACTCGCCGCTGGAGTCCGGTGTGCTGATGCTTCCGCTGGCCGCCGCGCAGATGATCTTCGCGCCGCGCGCCCGGCTCCTGGTCGACCGGTTCGGCAACAAGGCCACCACCACGGCGGGCCTGGTGCTGATCGCCGCCACGCTGGCCGCGTTCGCGACCTTCGAGGCCGACACGCCGATCTGGCTCCTGGAGGTCGTCTTCTTCCTCATGGGCACCGGCATGGCGCACATCATGACGCCGACCTCCGTCGTCATCATGCAGGCGCTGCCCCGCGAGAAGGCGGGCTCCGCCTCCGCGCTCAGCAACACCTTCCGCCAGGTCGGCGGCGCCCTCGGCATCGCCGTGCTCGGCTCGGTGCTCTCCGCGGCCTATCGCAACGGCATCGAGGGCAAGCTCGGCCTGCTCCCGCCCGGTCTGCGCGGCGCGGCGGGCGAGTCCATCGAGGCCACCCTCGGCATCGCCGAGAAGCTGGGCCCGCGCGGCCAGGTCCTGGTCGTCCCGGCCCACGACGCCTTCCTGCACGCCATGCACATCACCGCCCTGTGCGGTACGGGCGTCGCGCTGCTCGGCGCCGTGGTCACCGCGCTCTTCCTGCCGGGCAGGCCGCCGGCCGGGGCGCAGCAGGACAGCGAGAAGGAACTGGTCGCCGCGGCGGACTGATCACCGCGGCGGACCGATCACCGCACCGCGCGGCGGACCGATCATCGCGCCACGCATCGGGGTAGGGACGGAAGCGAGAACGGGGGAGGAGGCGGCTGCGGGAGAATTGCCGCAGCACAGCGAGAGGACGAGACGACGTGAGCCTTGCCGACAGCCGGCCCCCGCAGGCCGGCCCCGCCCGGGGCCGGCCCCGCAGCGAGGCCGTGGAACGCGCCATCCTGGAAGGCGCGATGAAGCTCCTGGAGGAGGGCGTGCCCCTCGCGGAGCTCTCCATCGAGCGCGTCGCGCGCACCGCCGGAGTCGGCAAGGCCACCATCTACCGCCGCTGGAGCGGCAAGGAGGAGCTGTTCGTCGACGTCATGCGCGCCGCCGAACCCGCCGACCCCGAGCTGCCCGGCACCTCCATGCGCGACGACCTCGTCGTCCTCCTGGAGACCCTGCGCCGCCGGGGCCTGGTCAGCCGCTCCTCGGCCATCATGCACAACGTGTTCGTCCAGGCGAAGTGCAGCCCGCGCATCTGGTCCGCCTACCAGGCCGGAGTGATAGCGCCCCGGCGGGCCCTCACGATGGAGGTGCTGCGCCGGGGGCAGCGCGAGGGCGAGCTGCGGCCGGACATCGACGTGGAACTGGCCAACGACATGTTCGTCGGCCCCATGCTGGCCCGTACCGTCCTGCGCCCCGACGCCGATCTGCCCGAGGGCCTGGCCGAGGAGATCGTCGACACGGTCCTCGCGGGCCTACGCCCCGTCAGTACGCCGCCCGAGCAGCGCTGATGTACGCGTTTCGTCACAGAACCCACGCGGAACGGCCGTAACGGAACTACCCGGCCCATCCGTTCGTCCTCGTCTTCCGAACGGCCGTCATGGGACGGCGGAACGGAGCCGTTCATCCCCTAGGGTCTAACCGGACACCGGGGGGACGACGGAGTGCACGGCAGGCAGTGAGGCAGACGGTATGGCGCAGCAGGCGTACATGACGGAGACGGACAACGACGGCTCGGGACCCGAGCGGCCGACATCCCGGCTTCGGCGCCTGGCGCACCGTCTGCTCGGCGGCTGGCGCGACGATCCGCGCATCTGGCGCCGGGGCGTCGTCACTGCCGTCCTGGCGCTGTTGCTGGCCCTCGTGATGCTGCTGCACTCGCGCATCCCCAACCGGGTGGGCAACCTCGGCAGCCTCACCGAGACCTTCCTGCCCTGGCTGGGCCTCGCGGTCCCGGTGCTGCTGCTCGTCGGCCTGCTGCGCAAGTCCGCGACCGCGCTGATCGCGGTGCTGCTCCCGGCCATCGTGTGGCTGAACCTCTTCGGCGGGCTGCTCACCGACAAGTCCGGCACCGGCGGCGACCTGGTGGTGGCCACCCACAACGTCAACGCCGACAACCCGGCCCCCGCCGCCACCGCCCGGCAGGTCGCCGCCTCCGGGGCCGATCTGCTCGCCCTGGAGGAACTGCCCGCGACCGCCGTCGCCACGTACGACCGGGCGCTGTCGGGCCAGTACCCGTACCACGCGGTGGCCGGCACCGTCGGGCTGTGGAGCAAGTACCCGATGAGCCAGGTCCACTCGGTGGACATCAAGCTCGGCTGGACGCGCGCGATGCGCGCCACCGTGGCCACGCCCGACGGGCTCGTCGCGGTGTACGTCGCCCACATGCCCTCGGTGCGGGTGAAGCTGAAGGCGGGCTTCACCGCCCGGCAGCGCGACAAGAGCGCCGACGCCCTCGGCGAGGCCATCGCGGACGAGACGCTCAAGCGGGTCGTGCTGCTGGGCGACCTCAACGGCACCATGAACGACCGCTCGCTGAACGCCGTCACCTCCCAGCTGCGCTCCACGCAGGGCGCGGCGGGCAGCGGCTTCGGGTTCAGCTGGCCGGCCTCGTTCCCGATGGCCCGGATCGACCAGATCATGGTCAAGGGCGTCGAGCCGGAGAGCTCCTGGACCCTGCCGCGCACCGACAGCGACCATCTCCCCGTGGCCGCCCGGCTCCGTCTCGACACGGAGTCCTGACCCGACTCGACACGGAGTCTTAACCCGGTTCGTACCCGCTGGAATACTGGACCTGAGAGACTTTGTTCCGTACGGGAACATAGGCGATCCCATCCCTGTACGGCACTTCTCTGAGAGGTCCCCTCATGCCCCTGGCTCTGCTCGCCCTCGCCGTGGGCGCCTTCGGCATCGGTACCACCGAGTTCGTGATGATGGGCCTGCTGCCCGATGTCGCGGACGACCTGCGGATATCCATCCCGACCGCCGGTCATCTGGTCTCGGCGTACGCGCTCGGCGTCGTCATCGGTGCCCCGCTGCTGGCCGCCGTCACCGCGCGGATGTCCCGCCGCACGGTGCTGATCGGCCTCATGGCCCTGTTCGTCGCGGGCAACGCGCTCTCCGCGTTCGCCCCCGGCTACGACTCCCTGCTCGCCGCCCGCTTCCTGAGCGGGCTGCCGCACGGCGCGTTCTTCGGCGTCGGCGCGGTCGTCGCGACCTCCATGGTCGCCCCCGAACGCAAGGCGCGCTCGGTCTCGCTGATGTTCCTCGGCCTGACCGTCGCCAACGTCGCGGGCGTCCCCGTCGCCACGCTGGTGGGCCAGCACCTGGGCTGGCGGGCCACCTTCCTCGGCGTGAGCGTCATCGGCCTGGCCGCCATCGCCTCGCTCGCGCTGCTCATCCCGCACGACCACACCCACGCCTCCCCGGCCGGCCTGCGCGGCGAACTGGCCGCGCTGAGGTCCCTGCCGGTCTGGCTGGCGCTCGGCACCACGGTCGCGGGCTTCGGCGCGCTCTTCGCCGCCTACAGCTACGTCACGCCGATGCTCACCGACGCCGCCGGGTTCGCCCCGGCCAGCGTGACCCTGCTGCTCGCCCTGTTCGGCGTCGGCGCCACGGCGGGCAACCTGCTGGGCGGCCGCCTCGCCGACCACGCCATGCGCGGCACCCTCTTCGGCGGCCTCGCCGCGCTCGGCGCGGTCCTGCTGCTGTTCCCGCTGATGATGCGGGCCGAGTGGAGCGCGGCGCTCGCGGTGGCCCTGCTCGGCATGGCGGCCTTCGTCACCGGCTCGCCGCTCCAGCTGATGGTGATGGACAAGGCCGCGGCCGCCCCGTCGCTGGCCTCCTCGGCCAACCAGGCGGCCTTCAACCTGGCCAACGCGGGCGGCGCCTGGATCGGCGGCCTCGCCCTCGCGGCGGGCCTCGGCGCCACCTCCCCGGCGCTCGCCGGAGCGGCCCTCGCCGTCCTCGGTATCGGAGTGGCCGCGGTGGCCTACGGAGTGGACCGCAGCCGGGCGGCGACGCACCAGCAAACCGGCGCGATTCCGGGTGCCACGGGACGGCTGGTGGCGACCCATGTTCCGCAGGAGAACGAGCGTTCACGGCGGTGAAGTCGCACAAACTACAGTTGTGCAACATTCGTTCGTTTCCGGCCAAGGTGGCTTGAAGTTGACCCTCTCTCCCGTAAAGCTTCACACCACCAACACATGACACTCCAGTAACACCAGACACACCTGTCACATCAGACACGCATGTCACAACTGGACATAGGGAGAGGACCCCGATGGGTTCGGCCGGATTCGACTACGGGCTGCTGACGCCGCTCGCCGCCTACCTCATGGCCTGCCTCGGCGCCGCTCTCGGACTGCGCTGCGTGGTCCGCACCGTGCACGCGGAGAAGGGCAGGAAGGCCGCCTGGCTCGGCCTCGGCGCGGCGGCCCTCGGCTGCGGCATCTGGAGCATGCACTTCATCGCCATGATCGGCTTCTCGGTCCCGGGCGCGGACATCACCTACGACGCCCCGCTGACCGTGCTCAGCCTGGTCGTGGCGATCGTCATGGTCAGCATCGGCATGTTCATCGTGGGCTACCGGGGCGTCTCCCCGATGCCCCTGGCCACCGCCGGCATCATCACCGGCCTCGGCGTCGCCGTGATGCACTACCTCGGCATGGCCGCGATGCAGGTGAACGGCACCATCACCTACAACAACCCGACGGTCGCGCTCTCCGTGATCATCGCCGTGGCCGCCGCGACGGCAGCGCTGTGGGCCGCCGTCTCCATCCGCGGCTTCGTGCCCGCGCTCGGCGCCAGCCTCGTGATGGGCGTCGCCGTGACCGGTATGCACTACACCGGCATGGCCGCGGTCGACGTCCACGTCCACTCCGCCGCCTCGGGCTACGGCGACAACGCCGCCTCGCTGGTGCTGCCCATGCTGCTCGGCCCGGCCGTCTTCCTGATCCTCGCGGCCGTCGTCGTCATGTTCGACCCGCTGCTCGTGGCGGGCGACGAGCAGGAGCCCGCCCCGCGCTTCTCCCGCCCGCGCACGCCGGTCGGCTGACGGCACGGCGCACCGCGCACGGCAGAACGAAGGGGCGCCCGGTCCTGAAAGACCGGGCGCCCCTTCGCCGTTCGCGGTACCGCGCCTTCCTACGCCGTCTCGCGCCAGCCGTTGGTGATCGGCAGGCGGCGGTCCTTGCCGAAGCCCTTCGCGGAGATCTTCGTGCCCGGCGGGTACTGGCGCCGCTTGTACTCGGCGGTGTCCACCATCCGCAGCGTCTTCGTCACCAGCGCCGGGTCGAAGCCCGCCGCCACGATCGCGTCCGCGCCCTGGTCCCGGTCCACGTATAGCTCCAGGATCGCGTCCAGCAGGGGGTAGTCCGGCAGCGAGTCCGTGTCCACCTGGTCCGGGCGCAGCTCCGCGCTCGGCGGCTTGCTGATCGAGCTCTCCGGGATCGGCGGGGTCTCCCCGCGCTCCTCGGCGGCCTTGTTGCGCCAGCGCGCCAGCTGGAACACCGAGGTCTTGTACACGTCCTTGATCGGGCCGTACGCGCCCACCGAGTCGCCGTACAGGGTCGAATAGCCCACCGCCAGCTCGGACTTGTTGCCCGGCGCCAGGACGATGTGGCCCTCCTGGTTGGAGACCGCCATCAGCAGCGTGCCGCGCAGCCGCGACTGGAGGTTCTCCTCCGCGAGGCCCGTCAGGCCCAGCGCGCCCATGTACGCGTCGAACATCGGCTCGATCGACACCGTACGGAAGTTGAGGCCGGTGCGCCGGGCCAGCTCGGCCGCGTCGCCCCGGGAGTGCTCCGAGGAGTACTTCGAGGGCATGGAGATGCCGTACACGTTCTCCGCGCCGATCGCGTCGCACGCGAGCGCGGCCACCAGCGCCGAGTCGATACCGCCGGACAGCCCGATCAGCACCGAGCGGAAGCCGTTCTTGACGACGTACGCCCGCAGGCCCGTCACCAGCGCGCCGTACACCTCGGCGTCGTCGTCCAGGTGCTCGGCGAGCCCGCCGGGGAACTCCGGCTCGTACGCGGGCAGCGGGTCCTCGGAGAGGACGACCCGGTCGATGCGCAGGCCGTCGTCCACGACACCGGCCGGGGCGTCCGCGTCGGCGGCGGGCAGGTCCAGGTCGAGCAGCAGCAGGGTCTCCTCGAACTGCGGCGCGCGGGCGATGACGTCGCCGTCCGCGCCGACCACGATCGAGTCGCCGTCGAAGACCAGCTCGTCCTGGCCGCCGGTCATGGCGAGGTAGGCGGTGGTGCAGCCCGCCTCCTGGGCGCGCTTGCGGACCAGCTCCAGACGGGTGTCGTCCTTGTCGCGCTCGTACGGCGAGGCGTTGATGGAGAGCAGCAGCCCCGCGTGGGCCGAGCGGGCGGCGGGCACGCGGCCGCCGTCCTGCCAGAGGTCCTCGCAGATGGCGAGGGCCACGTCGACGCCGTGCACCCGGATCACCGGCATGGTGTCGCCGGGCACGAAGTAGCGGAACTCGTCGAAGACGCCGTAGTTCGGCAGGTGGTGCTTGGCGAAGGTGAGGACCACCTCGCCGCGGTGCAGCACCGCGGCCGCGTTCCGCGGGGCACCGGCCGGCTGGCCGTACTTCGGCTGCGCGGACTCCGAACGGTCCAGATAGCCGAGGATCACCGGCACTTCGCCGAGGCCCTCCTCGGCAAGGCGGGCGGCCAGGTCGCGCAGCGCGGTGCGGGAGGCCTCGACAAAGGAGGAGCGCAGGGCCAGGTCCTCGACGGGGTACCCGGTCAGCACCATCTCCGGGAACGCGACCAGGTGCGCTCCGCGCTCGGCGGAGTCCCGGGTCCGGCGGACGACCGCCTCGGCGTTCCCCGCGAGGTCGCCGACGCGCGAGTCGATCTGATTCAGGGCGAGACGAAGTTGAGGCACGCGCCCAGTGTAATCGTCAGAGCGACGCGATGTGGGGGCGCGAGGTGTCTGACACCTCACGCCCCCACGGCAGCGCGCTAGATCAGTAACGCTCGTACGACGTCACGTAACCACCGGCGGGCGAGCCCACACCGGTCACGTCGTCGTAGCCCTTCACCGCGGACAGGGAGCTGTCCTTGCCCAGGCTGCGGACCGAGGTCAGCAGGCCGTCGGCGGCGTCGACCCCGTTGGCGAAGTCGAGCCGGGCGACCGCGAGGCCGGAGCCGGTCGGGTTGTCGGTGACGTCGTGGAAGACGCCCTTCTTGCCGTACCGCTGGTAGATCACCGGGTTGGCGAAGCCGATCGCCGATCCGCCGCGCGCCTCCTGCGCCAGCGCCTGGACCGCCGCGATCACCGGGGCGGCCAGCGAGGTGCCGCCGATGCGGTACTCGCTGTACTGCTGGGTGCCGTCGGGGAAGGTCTGGGTCTGGCCCACCAGGAAGCCGGTGTTCGGGTCGGCGACGGCCGCGATGTCCGGGACCACGCGGTTGCCCGTGGCGTTGTTGGCCGTGGCCAGTGCCTTCGGGACGATGCCCTTCTGGTAGTACGGCTGCGGCACGTTCTTGCTCGTGCCGCCGCCCGCGCCCGAGGTGAAGGCGCCGGGGAAGGAGTCCCAGCTCTTGCCGTCGGCCGACAGGGTCGCCTTCTCGGTGCCCCAGCCGGTCTCCCACTGGTAGGCGTCGCCCTTGCCCACGGCCAGCGACGTACCGCCGACCGCGGTCACCCAGGCGGAGTTGGCCGGGGTGTCGACCTGCTTCGTGCCGGAGGCGGCGGCCTGGTCGCCGTCGTCGCCGGAGGAGAAGTAGAAGCCGATGCCCTGGACCGCGCCCAGCTGGAAGACGCGGTCGTAGGCGGCCGCGAGGTCCGGGGTCTGGTTGGCCTCGATGTCGCCCCACGAGTTGGAGACGATGTCCGCCAGGTGCTGGTCGACGACCTTGCTGAGCGAGTCCAGCAGATCGTCGTCGTAGCAGGAGGCGGCGCCGACGTAGGTCACGTCCGCGTTCGGCGCGACCGCGTGCACGGCCTCGACGTCGAGGGTCTCCTCGCCGTACCAGCCGGCCGCCCCGCACTCCTCGGTCTTCGTGTAGTCCTGGGGCAGCACCTGGCGCAGCTGCCCGGCCTTCCAGGCCGCGTCGCCGTTCGTCTTCGCGTACGTGCTCGCGTCGGCGGCGATGGTCGGCGAGGCGTACGCGTCGGTGATCGCGACGCGCACATGCCTGCCGGTGTAGTCGCCCGCGCCGTAGGCGGCACGCAGCTGCTTGCCGGTGTAGCCCTTGATCGCGTACGGGATCTTGTGGCCGTAGGCGTCCGGCAGCGTGCTCGCGACGTTCGAGCCGAAGTACGAGGAGAACGGCCCGGCGTTCTTGAACACCCCGTCCGGCGGCGGCAGTTCGTCGTCGTGGTGCGCGATGTGCGGCGCGCTGTCCAGACCGGTGACCGTCAGCACGGCGCCCCGGAGGGCGGCCGGGACCGAGGCGGTGCTCTGCGGGGCGCGGTAAGTCCGCTTGCCCTTGGCGAAGTTGTGCAGCTGCGTGCCGAACGCCTTCTCGGCGGCGGCGACATCGCCGGACACGGAGACGTAGTGCGCGGTGACCCCGGTGACGTCGAGCCCGGCCGACCTCAGCCAGGACTTCACGGCGGACACCTGGGCCCTGCTCGCTCCGAAGCGGGCCTGCGCCTCCTTGGCGCCGAGGTACTTGCCGTACTGCGGCGAGGCCGGGTCCGACACCGCCCTGGCGTAGGCGGCGAGCCCCGCGGCGTCACGCCCCGCGAGGTAGACGCGGGCCTGCACCCGGGCGCTGTCGGCGGTGGCACCCTTGTCCGCCTTGGCCGTGGCCCAGGCCGGGCGGGTACCCGCCAGCGCGTCACGGGCCGGGCCGTCCGCGGCGTGGGCCGCGGGCATGCCGAGCGCCAGCGCGCCCGCGATCATCGGAAGCGTCGCCGCCATGCTCACACCGGCGCGCGTCCTGGCGCGGTTGGATCTCATAAAACCCCCTGCGATGCGGTTCGCATGTAGTGGCCGGATCGTCGTGCGCGACGCGCCTGCCCGCGGCGGTTGGGACCGGCGGAGCGATCACACGATGGAGCCACTCTGGTGATGAACCGTTCATGTCAGGTAAACGGGAGGGTCAAGAGAAGCTCAAGTGGCCTTGGTTACAGAGGATTTGAGTACTTCGTCCGCCGAGCGGCTTAAGAACGGGCTTGTGCGCCACGCGCCTTGAGCATGTCGGCCATCAGCTGGATCTCGGACTGCTGCGCCGCGACCATGCCCCGCGCGAGCCGCTTCTCCGGCGCGACCGAACACCGCCGGACGCACCCCTCGGCCATGTGCACGCCGCCCCGGTGATGCTCCGTCATGAGCTGGAGATAGAAGACCTCCGCCCTCTTCCCGCTCAGCGAACCCAGCTCGCGCAGCTCGGAGTTGGTCGCCATGCCCGGCATCAGCGCGCCGTCCTGGCCCGGCGGCATGCCGCCCATGCCCATCCAGGTCATCGGCGGATCCGCCGACACCTTCGGCAGCCCCCACAGGTCCAGCCAGCCGAGCAGCATCCCGCGCTGATTGGCCTGCGTCTGCGCGATGTCGTAGGCGAGCCGCCGCACCTCGGTGTCCTTCGTGCGGTCGCGCACGATGTACGACATCTCCACGGCCTGCTGGTGGTGCACGGCCATGTCCCGCGCGAACCCGGCGTCGGCGGAGGCGGCGGCGGGAGTCCCCGTCGAGGGCTCCTCCCCTCCGGCGGCGTACCCGGCCGCCCCGGCGGCCACCACCGCGAGCACCGCGGCCCCGGCGGCCAGTCCTGCGAACGCACGCCTCACTGCATGACCCCGCCCGTGCACGAGGCCCCCGGCTCGGGCGTCTGCTCGCCCTGCACATAGGCGGCGAAGAACTTGTCCACCTCGGGGTCCTTCGCGCTCTTCACCGCCACCTGGTGCCCCCAGGCCGACAGGATCAGCGGGGCGTCCTGCTTCTCGTACGGGCTCATCAGCGAGTAGGGCGTCTGCTTCACCTTGGCCGCGAGCGCGCTCACGTCCGCCTTGCCGGCCGCGTCGGTGTACGTCACCCACACCGCGCCGTGCTCCAGCGCGTGCACCGCGTTCTCGTCGTGCACCGGCTTGTCGTAGACCGTGCCGTTGCAGTCGAGCCACACGGGGTTGTGGTTGCCGCCGACCGGCGGGTGCATGGGGTACGTCACGTCGGTCGTGACGTGCGTCCGCGAGAGCTTGCCGGACCAGGTCCGCACGCCGTCCTTGCCGGTGGTGAAGTGCCCCGAGTCGCCCGCGCTGTTCTTGCCGCTGTTCTTGGCGTCCCCGCTCGCGGCGGTGTCCTTCTTCCCTGCCGCGTCCGAGCCGTCCGACTGCGACCGCACCAGCACCACACCGCCCACCACGAGCCCGGCGACGACCACCACGCTCGCGGCGACGGTGAGTATCCGGTTGCGCCGCTCACGGGCCCGCTCCGCGCGCCGCATCTCCTCCACGCGTGCGCTGCGGGTCGCGCTGTTGCTGTTCTTCACCGGACCCATGGGGTGTGTCCTTCGGCAGGAGTGATCTGAGGGCCAGTTGATCGTAGTGCGGGACGCGGGGCCGCAGGGCTCGGACGGGAGGGTTCGGTGGTGACAAGCAGATAATTTGAACCGGGAATGCGTATTACCTACGCTTCCGGTATGCGGCTGCTGCGCTCCACCGATCTCGCGCTGCGGGTCCTGATGCGACTCGCGGTCGCCGGTGCCGACGCGAACCCCACGACCCGCGAGGTCGCGACCGACATGGGCGTCCCCTACACGCACACCACCAAGGTCGTCGCCGAACTCCAGCACCTCGGCCTGGTCGACGCCCGCCGGGGCCGGGGCGGCGGGCTCACCCTGACCGAGCGCGGCCGCAAGGCGTCCGTCGGCTCGGTGGTCCGTGTCTTCGAGGGCGACGGCGACGTGGTCGAGTGCGAGGGCCCGACCCCCTGCCCCCTCAACTCCGCGTGCCGGCTGCGGGGCGCACTGCGACGGGCCCAGGAGGCGTTCTTCGCCTCGCTGGACCCGTTGACGATAGAGGACATGGTGGCGGACCCGACCGGGCCCGTCCTGCTGGGCATCTCCAGCGGCCCGCCGAGGAGTTGACGGGGCGCGAGCGCCGGGGGAGCCGCCCCGGACGTGCCGGGGCTCAGCCCTGCGCGAGCCAGAGGTCGGGGCCGAACACCTCGTAGTGGATGTCGGCCGGGGCCACGCCCCTCTCGAGCAGCTGGGCGCGCACCGCGCGCATGAAGGGCAGCGGACCGCACAGGTACGCGCGCGTCCCGGAGGCCACGGGGATGCCGGTGAGGTCGACCCGGCCGGTGCGGGCGTTCGCGGGGGCGTCGTTCTCGTAGAAGAAGTGGCAGGCCGCGTCGGGCAGCTTGGCGGTGTACGCCTCGTGGTCGGCGCGCAGCGCGTGGTCGGCGGGGGAGCGGTCGCCGTGGATCACGGTGACGGGGGCGCGGTGGCCCGCGTCCGCGAGCGCGGCGAGCATCGCCACCATCGGGGTCACGCCGATGCCCGCCGAGGCGAGCAGCAGCGGGTGCTCGTCGTCGCCGTCGAGCACGAGGTCGCCGTACGGCTCGGACAGACCGACCCGGTCGCCGACGGCGACGCGCGTGTGCAGGAAGTCGGAGACCTCGCCGTCGGGACCCGCACCGCCGTGCACCCGCTTGACGCTGATCTGGCGCACGCCCTCGCCGGGGGCGCCGGAGAGGCTGTACTGCCGGATCTGGTGGGCGCCGTCGGGCAGATCGACGCCGACGGAGACGTACTGTCCCGCGCGGAACGGCGAGACCGGGCCGCCGTCTACGGGGCGCAGCCGCAGGGTGACGACGTCGGGGGTCTCGGTGACCCGCTCCACGACCTCCCACTCCCGCGTGCCGCGGCCGCCGCTCCGCTCGTAGAGCCGCTTCTCGATGGCGATGAGGGCGTTGGCCATCAGCCAGTAGACCTCGTCCCAGGCGGCGGCGACCTCGGGGGTGACGGCGTCGCCGAGCACCTCCACGATCGCGGCGAAGAGGTGCTCGTGGACGACGTCGTACTGCTCGGGGGCGATGCCGAGCGAGGCGTGCTTGTGGGCGATGCGGTCCAGCATGGCGTCGGGGCGCTGGTCGGGGTGGTCCAGCAGATGCACGGCGAAGCCGGCGATGGAACCGGCGAGGGCCTGCTTCTGGGCGCCGGAGGCCTGGTTGCCCCGGTTGAACAGGTTCCGCAGCAGCTCGGGGTGGGCGTCGAAGAGACGGGCGTAGAACCGCTCGGTGATCTCACCGATCGCCGCGCCGACGGCGGGCAGGGTGGCGCGGACGGTGGCTGCGGACTGCGGGGACAGCATCGGGGCTCCTCACGACGGGACGGTCGGCAGGGTCTGGACGGTCGGCAGGCTCTACCTGTCTTCCCTTCGACGCTATGAAAACTTGCATCTGAGATGCAAATTAAAACGGCGTGTCCTCGCTCACGTGGGGGTGTGATCCGACGGGTTCCGGCCATCGGGCGGGGGCCGTCGGCCATTACGGATACGGGTCCGAGCAGGCAAGATGGGCGGCAGGGCAGTACACCCGCCGTGCCGGAGCCGTACCGGACCCGTGTCGGACCCGTACCGGAGCCGTTCAGGCCGAGGTGGCCCGGGCGACCGAGGTCCGCAACGCGCGCGAAACGCTGTTGTGGTGGGATGCTCAGGTGCCCGACCGCGTCCCGCGGTACCGGGGGAAGGCGGCCTGACCAGCAAGGATGGGGAAGCGGAAGATGGACAAGCAGCAGGAGTTCGTGCTCCGGACCTTGGAGGAGCGGGACATCCGGTTCGTACGCCTGTGGTTCACGGACGTGCTGGGCTTCCTGAAGTCCGTGGCCGTGGCCCCCGCCGAGCTGGAGCAGGCCTTCGACGAGGGCATCGGCTTCGACGGCTCGGCCATCGAGGGCTTCGCCCGGGTCTACGAGTCCGACATGATCGCCAAGCCGGACCCGTCGACGTTCCAGATGCTGCCCTGGCGTGCGGAGAGCCCCGGCACGGCCCGCATGTTCTGCGACATCCTCATGCCGGACGGCTCCCCGTCCTTCGCCGACCCGCGCTACGTCCTCAAGCGCGCGCTCGCCCGCACCTCCGACCTCGGGTTCACCTTCTACACCCACCCCGAGATCGAGTTCTTCCTGCTCAAGGACCGCCCGCTGGACGGCTCGCGCCCGATCCCGGCCGACAACTCGGGCTACTTCGACCACACGCCGACCAGCATCGGCCTGGACTTCCGGCGCCAGGCGATCACCATGCTGGAGTCGATGGGCATCTCGGTGGAGTTCTCCCACCACGAGGGCGGCCCCGGCCAGCAGGAGATCGACCTGCGGTACGCCGACGCGCTCTCCACGGCCGACAACATCATGACGTTCCGCCTGGTCATGAAGCAGGTCGCCCTCGAACAGGGCGTCCAGGCGACCTTCATGCCGAAGCCGTTCTCCGAGCACCCCGGCTCGGGCATGCACACCCACCTCTCCCTCTTCGAGGGCGACCGGAACGCGTTCTACGAGTCCGGCTCCGAGTACCAGCTCTCCAAGGTCGGCCGCTCCTTCATCGCGGGCCTCCTGCGCCACGCCGCCGAGATCTCCGCAGTCACCAACCAGTGGGTCAACTCCTACAAGCGCATCTGGGGCGGCTCGGAACGCACGGCAGGCGCAGGCGGCGAAGCCCCTTCGTACATCTGCTGGGGCCACAACAACCGCTCCGCCCTGGTCCGCGTCCCCATGTACAAGCCCGGCAAGACGGGTTCGGCGCGCGTGGAGGTCCGCTCCCTGGACTCCGGCGCGAACCCGTACCTGGCCTACGCGGTCCTCCTGGCGGCGGGGTTGAAGGGCATCGAGGAGGGCTACGAACTCCCCCCGGGCGCCGAGGACGACGTCTGGGCCCTCTCCGACGCGGAACGCCGCGCGATGGGCATCGAGCCGCTGCCCCAGAACCTGGGCGAGGCGCTGACCCTCATGGAGCGCAGCGACCTGGTCGCCGAGACGCTCGGCGAGCATGTCTTCGACTTCTTCCTGCGGAACAAGCGGCAGGAGTGGGAGGAGTACCGGTCGGAGGTCACGGCGTTTGAGCTGCGGAAGAATCTGCCGGTTCTGTAAGAGCCTTCATGGAAGGTACATAACCTGTACCGTTGCCTCATGGCTCTGAAGCGCACCAACGTCTACGCCGACGACAGCGACCTGGCGCTGATCAAGGAGGCCGCGGCCCGCCTCGGCCTTTCGGAGGCGGAGATAATCCGCGAGGGCATTCACCGCATCGCGTTGGCCCACCGGGTCTGGGACGAGCCGTTCGTCTCGGACGAGGAGACCTTTGACCTGGGCGGCCCCGTGGGGGCGGACGAGATCCGCAGGGCCGTCACCGAGGGCCATGAGGCACGCGAGCGGCGAAACCGGGGCCACGCTGCGTGATCGCCATCGCCGACACCTCGGGCCTCCTCGCCCTGTACAACCGATCCGACCCGGCACACCAGGCGGCCAGAAAAGCGGCCGACCAGTGCGGCTTCCTGGTGGCCACGCCTCTGGCCCTGACCGAGGTGCACCAGGTGGCCACCAGGAGGGCCGGACGCCGCGCGGCGGACGCGATTCTGCGCAGCCTCACCGAACGGGTCCGGGACATGCGCCTGGTCCTCGCGCCCCCGACCCCGGAGATCCTGGACGCCGCCCTGACGGTGAGAGCCCGCTACACCGCGCTCGACCTAGACCTTGTGGACGCGGTGAACGTCGCACTGGCCGCCGAGTACGCCACGGACGCCGTCCTCACCCGAGACCTGCGCGACTTCCGGACCGTACGCCCCCTGGACGGCAGACACACCCACTTCCGGGTGCTGCCGGACGACCTCTGAGAGCCGACGGTCTGTTCGTGACCGTCGGCCCTCGCCGGTCAGGCCCTGGAGGCGACCGGTGCGGCCGGGGTGGTCGCGTGGGCGTTGCCCCGGGTGTGCCAGCCGCGTTCGCGGAGCTTGAAGACGGACCAGTACTTCGCCGGGTAGATCACGAGGACCTTGACGAGGAGTTCCACCGGCGTGGCCCACAGCCAGGTGATCAGCTTGGTGGTGCGGCTCATGTGGGGGCGGCGGATGAGGTACTGGGCCGTCTCGGCGTAACGGATGGCGAGGTAGGAGCCGAAGGCGAGCCAGATGTAGGGCCCTTGGGCGCGGAAGAAGACGCCGCTCAGGGTCATGACCAGCAGGACCGGAAGCATGATCCACTGGGTGACGGCGAGCAGCGGGAAGAGCAGCTTCCGCCACTCCAGGTTGATCACGGCGAAGGGGAGTGCCTGCCAGGAGGACTTGCCCCAGCGCAGGCGCTGCTTGAACAGGCCCCGCACGGTGTCGGGCATCGCGGAGTGCACGAGCGCGTCGTTGACGACCACCACGTCCCCACGCAGCAGGGCGTACATGGTCAGACGGCGGTCGTCGCCGTTGGTGCCCGACTTCACGTAGTCGGCCAGGTTGTCGAAGACCACGGGAGCGCGGTACAGAGCGAGCGCCCCGGACGTCGTCTCCACGGCGCCGAGGACGGACCGGGAGGAGCGGATCATCAGGCAGCTGGTGCCGATGTTGACGTCGGAGATCCGAGTCAGCCAGTTGTCCCGGAAGTTCCGCGTGAGGATCAGCCCGGTGGCGGCCATGACCTTGGGCTTGCTCATGGCCCGCATCAGGTTTTCGACCGCGTCGTCGGCCGGAACCGAGTCGGAGTCGACGGTCAGGACGAAGTCCCATTCCTCAGAGCCGAGTTGGCGAAGAATGCCGGCCTGTGCATAGCGTTTCCCACCATTGGCCTGGCGGTGCCAGTGGATTTTGGGGTGGTCGAAGGGTTCGACCGGATGCTGCGAGGAGCCGTCGTCCATGACGTGGATCTCGTCGATGGGGCAGGTCTGGCGCAGCAGTGACTCCAGCGCGGCGCGCAGCAGTTGGGGCTCCTCCTCATAAGCCGGCACCAGAGCGACGATGCGGCCCGTGGCCGGACGCCGGTTGCGCCACTGCGTGTTCACCTCCAGCGAGGAGATGTAGAAGACGATGAGCGCGGCGTCGAAGAGGTACAAGGCCGTCAGGAACTTGCGGTCGCTCTCGCCCAGGGCGAGGTGGTAGGTGGCTGCCCAGACGGCCACCCCCACCGCGCCCAGGACGCAGGCGACGAGCCTGCTACGCCTCATACCGGTTCCCTCTGTTGGCGACGCGGTACAGCACCGCGCCGAGGACGACCAGGCCGATGATCGTGGCGATGGTCCACTGGAAGGCGGCTGTTCCGCCGAACAGCGCCACGGCGCTGCCCGTTCTGGCAAGGGTGCCCTTGTCATACATGTGGATGCCCTGTTCTCTCTCGTGTCCTACAGGCGTTCGATGTGCGGTGCGCTGGCCATGACGCCACGGGTGTCCAGGACGTAGGCCGCCTCGTCGGCGACCCGCGACAGGTCGAACTCGTCGTGCGGCGTCAGCAGTACGACGGCGTCGAAGTCGGCGACGCTCGTACCGGCCCGCGCGGCGGCGAAGGGGATGTCCCGGTCGCTGTCGGCGGGCAGGTAGGGATCGATGACGGTGACCTGCGCGCCCATGGACCGCAGCCGGTCGACCACATCGACCGCCGGGGACTGGCGGGAGTCGGCGGTGCCGGGTTTGTACGCGACGCCGAGGGCGAGGATCCGGGCTCCGTGGACGCTGCGGGAGAAGCGCCGGCCGAGCGCGTCCTGGAGGCGGCGCACCACGTACTCGGGCTGGCTGTCGTTGATGTCCTGGGCCAGCTCGATGAGACGAAACGATTCTCCGTGCTGCGTCTTCACGTGGTGGCTCAGATAGACCGGGTCGATGGGCAGGCAGTGGCCGCCGACACCCGGCCCGGGCTGGAACTTCGTGAACCCGAACGGCTTCGACGCCGCGAGTTCGAGCGTGTGCCACACGTCCACGCCGAGGGTGTGGGCGATCCGGGACAGCTCGTTGACCAGGGCGATGTTGACGTGACGGTAGGTGTTCTCGAACACCTTCGCCAGCTCCGCCTCCTCCAGGCCGGACGCCGGTACGGTCACCTCGGTGACCGCGTCGTAGAACGCCTTCACACGCTCCAGGCACGCCTCGGTGAGCCCGGCGACGATCTTCGGGGTGTTCTCCAGGCGCCACACCGCGTTGCCCGGATCGATCCGCTCGGGGCTGAAGCCGACGTGGAAGTCCTTCCCGGCGGTCAGGCCGGACCCCTCTTCCAGCAGCGGAATCAGCACGTTGCGGGTGGTGCCCGGGTGCGTGGTGGACTCCAGCACCACGGTCCCGCCCGCCTCGAGGTGCCGCGCGAGCTCCCGGGCGGCGTCGCGGACACAGCTCAGGTCCGGGGTGCGGTCGGTCAGCGGAGTCGGAACGGTGATCACCGCGACGTCGAAGCCCTTGAGGTCCGTCGGGTCGCTGGTGGGCTTGTAGGCGCCGGAGCGCAACAGGCGCCCGAGTCTTCCGGAGTCGATGTCCTCGATGTAGGACGACCCGGCGGCGAGCTGAGCGCAGCGGCGCCGGTCGGGCTCATAACCGGTGACGCTGTGACCGGCCTCCGCGGCCCGCAGGGCCAGAGGCAGACCGACGTAGCCCTGCCCCAGCACACATATGTCCATGGCGATTTCCTCACCCTTGAGCCGGCCCACAGACCTGGTGGGCCGGAAAACGGCGCCCCTGAAATGCACCCGTCTGTTCCTGAGGCAGACGAGCGCGGCGTCGGGCACTGCACATTGCGCTGTGGATCCTTTGCTGCAAACCCCCTCGGATTGCAGCAGCCGTTCACGACGGCTCACCGTCGACTCGACCACGGCCCGGGCCCCCTGCCCGGACACGCCAGAGGCGTGCGGCGATCTTCACGAACCCCCCTCATTCGTGGACCTTAAGAGTTCAACAGCCCATGCGAGATGGAAAGCCCGCTTTACCGATTCGAGACCTGGGGGTCACTCGTGGAAGCCGACGCGGAAGAGGCGTCAAATCCCCAGTGTTGAGGCGTATTTGGATCAGCTCGCAAGTTATATGTGCACGTCAAGTGACCCCTACGGTGTACGGCGTGAGCGTGATCCGAGGGGCCCTGAAAAGCCGGCGATGATCAATAAATCTTCACAATTCACGAGGAGTGCAACGACCTCGGTGATCTCCGGTTGTCAGAGGGGTTGCTCCCGCCTCACGCGCCACAAGACCGGTTGCATTTCGCAACAGTCGGGCGGCCGAGGTCCCTCACCGCACCAGTTCCCCCACCCCCAGCAAATTCCCCTCACTGTCCCGGAACCAGGCCCCCCGCTCGCCCCGAGCCCCCTTGCTCGGATAGTTCCCCTCGATCTCGGCGATTCCGTCACGCGTCCGGAAGCCGGGGGCGTCGACGTCCTCGAAGACGACGCCCTTGGCGCGCAGCTCGGCCACCACGGCGTCGAGGTCGTCGACCTGGAAGCCCATCTGGGTGAAGGTGCCGGGGGAGGCGCCGGTGGACTGGAAGACCACGAAGTCGGTGCCGCCGCACCGGTACAACAGACCCCCGGGCCGCTCATCCACAGGCTCAAGCCCCAGCTTCTCCGCGTAGAACCGCCGGGCCCGCGACAGATCCTGAGCGGGCAACCGAGTCGCCACAGTGCCCCGCGCCAGCCCACTCACGAGAACCTCCACCGGGTCTGGCTGAACGGCTCCCCCTTGCCGAAGCCGAAAACGGTCACCGGCGCGACAGCGAAGACGTAAGCGGGACCGGGACCGTGCTGGAAACACCCGTTCCGCACCTCGTAGCGCCAGAACTCCCCGTACTTGGCCTCCCAGGCGGCCGCCAGCTCCCGCAGCCGCCCCTCGTCGGTGACGCGAACCGCGTCCCCCTCCACCACCACGTCGAACCCGACGGTCCACTCGTTGATCCCGGTCGTCAGCACGACATGCGGATTCTCGGCGAGGTTCCGCGCCTTGCGCTCCCCGGACCCGGTCCCGAAGTACAACGTCCCGTCGTTCCACACGGCCAGCGTCGGAGTGACATGCGGCCGCCCGTCCGGCCGCACGGTGGACACCCAGAACAACTGCGCCTCCTCCAGCACCCCCACCACTTCGTCCCAGGGATGGGCAACAGTCCCCAGACTGCTGTACCGAACGTCCAGCTCACCGACAGGCCCAGCCATACGACACCTCCAGCGCACGTTTCCCCCAATTCGGACCCTGCCCGCCCCCCGAACTCATCGCAACCGGCGGAAGGGGATGGCCCCGCACCCGCGTACGGCGAGAAGGGGACGTGGCGGGGGGTGTCCGCCCGCAGCGGCCGGCGAAAGCACACGGCGCCTATTCAGCCAACAGCGCGCCGGACCGAGGACGGATACCCCCCGCCGCGGCCCCGACCCCGCCGCAACGGAGGGCGACCACCACGTACCCGCACCCGCAGGTCACCGCCCCAGCCCCAGAGCGCCGCGGGCGTTACGCTCTGGCCAGGACCGTCCCGAAAAAGATGGGGAGCCCAAGAAGATGACGCCGGGCCGCAGAAGCAGCACCTTCACCCGACTGCTCAGGCACGGCTTCACCGACCCCTCCGCCGCGGAACGCAGCCTCGACACCCCGGAACTCGCAGAAGTACGCGACGACCCCGTCCTCCTGGAAGCCCTCGGCGCAACCGCCGACCCCGACCTCGCCCTGCACGGCCTGGTCAGACTCCTGGAGTCCCAGCCGGCCCCCACGGACAGAAGGGAACTCCTGGACACCCTCATCGCGGCCAAGCCCCTGAGGGACCGCCTCCTCGGCATCCTCGGCGCCTCGGAGGCTCTCGCGGACCACCTGGCCCGCCACCCCCACGACTGGCAGACCCTGGTCACGTACGAACCCGGAGACCTGCACCCAGGAGTCGCGGAGTTCGAACGCGGGCTCGCGGAAGCGACAGACCCCGTGACCCTGAGAGTCGCCTACCGCCGCTGCCTCCTCTCCATCGCCGCGAGGGACGTCTGCGGCACCACGGACCTGGCCCAGACAGCCGCAGAACTGGCCGACCTCGCCACCGCCACCCTCCGCGCCGCCCTCGCGATGGCAAGGTCCGCCGCCCCCGAGGACGCAGCCGCCTGCAGACTCGCGGTCATCGCGATGGGCAAGTGCGGCGGCCACGAGCTGAACTACGTCTCGGACGTGGACGTGATCTTCGTGGCGGAGGCGATGGAGGGAACCGACGAAGCCAAGGCCCTCAGATCGGCGACGAAACTCGCCTCGCACATGATGCGCATCTGCTCGGAGACCACGATCGAGGGCTCGATCTGGCCGGTGGACGCGAACCTCCGCCCGGAGGGCCGCAACGGCCCCCTCGTCCGCACGCTGAGCAGCCACATCGCGTACTACCAGCGCTGGGCGAAGACCTGGGAGTTCCAGGCGCTGCTGAAGGCCCGCCCGGTGGCCGGGGACGCGGAGCTGGGGGAGGCGTACATCGAGGCGCTGGCGCCGATGGTGTGGCAGGCGGCGGAGCGGGAGAACTTCGTCACGGACGTGCAGAAGATGCGCCGCCGGGTGGTGGAGAACATCCCCGCCTCCGAGATCGACCGCGAGCTGAAGCTGGGCCCCGGCGGCCTGAGGGACGTGGAGTTCGCGGTCCAGCTGCTCCAGCTCGTGCACGGCCGCACGGACCCGACCCTGCGCAGCCGTACGACCCTGGACGCGCTCCAGGCACTGGCGGCGGGCGGCTACGTCGGCCGCGAGGACGCCGCCCGCCTGGACGAGGCGTACCGCTTCCTGCGGTCGATGGAGCACCGCATCCAGCTCTACCGCCTGCGCCGCACCCACCTGGTCCCGGAGGCGGAGGAGGACCTGCGGAGGCTCGGCCGCTCGCTCGGCCTGCGCACCGACCCGGTGACCCGGCTGGGCCGCGAGTGGAAGCGGCACACCGGTGTCGTACGACGGCTGCACGAGAAGCTGTTCTACCGCCCACTGCTCGACGCGGTGGCCCAGCTCGCCCCCGGCGAGGCCCGGCTCAGCCCGGAGGCGGCCCGCGAACGCCTGGTCGCGCTCGGGTACGCCGATCCGGCGGCCGCCCTGAGGCACCTGGAGGCGCTGGCCTCCGGCGTGACCCGCAAGGCGGCGATCCAGCGCACGCTGCTGCCCGTGCTGCTCGGCTGGTTCGCGGACTCGGCCGACCCGGACGCCGGGCTGCTCAACTTCCGCAAGGTCTCCGACGCGCTCGGCAAGACCCCCTGGTACCTGCGGCTGCTGCGCGACGAGGGCGCGGCGGCGGAGAACCTGGCGCGCGTCCTTTCGGCGGGCCGTCTCGCCCCCGACCTGCTGATGCGCGCCCCGGAGGCGGTCGCCCTGCTCGGCGACGGCGACGGCGGGAGCGGCGGTCTGGAGCCGCGCGGCCGGGCCCAGCTGGAGCAGGAGATCCTGGCGGCGGTGGGCCGCGCGGAGAACGCCGAGCAGGCGGTGACCGCCGCCCGCGGGGTGCGCCGCCGCGAACTGTTCCGTACGGCCGCGACGGACATCGTCGGCTCCTACGGCACCGAGACCACCCCCGCCGAGGCCGACGAGGGCGCCCTTCTGGACCGTACCGGCGCGGCGGTCTCCGACCTCACCGCCGCGACCCTGGCGGGCACCCTGCGCGCGGTGGTGCGCGAGCACTGGGGCGACACCCTGCCGGTCCGGTTCGCGGTCATCGGCATGGGCCGCTTCGGCGGGCACGAGCTGGGCTACGGCTCCGACGCCGACGTGCTGTTCGTGTACGAGCCGCGGGAGGGCGTGGACGACCAGGAGGCCGCCCGCGCCGCGAACAAGGTGGTGGCCGAAATGCGCCGCCTGCTGCAGATCCCGAGCGCCGACCCGCCGCTGCTGATCGACGCGGACCTGCGTCCGGAGGGCAAGTCGGGACCGCTGGTGCGCACCCTGAAGTCGTACGAGGCGTACTACCGCCGCTGGTCGCTGGTGTGGGAGTCGCAGGCGCTGCTGCGGGCCGAGCCGGTGGCGGGGGACGAGGACCTCGGGCGCCGGTTCATCGAGCTGGTCGACCCGCTGCGCTACCCGAGAAACGGCCTGGACGACGAGGCCGTACGCGAGATCCGGCGTCTGAAGGCCCGGATGGAGTCCGAGCGGCTGCCGCGCGGCGCCGACCCCAAGCTGCACACCAAGCTGGGCCCCGGCGGGCTCTCGGATGTGGAGTGGACCGTGCAGCTGCTCCAGCTGCGGCACGCCTGGGAGGTGCCGGGCCTGCGCACGACCCGTACCCGGGAGGCGCTGGCCGCCGCGCGCGAGGCGGGGCTGCTGAGCGAGGAGGACGCGGCCGTCCTGGACGAGGCGTGGGTCCTTGCGAGCCGGGTGCGCAACGCGGTCATGCTGGTCCGGGGCCGGGCCGGGGACACCTTCCCCACCGAGCCCCGCGAACTGGCCGCCGTCGGCCGCTACCTCGGCTACGGCGCCGGGCAGGCGGGCACCATGCTCGACGCCTACCGCCGCACCGCCCGCCGGGCCCGCGCGGTGGTGGACGAACGGTTCTACGCGGACTGAGTCACCGGGAACCGGCTCTGGACTTGGACTTCGTCTCCGCGTCCGGCACCGGTTCCACCCCGCCGTCCACCCTGTCTGCCCGGGAGTCCACCCCGCCGTCCACCCCCCTGGGCAGCGCCCCCGGCAGCCGCCCGTACCAGAGCCACGCCACCCCGAACCCGAAGGTCAGGCACGCCGCCCCGCCCACCGCGTCCAGCCAGAAGTGGTTGGCGGTGGCGACGATGACCACCAGGGTCGCCGCCGGGTAGAGGAGGGCCAGGACGCGGACCCACGGCACCGAGGCCAGTGCGAAGACCGTCAGCCCGCACCACAGGGACCAGCCGATGTGCATCGACGGCATCGCGGCGTACTGGTTGGACATGTGCTTGAGGTCGCCGGAGGCCATCGAGCCCCAGGTCTGGTGGACCATGACCGTGTCGACGAAGTGGCCGCCGCGCATCAGCCGGGGCGGGGCGAGCGGGAACAGGTAGTAGCCGAGCAGGGCCACGCCGGTGGTCGCGAAGAGTACGAGTCTGGCGGCGCCGTAGCGCCCGGGATGCCAGCGGTAGAGCCACACCAGCACGGCGATCGTGATGACGAAGTGCAGGGTGGCGTAGTAGTAGTTCATGGCGATGATCAGCCAAGTGACCGCGTCGGCGGCGTGGTTGACCGACGCCTCCACAGCGATGCCGAGATGGTGCTCCAGGCGCCAGATCCCGTCGGCGTTGCGCAGCGCCTCGGCCTTCTGCTCCGGGACCGCGTTGCGGATCAGGGAGTAGACCCAGTAACTCACCCCGGTCAGCAGGATCTCGAACCACAGCCGGGGACGTCCGGGACGACGGCGCAGCCGCTCCCGCACGCTTCCCGTGCGCTCGCCCGTGACGGTCCGCGGAACGGTCACCTTCTCGCGACCTTCCGGGTCTGTCACGGTCGAGTCACTCATAGCCACCGAGTCTGCCAGACAAAGTTGCCTGACTGATCATCCCAAGGCGGGTTCCAGCACGCATGTTCTGCGTCCGGAGCCCCCCTGTGCTAGTGCCCGCGCTCCGCACCGCCACGCCCCGGCGCCGACGCGGTCGAGCCGCGCACCACCAGCTCCGGCATGAACACGAACTCGCTGTGCGGCGCGGGCGTCCCGCCGATCTCCTCCAGGAGCGTGCGCACCGCGGCCTGCCCCATCGCCGGGACCGGCTTGCGGACGGTGGTCAGCGGCGGGTCGGTGAACGCAATCAGCGGAGAGTCGTCGAAGCCCACCACGGACACGTCGCGCGGGACCTCAAGGCCCAGCTGCCGGGCCGCGCGTATCGCGCCGAGCGCCATCATGTCGCTCGCGCAGACGATCGCCGTGCAGTCACGCCCGATCAGCGCGGTCGCCGCCGCCTGGCCGCCCTCCAGGGTGTACAGCGAGTGCTGCACCAGCTCGGTCGTCACCGTCGTGGCGTCGAGCCCCAACTGCTCCTGCATCGCCCGCACGAAGCCCTCGATCTTGCGCTGCACCGGCACGAACCGCTTCGGCCCGAGCGCGAGCCCGATCCGGGTGTGGCCCAGCGAGGCGAGGTGGGTCACCGCGAGCGTCGTCGCGGCCCGGTCGTCGGGGGAGATGAACGGCGCCTGCACCTTGGGCGAGAAGCCGTCCACGAGGACGAAGGGCACGCCCTGCGCGCGCAGCCGCTCGTAGCGCTGCATGTCGGCGGTGGTGTCGGCGTGCAGCCCGGAGACGTAGATGATCCCGGCCACCCCCCGGTCCACCAGCATCTCGGTCAGCTCGTCCTCGGTGGAGCCCCCGGGGGTCTGGGTGGCCAGCACCGGGGTGTAGCCCTGACCGGTCAGCGCCTGGCCGATGACCTGGGCCAGCGCCGGGAAGATCGGGTTCTCCAGCTCGGGGATGATCAGGCCCACCAGGCCCTCGCTGCGCCGCCGCAGCCGTACCGGGCGCTCGTAGCCGAGCACGTCCAGCGCGGCGAGCACGGACTGGCGGGTGGCGGACGCGACGCCCGGCTTGCCGTTGAGGACACGGCTGACGGTCGCCTCGCTCACCCCCGCCTGCGCTGCGATGTCGGCAAGCCGTGTGGTCACGCCACCGGACTGTACCGGCCGTGGCCTGCCCTGCGCACCGGCGGGACGCCGTGCACGGCTCGCCGAACGGCCCGCCGTGGATTGCCGCGTCATCGCGCTCCTCGTCCCTCTAGGAATCTCATGGCTTCGCCCGCCGGAGGGTCTCCCCGGCGCACGGCCGCAAGGGGATGATCCCGGCGGCGACACCCTGCGGCAAGAGCTTGCAGAGTCTTGCACAAGTGTCCGTCAACCCTCCTACCGGCGTAAGGCCTGTATTTCGACAAGGTCTGGGGCAGGTCACGACACGGTAACCCCACGGCGTTCTTGCACTTTTTTTCTGCAAGGTCTTTCGCCAGGATTGCATCGCTGTTACGTTCCCAGTCGCCCGGCCGCGGCAATGGCGCAGTCGGCAAGTCGCAGGCGGCGGCAGACGGGGCCGCTCCTGCAAACTCGGGCTTTCACCCTCAAGGAGAACTCATGCGGCGTGGCATAGCGGCCTCCGCGCTCGTGGCGTCCCTCGCCCTCACGGCGACGGCGTGCGGCGGGAGCGACAGCGACAGCAAGTCGAGCGGCCCGGTGACCCTCACCTGGTGGGACACCTCCAACGCCACGAACGAGGCGCCGGTCTACAAGGACCTCATCGGCCAGTTCGAGGCCGCCAACAAGGGCATCAAGGTCAAGTACGTCAACGTGCCCTTCGACCAGGCGCAGAACAAGTTCGACACCGCGGCCGGTTCCAAGGGCGCCCCGGACATCCTGCGCTCGGAGGTCGGCTGGACCCCCGCGTTCGCCAAGAAGAGCTACCTGCTGCCCCTGGACGGCACCGAGGCCCTGGCCGACCAGGCCAAGTTCGAGCCGAACCTGATCAAGCAGGCCCAGTACGAGGGCAAGACCTACGGCGTGCCGCTGGTCACCGACACCCTCGCGTTCGTCTACAACAAGGCCCTGTTCAAGAAGGCCGGCATCACCGAGGCGCCCAAGACCTGGGACGACCTGAAGAAGGACGCCGCCACGATCAAGGCCAAGACGGGTGTGGACGGCTACTGGGGCTCCACCCAGGCCTACTACGCGCAGACCTTCCTCTACGGCGAGGGCACCGACACCGTCGACGTCGCCGCCAAGAAGGTCACCGTGGACTCCCCCGCGGCCAAGAAGGGCTACGGCACCTGGCTCGGCCTCTTCAACGGCAAGGGCCTGCACAAGGCCGACGCCACCGCCGACGCCTACGCCCACATCCAGGACGCGTTCGTCAACGGCAAGGTCGCCGCGATCGTCCAGGGCCCCTGGGAGATCACCAACTTCTACAAGGGCTCGGCCTTCTCGGACAAGGCCAACCTCGGCATCGCCCCCGTCCCGGCCGGCTCCACCGGCAAGGCGGGCGCCCCGACCGGCGGCCACAACCTCTCGGTCTACGCCGGTTCCGACAAGGCCCACCAGACGGCGGCCCTGAAGTTCGTGAACTTCATGACCTCGGCCAAGTCCCAGGAGACCATCGCGCTCAAGAACTCCACCCTGCCGACGCGGAGCGACGCCTACACCGACCAGGTCAAGGCCGACCCCGGCATCGCCGGCTACCAGGGCGTCCTGTCCGTCGCCCAGCCGCGCCCGGCGCTGCCCGAGTACAGCTCCCTGTGGGGCCCGCTGGACACCGAGCTGCCCAAGATCGCCAGCGGCGGCGAGCCGCTGGACAAGGGCCTCGGCAACGCCGAAGTCGCCATCGCCAAGCTGGTGCCCGGCTTCGGCAAGTGAGCCCGCGTGACCGCCGGACCCTCCTCGCCGTGGGGGATGGGGAGGGTCCGGCGGTCACCGGACGGCGCCCCGCGCGTCCCGGCCCGTACCCGAACTTTCCAGAAGGTGTCGAACCATGACAGTCGCCATCGACCGCGCGACCGGCGAACGCCGAGGTGAGCGCGCGCCCCGTCCCGGGCTGGCGCAGCGCCTGAAGAACGGCTACCAGCGGTACTGGTACGCGTACGCGATGATCGCCCCGGTGGTCGTCGTCCTCGGTGTCCTGGTGGGCTATCCGCTGGTGCGGGGCTTCTACCTCACCCTCACCGACGCCAACAGCCTCAACTCGGCGCGCACCATCGGTGTCAACCACATCGACGCCACCTACAAGTTCATCGGGCTCGACAACTACCAGGACATCCTGTTCGGGCCGACCGCCTACGACAGGTTCTGGTCGCACTTCCTGTGGACCGTCTTCTGGACCGTCGCCTGTGTGACCCTGCACTACCTGATCGGGCTCGGCCTCGCCATGATGCTCGACCAGAAGCTGCGCGGCCGCACCTTCTACCGGGTGCTCCTGGTGCTGCCCTGGGCCGTGCCGACCTTCGTCACCGTCTTCTCCTGGCGGATCATGCTCGCCGACGGCGGTGTGGTCAACCAGGTCCTCGGCTCGCTCCACCTGCCCCGGCCCGAGTGGCTGGAGGACCCCTTCTGGCAGCGGTTCGCCGCCATCATGGTCAACACCTGGTGCGGTGTGCCGTTCATGATGATCTCGCTCCTCGGTGGGCTCCAGTCCATCGACACCACGCTCTACGAGGCCGCCGAGATGGACGGCGCGAGCGCCTGGCAGCGCTTCCGGCACGTCACCCTGCCCGGACTGCGCGCGGTCAGCTCCACCGTGATCCTGCTCGGCGTGATCTGGACCTTCAACCAGTTCGTGATCATCTTCCTGCTGTTCGGCACGACCTCCGCCCCGGACGCGCAGATCCTCGTGACCTGGGCCTACAAGCTCGGCTTCGGACAGCAGCCGCGCGACTTCGCCCAGTCCGCCGCCTACGGCGTGCTGCTGCTGTCGATCCTCACCATCTTCACCTCCTTCTACTTCCGCTGGCTGAAGCGCAATGACCAGCTCGCCGTCTGACGCCGCAGGAGCCGCCGCCATGAGCACCACGACCCTTGTCGAGAAGTCCGGGAACAGCACGCCCGCCGCCGCACCGGCCGTCCGCGCGGTCCGCCGGCGCGGCGAGCGCGGCCCCCTCGGCAGCGCCCTGCTGCACGGCGGCCTGATCCTCGCGAGCCTGATCGCGCTCGCCCCGGTGGCCTGGCTGTTCTTCCTGTCCCTCGGCCCGGACAAGGACGCCTATCTCCACCCCCGCAAGATCCTGGACACCGCGGACTTCTCCAACTACGCCTACGTGCTCCAGCACACCGGCTTCTTCGACTGGTTCCGGTCGACGCTCATCGTGGCGCTCGGCACCACCGTCATCGGCGTCTTCGTCGCCGCCACCACCGGCTACGCCGTCTCGCGGATGCGCTTCCCCGGCTACAAGCAGCTGATGTGGGTCCTGCTGCTCACCCAGGCGTTCCCGATCGCCATCCTGATCGTGCCGATGTACGACATCTTCGGCGAGCTGGGCCTCATCGACACCTACTGGGCGCTGATCCTCATCAACTGCACCACCGCCGTGCCGTACAGCGCCTGGCTGCTCAAGGGGTACTTCGACACCATCCCCTTCGAGATCGACGAGGCGGGCCGGGTGGACGGGCTCAGCCCGTTCGGCACCTTCTTCCGGCTGATCCTGCCGCTGGCCCGCCCCGGGCTCGCCGTCGCCGCCTTCTACAACTTCATCACGGCGGTCAGCGAGGTCGCCTTCGCGACGACCTTCATGCTGGACGACTCCAAGTACACCTTCGCCGTGGGCCTGCAGACCTTCGTCAGCGAGCACGACGCGCAGTGGAACTACATGGCCGCCACCGCCGTGCTGATCGCGATACCCGTGTCGGTGTTCTTCTACCTCGTGCAGAAGAACCTGGTCACCGGCCTCACCGCGGGCGGCACCAAGGGCTGACGCCCGCCCCCATGCTCTCGAACCAACCTCGTCACGCACCAAGGACGCCATGAGCCAGCAGCATCTCGCAGCCCCGGCCGACGAAACCGCCGTCGCCACCGTCGCCCAGCACCGCGACTGGTGGCGCGGCGCGGTGATCTACCAGGTCTATCCGCGCAGCTTCGCCGACAGCAACGGCGACGGCATGGGCGACCTGGAGGGCGTGCGCGCCCGACTTCCGTACTTGCGCGACCTCGGCGTGGACGCCGTCTGGCTCAGCCCGTTCTACGCCTCCCCGCAGGCCGACGCCGGCTACGACGTGGCCGACTACCGCGCCGTCGACCCGATGTTCGGCAACCTGCTCGACGCCGACGCGCTGATCCGCGACGCGCACGGGCTGGGCCTGCGCATCATCGTGGACCTCGTGCCCAACCACTCCTCCGACCAGCACGAGTGGTTCAAGCGGGCGCTCGCGGAGGGCCCCGGCTCGCCGCTGCGCGAGCGCTACCACTTCCGCCCCGGCAAGGGGAAGAAGGGCGAACTCCCGCCCAACGACTGGGAGTCCATCTTCGGCGGGCCCGCCTGGACCCGCGTCACCGAGCCCGACGGCACGCCCGGCGAGTGGTACCTGCACCTCTTCGCGCCTGAGCAGCCCGACTTCAACTGGGAACACCCGGCGGTCGGCGACGAGTTCCGCTCCATCCTGCGCTTCTGGCTGGACATGGGCGTGGACGGCTTCCGCATCGACGTGGCCCACGGCCTGGTGAAGGCCGAGGGTCTGCCGGACCTCGGCGACCACGACCAGCTCAAGCTGCTCGGCAACGACGTGATGCCGTTCTTCGACCAGGACGGCGTGCACGAGGTCTACCGCCAGTGGCGCACGGTCCTGGACGAGTACTCCCCCAAGCTCTTCGAGCAGGGGGCGCCCCCAGAGAGGATCTTCGTCGCGGAGGCGTGGACCCCGACCGTCGAGCGCACCGCCCGCTACGTCCGCCCCGACGAGCTGCACCAGGCGTTCAACTTCCAGTACCTGAGCACCGACTGGGACGCCGACGAGCTGCGTGTGGTCATCGACCGCACCCTGGACGCGATGCGCCCGGTCGGCGCCCCGCCCACCTGGGTGCTCTCCAACCACGACGTGACCCGGCACGCCACCCGCTTCGCCAACCCGCCCGGGCTCGGCACCCAGATCCGCACCGAGGGCGACCGCGGGCTGGGCCTGCGCCGCGCCCGCGCCGCCACGCTGCTGATGCTGGCGCTGCCCGGCTCGGCCTACCTCTACCAGGGCGAGGAGCTGGGCCTGCCCGACGTGGTGGACCTGCCCGACGAGGTGCGCCAGGACCCTGCCTACTTCCGCGGCGCGGGCCAGGACGGCTTCCGCGACGGCTGCCGGGTGCCGATCCCGTGGACCCGCGAGGGCTCGTCGTACGGCTTCGGGGCGGGCGGCAGCTGGTTGCCGCAGCCTGGGAGCTGGGGTGAGCTGAGCGTGGAGGCCCAGACCGGCGACCCGGACTCGACGCTGGAGCTGTACCGGGCCGCGCTCGCCGCGCGTCGCGAGCAGCCCTCGCTCGGCGCGGGCGAGTCGGTGGACTGGCTGACCGCTCCGGAGGGCGTCCTGGCCTTCCGGCGCGGGGAGTTCGTGTGCGTCGCCAACACCACGGCCGCCCCGGTGACCGTGCCGTCCCACGGCCGGGTGCTGCTCGCCAGCGGTGAGGTCGCCGTGGACGGCGCCGAGGCCACGCTCCCGGCCGACACCACCGTGTGGTGGACCACCGGCTGACGCCTTTACGAAAAGTTCCTGCATCAACTTCCCTCGGCCCGCTGCCTTTTCAGGCAGCGGGCCTTTAACATCTGCGTCACCGCAAGTTTGCTGAAATGTTTCAGCAAGCGTCTTCAAGCCTTCAACGACGAAGGAAACCCCCACATGGCACGACGCAGAACCCTCCCCACGGCGCTCGCCCTCGCGGCAGCGGTCTCACTCGGCATGTCGTTTGGCATGAACCCGACCATCGCAGAGGCATCTCCGCCCGGCACCAAGGACGTCACCGCCGTCCTCTTCGAGTGGAACTACGCCTCCGTCGCCCGTGAGTGCACCACCACTCTTGGCCCCGCCGGGTACGGCTACGTCCAGGTCTCCCCGCCCGCCGAGCACATACAGGGCTCGCAGTGGTGGACCTCCTACCAGCCCGTCTCCTACAAGATCGCGGGCCGTCTCGGCGACCGCACCGCCTTCAAGAACATGGTCGACACGTGTCACTCGGCCGGCCTCAAGGTCGTCACCGACACCGTGATCAACCACATGTCGGCGGGCAGCGGCACCGGCACCGGCGGCTCGTCGTACACGAAGTACAACTACCCCGGCCTGTACTCGTCGCCGGACTTCGACGACTGCACCTCCCAGGTCACCAACTACCAGGACCGCTGGAACGTCCAGCACTGCGAACTCGTCGGCCTGGCCGACCTGGACACCGGCGAGGAGTACGTCCGCAAGGCCATCGCCGGGTACATGAACGACCTGCTCTCCCTCGGCGTGGACGGCTTCCGTGTCGACGCGGCCAAGCACATCGACGCGGCCGACCTGGCCAACATCAAGTCCCGGCTGACCAACCCCTCCGTCTACTGGAAGCAGGAGGTCATCTACGGTGCGGGCGAGGCCGTCCAGCCCACCGAGTACACGGGCAACGGCGACGTCCAGGAGTTCCGCTACGCCTACGACCTCAAGCGGGTCTTCAACAACGAGAACCTCGCCTATCTGAAGAACTACGGCGAGGGCTGGGGCTACATGAGCAGCTCGGTCGCCGGTGTCTTCGTCGACAATCACGACACCGAGCGCAACGGCAGCACCCTCAACTACAAGGACGGCGCCAACTACACGCTGGCCAACGTCTTCATGCTGGCCTACCCCTACGGCGCCCCGGACATCAACTCCGCCTACGAATGGTCGGACGTGGACGCGGGTCCGCCCAACGGGGGCAAGGTCAACGCCTGTTGGCAGGACGGCTGGAAGTGCCAGCACGCCTGGCCGGAGATCAAGTCCATGATCGCCTTCCGCAACGCCACGCGCGGCCAGGCGGTCTCCAACTGGTGGGACAACGGCAACGACGCCATCGCCTTCGGGCGGGGCAGCAAGGGCTATGTGGCTATCAACCACGAGACCTCGTCGCTGACCCGCACCTACCAGACCTCGCTCGCGGCGGGCACGTACTGCAACGTGCAGAACAACACGAGCGTGACGGTCAACTCCAGCGGCCAGTTCACAGCCACGCTCGGGGCCAACACCGCGCTCGCGCTCTACGCGGGCAAGTCCAGCTGCTGAACGCGGGCCACTCCCCAGGCCCGTTGAACGCTTCACCGGTGAACCGCCCGTCGTATACGGGCGGTTCGTCCGTCGTTCAGGGATGAAATTTCTTTCTTCGGGTTTCAAGAGTCTTGCAGCAAGGCTTGCGACGGCGGTACGGTCGCGCGGCGTCCGGCAACGAAGCCGTGTCCAGGGGCCGGACCCGAACGAGCCGTGAGCGCAAGGAGTCTGTGCCCGTGAGACCGAGTTGGCAGGCGCGCCGGTCGCGCCGCACCCCCGTCCGGAGGAGAGCGGCGGCCGTCGTCGCCGTGGCCCTCGCCGCCGCCCTCGTACCGCCGCTGGCGGCGCACGCGGACGCCCCGCCCGCGCCCCCGTCGGACGCGGCCCTGGCCGCCCAGCCGGCCCGGCACGACGACACCCGCGAGCAGTTCTACTTCGTCATGCCGGATCGTTTCGCCAATGGTGACAAGGGCAACGACCGCGGCGGCCTGACCGGTTCGCGCACGAGCACCGGCTACGACCCCACGGACAAGGGCTTCTACCAGGGCGGCGACCTCAAGGGCCTCACCCACCGCCTCGACTACATCAAGGGCCTCGGCACGACCGCCATCTGGCTCGCCCCCATCTTCAAGAACCGCCCCGTGCAGGGCACCGGCGCCGACGCCTCGGCGGGCTACCACGGCTACTGGATCACCGACTTCACCCAGGTCGACCCGCACTTCGGCACCAACGCCGACCTGAAGAGCCTCATATCCCAGGCCCACGGCAAGGGCATGAAGGTCTTCTTCGACGTCATCACCAACCACACCGCCGACGTCGTGGACTACAAGGAGGGGTCCCACGACTACCTCTCCAAGGGCGCCTTCCCGTACCTGACGAAGGACGGCCGCCTCTTCGACGACTCCGACTACGCGGACGGGAAGAAGAAGTTCCCGGCCGTGGACACCTCGTCCTTCCCGCGCACCCCCGTCGTCACGAGTGACAGCAAGGTCCCGGCCTGGCTCAACGACCCGACGATGTACCACAACCGGGGCGACTCCACCTTCGCGGGCGAGTCCGCCGAGTACGGCGACTTCGGCGGCCTGGACGACCTGTGGACCGAGCGTCCCGAGGTCGTCACCGGCATGGAGAAGATCTACCAGCGCTGGGTGAAGGACTTCGCGGTCGACGGCTTCCGCATCGACACCGTCAAGCACGTCGACATGCCGTTCTGGACCCAGTGGGCCACCGCGCTCGACAAGTACGCCGCCGCGCACGGCCGGAAGAACTTCTTCATGTTCGGCGAGGTCTACTCCGCCGACACCTCGGTGACCTCCCCGTACGTCACCCAGGGCCGCCTGGACGCCACCCTCGACTTCCCCTTCCAGGACGCGGCCCGCCAGTACGCCTCCCAGGGCGCAGGCGCGAAGAAGCTGTCGGCCGTCTTCGGGGACGACTACAAGTACACGACCGACAAGGCCAACGCCTACGAGCAGGTCACCTTCCTCGGCAACCACGACATGGGCCGCATCGGGTACTTCCTGAAGCAGGACAACCCCAAGGCCACCGACGCCGAGATCCTGCGCAAGGACAAGCTCGCCAACGAGCTGATGTTCCTCAGCCGGGGCAACCCGGTCGTCTACTACGGCGACGAGCAGGGCTTCACCGGTTCCGGCGGCGACAAGGACGCCCGCCAGACCATGTTCGCCTCCAAGGTCGCCGACTACCTGGACGACGACGAGATCGGCACCAGCCGCACCCACGCGAGCGACGCCTACGACACCAAGGCGCCGCTCTACCAGGACATCGCGGCCCTGGCCAGGCTCCGCAAGGCCAACTCGGCCCTCACCGACGGCGTGCAGACCGAGCGCTACGCGGCCGACGGCGCCGGAATCTACGCCTTCACCCGTACGGACGCGCGCACCGGCGCCGAGTACGTCGTCGCCGTCAACAACGCCGGTGAGGCGAAGTCCGCCACCTTCGCGACCGGCTCCGCCCGCATGACGTACCAGGGCCTCTACGGCGCCCACGGCACGGTGAGGACGGACGCCGACCGCACGCTCACGGTGACCGTCCCGGCCGAGTCCGCCGTGGTCTACAAGGCCACGGGCCGGCTCGACAAGGCTGTGGTCAAGCCCGCGCTCACCCTGACCGCCCCGGCCGCCGGAGCCACCGGCACCGTGGAGATCGGCGCGGATGTGGACGGGGGCGGGCTCAACCGCGTCGTCTTCGCCGCCCAGGTCGGCAACGGCCCCTGGAAGACGCTGGGTTCTGCCGACCACGCGCCGTACAAGGTCACCCAGGCCATCGGCAAGGACGTGCCCGCCGGTACCGCCCTGCGCTACAAGGCCGTCGTCGTCGACTCCGCGGGCCGCACCGCGAGCGCCCAGGCCGCCTCGGCCACCGGTACCCCGGCCGCGCCGGAGACGCCCTCGGCCTCCTCGCGGGACTACGCGGTCGTCCACTACAAGCGTGCCGACGGCGACTACGCCGACTGGGGCCTGTACGCCTGGGGCGACATCGCCGACGGCGAGTCCACCCCCTGGCCCGCGGGCCACGCCTTCACGGGCCGGGACGCCTACGGCGCCTTCGCCTGGGTCAAGCTGAAGCCGGGCGCCTCGAACGTGGGCTTCCTGGTCGTCGACAAGGACGGCAACAAGGACGTCTCCGCCGACCGGTCCATCGACGTCACCAGGACGGGTGAGGTCTGGCTGGAGCAGGGCAAGCCCGAGGTGCTCACCGAGAACCCCGACGACCCGGCCCAGGACAAGACCAAGGCCGTCATCCACTACCACCGCGCCGACGGGAACTACGACGGCTGGGGCCTGCACGTCTGGACGGGTGCCGCGAACCCCACCGACTGGTCGAAGCCCCTTCAGCCGGTGAAGACTGACGCCTATGGCGCGGTCTACGAGGTGCCGCTCACCGAGGGTGCCACCAGCCTCAGCTACATCATCCACAAGGGCGACGACAAGGATCTGCCCACCGACCAGTCCCTGGACCTCACCGCGAGCGGCCACGAGGTGTGGCTGTTGAACGGCCAGGAGACCTATCTGCTCCCGCAGCCCAAGGGCAGCGCGGCCGCGCTCGACCTGACCACCGCCAAGGCGGTCTGGATCGACCGGGACACCGTCGCCTGGAACGGCGTGGACGGCGCCGCCTCCACCCAGCTGCTCGCCTCCCACGACGGCTCCATCGCCGTCAAGGACGGCGCCCTGACGAGCGACGACGAGCGCTGGCTGCGGCTGGACAAGACCACCCTCACCGACGCCCAGAAGGCGAAGTTCCCGCACCTCAAGGACTACACCGCCTGGTCCGTCGACCCGCGCGACCGCGAGCGGGTGCGCGAGGCGCTGACCGGCCAGCTCGTGGCCTCCCAGCGCGCCGCCAACGGTGCCGTGCTCGCCGCGACCGGCGTGCAGATCGCCGGGGCGCTGGACGACCTGTATCCGGGTGCCACGAAGGCGAACCTCGGGCCGGTCTTCCACGACGGAAAGCCCACCCTCTCCGTGTGGGCGCCGACCGCGCAGAACGTCTCGCTGGAGCTGGACGGCTCGCTCAAGGCCATGCACCGCGACGACGCCACCGGCGTCTGGTCCGTCACCGGCCCCGCTTCCTGGAAGGGCAAGCCCTACCGGTACGCGGTCACGGTGTGGGCGCCCAGCGTCCGGAAGATCGTGACGAACCAGGTCACCGACCCCTACTCGGTCGCCCTGACCGCGAACTCCGAGCGCAGCCTCGTCGTCGACCTGGCCGACCGCTCGCTCGCCCCCAAGGGCTGGACCGACCTGAAGAAGCCCAAGGCCGTACCGCTGCGGGACGCGCAGATCCAGGAGCTGCACATCCGGGACTTCTCGGTGGCCGACCCGACCGTCCCGGCCGGGGACCGGGGCACCTACCTGGCCTTCACCGACAAGAACAGCGACGGCTCCAAGCACCTGCGCGCGCTGGCCGAGGCGGGCACGTCCTACGTGCACCTGCTGCCCGCGTTCGACATCGCGACCATCCCCGAGAAGAAGGCCGACCAGGCCACGCCGGACTGCGACCTGGCCTCCTACCCGGCCGACTCCGACAAGCAGCAGGAGTGCGTGGCGAAGACGGCCGCCAAGGACGCCTACAACTGGGGCTACGACCCGTACCACTACACGGTCCCCGAGGGCTCGTACGCCACCGACCCCGACGGCACCGGGCGCACCGTGCAGTTCCGGAAGATGGTGCAGGGGCTCAACCAGGACGGCCTGCGCGTCGTCATGGACGTCGTCTACAACCACACCGCCGCCAGCGGCCAGGCCGACACCTCGGTGCTCGACAAGGTCGTGCCCGGCTACTACCAGCGGCTCCTCGCCGACGGCAGCGTGGCCAACTCCACCTGCTGCGCCAACACCGCGACCGAGAACGCCATGATGGGCAAGCTCGTCGTGGACTCGATCGTCACCTGGGCCAAGGAGTACAAGGTCGACGGCTTCCGCTTCGACCTCATGGGCCACCACCCGAAGGCCAACATCCTCGCCGTCCGCAAGGCGCTGGACGGGCTGACCCTCGCCAAGGACGGGGTCGACGGCAAGAAGATCATCCTCTACGGAGAGGGCTGGAACTTCGGGGAGGTCGCGGACGACGCGCGCTTCGTGCAGGCCACGCAGAAGAACATGGCGGGCACCGGCATCGCCACCTTCTCCGACCGCGCCCGTGACGCCGTGCGCGGCGGCGGCCCCTTCGACGACGACCCCGGCGTCCAGGGCTTCGCCTCCGGCCTCTACACCGACCCCAACTCCTCGACGGCGAACGGCACTCCGGCCGAGCAGAAGGCCCGGCTGCTGCACTACCAGGACCTGATCAAGGTGGGCCTGAGCGGCAACCTCGCCAAGTACCGCTTCACCGACACCGACGGCAAGGCGGTCACCGGCGCCGAGGTCGACCACAACGGCGCTCCCGCCGGCTACGCGGACGCACCCGGCGACGCCCTCGCCTACGCGGACGCGCACGACAACGAGTCGCTGTTCGACGCCCTCACCTACAAGCTGCCCGCCGGGACCGGTGCGTCCGACCGGGCCAGGATGCAGGTCCTCGCGCTGGCCACCGCCGCCCTCTCCCAGGGCCCGGCGCTCTCGCAGGCGGGTACCGACCTGCTGCGCTCGAAGTCGCTCGACCGCAACTCCTTCGACAGCGGCGACTGGTTCAACGCCATCCACTGGAACTGCGCCGACGGCAACGGCTTCGGGCGCGGGCTGCCCCCGGCGGCCGACAACAAGTCCAAGTGGCCGTACGCCACACCGCTGTTGGCCCAGGTGAAGGTCGGCTGCCCGCAGATCACAGGCACCTCGGCCGCCTACCGCGACCTGCTGCGCATCCGCACCACCGAGCCCGCGTTCTCGCTCGCGACGGCGGACCAGGTGCAGCACGCGCTCGCCTTCCCGCTGTCCGGCAAGGACGAGACCCCCGGCGTGATCACCATGCGACTCGGTGATCTGGTCGTGGTGTTCAACGCCACGCCCGAGCGCCAGGAGCAGAAGGTGACCGCCCTCGCGGGGACGCGCTACCGGCTGCACCCGGTGCAGGCGTCCGGCGCGGACCAGGTGGTCAAGTCGGCAAGCTACCAGGCCGGTTCGGGCACGTTCAGTGTCCCGGCGCGGACGGTGGCCGTCTTCACCCGGTAACCGGGCGGGCGTTCAGGACGCCAGGGCGATGAGCCGGCCGGCGAGTTCCGCGAAGGGACCGTCGGCCGGCTCGTCCTTGACCATGGAGCGCACCAGCTCGGCCATCTCCGCGTCCCGCGACGCGCTCACGGCGGCCAGCGCGCCGAAGTCGTCCACGAGCTGGACCTCCAGCTCGGCGCGCGGCACCCGCCTGCCGTCCAGCCAGATCAGCGCGGTGGACTCGGCCAGCGAGATCCACGAGCGCACCACCAGCTCCAGACGCGGGGGAGCCGCCGCGACGTCCTCGATGCCGAGGTGCGTGAGGATCTGCTCGTAGGCGGCCTGCCGCACCGAGTCGATCAGGGCGTTGGTCGCCGAGGAGCCGACCGCCGGGCCACCGCGCATCAACGCGGAGAAGCCGGGGCCGTGTTCGTCCACGAAGTCGAAGAAGCGGCGCATGACCCGCAGCAGCCGCAGCCCCAGCGGGCCTTCGAGGGGCTCCACGAAGCGGCCCGCCAGATCCTCCGAGGCACGCTTCAACGCGGCCTCGTACAGGCTGAGTTTGCCGGGGAAGTAGTGGTAGACCAGCGGGCGGGAGATGCCCGCCGCCGACGCTATCTCGTCGATGGAGACCTCGTCGGGCGAGCGGCGGCTGAACAGATCGAGTGCGACCCTGATCAGCTGCTGCCGTCGCTCCTCGACGCCCATCCTGCGGCGAACCCCGGTGCTCATGCACCCACCTTACCGATCGGAACCGACAGTTGGATGATCCGGTTCCGCATCGGGACGCGCACTTCCGTCACATGTCGAGCACCAGACGTTCACCTCTGGACCGGGACACACAGATCAGCATGGAGTCCGCGCGCTCCGCGTCCGTGAGCAGCTCGTCCCGGTGGTCCACCTCTCCCTCCAGCACCCGCTGTTGGCAGGTCCCGCAGAAACCCTGCTCGCAGGAGAACACGGTGTCCGGCAGCTCACGCCGTACCGCCGCCAGCACGCTGGAACCGGCCGGGACGGTCAACGTCGTTCCGGTGCGCCGCAGTTCGACCTCGAACGCGCTGTCGCCACCGGTCGTCGTACGCGGCGCGAACCGCTCCAGGTGCAATGTGGCGCCCGCGGGCAGCCGCTCCGCCACCGCGTCCATCAGCCCCTCGGGGCCGCAGCAGTAGACCGCCGTACCGGGCGCCGTGTCCGCGAACAGCGCGGCCAGATCGGGGCGGCCGTCCTCGTCCTCCGCGACCAGGGTCAGCCGGTCGCCCGCCAGCTTCTCCACCTCGGCCAGGAACGGCATCGACTCCCGCGACCGCCCGCAGTACAGCAACCGCCACTCGGCGTCCTCGGGGAGCGCCCGCAGCATCGGCAGGACGGGCGTGATGCCGATCCCGCCCGCGACGAAGACGTACGCGGGCGCCTCCACCAGCGGGAAGCGGTTGCGCGGCCCGCGCACCTGAAGCTCCGTCCCCTCCGTGAGCCGCTCGTGCACCTCGCGCGAGCCGCCCCGCCCGTCCGCGACCAGCCGCGTGGCCACCGTGTACGAGCCGCGGTCCGCCGGGTCGCCGCACAGCGAGTACTGCCGGACCAGGCCCGAGGGCAGCACCAGGTCCAGATGCGCGCCCGGCTCCCACGGCGGCAGCCCGTCGCCCTCCAGACGCAGCCGCACCACGCCCTCGGCGACCTCCTCGCGCGCGGTCAGCAGCAGCCGCAGCGCGCCCGTGCGCGGACGGCCCGAGACCGGCGGGTCAAGGGCGGGCAGCGGCCACAGCGGCGACTCCCGCACCCGGCGGCGCAGCGCCCGCCGGGTCAGCAGGGCGGCGGCACCGCCCGCCAGCAGCAGGAGCGTGCGGGGCCTCGGCGTCACGACGCCTCCTTCTCGTGCTGCTCGGCCGCCACCGCGGCGGGGGAGGAGGCCAGATAGGCGACCGCCTGTGCGGTGGAGGCTTCCTGGGAGGGGTGGTAGGCGCGGCTGAGATAGCGCGGGATGGACTTCAGCAGGGCGCCCGTCGCGGGCAGCGTGCCCCGGCGGCCGCTGCGGTAGAACTCTGCGAACGACGCCTTGCCGTCCACCAGGGTCGGGTCGTTCTCCATGAAGAAGCGGGCCCCGCGCTGCCACAGGAACATCAGCGCCGCGAACGCCAGCGCCCAGGTCCGCACCCGGCGCCGGTAGTCGCCGTCCACGTGCACGAAGAGGTCGAAGGCGACCGAGCGGTGCTCGACCTCCTCCGCTCCGTGCCAGCGCAGCAGGTCCAGCATGGTCGGGTCGGCGCCCCGGCGGTCCAGCTCGGCGGCGTTCAGTACCCAGTCGCCGAGGAACGCGGTGTAGTGCTCGATGGCCGCGATCAGCGCGATCCGCTCAAGGAGCCACCAGCGCCGGGCCCGGCCGGGCGGCAGGGTGCGGTCCCCGAGCAGCTTCTCGAAGAACCAGTCGACCTGCGCGGTGTACGGCGTCGGGTCGAGCCCCTGCGCGCGCAGATGCGGCAGCACCTCGTCATGGGCCTGGGAGTGCATCGCCTCCTGCCCGATGAACCCGATGACGTCCGCACGCAGTCGCTCGTCCCGGATCAGCGGCAGCGCCTGCTTGTAGACGTGCACGAACCAGCGCTCGCCGGCGGGCAGCAGCAGATGCAGCACATTGATGGTGTGCGTGGTGAACGGGTCGCCGGGCACCCAGTGCAAGGGGGTGTCCGCCCAGGAGAAGGACACGTTGCGGGCCTTGAGCGCGATGCGCTCGGACTCCACCGGCCCGGCCTGCTTGTTAGACATGGCGTCAATGTACTGAGGCGCGGGCCGCCTGAGAACCCCTGGGACGGAGCTTGTTGACCACTCCGTCAGCAAGCGTGCGGGCCGCTCACCCGAGCCCGTTGATCTCCCGCCCGCTCGTCAGCGTCCCCTTGAGGTCGGCCTGCGCGCCGCGCTCGGCGGGCGCCGCCAGCAGCCGCCCCGTTCCCTCGGCCTTGACCCCGCCGGTCGCGCGGACCGAGCCGACGTCCTCGCTGCCCGCCGCGAGCAGATACCAGGCGCCCGTACCGGACTTCCACAGCACCCCGGCCAGCACCCGAGGTTCACGCGGACCGCACGCCGTGGTGTCCGTCGCCTTGGCCACGACCGCCCCGGCCGCCCCGCCCGGCGTACGGAACTGGGCGAGAGCCGCCGTGCCGTCACCGCGCCAGGTCTCCGCCCGGGTGCAGACCCAGGTGCCGTTCCCGCCCGCGTCCGGCAGCGCCTGCTCGGCGTACGCCCACGCGTTCACCTCGCGGATGCCGGCCGAGCGCTCGGCGCCCAGCGAGCAGGCGAACGGCGCCCAGTCCCGTAGCCCCTCCGCGCCGGACGCCTCCTCGGACGCGCCCGGCCGCCCGGCGGTCAGGTGCGCGGGGACCAGCTCACCGAGGTCGGTGGCGAGCCGGGTGCCGGTGCGGTCGGTCAGCTGGAGCACGCTCCACGAGGTGCAACTCCCGGTGCGCAGCACGGGACTGGCCAGCGGGGAGGTCACGCCGTCGGTGACGGTGAGCGCGTGGGGCGCCGACTCCGGCTTGGTCAGGTCGCGTTCGGAAGCCTTCTTCACCCAAGGAGCCGTCAGATAGCGGACGTTGCCGTCGGCGCGGCCGAGCACCAGCGCGCTCGACTCGGCGCGGTCCGCGCCGTCCACCCGGGCGAAGTCGAGGGCGGCACCCTCGGTGCCGTCCACCGGCTCGGCGTAGCGGGCGATCCGCAGACCGTCGTAGAGGATCACCACCCGGGCCGCGTCCACCTGCCCCGCGTACAGCAGTTGGGGCGGTCCGGCGGGGCCGCCGGTCTGAGTGCCGGGGGTCGCCGAGACGCGCACGGTGGCGCCGGGGCGGGCCCAGACCGCCAGCGCGCGGCGCAGCAGGTCCTTGTCGCCGGTGAGCGGGCCGCGCGCGGGCCACACCGAGAAGTCGGTGCGCGCCGAGGTCCTCCAGGCCGCCGGGGTCACCCGGGTGAGCCTGGCCGGGTCCAGGGCGGCCTCGGCGGCCGGGTTGGCCGCGTACGACGGCGCGGCGGCACCCTCGGGGCCCCAGCCGCCACCGGGCATCGCCACCAGCGCGCAGGCCACCAGGAGCGCGGCGCCCGCCGCGAGCGCCGCCTTGGTGTGCTGGCGGCGCCGCATCAGATCGGTGGGGCGCGCCTGGAGCGAGCAGGCGTCGAACTCCGGTGAGGACAGCAGCGCGTACTGCGCGGGGACGCCGCTCGCCTCGGACAGCGCCGACTCCACGCGGGTCACCCCGGCGGACTTGAGGACCCTGCGCACGTCGTCGTCCGCGAGCCCCTCCAGGCCGCGCAGCACGTAGGCGGCGCGGGCCGGGGCAGACAGGGCCGACAGCCGCTGTTCCAGGGCGAGTTCATGGGCGCCGCCGGAGCGGGGGAAGAGCCTGAGGCCCCACGCCCGGGGCAGCAGAGCGGGCAACTGCGAGCGCTTCGGCAGCCCCTTGCGCGGCCGGCACGCCTCCAGGGCGGAGCGCAGCACCCGCTCCCGGACGAAGCCGTACGCCGGGTCGCCGTCCCGCCCCGACGCCTGCGCCGGGATCAGGGAACGCTGCTTGCGCCCCGTCGGCAGCGCCCGCTGGGCCAGCGCGTGAGCGGTCAGCACCCGGCGCCCGCGCCCCAGTTCGGGCGGCAGCACCAGATAGGCGAGCCGGACCAGCCGCGGGTAGTGCTCGACGAGCGCGGCCTCGGCCTGCTCGACATCGGCGGCGGGACCCCGGCCCCCGTGGGCGGGCGCGTGACGCTGGGCTACATCCTGTGACTGCACATCGGGGAGAACGAGCGAAACGCCCGCGGGTTACCGCCGGGCGGGTGACGTGGGCACCAGAGCCCGCGCGTAGTTCGCCATCGAGCGCTGGTAGCGCGGCAGATGCGGGGCGAGCGCGCCGAGCACGAGCGAGAGCCCCTCGCGGTCCCGGCCCACACTGGACAGGCACAGCGCGAGGCAGGCCCGTACGGCGTCGTCCAACTCGTCCGACTGTGCGTTGAGTTCAGGCGTGAGGAGTCGTACGCCCTCCTCCGCCTGACCGGTGTTGCGCAGGGAACTGGCGAGCTGGATCGCGGTCCGGCGGGCCCGGTACGGGCTCACCTCGCGCAACCCCCGCTCCAGCGCCTCCCGGTACAGCGGCACCGCCTTGTCGGAGTGGCCGGTGGAGTCCCAGGCGCACGCCTCCTCGAAGGGGGCGAGCGGGCTGCCGTCCGGCAACTCGGCGGTCAGCGCGGCGATTTCGGCGCGGAAAGCGGGTGCCTCCTCCTCGGGACGGTCCGCGAAACCGGCCCAGAGGGTGTCCACGCGCTCTTCCCAGTCCTTGTTCACCGCGTCACCCTCGCACAAGTGATCCGCTTTCGCACCGGATTTGAGCGGTGCGGCGCCCGCAGCCGTATCCGTCGGTACGGGCCCCCTCGCCGGGGGCCCCGTGCGGCATGTGGCGTACCAGGACCGGAGGAGCAGTGCAGATGAAGGTGACGAGGGCGGCGCTCGCCGCGTCGGGTGCCGCGGTGGCCCTACTGGCGCTTGCGGGCTGTGGGTCCGGACCGCAGGAGAAGAAGGTGCCGGTGACGGCGACCGGCAGCCTGGAGAGCCTGGCCGCCGAGGTCAAGTGCACCCCGGACATGCAGACCGACGCCGACGAGATCCGGCAGGCGCTGTGCAAGAACAAGGACGGCAAGTTCGTCCTGGCCACCTTCGCCACCGACCGCGGCCAGCGCGAGTGGATCAACGACGCGAAGGACTACGGCGGTTTCTACCTCGTCGGCCGCAAGTGGGTGGCCGTCGGCGAGGACGGCACGGTCAAGGCGCTGCGCGGGACGCTCGGCGGGGACCTCGAGGTGGGCACCGACCACCACGCGCACACCGGCTGAGACAGCGGATACGCGGGAAGCCGGAAGGGCGGACAACGGCGAAGGCCGGTGACGGGGTGGGGCCCGTCACCGGCCTTTACTCGTGTTCCCCGGGTGGGGGGATCAGGGGATCACGAGCAGTTCTGACCGCGGTTGACGCAGTTGGCGATCTTGTTGGCGAGATTGCCCTGGGTGATGCTGATGAAGTCGTCGTGGTCCGTCGAAGCCTTGTGCAGCTGCTCCGGGAAACCGTCCACGGCGTACGCGTTCTTCACCTGGCCGTTGGCCAGGGTGGGCGGCGTGATGTTGTAGACGAGACGCATCGTCAGCTGCGGGATCGCCTTGAAGCCGTTCTGGCAGTTGCCGTTGGCGTCGGCGAAGGCCACGTGGGTGCGGTGGTTGGCGCTGTCGGTGTTCTGGCCGTCCCAGCAGCTCTGGAAGGCGAACGTGCGCACGACCTTGCTGCCCTGCGGGCAGATCGGGTACTGCTCCGTCAGCTGGACCTTGTTCTCGAACCCGGTGCAGCTCCAGTGGGCGTTGGCGTTGGCCAGACCGTTGGTGGTGGTCTTGGCGTCACCGGTGATGATCCGCAGGAACTGCGGCATCGCGACGACCTTGCCGGTGGGGCTGCCGACGTACTTGATCTGCGCCTGGACGGGCGTCAGGATCTTGCCGACGTTGCCCTCCTTGCCGCCGCCGTCGTTGTTCTGGTCGAAGTCCTGGGAACCGTCCTGGACCCGGACGACCGGCCAGTAGTACGACGACAGGTCGCTCTTGTTCTGGCAGCTGCTGCCGCCCTGGAGGAACGTGTCGTTGCTGGCGAAGGCGTCGATCTTCTGGTTGCCGACGTAGTCGTGCAGGTGGTGCGCGCCGTTCTTCACGCCGGGCGCCACGATGACGTTGTCGGTGTTGTGGTTCTTGTTGGCGTTCACACCGCAGCGCGTGGTGAAGGTGCCCCGCGAGGCGTTGCCGCTGTTGCGCGGCTTGGCCTTCACGTTCGGCTGGACCTTGGTGATGTCCACGAAGTCGGCCGCGACGGGGCCGTTGCCGGCCTGGCCGCCGATGCCGCCCTGCTGACCACCGTTGCCGGCCTGGCCGCCGTTGTTCTGACCGCCGCCCTGCTGGCCGTTCTGGCCGTTCTGGTTCTGGCCGCCGTTGTTCTGCTGGCCACCGTTCTGGCCGCCCTGCTGCTGGCCGCCGTTCTGGCCACCGGGGGTGGTCTGGTCGGCGGGCGTGCCGGTGCAGTTGGCCAGGGTGTCCAGATCGCCGGGGGCGGTACCGCCCACGCGGGTGATCTCCAGCTTGATCCGGTCCAGGATGTTCTGGCGGCGCTCCTTGAGCGGCTGGAGGATCGTGTTCTGGACGAAGCTCGCGTCGCGGGTCTGGGCGTCGCGGGTGGTCGCCAGGCGCTGGTAGGCCTCGGTGATCTGGCGGTCCAGGTTGGCCAGTTCGCCGTCCACGTCCTTGCGGGCCTGGTTCGGCACGTTGGTGAGCTTCTGGCCGACGTCGGGGCAGGAGATGGTCGCGACCTGGGCGGCGGCGGCCTTGGTCGAGTTGCCTCCCCACTTGCCACCGTTGCTCTCGTGTGCGGAGGCGTAGAAGTTCGCCCAGATAAGCCCGCCCCCACCGAGCGCTAGGGCCGCCGATGCGGCGGTGACCTTAACGGCCAGCGGCGTACGGCGTTTACGTGTGTTGCGTCCCATGGAACTCCTCTGACTTCCTTGCGGGGCAGCATCGAGGCGCCCGACAGGAGTGAAGCGGCGTCCATCCATACGGACGCCGCCTCAGAGGTGTTCAGCCTTCTCACAAATAATTCAGAGAACTACCCCGACTGGGGGCATCAAATACCCCCTGAGCAGCGGGAGTTGATTTTTTCTCCCGCTCGGTTCCCGCTCAGCTCCCGGTCGGCGGAATGTACTTGTAGCCGACGCGGCGCACCGTCTGGATGGTGTGCCGGTGAATGCCCAGCTTGCGGCGCACTCGGGCGATGTGCACGTCGACGGTGCGGCCGTCGCCGACATGGCCGTACCCCCACACGGTGGTGACCAGCTGGTCGCGGGTGTGCACCCGGTGCGGGTGCGCCACCAGGTGGGCCAGCAGCTCGAACTCCAGGTAGGTGAGGTCGAGTTCGCGGCCCTCCACGGAGGCGGTACGGCGCGTGGGGTCGATCCGCACCAGCGGGGCGCCCTCGGCGGGGGCGGGCCGGTCGGGGACGGCCTGGTCGAGGACGGTCCGGTCGGGGACCGTGACCGGGGCGAACGGCGGGCGCTGGTCGGCCGGTACGAGGACCAGATAGCCGATCATCGGCGGGCGCCCGGGGAGGTCGGGCACGGTGTGCGGCGGCGCGGGCAGCCAGGTCGCCCCCGGCGGCAGCAGGTCCGCGACGGTGGTCCCGGGGTGCTCGGCGCCGGCCGGGTGGGCCGGGGCCCACGCCTCGTCCCGGTCGACGGCCCGCAGCCGGTGCCGGGCGCCGTTCGCGGGGAGCGGGGCGGAACGGGGCGTCGTCGGGGCGGAGGCCAGAGGACCGGAGAGGGGAGTGGCGAGGGGAGTGGCGGTGGACTGAGGACGGTGGGTCGCCATGAGAGGTCAGCTCTTTCGCGCGAGGAATGCGTCGGACAGGGCGACGGCCGCGATTCGTGGTTGGGCGCGCCTCGGGACGTTCGTCGTGTCGCGCGGGTGCCTGGAGGCCGGGGTTACGGCTTCAGAAGGCCCGCGCGGTGCTCGCGCGGCAACACACCCGGTCGAAGTCGTCGTGCTGACGGGAAGGCCAGAAGGGCTCCAGGTCATGGCGACCCGTCGCGGTGTTCTGCTGGAAGCTGGCCATGTGCCCATTGAAGCAGAATCGGGCGCCGGGCAGGAGGCGTCTCTCACTGGTCGGACGGCTTGCCGGCGGGTTGTTGGCCGGATTCGGCCACCGTTCACCTGGGGCGGGGTGGTGGTGCGCGGGGTGGGGCGTACGGGCGTACCCCGGAGCACGTCTCAGTCCGTGGACGGGGAGGCGGCGCATGGTGGGGCGGGGCTCGGTGGACCCCGTAACGCGCGGACGGGCGCCCGCCGTGTCGGCGGGCGCCCGTCCGGGACGGTGATGCGGTCGGATCAGACCTGGCCGGCCTTCTCCAGGGCGGAGCAGCAGGTGTCCACCATCAGGCGGGTCACCACGTACGGGTCGACGTTGGCGTTGGGACGGCGGTCCTCGATGTAGCCCTTGCCGTCCTTCTCGACCTGCCACGGGATGCGGACCGAGGCGCCGCGGTCCGAGATGCCGTAGCTGTACTCGTTCCACGGGGCGGTCTCGTGCAGACCGGTGAGGCGGTCGTCGATGCCCGCGCCGTAATTCTTGACGTGGTCCATCGGCTTGGAGCCCTCGCCGAGCGACTCGCACGCGGTGATGATCGCGTCGTAGCCCTCGCGCATGGCCTTGGTGGAGAAGTTGGTGTGCGCGCCCGCGCCGTTCCAGTCGCCCTTGACCGGCTTGGGGTCGAGGGTCGCGGTGATGCCGAAGTCCTCGGCGGTGCGGTAGAGCAGCCAGCGGGCGACCCACAGCTGGTCGGAGACCTCCAGCGGGGCGAGCGGGCCGACCTGGAACTCCCACTGGCCGGGCATGACCTCGGCGTTGATGCCGGAGATGCCGAGACCGGCCTTCAGGCAGTTGTCCAGGTGGGCCTCGACGATGTCGCGGCCGAAGATCTCGTCGGCGCCGACACCGCAGTAGTAGCCGCCCTGGGGGGCCGGGAAGCCGTTCTCCGGGAAGCCGAGCGGGCGGGTGCCGTCGAAGAAGGTGTACTCCTGCTCGATGCCGAAGATCGACTCCTGCGCGGCGAACCGCTCGGCGACCTCGGCCAGCGCGGCACGGGTGTTGGACGCGTGCGGCGTCATGTCGATGTCGAGGACCTCGCACAGCACGAGGATGTCGTCGCCGCCGCGGATCGGGTCCGGGCAGGTGAAGACCGGCTTGAGCACGCGGTCCGAGGCGTGGCCCTCGGCCTGGTTGGTGGAGGAGCCGTCGAAGCCCCAGATCGGCAGCGCATCGAGACCGGCCGGAGCACCCGCGATGATCTTCGTCTTGGAACGCAGCTTGGCCGTCGGCTCGGTGCCGTCGATCCAGATGTACTCAGCCTTGAAGGTCACGGGGCCACTTCCTCCGGGGGTGGGTCGGTCTGCGGGCAGACTGCCAACGGGCGATTTCCCGTCCGTTGCCCTTGTGTGAACCCCGTGTTACCTGAGGCTTTTTGTGGTGTGGCTCACCTTGTGGGGTGTTCGGGTGGGATGCCGGGTCGCTCCCGCGGTCCCGGGACGAGTCGGTCCCCGGACAAGCCGGTCCCGCTGTTCGTGGCCGCGAACAGCGGGACCTGGTTCTCGTCGGTCGGGTGTCCCCTTATCCCACCTTCTCGATCACGGCGCGGCGGATGAGGAACTTGCCCGGCTCCCGCACCTGCTCGAACGCCTCGTTGTTGAGCAGGACGCAACTGCCGGACACCGACGTGACCTTGACGGTGGTCGACTTGTTGTTGTCCAGGTTGGTGACCTTGAGGGTCGTACCCGCCGGGAACTGGTTGCTGGACGCGGCCGGGGCGCCGCCCTCACCCGAGAGCGTGACGGTGGAGCCGTTGCAGACCTGCTGACCGGAGGCCGCGGCGCCGCCGGCGTTGTTGCCGCCGGCCTGCGCGGGCGGGGTGCTCTGCTGAGCTCCACCGGCCTGCTGGTTGCCCTGCTGAGCGTTGCCCTGCTGGTTCTGCTGGCCCTGCTGGTTGCCCTGCGCCGCCTGGGAGCCCTGAGCCGACTCCCCAACGGCGCATCCGGCAGCCTTCTGCTGGACCTTGATCTGCGCGATGACCGCCTCACGGTTGGCGATCCGGGCGTTGGACTGCGCGTCCGGGTTCGCCTTCTGGTCGGCGATGAACTTCTGGTTGTTGCCGAGTGCCGTGGCGAAGCCCTGGCAGACGGTCGAGTCCGCCGCCGACGACAGCGTCTTGGCGTCCTTCGGGGTCTGCGCGGCGTTGGAGGTGGTGGCCAGCGCGAAGGCACCACCACCCGCCACCGCCGCCGCACTGACGAGCAGCGCGATCTTCTTCTTGGTGTCGAGTCTCCTGCGCGACATCCGCGCCTCCTGCGAGGTAGGGGAGCGTACGCCGCTATGTACGGGCGCCCGGACGCCGTTACTCAGCGGTTACCGAAGCATCCCAAGTAACGTACGTCACACGGGAGTTGAGTTACGCCTGTTATGGGCGTCACCCCCGGCTCCGCCGCACGGCCTCCCGTACGGCCTCCTCCGTCCGCCCCACCAGCGCGGTTCCGTCGTCGGCGGTGATGATCGGCCGCTGAATCAGCCGAGGATGCGCCGCGAGCGCGGCCACCCACCGCTCCCTCGCCCCCGCGTCCCGCGCCCACTCCCCGACCCCCAACTCCTTCGCCTCCGCCTCCTGAGTCCGCGTGATGTCCCACGGCTCCAGCCCCAGCCGCTCCAACACCTCCCGAATCTCCCCCTCACCGGGCGCGTCCTCCAGATACCGCCGCACGGTGTACCCGGTCTTCTCGGCATCCAGCACGTCGAGAGCGCTGCGGCACTTGGAACAGCTCGGGTTGATCCAGATCTCCATGGGGGTCACGGTACGCGGGGCGGGCAAGCAGCTTCCCGTGTTGAAGTTGTTCGATTCTCTCGCGTCGCCGCGAGTGACGTGCGACATCGGCGTGACGGGTGGCAAATCCCCAGCTCATCCGGCAATTTCGGCTGCTCTGCGGACTCCTGAATGTCAGTGCCCGGCAGTAGAATTGGAGCAGTGTTCGAGAGTGCGTGCCGGGGTCTCCGGTAGGCGCTCTGATCGCGACAGGAGGATGCCCGTGCCCGCTGCCGCCGCTCTGAAGAACAAGCCGTCACCCACCCAGTCCACCGCCAGGCGCGCCGTGCCGCTCGACTCGCCGTACGCACCGGTGGCGAAGAGCCCGCTGCCGGCCGGGCAGCCGCGCGAGTGGTACGTCACGCACAACCGGCGCCTGAAGGCCATGCGCCTGGCCATAGCCCTGCTCGACTCCGGCGTCTACCGCCCGACCCAGGCCCGCGACGCCACCATCCGCCGCACGGCCGAGAAGCTCGGCGTCCACCCGCCGTCCGCGACGACGTGCCGGATGGTGCGGGCGCTGATGCGATAGGTGAGTGGGGGGCGCCGGTGCCTTGGGGGTTGCGGCGCCACCCCTTCTGTCACCCTTTCTGCCACCGGTTCAGGATCTCCGCGTTGGGGATGAAGCGCGTCCTGTCCTCGGGGGCGACGATGTCGTCGACGTCGGTGAAGTAGGGCGACGGGGTCGTACCGGCAAGCACCTCCAGCAGGAACTCGCTGCACGACACCGGGTGGAATTCCCACAGGGGTCCGCGGCCCTCGTTGAGGACGACGGTCCAGTCGTCCGGGTCGGTGCCGGGGCGGATCAGCCAGTAGAGGAAGTGGCCCGCGCCCTCCGCGTATCCCCACGGCACCAGCCGGGCACTGTCCTCGTCCAGCTCCGGCGGACGCCTCTCGCCCGCCGCCCACAGCTCCGTGAGGATCTCTTCACGGTCCGTGGTCTGGGCGACCAGGTCGTACATCGCCTCGGGGCAGCCGGGTTGCAGGAGCCATATGAGGTCGCCGAAGAGGCCACCGCCGTAGGTTTGTACGAGCTGCTTGTAGTCGGCGGGGAGGGGGACGCCCAACGTCTGCTCCACGGCGGGCCATTCCACGTTCCGGCCGCCGCCGGGCGGGGGAGGGCAGAGGTCCGTGAGCGGGGCGATGTGGCGCAGGGGCTGGGCGCTGTGAGTGTGGGACATGCTGCCCACCTTGCCCCATGCCGACCCCCGCCCCCTCAGCTCAGCAGCGCGCCCACGTACGCCTCCAGTCGCCCGCTCAGCACCTCGGGCGTCAGGTCCGTCCGCCCCAACTCGCGCCACGGATCGGCCATTTTCGCCGCGTCGGGGACGTACGCGAGCGCGTCGAGCAGGCGCCAGTACAGGTGATCCGGGCCGTCCGCGAGGCCGTGGCCGCCCTGGCGTTCGTACCGCGCCCGGAAGGCCAGGCCGTGCTCCGGGCCGTGCAGCAGTGCCAGGGCCGTCGAGCAGTGGGCCACGTCCAGGTCGGCGGGGCCCCAGGAGGTCTCCACCCAGTCCACGACCCCGCTGATGCGCGGCTCCGCGTCCTCGCCGGTGAACAGCACGTTCCCGGGGTGGTAGTCCCGATGCAGGAAACGGCCCTGGTGTGACGGAGGTTCGCGCTCGATCACCTTCACCGCCCGTTCCCACACCCCACCGGACACCGCGGCCCGTACGCGCTCCGGCGAGGTCCACGCCTCGTAGGTGCGCGGTCGTCGTTCCGGTACGACCGCGTGGATACGGACCAACTGCGCGGCGAGCAGGTCCAGTACGGCGGGGTCCGGCGCCTCCACGCGAAGCCTCCCGGGCAGCTTGGTCATCAACAGGGAAGGGTGGTCGCAGTGTTGACCGGAGGCGTCGACGGCGATCAGGCCCGGCGCCGGGATACCGGCCTCGTCCGCCAGCAACTCCAGTACGGCCGCCTCCCGCGACAGCAACGCGGGTGCGTGCCGCCGGTAGAAGGGCTTCACGAAGGACCGCAGGACAAGTTCCGTCCCGTCGTCCAGGCCGAGCGCGCGCATCCGGGACGACCAACCACCCCGCAGCGGACGGGAGTCCACGACCTTCCGCCCCTCCGGAAGCCGTTCGCCCGTCCATGCCCGGGTCGCCGACCAGCCCCCTTCCTCCAGCCCCTCCAACAGGAGTCCCGCCAACTCCCCGCAGTCCTCCGGATGATCTCGGAACCACAGCCCCAACCGGTGCTCGGCATCCGGCAGTTCGAAGCGCGTGTATTGCGCCCGCGTCGCCAGCGCGTCCTGTACCGCCTCCGTCACGGCCCCCGGGATCACCGCGTCCGTCCCCGGCACCACCAGCACCGCCCGCCCCTCGTACGACCGCAACACATCGAGGGCGGGGGAGGCGCGCCAGCTGTCCGGGGTGCGGAGGATCTCGGTGAAGCGGCCGTCACCCGCGCCGAAGGGCACGTCCCAGGCGTCGGGGGCGTACACCGCGGGCGCGCCCAGGCCGAGGGCGGTGACCCGGGGGCCGTAGTGCCGTAGTGCCGTACAAGGTCCGCCACCGTCTGGCCGCTCATGCTGAAGCCGACGAGGATCAGCGGGGAGTCCGCCGGGGCGTGGGCGTCGATCACCGCGATCGCCTGCTCGTACCGGCGGCGCAGGCTCAACTCCGCGAGGGCGCCCGTGCTGTCGCCGTGGCCGGAGAAGTCGAAGGCCAGGGTGTGGCAGCCCCGTGCGGCGAACTCCGCGGCCAGTGGCAGGAGCCGGGCCTTGCTCCCGGTGCCCGCGCCGTGCAGCAGGACGGCGGTCGCTCGGCCCGGCGTCGTCCCGGCGCACACGACACCGAGCCGTTCGCCGTCGCAGGTGAATTCATGGTCGTCCAGGGAGAGTTCGCGCATGCGGGCCATTCACGCACACCTCGGCATCGCCGCGCGCCGGGAATCCCGGTGCGTCCTCCCGGCCGGGACTGGCAAGATCCCCGTATGCCGATTGCCGCCGTGTCGCCCGAAGTGTCCCTCGCCTACGACAGCTTCGGCGACCCCGGTGACCCTCCTGTCCTGCTGGTGACGGGCTTCGGCGCCCAGATGATCGCCTGGCACGAGGACTTCTGCCGCGCGCTGGCGGAGCGCGGCCGCTATGTGATCCGGTACGACAACCGAGACAGCGGACTGTCGACCACGTTCGACGAACACCCCGTGGACGTCGGCGAGTTCGTCGCCGCCGTCAGCTCGGGAGACATCCCCGCCGCCCTCGCGATGATCCCCTACCGGTTGCAGGACATGGCGGACGACGGCCTCGGCCTGCTCGCCGCGCTCGGCATCGAACGCGCCCACGTGGTCGGGGCGTCGATGGGCGGGATGATCGCCCAGACGATGGCCCTCACCCGGCCGGAACGGGTGCTGACGCTGACGTCGATGATGTCCTCGACCGGCGAGAGCGAGTACGGCCGTCCCAGCCCCGAGGCCCAGGCGGTGCTGTTCGGCCCGAAGCCGCAGGGCCGCGAGGAGTACATCGCGGCGGCGGAGCGGGAACTGGTCTGGGCGTCCAGGCGCTACGGCGACCCCGCCGCCCTCCGGGAGCTGGCGGCCCGGAGTTACGACCGCGCCCACTACCCCGCCGGAGCCGGGCGGCAGCTCGGAGCGATGATCCTCAGCGGCTCACGCGCGGACGCCCTCCGCGAGCTCCGCGTGCCGACCCTGGTGATGCACGGTCTCGACGACACGCTGATCGACGTCAGCGGTGGGCGGCGCACCGCGGAGCTGGTGCCCGGCGCGAGGCTCCTCCTCGTCCCCGACATGGGACACGACCGCCCACGCGAGCTGTGGCCCGAGATCATCGACGCCCTCGTGGAGCACACCGGCTGAACGGGGCTGCTGCCGCGAAGGCACTCGGCTGGTGCGAGGGCACTCGGCTGATGCGAAGGCACCCGGCGCCCCTCAGCCCCCCATCCCCGGCGCGTCCCACAACGGGAACCACCGCGACTTGTCCGGCTCCATGCGCAGGTCGTTCTCCAGCGCCGACGCCAGTTGCAGTTCCATCGCGTTGTCGCGCGACTGGCGCCCGGCGTGGGTGCACAGGGGGTAGAAGCTGCCGCGTTTGTAGAGGTAGACGAGGGCGAGGGAGCGGTCGTCGGTGGGGTTGTCGCGGGTGAAGGTGACCAGGGAGCACAGGAGCTGGGGGCCGAAGCCGTTGGCCTCCATGGAGCTGTTGACCGCGTGCAGGTCGTTGACCAGTTCGGGGAGCTGGTCGGGGGCGCGGCGGGAGACGAGCCAGGAGTAGCCGTACGCGTCCTGGACCAGCTCCACCCGGGGCCCGGTGCGGTCGGTGTCCGCGTCGAGGAGTGCCCGCACCTCGCGGTGGGTCTGCTGGAAGGCCGCGCCCTCGACCGTCGCGAAGCACACCGCGCCGGTGCCGGTCGGAGTGAACCCCGACACCACCTGCAGCGTCACCGCCGCCGACGGCAGCCCGAACAGCCGGTCCAGATCCGGCGGCACCGGCTTCGTACGCCCCAGCAGAATGTCCAGCAGCCCCATGCCCTGGCCGTCCTCAGGCCGCCGACTCGGGGGTCGCCGCCTCGCCCAGCTCCGCCGAGATCCGGCCCAGCTGCTCCAGCCGCTGTTCCAGCGTCGGGTGGGTGGAGAAGAACCGCTCGATGCCGGGCTCCTTGCCGGTCGCCGGGGTGAAGTAGAACGCGTTGAACGCCTGCGCCGTCCGCAGGTCCTTCGTCGGGATACGGGCGATGTCCCCGGAGACCTTGGTGAGCGCCGACGCCAGTGCCGAGGGACGGCCGGTCAGCTGCGCGGCCGCGCGGTCGGCGGCCAGCTCGCGGTAGCGGGAGAGTGCGCGGATCAGCAGGAAGCTGATCGCGTACACCGCGACCGAGACGCTGATCACCGCGGCGAACACGGCAGCCGTGTTCTGGTCCCGGCGGCCCGCGCCGAACAGCGACGAGTAGAAGGCGAACCGGACGATCAGACCCGCGAGCACCCCGAGGAACGACGCGACCGTGATCACGGCGACGTCCTTGTGCGCCACGTGCGACAGCTCGTGCGCGAGTACGCCCTCCAGTTCGGCGGGCTCAAGGCGCCGTAGGAGTCCCGTGGTCACACAGACCACGGCGTGATCCGGGTTCCGCCCGGTCGCGAACGCGTTCGGCATGTCCATGGACGACACGGCCACCACGGGCTTCGGCATGTCGGCCATCGCGCACAGCCGGTCCACCACCGCGTGCAGCTCGGGATACTCCTCCGGCTCCACGACCCGCCCGTGCATCGCGAACATCGCGATCTTGTCGGAGAACCAGAACTGCGCCACGAACAGCGCACCCACCAGCACCACGACCAGCAGCCACGACTTCAGCAGCACGATCAGCGCGGCCACGAACCCCACGTACAGCAGGCCGAGCAGAAACAGCGTGACCGTCATCCGCACGGTCAGCCGCCGGTCGCTCCGGAAGCGGCTCCGCATCTCGCATCACCCCGCACTCAGCGCCCTGTGCTGTCCAGTGTGCACCCGGGGTGGGCCATGGGGGAGCCGCGATACGACCCGGAACCGGCAAAACCGTCAAGCGGTCGCTTCCCGTCGTGAAGTGGGCGCGTCCAGCCCGAGAACGGGCGCGTCCAGCCTGAGAACGGGCGATTCCAGCCCGAAGGCAGGCACGTTCAGTCCGCGGGCGGGCGCGTCCAGGAGCAGCCGGGCCCGCTCCAGCAGCCCGGCGACCTCCGGCGCCGACCGGTCGCGTGCCCCCCAGCGCAGCACCCGCCGTACGACCGACTCGGCCCGCGCCCGCAGCCGTACGTCCCCGTCCCCGCATTCGAGCAGCGCCACCGCCGCCCGCAGCCGGGCCGGCTCGCCCCGCGCGTCCAGCAGCCGCCACGCCGACACCCGCTCACGCCGGGGCCGGTCCGCGTCCAGCCGCCGCAGCAGCCACTCCTCGGGCAGCGCCTCGGTGGACGGCAGCAGCGCGAGGGTGGCCTCGCGGACGACGCCGGGCGCGGGATCGTCCAGCAGTCGCCGCATCCGCTGCACGTCCGTCACGTCCAGCACCCGCAACCCCGCCACGGCCCGCGCCCGCACCCCCGCCTCCGGGTGGTCCAGCAGCGGCCACAGCAACCCGGCGTCCGCGCGCTGCCCGCACTCCGCGAGGCCGATGGGGGCGCCGACCGGGGGCGCGGGGTCGGCACAGCGCGCCCGGTACCAGGGCAGCGGGTCGCCCCCGAGCTGCCGTACGACATACCGCGCACAGGCCCGCACCAGCGCGGAGCGGTCCGCGAGGAACTCCTCGGCCCGCTCCAGCCGTCCCAGCCGCCGCAGCCCGGTGACCCCGGCGCCCCGGACACGGGGAGCGCGGGCGCCGAGCAGGACGTCCACCACGTCCGCGTCCGCCACGGCGGCGAGCGCCGCATCCGCACACAGCCCCTGTACGACCGCGTCGTCGTCCCGCGCCGCGGCCCGGGCCAGCTCGACAGCGGAGAGGCGGCCCTCCTCCACGCCCAGCCGGTACGCGAACCGGCGCGCCGTACGATCACCGGACGCCAGCAGAGCCCCCGGCCCCTCCCGGCGCAGCACCTGTTCGAGCAGCCCGAGGGCGAAGTCCCCCCGCTGCCGGTCGGCCAGCCGCAGCACCAATGGCGCGAGCCGTACGGCGGCCTCCGCGTCCAGCGCCTCGACGAGCAGCTCCCGCGCCCGCTCCCGCACGGGCCCGGCCCAGTCGGCACACCGCACCACCACCAGCGGAAGCAACGCGGGCCGCCCCCCGGCCCGCTCCAACGCCCGCTGCCGTATCCGCCCGTCCTGACGGCAGAGCACCAGCGCGAGACCGGCGTCACTCAGCGGCCCACCCGAGTCCAGCGCGGCCAACACCCGCGACGCGGCACCGTGTTCCCACGCGACCCCGTAGTCATCCGGCCGGTACCACTCCTCCTCGCCCCGGACCCGACGATCCCACTCCACCCAGTCCTCCGGCCCGCCACTCCCGAACAGCCGCTCCGCCTCACCGGTCCCCACCCGCATCCGCCGCTCTCCCTCTTCCCGGCCGACGACGGCAACGCCGCCCCCCGAAGACTGCATGGTTCGGGCAATGATCGTCGCCGCTGGCCCTGGGATCATCACCCCGCTGTGTCAGATCGCGACTACGACTCAAGGTGGTTGATCTCGTGAGACTGAGCCGTGTGACGCTTGCTGTGGCTGCCGGGGCGCTGGCTCCGGCGTTGCTGTTAGCGACGCCCTCCTTTGCCGCCGGTGCTTCGTCGGCGGGGGCCGTCGTCGTGACGGCCCAAGTGGGCTCACCGTACGACGACATGGACGACGACGATCTGCGCGTTGCGATCGTCAGCCTGCTCGCCGACCCCGACAGTGGTCAGCGAGTGAAGCAGGAGATCAACGCGCTGCTGGACCGCGACGATCCGGCGGAGATGCGGGCCTGGCTGGAGACGGGATACCCGCTGGCCCAGGCCGAGGACGACCGCGTCGCCATCGTCAGCCTGCTTGCCAACCCTGCCAGCGGTCAGCGGGTGAAGCAGGAGATCAACGGGCTCCTGGACCGCAGAAACCCGGCCGAGATCCGCGCCTGGCTGGAGACGGGGTACGCGCTGGCCCAGGCCGAGGACGACCGGGTGGCCATCGTCAGCCTGCTTGCCGACCCCGACAGCGGCCGACGGGTGAAGCGTGAGGTCAACGGGCTCCTGGACCGCAGAAACCCGACCGAGATCCGCGCCTGGCTGGAGACCGGCTACCGGCTCGCCCAGGCCGAGGACGACCGCGTCGCCATCACCACGATCCTCGCCGCCCCCGGCACCAGCCCCGCCCTGCGCGCCGCCGCGAACGCGGCCCTGAACGACGGCACCCCGGAGGCCCTGCGCCACTTCCTCGAAGTCGGCCGGTACGAGGTCTGAGAAGGACCAGCGGCGGACATGGGTGTGCCCCCGGCTCCGGACTCGGAGACGGGGGCACACCCGTTCTGGTGTGACGGAGGAGGTCACAAGCGGCACACGAGTACGCCGCCCAGGCAGGTGATCCGGAAGGCGCCGTGCCGCGCCAGGTGGTCGACGAGGATGGCGCGGGCCCTGTCGATGGTGTCCTGGAAAGGGACGTCGTGCTGGTCGGCCCAAGCCCGGTAAGAGGCCATGTGCGCGATGACGGGCTCGGGGTCGTGAACGGTGATGGTGCCGGGCAGCTCGATCGTCTCGATGCGGCCGAACGCTTGCCCAAGGAAGACAGGTGCCCTCTCCAGGGAGAAACGGGCGCTCAGGGAGATGCGCGCCGGATCGCGTTTCGTTCCGAGGACCTCGGCGGCGGCCCGCTGCCAGAGGTCGTCCAGCTCGGACTTGTCCCGGTCGCTGTTGGTCGAAGCGATGACCAGCCCGTCGTCGACGACGACACGGGACAGCTCCCGCACCGCCTGCGCGATGTCGGCGACGTGGTACAGCATGTGCATCGCCAGAGCGGCATCGGTGCTGTTCGTGGCGAGGGGCAACGTGGTCGCATCCGCCACGGCGACCGGGCCGGGTACGCCGGAGACGATGCCGGGCGCGATGTCGAGGCCCAGCAGTGTCAGGTCCGGCCTTTCCGCACGGAGCCGCCGGATGAACTTCCCGTTGCCGCAACCGACATCGACCACCCGGCCGCGCATGCCGCGCAGCTTCTCGGCCACGATGCCGGGCAAGTCGTAGCGAGGCGTCTGCCACCGGTAGAGAGACTGGCGGGCCGCGAGATCCCGGTCACTGCTGTAGGCGCTCCGGGCGAGACGGTCCCGGTCGGTGACGGCGGCGGCGTGTGCGGCGGACTGGTCGGTCACGGCGGCGGCTCCCGGTCATGGGGCGGTGGTCGAGGCCGCGAGGACGGCCGTGTGCTGGAGTCGTTCGCGCAAGTGGGCGGCCTGCGCCGTCCCAACGTACTGCGGGCCCTTGAGGTCGCGGCCCAGGTCGGTGATCCGGCGCACGATGCTGGCCGACATGCGCTCGGGGGCGGAGCCGAGAACGTACTCCAGCATCACTTCCGTGCCCTCCAGGTCATCTAGGGCGTGTTGTGAAAGTGCTGGTCACAGCCACTTGTTGAGGACTGCGATCAGCACAGTCGTCTCGTAGCGGACGGCGAGTTTGTCGTATCTCGTGGCGACCGCGCGATGGCGCTTGAGTCGATTGATGCCGCACTCGATCGCGTGCCGCTGTTTGTAGTCGGTCTTGTCGAACTTCGGCGGTCGGCCGCCTCGGGAGCCGAGCTTCTGCCGGTTGCGGACTCGGTCCGCAGGGACCGGGATCGTCGCTTTGATACCGCGTCTACGCAGGTAGGCGCGGTTCTTGCGGGAGTCGTATGCCTTGTCGGCCCGCACTCGGTCCGGTCGCTTGCGCGGCCGCCCGATGACCAGCCGCGGCACTCTGATCGCTTCCAGGACCGGCTCGAACTGCGGGGAATCACCTCGCTGACCGGCCGTGATCACCACCGACAGCGGCTTCTGCCCCTGCTCGATCGCCAGGTGGATCTTGCTGGTCAGCCCGCCGCGGGACCGTCCGAGTCCGTGGTCGGCCGGTTCGTCGAAGAGTCCGCCGGGCGGCTCCTTCTGGAGATCCCCCTTTTCGCCGCCTCGGCGGCGTGCTGGTGGGCCCGGCAGGCCGTGGGGTCGACGTTCACGTCCCAGGTGACCAGACCCTTCGCTTCCCCCTCGGCCTGGAGCTGGGTGACGATCCGGGCCCAGGTACCGCTCCTCTGCCAGCGCTGGAACAGGTCATAGGACCAGTCCCACGGCCCGTAGCGTCCCGGCACGTCCCGCCACGGGGCACCAGTCCGCGTCCGCCACCGTATGCCGTTTATCAACTGCCGCCGCGTCCACACCGGCGGGCGGCCCGGCTTGATGCCTGAAGGCAGCAACGGCTCAAGCCGGGCCCACTGGCCGTTCGTCAGATCCCCACGTCCCACGACAGGCGATCATCACCGAACAAGATCTACTTTCGCAACAGACCCTAGAGGCTCCGCGGAAGTCCGTGGAGGGGTCAGGCTGCGTCTTTGAGTGGGAGTCCTTCGTAGGTCCAGCGGAACGGGCGGGCGTGTTCGTTCCGCTGGATCATCCAGGTGTCCATCTTTCCGATCAGGTCGTGACGACGTCGGCCTCCTCCCCGATCGACTCAGTCCGGGGCTCTGCGATCCGTACGTAGTCACACACGTCCAAGGCCACGGACAGGGCCAGGTCGCCCGCGTTGAAGAACATCTCCTCGTGATCCAGCAGAGCCGGGTCGACGACCAGTTCCAGAGCCGGGTCGAAGGCGAAGGGCACGATGGAGCCGCTGACGCAGCCGGACAGCCGCTCGGCGGTGGCGCGGTCGGCGAAGGACACGTTCCGCGCCTCCCAAAGCTCCTGGATCCGGCCCAGATCGACCCGCCGGTCACCGGGCACGACGGCGAGGACGTAGCGGGAGCTCTTCTTCGTCATTTTCACCCGTACGACGATGCACTTTGCCGCCTGCTCCGTGGGATGCCCCCGCATCTCGCTCACCACATCGGTCCGCCCCTCAGGCGGATGTTCGATGAGCCGGAACCGGGCATTGTGGCGGGCGAACAGATCGAGGAGACGGGCGCGGGCGGTATGGCCGTCTGCGCCCGCCGCGAGCAATGCGTCGGTCATCCCCAGACCACCGCGGAATCCAGCTCGTCGTCGGCGAACCCGAAGAAGAAGCCCATGGTCAGCCGATCCGCTCCGCCGACCCTCTCGATGGAGTGGTAGCGGGTGGGATTGATCAGGTAGATGTCGCCGGCCTGCGGCTTGAACTCGTGGCAGGGGTGGCCGTCCACCACGGCCTCGTCATAGCCGAGCCCACCAGCGATTTTGTACTGCTCGTCGGCCGACTCCCAGGCCCTCTGGTACGTCCGCAACTCGCCGCCTTCGTCGCACTCCTGGATGCACACCACGCAGCTGAGCTGGTAGGCCAGGCCGGCGAGCACCAGGCCGGTGCCTCGCGCGTCCCGCATGATGTTGTCGTTGTGCAACGGGTTGCGCACACCGTCGGCATGGATGCGGACGACCGAGGCCGCGTACTGCCTGCCATCAGGCTCCTGGGCCGACTCCATGGAGCGGAGCCCGAAGGCGTCGCGCAGTGCCGAGCGGACCCGCTCGTTGAGGTCGAACCCGGCCTTGTCGAGCATCCCCTGGGCCTTCTCGGCCTCGCTGAAGTACGCCGCGGGCTCGGCGAGGTACTTGGCGAGGTAGGGGCCGATGGTGGTCAGGCTGCCGTTCGCGTACTCCGTGGTGGACGCGTTGGCGAAGAGCTTGCCGACCCGGTCGAGATTGTCCTTGAACACCTCGGCGGGCAGCAGGTTGCGCAGGACGACGACGGCGACCTCGCCGTCGGCGAGCCTGCGCAGCAACCCGGCGTCCGGACGGCCGGTGCTCGTGTCGACGACGACCCTCGACCAAGATTCGGTGCGTGTCATGGCGATCTCCTTTACGAATACGAGAGTTCTGTCTCGGTGGGGGCGATGTGGAAGGCGTGGACGGTGCGCGGCTCCAGCGGTTCCCACTGGTCGGCCGGCGCGAGGTCGGGAACCACCTCGGACGAGAGCACCGTCATGTCGGGAGTACGCAGCCGTTGCATGCCGAAGTAGCGCGGCGACGTGGTCTGCGGAGACGTCCAGTGGATGACATAGGCCGCACGCGGGTTCACGGCGATGGCGTTGCCCGAGCTGCCGCCGGGCGGGATCGCGTCCAGCAGCCGCAGCGTGCGCTGTGCGTCGACGGCGTCCGTACCGGCGGGGATCGCGTAGTCGAAGTACTCACGAGAGTCGAAGGCCGAGGACTTCATGCCGAGCAGGCGGTGCACCGTGGGCAGGAACCCGTTGTGCATGAAGTACCAGGGGAGTTCGCCGTCCCGGTGGAGCGGGTGGGTGAACTGGATTCCGTGGTTCTTCGGCAGGGTCGCGTGCCGCGCGTGGATCGCGAGGAAGTCGGTGGTCAGGCCTGGGACCGGCGACTCCTGCCAGCTCTCTGCGAGGGGGCGTACGTCTCGGTGGACGCCGAGCCCGTGCACGGCCCCGTCCTCACGCCACACCGCGCCCCAGCCGTTGGGATGGACGTCCGTGGGCCCGTCATGGTCGGCGGTACGGCCACAGCTCATGGCGACGGCCGCGTCGAGGACGGCCCGGGTTGGGAATCGGCCCTGGGCGAGAATAAGACGGCACAAGGGGATCAGCCTCGCAATCGTGGGGCGACGAGCGGTTGCAGGAGAGAGCGGACCTGCTCCGGGCTGTGGCCGAGGGCGATGACCCGGGCCTTCGCGCCGACGTGCCGCGCCAGGTCGGAGTTGAGTAACTCCCCTTCTTCTGCGGTGAGTTCATCAGAAGAGGGAGGAGGTGGCGCGGTGTGAAGTTCGATGTCGGCGGCCGAGGCGGCCAGTGCCCGTGCGGCCCGCAGTTCCTCCTCCGACACGATGGTGACTTGACCGGCCGTACGGCTGGATGGGCCGGGCAGCAAGGGGACCTGCCGGTCCAGGTGGACCTGGAAGACCTGTTCGGCCCAGCGCATTCCGGTCGCCCGTTCTACGAGCGCCACCAGTCCACCGCCGGAGAGACGGAACCCCATCTCCACGAAGACGGGACCACCCTGGCCCTGCAGGATGTCGATGTGGAAGGGGCCTTCGGCGTAGCCGACCGCACTCAGGCACCGGTCGACCATCTCGTGCAGCTCGTCGTCCGCGCCGGCGCCGTGCACCGCGATATGGCCCACCTCGCGGAAGCCGGTGAGCGTGGGTGCGTCCGGCACGTCCTCCAGCGTGGTGATCTTCTCGCAGATGCTCAACAGAAGAGCCCGGCCGCCGATCGCGACGCCCTGCAGCGAGACCTCGGGGCCCTTGACGAACTCCTCCGCCATGACGGCGCCGAACGCGCCGCCGCCGTAGTTGCGCCGGGCGTGGATGTCCGCCAGGGCCCGGCGCAGCTCCGCCGTGTTGTCCACCAGCATCACGCCCAGCCCCCCACCGCCGTCGACCGGCTTGACGACCTGGGGGTAGCCGAGGTCGTCCGCCGTGTCCGCCTCCTGAGGCCCGAGCTTGCGGAAGCGGGGTTGCAGCACCGAGGGCGCGGAGCGCGCCAGCATGGCACGCTGCTCCGCCTTGTTCGGAGGGAGAAACGTTTCACCGACATGGGGCCAGGGCGTTACCCGCAGGGTGTTCGCCGCCTCGAAGGCCGCGTAGACGTACCGTTCGAAACCAGCGAGGAGCAGAGCGGGCCGTACGCCCGCGGTGTCGAGGGCCACCCGTACCTGTTCGGGTTCCTGCGGTCGCTCCACCGCGAGTTCCAGGTCGAACGGCCGACGGCCCAGCAGCCGGCGCCAGCGCAGATACGCCGCGGTCTCTACCAACACCGCCCGCATGCCGCGGCCGCGGGCACAGTCCAGATACGGATCCAGGCCGTCGCGCGTGGCACCCAGCTGTACGAAGTCACCTGTCGCGCGCGGCGGCCGGGCATCGTTCGCCACGGTCACCGCCCGGAGATCAGCTCGGAGACGACCGGACCGTCCGCCGTGTGCTGGGTCCTGATGACCTGCTTGTGCGGGTCCCCGTCGAGGATGGAGTCGATGAGTTCACCACTGTTCGGGGCGAGCGTGGGCAGCCGCAGCGAGCTGCCGTAGAGCACCTGGAGCTGGCTCACCGTCAGTCCGCTGATGCGTTCCAGGCGTGCGGCCAGGCCGGCGTCCTGCAGCGAGCCGCCGAGCAGGGCATGCACGTCGTCGGCCGCGAGATCGGAGTGCTCCGCGCGCAGGAACTCCGCCAGGCGGGTGCCCTTCTCGGTGAAGGGGGCGTGCACCATGGTGGCGAGGTGTTCCTCAGTCAGGCCGTACGCCTCCCTGGCGTAGGCGTCCATCGCCGCGCGCATCCGCCCGGCGGCACCCTCTCCGTCGTACCGCTCGCGGACCAGCGCGACGAGCTGGGCCGGGAACTCCTTCTTGTGCATGAGCGACACCGCGAAGTCGACGTACTCCTCAAGGCCCTGGGCGTACGTACGGCCGTGGCAGCGCTCGGCCTTCAGGGCCCGCAGGTGCGCCATCAGGGCGGGGTTGCCGCAATCGGACTCGGTGAAGCTGAAGGCGATGTCGTCGAAGGTGAACCCGAGGAACTCGGTGAGCAGGCCCCAGTGATCGCCCGAGGCATAGGCAGTGTCGTCGTAGATGGAGAAGAACTGCAGGCCCGTGCGGACGTCGGTGGAGATCGCGTGCTCCGCGATGAGGTCGACCGCCGCGTCGCCGTGGATGTCGGCGAAGTAGGCCTGGGAGATGTTGTTCAGTGCGGTCAGGAACCCCTTGAAGCCCCGTCGATCCTCGGGCTTCGGCTGGAGTCCGAACCGGCGGGCGAGCCGGGAGACCCACAGGTAGTAGTCGCGCTGCTCCTGCTTGGAGTCCCCCGTGATGATCAGGTCGACGCCGCCGTCGTGCCCGGCGGCGAGGCCGAAGGAGTTCACCATGGACAGGTTGCATGCATTGCAGAAGGTCGGGCGGGCGTCACCGGCGGTACGGTGACCGGTCATCAGGATGTCGAGCCGGTTGCGCTCCACGACGTCGGCCGCTTGCGGCAGGTCGACGTCGAAGGCCTTGACCTGCTGCCCGTCGATGAGCAGAAGCTCACACTCCGGGTCGTCGAAGAGGTTCAGCGCCCGGTAGGCGCGGTCGATGTTCTCCATCACCGCACGCGGCATTCCGGCATGACGGTTGGTGGCGACCCGCATGCGGAAAGTCGATCCATGGATCTGGAAGAGGATGAGCTGCATCGCCCTGACGAACGCCAGGGTGTAGGAGCTGTCCTTGCCGCCGCCGTAGGCGACGAGGACGACGTTGCGCTCCAGCCGGGTCTTGTCCGGCAGTTCAGCGTGCAGACGGACCGCACAGCGCACAGCGCCCTCGTAGTTCTCTGCGGACATCACCTCCCGCAGATCCCTGAAGGCCTGCGCCCGCTGCCCTTCGAACCTCGTCAGCGGATGTTCGAGCACACCTAATGCCATCGTCAACGCATTCCTCTCGGAAGGGCCCTATTGCACCGGTTGGGAATCAAGTGGTGAATGGGCGTGGAAACAGGACTTGGCGTTCCGGAGCACGCAGAAAAAGTGTCGGAGTGGCGCCCGTTCAGCGTGCAAATGGTCAGCCTGAAGCCGCACCTACGGCAGACGCGAAATGGCGTGAGTGGACACAGCGTTCACTCGGTTTCTGGTCTGGTGTGCAGCCCTCTGTAGCGCACGAAATTCCCCCGTCCGACCCGTCCGATTACGGATTCAAGATCGCTCATCACCCTTGGGTATGCCTCGGGGAAGTGTCAACAACCCGTCTCAGAATGTGAACACTCGGGGATGGAGCAGCCCGGAATTACCGGGGCCAGTGGTCGCGCAGTATTTTGAGCGCGGCCTGGATCGACGGGCGCTGACCCGATCTGCGCCGCCACACCGCCGAGACCTGCCGTGAGGGGGCGGGCCTCAGTGGCACGGCACGCACGCCCGGGGGCAGTGCGGCCCGGCCGAGCCGGGGCAGCAGCGCCACCCCCACACCGGCCGCCAGCAGGGCGAGCTGAGACTCGTACTCCTCGACCTGATAGGCGATGGTGGCCCGGGCGGCGAAGGCCTCCAGAAGCCATCGGTGGCACATCGCTCCCGGCCCCTGGCTGATCCACCGCTCGCCGAGCAGGTCCGCGGGAGTCAATGCCTCCCGGTCCGCCAGGCCGTGGCCGCCCGGAAGCGCGATGTCCGCGAGATCCTCGCCGATGGTGGCCCCGATCAGCGAAGAAGGCATCTCCAGCGGGGCGTTGTGCCAGTCGTGGACCACGGCGAGGTCCGCCTCCCCCTGCACCACCAGAGTGAGCGCACGGTTGGGGTCGATCTCGACGAGCCGGCACTCCAGGCCCTCGTACCTCCCCGCGAGTTCCGCGATGGCCGCCGCGACGAAGCCCCGGCAAGCGGTGGGGAACGCCGCCAGAACCAGCTCGCCGCGCGGCATCCCCCGCTGCTCTTCCAGCTCCGCCTCGGCCCGCTCCAGGACGGTGATGACCTCGGCGGCCGCCTGGGCCAGCACATGGCCGGCCGGGGTCAGGGCCACCCTGCCCGCCTGTCGGTCCAGCAGGTCGGTGCGCGTCTCCCGCTCCAATTTGGCGATCTGCTGCGACACCGCCGAGGCGGTGTACCCGAGAGCCACCGCGGCCCTGGCGATGGAGCCGTGGGTGGCTACGGCGTTCAGAGCCCGGAGGCGACCAAGATCAAGCATGAAGCGATGCTAATGGTCCCCCTTTAGCAACTCGCGCTGGGCAAACATCACGGCTCCTGCTGTGATGGCTTCTCTTACACCACACGGACACGGGAGAACCGGTGAAGCGTGCCCACGCCGCTTTGGCCTTGCTGGTAGCGGCAGTCTGGGGGGCGAACTTCGTCGTCATCGACATCGGTCTGCAGGAGTTCCCGCCGCTGTTGTTCTCCGCCCTGCGTTTCCTTCTCGCCGCGGTACCAGCCGTGTTCTTCGTAGGCCGGCCGCAGGTTCAATGGCGCTGGGTAATAGCCGTTGGTGTCGCTTTGGGCATCATGAAGTTCAGCCTGCTGTTCGTCGGTATGCACATCGGAATGCCTGCCGGTCTTGCCTCGCTCGTGCTGCAGGGACAGGCCGTGTTCACGATGCTTTTCGCGGTCGTCCTGCTCAGGGAACGCCCCCGTGGAATGCAGGTAATGGGAATGCTTGTCGCGGCCGCAGGAATGATGCTGGTTGCCCTGGAATCCGGTCACGGCTGGCCGGTCAAGGGTTTTCTGCTCATTGTCGGGGCGGCTGCCTGCTGGGGTCTTTCCAACATCGCGATGCGCAAGGCGAGTCCGCCGGACATGTTCCGGTTCATGGTGTGGGTCAGTGTGGTTCCACCCATTCCACTGACCCTTCTCTCTCTTCCGCTGGAGGGCGCACGACGGGATCTGGACGCGCTGCGGCACCTGGGCCTGTCCGGGATCGCCGCGGCCGTGTACGTCGCCTGGATCGCGACCCTGTTCGGCTATGCGGCCTGGGGCTACCTACTGCGCACGTACGACGCCCCTACGGTCGCCCCCTTCTCACTGTTCGTGCCGGTCTTCGGCATCCTGACGGCCTGGGTCTACCAGGGCGAGAGGGTTACGCTCACCACGGTGTTCGCCTCCGCCCTGGTGGTCGTGGGCATCCTGACGGGCATGCTCCGGCCGGGCCGCAAGCGTCCCGCCGTCGAGGCGGCCGTACCCGTGCCCCCGCTCTCGCAGAACCGCACGTGACCGCCACGCTCCGGCAAAGGCCCCGGTCACAGAAGTAGTTGGGCTCCAGCATCGTCCCGGCGGAGACCCGGCAGCTCGCCCCAACCGCGACCCCGTTCAGCAGGATCGCCCCGACCCCGACAACGGATCCGACGCCGACCGAGCAGCCGTGCAGCAGGGCGCCGTGGGCGGCCGTGACGTCACGGAGATGCCCCAGAAGGACACCACCGAGCCTCGAAACGCCTCGTCGGTGCAGGTCAGGTCTCTCCTGAGCTGCACCGACGAGGCGGATGCCGATTGCGTTTCCGCAGGTCAAGCAGTGTTTACACGTCGTAGTACAGCTCGAACTCGTGCGGGTGCGGACGCAGCGCCAGCGGAGCGATCTCGTTCGTGCGCTTGTAGTCGATCCACGTCTCGATGAGGTCCGGGGTGAAGACGTCGCCCTGGAGGAGGAAGTCGTGGTCGGACTCGAGGCGGTCGAGGACGGCGCCGAGGGAGGTGGGGACCTGGGCCACGCTCGCGTGCTCCTCGGGAGCCAGCTCGTAGAGGTCCTTGTCGATCGGCTCGGCGGGCTCGATCTTGTTCTTGATGCCGTCCAGGCCCGCGAGGAGCAGGGCGGAGAAGGCGAGGTACGGGTTGCCGGAGGAGTCGGGCGCGCGGAACTCGACGCGCTTGGCCTTCGGGTTGGAGCCCGTGATCGGGATACGCATCGCCGCGGAGCGGTTGCGCTGCGAGTACACCAGGTTGATCGGCGCCTCGAAGCCCGGCACCAGGCGGTGGTACGAGTTCACCGTCGGGTTGGTGAAGGCCAGCAGCGACGGGGCGTGCTTGAGGATGCCGCCGATGTAGTAGCGGGCCATGTCCGACAGGCCCGCGTAACCGGCCTCGTCGTAGAAGAGCGGGGCGCCACCGGACCACAGGGACTGGTGGACGTGCATGCCCGAGCCGTTGTCGCCGAAGATCGGCTTCGGCATGAAGGTCGCGGTCTTGCCGTTGCGCCAGGCGACGTTCTTCACGATGTACTTGAAGAGCATCAGGTCGTCGGCCGCGGCGAGCAGCGTGTTGAACTTGTAGTTGATCTCCGCCTGGCCGGCCGTGCCCACCTCGTGGTGCTGGCGCTCGACCTTGAGGCCCGCCTTGTCCAGCTCCAGGGAGATCTCCGCGCGCAGGTCGGCGAAGTGGTCCACCGGGGCCACCGGGAAGTAGCCGCCCTTGTAGCGGACCTTGTAGCCGCGGTTGTTCTCGACCGCACCGGTGTTCCAGGCGCCGGCCTCGGAGTCGATGTGGTAGAACGCCTCGTTCGCGCTGGTGGCGAAGCGGACCGAGTCGAAGACGTAGAACTCCGCCTCGGGGCCGAAGAACGCGGTGTCCGCGATGCCCGTGGAGGCGAGGTACGCCTCGGCCTTCTTGGCCACGTTGCGCGGGTCGCGGGAGTACTGCTCGCCCGTGATCGGGTCGTGGATGAAGAAGTTGATGTTCAGCGTCTTGTCGCGGCGGAACGGGTCCATGCGGGCCGTCGACAGGTCGGCGCGCAGCGCCATGTCGGACTCGTGGATGGCCTGGAAGCCGCGGATCGACGAGCCGTCGAAGGCCAGCTCCTCGTCCGGGTCGAACGCCTCGACGGGGACGGTGAAGTGCTGCATGACGCCCGGCAGGTCGCAGAAACGTACGTCTACGAACTTGACGTCCTCGTCCGCGATGAACTTCTTGGCGTCGTCGGCGTTCTGGAACATCCAGCTCCTCCTACTCCCGGCCGTCCGGTCGGGGTGGTAGATCGGGTCGTGCGGCCAGTGCGGTGGCACACGCTTTTTCCGACACTAGGGACGTGCGGTTTCTCGGGCGTGACTCGTTTGTTTCGCAGAAGTTAACCGGCCGCCCCTCCACCGTAGCCCCGACACACCCCTCCACGCGGTGATCAAAACCCGGCACAGTACCGTGGACGGGTGGACAACAGGCAAGCAATGGGATCGTGGCTCTCCGGGCCCCGCGCGGCCATGGAAGAGGCGGGCGCGGACTTCGGGTACCGGGGCGAGCAGCTCGGGCTTCCCGAGGACGGTCCGAACTCCGTCGCCCGGCCCGGCAGGCGGCTCGGCGCGCTCGCCGTGGACTGGGGGCTGTGCGTCCTGATCGCATACGGCCTGATCACCCACGGCAACAGCCCCGCCACCAGCAACTGGGCGCTTCTCGTCTTCTTCGCGATGAGCGCGCTCCTGGTCGGCACCCTCGGCTTCACCCCGGGCAAGCGGCTCTTCGGGCTGCGTGTGGTCGCCCTGGAGACCGGCGTCGTCAACCCGTTGCGCGCCCTGCTCCGTACCGTCCTGCTCTGCCTCGCCGTCCCCGCCCTGGTCTGGGACCGCGACGGCCGCGGCCTGCACGACCGGCTCGCCAAGACCGTCGAGGTCCGTATCTAGCCCGCGGACGCGGATACGGCAGACACAGATACGGCAGACGCAGATACGAGAGTGGGGCCCGCCGGAGGAATTCCTCCAGTCGGGCCCCACTCTCGTACGAGTACGGGACGTACGGGAAGCCGCTCAGCGCGACTTCGGGCTGCCGCCCTTCGGCATCCGCATCCCCTTGGGCATGGGCCCCTTCGGGAGCGGCATGTTGGTCATCAGGTCGCCGAGCGCGCGCAGCCGGTCGTTGGTGGCGGTCACCTGCGGGCCGGTCAGGACGCGCGGATACTTCAGCATCGTTGTGCGCAGCTTCTTCAGGTCGACCTGACCCTCGCCGCTGCCCACGATCAGGTCGTGCACGGGCACGTCCGCGACGATGCGGTTCATCTTCTTCTTCTCGGCCGCGAGCAGGCTCTTCACCCGGTTCGGGTTGCCCTCCGCGACGAGCACGATGCCGGCCTTGCCGACCGCGCGGTGCACGACGTCCTGGCTGCGGTTCATCGCCACGGCGGGGGTGGTGCTCCAGCCCCGGCCGATGTTGTCCAGCACCGCCGCGGCGGCGCCCGGCCTGCCCTCCATCTGCCCGAAGGCGGCCCGCTCGGCCCGGCGGCCGAACACGACGGCCGCGGACAGCAGACCGATCAGCAGGCCCGCGAAGCCGAAGTAGTACGGATGCCCGACCAGGAAGCCGATCACGAGGAGGACGCCGAAGATACCGAGTGCGACGGCAGCCAGTACCAGGCCGATCGTCTTGTCGGCCTTCTGGGTCATCTTGTACGTGAGAGCGATCTGCTTCAGTCGCCCTGCGTTCGCGGCGTCCGCCGCGGTTTCCTTCCTCGCCATGCCACGAAGTCTACGTGGCCTCCGGTGCACTCTCGACGGCGGTGTCGGAAGCGTCACACCGGGGCGGGGGAGGGTCAGGGACGGGCAGCGGCGCGGTCGAGGACCTGCTGGGCCTCGACGCGGTCCTTGGCCCGGCGGCGGTCCTCCAGGACCGACGTCCAGGCGTTGCGGCGGGCGGTGCGCTGACCGCCGTTCATCAGCAGGGACTCGACGGCGCGCAGGGCGCCGCTGAGGGACGGGATGGCGTTGGCGCGGACGGGTGCGGCCTGCATGATCGAGGTCCCCCCTCGGAGCGGGTGGAGTACGGGGCGTGATTCCAGGGTCACTGATTGGTGTTACCAGGGCGTGACCGGCCGGTCAAACGCCAGTGAAGCCCCGGTGCGCACCCCGCGTACGACGGCGCGGCCCCGGCGGGTGCCCTCATCAGGGAGGACGGCCGGGACCGCGTCGACTCGGCCATTACTGGCCAGTAGGAACTTGTGCGTGAATTCACACGGCTTGCTCACGCCGTAGGGGCGGCGATCAGTACGTCAGACCGCCTGGCTCGCGACGAACGCGCCCCGCTTCTCGATCGCCATCTGGTAGAGGCGGCCGGCGCGGTACGACGAGCGGACCAGCGGGCCGGACATCACACCGGAGAAGCCGATCTGCTCGGCCTCCTCCTTCAGCTCCACGAACTCCTGCGGCTTGACCCAGCGCTCCACCGGGTGGTGCCGCAGCGAGGGGCGCAGGTACTGGGTGATGGTGACCAGCTCGCATCCGGCCTCGTGCAGCTGGACCAGCGCCTCGCTGACCTCCTCGCGGGTCTCGCCCATGCCGAGGATCAGGTTGGACTTGGTGACCAGGCCGAAGTCGCGGGCCTCGGTGATGACCTTCAGCGAGCGCTCGTAGCGGAAGCCGGGGCGGATGCGCTTGAAGATGCGCGGGACCGTCTCGACGTTGTGCGCGAAGACCTCGGGGCGGGACTCGAAGACCTCGGCGAGCTGCTCGGGCACCGCGTTGAAGTCCGGGGCCAGCAGCTCGACCTTGGTGCGGCCGGTCTCACGGCCCGCGGTCTGGGCGTGGATCTGGCGCACGGTCTCGGCGTACAGCCAGGCGCCGCCGTCCTCCAGGTCGTCGCGGGCGACGCCGGTGATCGTGGCGTAGTTGAGGTCCATGGTGACCACGGACTCGCCCACGCGGCGCGGCTCGTCACGGTCCAGGGCCTCGGGCTTGCCGGTGTCGATCTGGCAGAAATCGCAGCGCCGGGTGCACTGGTCGCCGCCGATGAGGAAGGTGGCCTCGCGGTCCTCCCAGCATTCGTAGATGTTGGGGCAGCCGGCCTCCTGGCACACCGTGTGCAGGCCCTCGCTCTTCACGAGGTTCTGCATCTTCGTGTACTCGGGGCCCATTTTCGCCCGGGTCTTGATCCACTCGGGCTTGCGCTCGATGGGGGTCTGGCTGTTGCGGACCTCCAGGCGCAGCATCTTGCGTCCGTCGGGTGCGACTGCGGACACGACCGGCTCCCTGCTTGTTGCGAAGTAGTCTTCGATTCTTCGGCGTACACAGAGTACGCCCATGTTCATTGGGCCCTACGGGTGAGGAAAACCTCGCGGACGCAGGCCGAATTCCCGGTCGGACCGATCGGACCATTCCCGGTCGGACCGATCAGACCGCGGCGGTCTTCTCGATCACCCGGGGCCTCAGGTCCGCGTTCTCCATGACGGCCCGCAGGTGCCGCTCGACCACCGGCACGACCTCGGCGATCGTGACGTCCCGGCCCAGCTCGTTCGCGAGCGAGGCCACTCCGGCGTCGCGGATGCCGCAGGGGATGATGCGGTCGAACCAGCGGTTGTCCGGGTTCACGTTGAGGGCGAAGCCGTGCATCGTGACGCCCTTGGCGACGCGGATGCCGATCGCGGCGATCTTGCGGTCCTCGCGGCGCTGGCCCGCGTTGGAGGGCGCGTACTCCGGGCCGTTCATCCGGGGGTCGAACTCCTCGTCGTGGAGACGCGGGTCGAAGTCCAGGGAGAGGCCGCCGAGCGAGGGGCGCTGCTCGACCGGGTCGCCGAGCACCCAGACCCCGCTGCGGCCCTCGACGCGGCTGGTCTCGAGGCCGAACTCCGCGCAGGCGCGGATCAGGGCCTCCTCCAGGCGGCGCACATGCGCGATCACGTCGACCGGGCGGGGCAGCTTCTGGATCGGGTAGCCCACCAGCTGGCCGGGGCCGTGCCAGGTGATCTTGCCGCCCCGGTCCACGTCCACGACCGGGGTGCCGTCGAGCGGACGCTCGCTGTCCTCGGTGCGGCGGCCCGCCGTGTACACCGGGGGGTGTTCGAGGAGCAGCACGGTGTCGGGGACCTCGTCGGCGAACCGGGCGGCGTGCACCCGGCGCTGCTCGTCCCACGCCTCCTGGTACTCGACGGCGTCCGCGCCGAACCCCATGTGGACGAACCGCAACTCACTCACGGCAAGCGCCTCCCTCAGGCTGCCCCTCGTTCAGGCCGCCCCTCGTCGGGTCTGTCAGGCGCGTCGGGCGCCCACGCCACTGTACGTCCGGCCCGGACACGTCAGTCCCACGGGTGATGCTCACACGATCGGATGAATGCGCGGCGGAATGTGCGACTACTTGCTCACTCTCCGCTACATTCGCGCCGTTCGTGCGGCCGAAAGGGCTGCTCACAGGCGATCCCGGCACCCGAGGGAGCTGGAAGGCAGGAGACCGCACCACAGATGACGGACCGACCCGCGCAGCGCACCCCCAACCGCCAGCTCGCCGCGCTCATCGCAGAGGCGGGTTTCTCCAACGCGGGTCTGGCCCGGCGCGTCGACCAGCTCGGCCTGGAGCACGGGCTGGACCTCAGATACGACAAGACCTCCGTCACCCGCTGGCTGCGCGGCCAGCAGCCCCGGGGCACCACCCCCGCGCTCATCGCCGAGGTCTTCACACGCCGCCTGGGGCGCCGGCTCACCGCGCAGGACCTCGGCCTGGACGCGTGCGCGCCGGTGTACGCCGGGCTCGAGTTCGCGTCCACGCCGGAGGAGGCCGTGGACATCGTCGGCGGGCTGTGGCGCAAGGACTCCGGCAGCCATGCCGAGCTGCGCCGGATCGCCTTCACCCCGGCCGGGCTCGTGGTGCCCAGCCGGGACTGGCTGATCGGCAGGCCCGACGACCGGGTGGCCCGCGAACCGGCACCCCGGGTGCCCGCGCAGGGCCGCCACGGCAGCATGCCCGGGCGGACCGAGCCGGTCCCCGGCGCGCTCCGGCCGCCCGGCCACCCCGACCGCTCCTCCGGACACCGGGTCACCTCGGGCGACATCGCCGCGCTGCGCTCGGTCGGCGAGCTGTTCCGCACCCTCGACGACCAGTACGGCGGCGGCCACGCCCGCCAGGCCCTGGTGCGCTATCTGGAGCACGAGTGCGAGCCGATGCTGCGCGGGGTCTACTCCGAGCAGACCGGCCGCCGGCTCTTCGGCGCCGCCGCCGACCTCACCCGGCTCGCGGGCTGGACGTCGTACGACATCGCCGCCCACGGGCTCGCCCAGCGCTACTTCGTCCAGGCGCTGCGGCTCGCGCAGGCCGCCGGGGACCGGTCCTACGGCTCCTACGTGCTGGTCACCATGAGCCGTCAGGCCGTCTACCTCGGGCACGGCAGGGAGGCCCTGCAACTCGCCCGGGTCGCCCAGCAGGGGGTCGGCACGGCGGCGCCCCCGGTCGTCCAGGCGCTGCTGCACGCGGCGGAGGCGCGGGCGCACGCGATGCTCGGGGAGGCGCGGGCGTGCACCACCGCGCTGCTGCGCGCCGAACGCGCCCTGGAGGCCGCCCGGCCCGGCGACGAGGTGCCGCACTGGGCGCGCTTCTTCGACGAGGGTCAGCTCGCGGACGAGCTGGGCCACTGCCACCGGGACCTCCAGCAGTTCCGCGCGGCCGCGCAGCACGCGGAGCGCGCGCTGCGGCTGCGCGGACCGGCGCACGCCCGCAGTCGGCTGTTCTGCCGGGTGGTCCTCGCCACCGCCCGGCTCGGCCTCGGCGAACTCGACCAGGCGTGCGCGCTGGCCGCCGACGCGGCGGCCCAGGCGGCGGAGATGCGCTCGGTGCGCGCGGTCGAGTACGTCAAGGACTTCGAGCGCCGCCTGGAGCCGTACCGCGACGCGGCCCCGGCCCGGGGCTACCGGGAGCGGACCGCCGCCCTGGGCTGAGGTCACACCCCCGGCATCCCCTCCGGTGCGGTCCTACGCCGCGTGCGGCACCGTCGCCGCCGGGTCGGCGCGGTGCATCGAGCCCGCCGCGCCGAGGTCGGCCAGGAGGGCCGCCGCGACGCGGTGGGCGGAGCGCAGGGCGCCCTGGACGGTGCCGGAGTCGCGGTGGTCGCCGCACACGTACAGGCCCGCCATGAGGCGCACCGGGCGGCGCGCGTCGTACGGCGGGCGCTGTGCGGGGACGGCCTCGGGGGTGTGGTGCACGGCCAGGGTCTCCCAGCGGTGCGTCGAGGTGCCGTAGAGCCGGGCCAGCTGGATGCGGACGGCGCCGTCCAGCTCGCCGGGGGCGCCGGGCGGGGTGCCGAGGACGGTCGAGGAGATCAGTACGCGCCCGGCGGGCGCCCGGCCCGGGTCCACGGCGCCGATCACCGCTGTGTGCGCGACCGGGCCGCCGCGGTCGGCGTCGAGCAGCAGCGCGGAGCCGGTGGCCAGCGCGGGGGCCGGGTCGTCGGTGGTGTGGTGGACCACGGTCACCGGGTGGAAGTCCGGCACGCGCAGGCCGGGCAGCAGCTCGGCGGCGGCGCGCGCGCCGGTCGCGAGGAGCACCGCGCGGCAGCGGATCACGCCGTGCTCGGCGGTGGTGACCGAGGTGGTGGAGACCGAGGTGACGCGGACGCCGGTGCGCACCGTGCCGGGCGGCAGCGAGCGGGCCAGCCGGTCGGGGAGCGCCTGGGCGCCGCCCTCCGGGACGCACAGCCGTCCGCTCGCGAAGGCGTGCAGCGCCAGGTCGGCGGCCCGGCTGGAGGTGGTCAGCTCCGGGTCGCACAGCAGGGCGGCGAGCAGCGGGCGCAGGAAGCCCTCGACGGTGCGGGGCGGCAGGCCGCGCGCCTGGAGGGCCTGGGCGGCGGGCAGTTCGGGGCGGGCCAGCAGGCGTTCGACGGGCGTGGCGGCGAGCCGGTTGAGCGCACTGCCGAGCCGGGCCCGGTCCATGGCGCCCCCGGCCGCCCCGCCGGTACGGCTCTCGCGGGCGCTTCCGGCGCCCCGAGGGGCGCTCGCGAGGGCGCGCGCGATGTGAAGTGCGCCCCTTGCGCCCCCGGTGACCGCCGGAGTGCCCGCCCGGTGCCGGTGCCCGTCGCGGTGCAGCAGGACCCCGGGCGCGAAGCGGCGCAGCGGCAGGGCTTCGAGGCCGGGGGTGGTGCGAAGTTCGGGCCAGGACGTGAACAGCGGCTGTCCGACGCGGTCGAGCCGGAAGCCGTCTACCTTCTCGGTCGACATGCGTCCGCCGACACACGGCTCTGCCTCCAGGACCGTGGTCGTCACTCCAGCACTGGCGAGCCGACAGGCCGCCGCGAGTCCGGCGGTCCCGGCTCCCACGACGACGACGTCCACCTGGTACGCGGGCTCAAGCACGAGGCCCCTCCTGTGGTTGCGCGGCCGGTGGAGACGTGATGCCCCCAACAGGCCCCGGGGATACCCGAGTTCGGGTCGAGGTTAGGGCCCCGAACGGTCAGGGACAGTCGCGCATCGACAGGGCACGGTCGCATGGAGGTCGCATACGGTCACTCCGCCGCGCGGATCGCGTCCTCGATCCCGGGGAACGCGAAAGCGAACCCCGACTCCAACAGCCGCCGGGGCACCACCCGTTGACTGCCCAGCACATCCCCGGCCATCTCGCCGAGCACCGCGCGCAGCACCGCCGCCGGGACCGGGAACGGCGTCGGCCGGTGCAGCACACGCCCCATCGCCTCGGTGATCTGCTGGTTGGTCAGCGGGTCGGGCGCGGTCAGATTGAACGGCCCCGACAGGTCCGCCCGGTCGATCAGATGCCGGATCGCCGCCACCTCGTCGTGCAGCGCGATGTACGACCAGTACTGCCGCCCGTCCCCGAGCCGCCCCCCGAGTCCCGCCTTGAACAGCGGGAACAGCCGCCCCCACGCCCCGCCCCCGGACGCCACCACCAGACCGGTGCGCACGAACACCGTCCGCACGCCCGCCTCCCGCACCGGCGCCGCCGCCTCCTCCCACTCCTCGCACACCGAGGGCAGGAAACCGTCGCCGGGCGGGGCGCTCTCGTCCGTGATCCGGTCCCCGGTGTCGCCGTAGTAGCCGATCGCGCTGCCGTTCACGAAGACCCGGGGCGGCTCCGGCAGCGCGGCGGCGGCCTCCGCGAGCGTCGCCGTGCCCAGGACCCGGCTGTCCCGGATCAGCCGCTTGTACTCCGGCGTCCAGCGCTTGTCCCCGACCCCGGCCCCGGCCAGGTTCACCACCACGTCGCAGCCGCTCAGCCCGGCCGCGTCCACGGTCTGCCGCGCCGGGTCCCAGCGCACCTCGTCCGCGCCCCGGGGCTCGTGGCGCACCAGCCGGACCACCTCGTGCCCGTCGCCCCGCAGGGACCGCACCAGGGCGCTGCCGATCAGACCGGACGCACCGGCCACCGCGATTCGCGAATGCTCCATGAGCCCAGCATGGCCGCCCCGCCCCCGGAAACCGGGGAGAACGGCCCACCGGAGCCGCAAGTCGCCGCCGTACAGTCCTCCCATGACACAGCCCCTCATACGCGCCGCCCGGCCCGAGGACGAGGCGGAACTGGCCCTGCTCGACCGCCTCACCTGGTCCACGCTGCACTCGGTGCAGCCCGAGCCGAGCCCGCCGTACCCGGCCTTCTTCGGCGAACGGCACCCCCCGGAGAACCACCTGGCCGCCGAAATCGACGGCCGCCTCGTCGGCTACGTCCGCATCTGCCCGCCCACCCCGCTCGCCGTGAACGCGCACGTACGGCAGATCCAGGGCATCGCCGTCGCCGAGGAGGCACGCGGCCTGGGCGTCGGCCGCGCACTGGTCCGGGGCGCCGTCGAACTGGCCCGCCGACAGGGCGCCCGGCGCCTCACCCTGCGCGTCCTCGGCCACAACGCCCCGGCCCGCCGGCTCTACGAGGCCGAGGGCTTCAAGGTCGAGGGCGTCTTCCCGGAGGAGTTCCTCATCGCCGGGGAGTACGTCGACGACGTCTGCATGGGCCGCTTCCTGTGAGGTGCCCCGGGTGCCCTACGACGTGATCAGGTGCCCGGTGTCCACCGGCTTCGTCGCCTTCGCCGCCCGCGCCGCGTCGCCCGCGACCTCGTCCGCCGTGAGCACGTAGCCCGTCTCGGAGTCCGAGGTGGAGCGGGCGAACACCACGCCGTACACCCGCCCGGACGTGGTGAGCAGGGGTCCGCCCGAGTTGCCCGGGCGGACCGTCGAGCGGACCGAGTAGACCTCGCGGGTGACCGTGCGGTCGTTGTAGATGTTCTGGCCGGTCGCCCGCACCCGGTTCGCCACCGTCGCCGCCTGAAGGTTCAGGCCGCCGTCCTCCGGATAGCCCGCGACCACCGCCGAGTCCCCGCGCCGCGCGCCGTCGTCGAAGCGCAGCACCGGGGCGCTCAGCCGGGGCACGTAGAGCACCGCCACGTCCCGGTCCGGGTCGAAGAGCACCACCCGCGCCGCGTACGACGGGCCGACCCCGCCCACCCGCACCGACGGCTCGTCGATCCCGGCCACCACGTGCGCGTTCGTCATCACGTGCCGGGGCGCGTACACGAACCCGCTGCCCTCGCGACCCTCGGCGCCCACCGCGCCCTCGATCTTCACCGTGCTCGTCCGGGCCGCCTCCGTCGCCTCCGCCGTCACGCTGTCCCCGGTGGGCTTGGCCACCCGGGCCGTGGACTCGTTCTCGAACGGGTTGAAGACCTGCGGGAAACCCGCCTCCGTCAGCGCCGAGGTGGCCCGCGAGAACCACCCCGGGGTCGTCTCCGGCATCGTCTCCTGCACCGCGCCGAGGATCGCCGAGCTCCGGATCGCCGTCGTCAGGGTCTGCGAGGACGTCGCCGCCAGCACGCTCGCCGCCACCCACGCCACGATCAGCACCGCCACCGAGTTGGCCGCCGCGCCGCCCATCCCGTCCACGATCCGCAGCGCGCCCCCGCCCGCGCGGTCCATACGGCTGCGCAGCCGCAGCCCCAGCTGCCCCGCCAGCTCGTGCCCCACCACACCCGGCACCAGCACCGTCAGCACCGCGAGCACGATCGCCCCCGCCGACCCGCGCGTCACCAGACCCGTCACCCAGGGCAGCGCCCAGACACCGACGGCCGCGCCGCCCACGAACCCGGCCAGCGACAGACACCCGGCCACCAGGCCGCGCCGGTAACCGGCCGCCGCGTAGACGAGGACCACCAGCACGAGCAGCACGTCGAGCAGGTCCACGAAGCCGCCTTTCTCTCGGACCCCCCAGTACGGGCGGGACGAGCCCGCTGATCAGTCGCGCACGAGCGCCCCCGGGAGGGAAACGGCACACGTGTGCGTGTACCCCCGGAAACGTCCCGGACGGGGACGATGGTTCCACCGGGTGGCACAGCACACATCGCGGACCCGGCCGGGCGATCCGACGATGGGATCATGCGTGCCACGCGAGGACCGGGCGGACAGAGGCGGCGCGTCCGGGTACCGGGCGCGGTGCTGCTGGCCGTCGGCTGCCTGCCCGGAATCACCGCCCTGATCGCGGTACTGGTCCTCGCGCGGGGCAGCGGGAGCATCGTCGCCCACCACTCCGAGCACCCCGCCACGACCGCCCCCGTCCCGTCCCCGCTCCACCACGCGCCCCGCCCGGTGATCGTGCCCCGCTCCGTCTGGCTCGATGCCACCGCCCGGCACGAGCAGCCCGCCCCGCGCTACGACGACAAGGTGGTCGCCGTCTTCGTCCACCACACCGACTCGCCCAACGGCTACGACTGCGCCGACGCCCCGCGCATCATCCGCGCCCTGTACGCGGGCCAGACCGGCAGCCGGCACTGGGACGACATCGGCTACAGCTTCCTCGTGGACCGCTGCGGCACCGTCTACGAGGGCCGCGCCGGGGGAGTGGACCGGCCCGTCACCGGCGCCCACACCCAGGGCTTCAACCACCGCACCGCCGGGATCGCCGCGCTCGGCACCTTCACCGCGGGCGTCCCCGTCCCGCGCGCCATGACCGACGCGATCGCCGCCGTGGCCGCCTGGAAGCTGGGCCTCGCCGGCATCGACCCGCGCTCCCACGTCCGGCTGGTCTCCAGCAACGGGCTGAGCCGGTACAAGGCGGGCACGGCCGCCAGCCTCCCGGCCCTCGCGGGCCACAACGACGGCTACCAGACCAGCTGCCCCGGCGCCGCCCTGAGCGCCCGCCTCCCCGAGATCAGGAACGCGGCGGCCCGTCTGCAGGGCCGGTGAGCGGGGTGCCGGAAAGCGAGCGGGCACGCCTCACTCCCTGAAGCGTTCCCACAGGACCGGATAGCGCTCCGCCAGCATGCCGTCGTTCTCGAAGTCGAAGGCCGTGCCCGCGGGCTCCGCGGGCGCCGGGGCGATGCCCAGCTCGGGGGCGACCACACCGGTCAGCCGCTCGTACGCCTCGTCGGCCGCGTACCCCAGCTCCTCGCCGTCCCCGTCCATCTCCTCGTCGAAGTCCTCCACCAGCTCCGCCAGCGCGTCCGGATCGTGCAGCGCGCCCTCGAACACCTCCCGGCCCTGGCCGATCAGCCAGCACCGGAAGTAGTCGAAGGCGTCGTCGCTCGCGCCGCCCAGCAGAATCCAGGCCGCGCCCCACAGATCCCAGCGGTACGCGCGGTTGTAGCGGGCCTCGAAGTGACGGGCGAAGTCCAGGACCATGTCCGGGTCCAGCTGGAGCAGCCGGTCCACCAGCAGGTCGGCCTGCTCCTCGGGGTCGCCCTCGGCGGCCTCGCGGGTGGCGTCGATCAGCTCCCAGAACTCCGTCTCGTCCATCACGGCACCAGCATCGGGCCTCGCACGGCACCCCGCACGTGGAACGGCACGGTGAACGGCGGGAAACGGCGGAGGAAAACGAAGAAGGGGCACGGCGTCGTGCCGTACCCCTTCAGCGGACCTCAGAAGGTCACAGACCGTACTTCTCGCGGGCTTCCTTCACGGCCGTCGCCTTGACCTCGCCGCGCCGGGCGAGCTGCGCCAGGGCCGCGACGACGATCGACTCGGCGTCGACACCGAAGTGACGGCGGGCCGCCGCGCGGGTGTCGGAGAGGCCGAAGCCGTCCGCACCCAGCGAGGACCAGTCCTGGTCGACCCACTGCGCGATCTGGTCCGGGACCTGGCGCATGTAGTCGGAGACCGCGAGGACCGGGCCCTCGGCGCCCTGGAGCGCCCGGCGCACGAACGGCACCCGCTCCTCGCCGCGCAGCAGGGCCGCGTCGGCGTCCATGGCGTCGCGGCGCAGCTCGGACCAGGAGGTCGCGGACCACACGTCGGCGGCCACGCCCCACTCCTCGGCGAGCATCCGCTGCGCGTCCAGCGCCCAGTGGATCGCCGTACCCGAGCCGAGCAGCTGCATGCGCGGGGCGTTGGCCGGGACGGTCACGCCCGCGGACTCCGCCGTGTTGAAGCGGTACAGGCCCTTGACGATGCCCTCGTCGATGCCGGGGGCGGACGGCTTGGCCGGCTGCGGCAGCGGCTCGTTGTAGACCGTCAGGTAGTAGAAGACGTCCTGGTCCTCGCCCTCGGCGGCCTCGCCGTACATGCGGCGCAGACCCTCCTTGACGATGGCGGCGACCTCGTAGGCGAACGCCGGGTCGTACGTCAGCGCGGCCGGGTTGGTCGCGGCGATGACCGGGGAGTGGCCGTCGGCGTGCTGGAGGCCCTCGCCCGTCAGGGTCGTACGGCCGGCCGTCGCGCCGACGAGGAAGCCGCGGCCGAGCTGGTCGCCGAGCTGCCACATCTGGTCGGCCGTGCGCTGCCAGCCGAACATCGAGTAGAAGATGTAGAACGGGATCATCGCTTCGCCGTGCGTGGAGTACGCGCTGGACGCGGCGATGAAGTCGGCCATCGAACCGGCCTCGGTGATCCCCTCGTTGAGGATCTGGCCGTTCTTGGCCTCCTTGTAGTACATCAGCTGGTCGCGGTCGACCGGCTCGTACGTCTGGCCCTTGGGCGAGTAGATGCCGAGCGAGGGGAACAGCGACTCCATGCCGAAGGTGCGCGCCTCGTCGGGGACGATCGGCACCCAGCGCTTGCCGGTCTCCTTGTCGCGGACCAGGTCCTTGACCAGGCGGACGAACGCCATGGTGGTCGCCACGTTCTGCGAGCCGGAGCCCTTGTCGAAGGAGGCGAACGCCTTGTCGGCGGGGGCGGGCAGCGCGGGCAGCGGCTGCGTGCGGCGGGCCGGGGCCGGGCCGCCGAGGGCCGCGCGGCGCTCCTGGAGGTAGCGGACCTCGGGGGAGTCGGCGCCCGGGTGGCCGTAGGGCACCTGGCCGTCGGCGAAGGCGCTGTCCGGGATCGGCAGCTCAAGGAGGTCGCGCATCGCCTTGAACTCGTCCACCGAGAGCTTCTTCATCTGGTGGTTGGCGTTCTTGGAGGCGAAGCCCGGGCCGAGGGTGTGGCCCTTGACCGTCTGGGCCAGGATCACGGTCGGCGCGCCCTTGTGCTCGACGGCAGCCTTGTACGCGGCGTAGACCTTGCGGGCCTCGTGGCCGCCGCGCGAGAGGTGGAAGCACTCGAGGATCTTGTCGTCGCTCAGCAGCTTCGCCATCTCCACCAGCGCCGGGTCGGCGCCGAAGAAGTCCTGGCGGATGTAGGCCGCGTCACGCGTCTGGTACGTCTGGATCTGGGCGTCCGGTACCTGGCGCAGGCGGCGGACCAGCGCGCCCGTGGTGTCCAGCTGGAACAGCTCGTCCCAGGCGGTGCCCCACAGGGTCTTGATGACGTTCCAGCCCGCGCCGCGGAACTGGGCCTCCAGCTCCTGCACGATCTTGAAGTTCGCGCGGACCGGGCCGTCGAGGCGCTGGAGGTTGCAGTTGATGACGAAGGTGAGGTTGTCCAGCTCCTCACGGGCGGCGAGCGCGAGGGCCGCCGTCGACTCCGGCTCGTCCATCTCGCCGTCGCCGAGGAACGCCCACACGTGCGAGGCGGAGACGTCCTTGATGGCGCGGTTGGTCAGGTAGCGGTTGAACCGCGCCTGGTAGATCGCGGAGAGCGGGCCGAGGCCCATCGACACCGTCGGGAACTCCCACAGCCAGGGCAGGCGGCGGGGGTGCGGGTAGGAGGGCAGGCCGTTGCCGCCCGCCTCCTGGCGGAAGTTGTCGAGCTGGGTCTCGGTCAGCCGCCCGTCCAGGAAGGCGCGGGCGTAGATGCCCGGGGAGGCGTGGCCCTGGATGTAGAGCTGGTCGCCCGAGCCGTCGCCCTCCTTGCCCTTGAAGAAGTGGTTGAAGCCGGTCTCGTACAGCCACGCGGCGGAGGCGAAGGTGGCGATGTGGCCGCCGACGCCGTACTTGCTGCCCCGGGTGACCATCGCGGCCGCGTTCCAGCGGTTCCAGGCGGTGATCCGGGCCTCCAGCGCGGCGTCACCGGGGATGCCCGGCTCGGCGGCGGTGGGGATGGTGTTGAGGTAGTCCGTCTCGACGAGCTTCGGCAGGCCGATGCCGTCCGCCTCGGCACGCTCCAGCGTCCGCCGCATCAGGTACGCGGCGCGATGCGGGCCCGCCTCCCTGGCGACGGCGTCCAGGGAGGCACGCCACTCGGCGGTCTCCTCGGCGTCGCGGTCCGGGAGCTGGTCGAGCGCGCTCTGCTGGATGGCGTTGGGGTCGGTCATGTCGCCGCCTTCCTCAGTCGAAGGGGGTGCTCTCATGGTTGAGAGCTTGGGGGTGCCCTTGGTCTTTGGCAGGACAGGGCCGTCGAGGACTGTAACTCCCTGATCGATGATCGATCAAAGGTTTGGGGGTGAAAACCCCGTCTTTGCGCGAAAGTAGGCACCCGGTGTCTTTTGGACAGGCACGGGGTGCCGTGTTTTTGGCGGTTTTCGTCCCCGTTTTCGCAGGTGAGCGGGGTACGGCTCAGGCGCGGGGCGCGCAGCCCAGAACGTGCGCCTTCACCAGCTCCGCGATCCGGGGGTCACGGCGCTTGAACGCCTCCACCAGCTCCTGGTGCTCCTCCGCGTACGACTGCTGGACGGTGCCCAGCCAGCGGATCGACAGGGCGGTGAAGACCTCGATGCCGAGGCCCTCCCAGGTGTGCAGCAGCACGGAGTTGCCCGCGGCGCGCACCAGTTCGCGGTGGAAGCCGACGGTGTGGCGGACCTGGCCGGTGCCGTCGGCGGCCTGGTCGGCCTCGTAAAGGGCGGTTACGTGGGGCTCCAGGGCCGAGCAGTCCTCCGCGAGGGTGTCGGCCGCCAGCTCCGCCGCTATGGCCTCCAGGCCCGCTCGTACGGGGTAGCTCTCCTCCAGGTCGGCCGCGGTCAGGTTGCGTACGCGGACGCCCTTGTTGGGGGCCGACTCGATCAGGCGGAGGGTCTCCAGCTCGCGGAGCGCCTCGCGGACCGGGGTCTGGCTGACCTCCAGTTCCGTGGCGATACGGCGCTCCACGATGCGCTCGCCCGGCTGCCAGCGGCCGCTGACGATGCCCTCCACGATGTGCTCGCGGATCTGTTCGCGCAGCGAGTGGACGACGGGCGCGGTCATTCTGGGCTCCTTCGCGAGGTGGCTCTACGACGATAAGGGTGCCGTGCGGATGCCGTGCGGCGCATAGGGGTGCTTTTGCCCAGGTGAGACGAGGGGCACAGGGTGTTTTCGAGGCATCTCGCCGTAGGGGTGCGGGTTTGGGGTGTGTGCGGGTTCGTCGTGGCTGGTCGCGCAGTTCCCCGCGCCCCTTCAGGGAGTGGTCGTTGCCCGGCGCTGACAAGCTCAGGCTTCCCCAGGAACGGCGAAGCCCCCCTGTCCTTCGACAGGGGGGCTTCTTCACAGGCCAGGGAGTTACAGGCCGAGCTCTACCTCGAACTCGCCCGCTTCCAGGATCTGCTTGACCGTCGTCAGGTAACGGGCCGCGTCGGCGCCGTCGACCAGGCGGTGGTCGTAGGAGAGGGTCAGGTAGGTCATGTCGCGGACGGCGATGACCGTGCCCTCCTCCGTCTCCAGGACGGCCGGGCGCTTGACCGTGGCGCCGATGCCGAGGATCGCGACCTGGCCCGGCGGCACGATGATCGTGTCGAACAGGGCACCGCGCGAACCGGTGTTGGAGATGGTGAAGGTCGCGCCGGACAGCTCGTCCGGGGTGATCTTGTTGGCGCGGACCTTGCCCGCCAGCTCGGCCGTCGCCTTGGCGATGCCCGCGATGTTGAGGTCACCGGCGTGCTTGATGACCGGGGTCATCAGGCCCTTCTCCGAGTCCACCGCGATACCGACGTTCTCGGTGTCGAAGTAGGTGATCGTGCCGTCGGCCTCGTTGATCTTGGCGTTGATGACCGGGTGGGCCTTCAGCGCCTGCGCGGCGGCCTTGACGAAGAACGGCATCGGGGAGAGCTTGACGCCCTCACGGGCGGCGAAGGAGTCCTTCGCCTTGCCGCGCAGCTTCATCAGACGGGTGACGTCGACCTCGACGACCGACGACAGCTGGGCCTGCTCCTGGAGCGCCTTGACCATGTTGTCGCCGATGACCTTGCGGATGCGGGTCATCTTGACGGTCTGGCCGCGCAGCGGGGAGACCTCGAGCGCCGGGGCCTTCTTCGCGGCGGCCGGAGCGGCGGCGGCGGCCGGAGCCGGAGCCGGGGCGGCGGCCTTCGCGGCCTCGGCGGCGGCGAGGACGTCCTGCTTGCGGATACGGCCGCCGACACCGGTGCCCTTGACGCCGGCCAGGTCGACGCCGTTCTCGGCGGCGAGCTTGCGCACCAGCGGGGTCACGTAGGCGCCCTCGTCGGTCGCCTGGGTGGCGGTCGGGGAGGTGGGCGCGGTGGCCGGGGCGACCGGAGCCGGAGCCGGAGCCGGGGTGGCCGGGGCCACCGGAGCGGCCGGGGCCACCGGAGCCGGGGCGGCAGCGGCGGGCGCGGCCGGAGCGGCGGGGGCAGCGGGAGCCGGAGCGGCCGGAGCCGCAGGGGCGGCCGGGGCAGCGGCGGCGGGCGCGGCCGGGGCAGCGGCGGCGGGGGCCGGGGCGGCCGCGGGGGCGGCACCGGCGACGCCGATGACGGCGAGCTTGGCGCCGACCTCGGCGGTCTCGTCCTCGCCGACCACGATCTCCAGCAGCGTGCCCGAGACGGGCGCCGGGATCTCGGTGTCGACCTTGTCGGTGGAGACCTCGAGCAGCGGCTCGTCGGCCTCGACCGAGTCGCCGACCGACTTCAGCCAGCGGGTGACGGTGCCCTCGGTGACGGACTCGCCGAGCGCGGGCAGCACCACGTCGGTGCCCTGGGCGGCACCGGCCGGAGCGGCGGGCGCCTCGGCGGCCGGAGCGGCGGGGGCGGCCGGGGCCTCGGCGACGGGCGCCGGGGCGGGCTCGGCGGCCGGGGCCGGGGCAGCGGCGGGGGCCTCGGCGGCGGCCGGGGCCGCGGCGGGGGCGCCGGAGCCGTCGTCGATCAGGGCCAGCTCGGCACCGACCTCGACGGTCTCGTCCTCGGCGACCTTGATGGACGCCAGCACGCCGGAGACGGGCGAGGGGATCTCGGTGTCGACCTTGTCGGTCGACACCTCGAGCAGCGGCTCGTCGGCCTCGACGCGCTCGCCCTCGGCCTTCAGCCAGCGGGTGACAGTGCCCTCGGTGACGCTCTCACCGAGCGCCGGAAGGGTTACGGAAACCGCCATGGTTTCGGTTGCTCCTTAAGGAATTGCGGAAGTCTGTGTCGTCGCGCCCGGGGGCCGATGGCTCAGTCGTGGGCGTGCAGCGGCTTGCCGGCCAGCGCCAGGTGCGCCTCGCCGAGCGCCTCGTTCTGCGTCGGGTGGGCGTGGATGAGCTGGGCGACCTCGGCCGGCAGCGCCTCCCAGTTGTAGATCAGCTGGGCCTCGCCGACCTGCTCGCCCATGCGGTCGCCGACCATGTGGACGCCGACCACGGCACCGTCCTTGACCTGGACGAGCTTGATCTCGCCCGCGGTCTTCAGGATCTTGCTCTTGCCGTTGCCCGCCAGGCTGTACTTCAGGGCGACGACCTTGTCCGCGCCGTAGATCTCCTTGGCCTTGGCCTCGGTGATGCCCACGGAGGCGACCTCCGGGTGGCAGTACGTCACGCGGGGGACACCGTCGTAGTCGATCGGGACGGTCTTCAGACCGGCCAGGCGCTCCGCCACCAGGATGCCCTCGGCGAAGCCGACGTGCGCGAGCTGGAGGGTCGGGACGAGGTCACCGACGGCCGAGATGGTCGGCACGTTGGTGCGCATGTACTCGTCGACCAGGACGTAGCCGCGGTCCATCGCGACGCCCTGCTCCTCGTAGCCCAGACCCTGCGACACCGGGCCGCGGCCGACGGCGACGAGCAGGACCTCGGCCTCGAACTCCTTGCCGTCGGCGAGGGTGACCTTGACGCCGTCCTGGGTGTACTCGGCCTTCTCGAAGAAGGTGCCGAGGTTGAACTTGATGCCGCGCTTGCGGAAGGCACGCTCAAGGAGCTTGGAGGAGTTCTCGTCCTCGACCGGCACCAGGTGCTTGAGGCCCTCGATGACGGTCACGTCGGCGCCGAAGGACTTCCAGGCCGAGGCGAATTCGACGCCGATGACACCGCCGCCGAGGATGATCGCGGACTTGGGCACGCGGTCCAGGACGAGGGCGTGGTCGGAGGAGATGATCCGGTCGCCGTCGATCTCCAGGCCCGGCAGCGACTTCGGCACGGAGCCGGTCGCGAGCAGGACGTGACGGCCCTGGACGCGCTGGCCGTTGACGTCCACGGAGGTGGGGGAGGACAGCCGGCCCTCGCCCTCGATGTACGTCACCTTGCGCGAGGCGATCAGACCCTGGAGGCCCTTGTAGAGGCCCGAGATCACGTCGTCCTTGTACTTGTGGACGGCCGGGACGTCGATGCCCTCGAAGGTGGCCTTCACACCGAACTGCTCGCTCTCGCGGGCCTGGTCGGCGATCTCGCCCGCGTGCAGCAGGGCCTTGGTGGGGATGCAGCCCCGGTGCAGGCAGGTGCCGCCGACCTTGTCCTTCTCGATCAGGGCGACGTCCAGGCCCAGCTGCGCTCCGCGCAGGGCCGCGGCGTAACCACCGCTGCCACCGCCGAGGATCACTAGGTCGAAAACGGTGCTGGCGTCGTTCGCCACGTCACGTCCTCCATGCATGTGCGCCGTACGCCGGTCGTCGGTGACCGGCAGGCGGCTGGTGTCCGGCCGCTTGATGCTTCGGCCCTCGGGTGGGGCCCTGTCCTGCCGGGCTCCATCTTTGCACTTGTCCGGGGTGGTCCATACGCCGGGCCGGGGTGTGAGACGCCCCACGTCCGCTCCGGGGGCACGGCATCGAAAAAGGGGCGCGCGGCCGCGTCGATGCGCGGCCGCGCGCCCCTCGGACCGACCGGCCCCGCCCTCACCTGGGGCGGAGTCGTGTCAGGGGTGGTACTCGGGGGTGCCTCCCCGAGGGGCGCGGAACGGGCCCGCGCCCCCTGCTACGACGGGCGGTTCAGCCCAGGTCGCCGTCGGCGGTCAGCTCGGCGAGCCGAACCAGCGTGCGGACCGCGGAACCGGTGCCGCCCTTCGGGGTGTAGCCGAAGGGGCCGCCCTCGTTGAAGGCCGGGCCCGCGATGTCCAGGTGCGCCCAGGTGATGCCCTCGCCGACGAACTCCTGCAGGAACAGACCGGCGACCAGGCCGCCGCCCATCCGCTCGCCCATGTTCGCGATGTCCGCGACGGGGGAGTCCATGCCCTTGCGCAGGTGCTCGGGGAGCGGCATCTGCCAGGCCGGCTCGCCGACCTCCTCGGCCACGTCGTGCAGCGAGGCGCGGAAGGCCTCGTCGTTCGCCATGATGCCGAAGGTGCGGTTGCCGAGCGCCAGCACCATGGCGCCGGTGAGCGTGGCCACGTCCACGATCGCGTCCGGCTCCTCGGCCGAGGCGGCCCACAGCGCGTCCGCGAGGACGAGGCGGCCCTCGGCGTCGGTGTTGAGCACCTCGACGGTCTTGCCGCTGTACATGCGCAGCACGTCGCCCGGGCGGACGGCGGAGCCCGACGGCATGTTCTCGGCGAGCGCCAGCCAGCCGGTCACGTTGACCTTCAGGCCGAGGCGGGCGGCGGAGACGACCGCGGCGAACACGGCGGCGGCACCGGCCATGTCGCACTTCATCGTCTCGTTGTGCCCGGCGGGCTTGAGCGAGATGCCGCCCGAGTCGTAGGTGATGCCCTTGCCCACGAAGGCCAGGTGCTTCTCGGCCTCGGGGTGCGTGTAGGCCAGCTTGACCAGGCGCGGGGTGGCGGCGGAGCCCCCGCCGACGCCCATGATGCCGCCGTAGCCGCCCTCGACCAGGGCCGCGTCGTCGAGCACCTCGATCTGCAGGCCGTGCTCGTCGGCGGCGGCGCGCGCGATGGCCGCGAACGCCTCCGGGTCGAGGTCGTTCGGCGGGGTGTTGACCAGGTCGCGGGCGCGGTTGAGCTCCTCGCTGACCGCGACGGCGCGGGCGAGGGCCGCGTCGTTGTCGTCGCCTTCGGCGGTGAGGACGACGGCCTCGGCCAGCGGGGCGTTCTTCGCCTCGCCGTCCTCGGTCTTCTCCTTGTAGGCGTCGAAGGCGTAGGCGCCGAGCAGCGCGCCCTCGGCGATCGCGGCGACGGCACCGGGGCCGTCCACGGGCAGCGCGAACGCGGCCTTGCCGGTCCCGGCGAGGCCGCGCGCGGCCACACCGGCGGCGCGGCGCAGCGTCTCGGCGTCGTACCCGTCCTCCGCCTCGGGCTCGGCGCCCAGGCCCACCGCCACCAGGAGCGGGGCCGCGAAGCCGGCCGGGGCGGGCAGCTTCGTCAGCTCGCCCTCGGCACCCGAGGCACCGAGGGTCTCCAGGACGCCGGGCAGCGCGCCGTCGTACGCCTCGACGACGGACTCGGCGCCGGGCGCCACGACGGGGCCCGCGCCGGCCTTGGCGACACCGATCACGATCGCGTCGGCGCTCAGGCCGGGCGCCGCGGCGGTGCTGAGAGTCAGAGCAGTCACGGTGGTGAAATCTCGCTTCCGATGTGAAGTTGCAGTGGCCGATTGCGTTCCTCGGCCGCCCGGTGGGGCGGCCTCACGCAAGGGGGGTGGGTCGACCGGGCCCGAGAGCCGACCCTAGGCCCAGCGTTGGACCACTTCGGCAACCGGGGTCTCCACCCCGTCGGCGAGCACCCGCCACGAGACTACGCGCGTGCGCCCGCTCGCTCATTCCTCCGGGTGGCCACTCGAACGTGGCCGTCCCTTCGCCTGCGGGCAACTCCGCGCGCGTACAGGGTGGTTACCCCGCGCCGCCCAGCGCGAGCACGATCAGGGCCGTCGTCGCCGCCGTCTCCGCGAGGGCGCCGAACACGTCCCCGGTGACTCCGCCGAAGCGCCGGACACAGTGGCGCAGCAGGAGTTCGGCGGCGCCGAGGGCGAACAGGACGGCCACCGCCGCGTGGACGGCGCCCCCCGCGCCGAAGGCCGCGCCGCAGGCCGCCGCGAGCGCCGCGCACCCCGCCACGGCCACCGTCGCGCCCGGCACCGGGACCACCCCGGCGACCGCCGCCCCCAGCCCCTCCGGACGGGCGGCCGGCACTCCGGCGCGCGCGGCCAGGGTGAGCGCGAGGCGGGCCGCCAGTGCCGAGACGAGCGCGGCCACCGCGCCCCGGGTCCAGGAGGTGCCGTAGAGCTGGGCGAGGACGGCCACCTGGGCCAGCAGCACCAGGAGCAGGGTGATCACGCCGAACGGCCCGATGTCCGACCGCTTCATGATCCGCAGCGCGTCCTCGGCGGGCTTTCCGCTGCCGAGCCCGTCGGCCGTGTCGGCGAGCCCGTCCAGGTGCAGACCCCGCGTCAGCACCGCCGGTACGGCCACCGAGGCGACGGCGGCGAGCAGCGGACCGGCGCCGAGCAGCAGGAGGAGCAGGCCGAGGGCGGCCGCGCCGACGCCGACGGCAAGTCCGGCCACGGGGGCGCACAGCATGCCCGCGCGCGCCGCCTCGCGGTCCCAGCGGCGGACCCGCACGGGGAGCACGGTGAGGGTGCCGAAGGCGAAGCGGAGGCCGTCGAGCGGGGAAGGGGCGGGGGCCGGGGCGTCGGCGGGGGTCTCGGGCATCGGCGCAGGCTACCGGGCGGGCGCGGAAGCGCTGCTCCGGGCGCCGGACATGGGCCGCCGCTCCGGGGCAACGGGGATAAAGTGCGCACATGGGGCAGTGGTGGGAGCGGAACATCCTGGAGCCGGGCAAGCTTCCGCTGCTGCTGGCCCTCGCCGCGTTCGTGCTCACCTTCCTCGTCACCCGGATCGTCACCCGCCTGATCCGCGCCGGGAAGGGGCCGTTCGGCAACGTCAGCGCGGGCGGGCTGCACATCCATCACGTGGTGCCCGGGGTCGTCCTCACCCTCGTCGGCGGGTTCGGTGCCGTCGCCAGTGACCGGCACGGCTTCGGGGCCGGGCTCGCGGCCGTCGTCTTCGGGATCGGCGCGGGGCTGGTGCTCGACGAGTTCGCGCTGATCCTGCACCTGGACGACGTCTACTGGACGGCCGAGGGCCGCAAGAGCGTCGAGGTCGTCGTGCTCACCGCCGCCCTGGTCGGACTACTCCTCGCCGGGTTCTCCCCGTTCGGCGTCAACGACCTCTCCGCCGACGAACTCCAGGACCGGGGCGGGGCCATCGCCACCATCGCCGTGAACTTCTTCTTCTCACTGGTCGCGCTCAGCAAGGGCAAGGCCCGTGTCGCGATCTTCGGCGCCATCGTGCCCCTGCTCGCCCTCGCGGGCGCGATCCGCCTGGCCCGCCCCACCTCCCCCTGGGCCCGCCGGTTCTACGTCCACCGCCCCCGCGCCCGCGCCCGTGCCCTCCTGCGCGCCTACCGCCACGACCGCCGCTGGGCCGGCCCCCGACGGGCCGTCCAGGACTGGATCGGCGGCAAGCCCGACCCGAGCCCGGCGCGGCTCCCGCGCGGCGGCTGACCCGGCGTCCGGGTCCTGTACCGGCGTCGCACCGCCGAGCCCGCGCACAGCGCGCCCGTCGCCAGCAGTGCCGCCAGATGCTCCTTGCCCGCCAGGTTGTCCTTCGCCAGCACCTCCACGACCATCGCCACCGGCACCAGGACCGCCGTCGTACGGGCGCCGTAGCGGGCCGCCACGAACACCGCGAGGCCGACCACGGCCGCCGACGGGCCGGTGTCCACCACCAGGGCGTCGGAGGCGGGCAGGCCGAGGGGGGAGTGCGGGCCGAGGGCGATGCCGAGGCGGGCGTAGAGCGTTCCGGCGAGGGTGGCGGTGTAGGCGACGGTGAGGGTCCGCAGACGGCCGAGGCAGATCTCCGCGATCCCGAACACGCACAGGATCTGCGCCAGCGCGCCCCACACCGGCAGGTCGAGTGCGGGCACGAACAGCGAGAGCGGGGTGCGCAGCAGGGCCTGCCACAGCGGGTCCTGGGCCCGTACGGCACCGGCCGCCGCCACCGCGCGGAAGCCCCAGGGCTGGTTCTGGACGTACTGGAGCAGCGCGGTCAGGGACACCGCCGCGAGCGTCATCGGGATCGCGGGCAGGCCGCCCCGCGCGCGCAGGGCGCCGTACAGCGGCCCCCACTCGGCGCGGGCCCACCGGACCGCCCGGCTCACCGGCGGGCCCTCACCGGTGGGTCTCCAGGTGTCGGCGGTGCAGCCACTTCGGCAGCCCCGGCGCCTCCAGGAAGCCCTCGGCGCGGGCCGAGGCCAGCGCGATACGGGGCAGGTCCGCGCTCTTCTCGAAGAGCAGGAAGCGGGGCTCCCAGATCGGGCGGTACTTGGCGTTGGCCCGGTACAGCGACTCGATCTGCCACCAGCGCGAGAAGAAGCTCAGCAGCGACCGCCACAGCCGCAGCACCGGCCCCGCCCCGAGCCGCGAGCCCCGCTCGAACACCGAGCGGAATACGGCGAAGTTCAACGAAACCTGGCTCACCCCGAACTCCCGCGCCCCGCGCAGCAGGTCGATGACCATGAACTCCATCAGACCGTTGTCGGAGTCCCGGTCACGGCGCATCAGGTCCAGCGAGAGACCGCCAGGGCCCCACGGCACGAAGGACAGCAGCGCCCGCAGCCGCCCCTCGGCGTCCACGCACTCCAGCATCACGCACCGGCCGTCCCCGGGGTCGGCGAGGCGCCCCAGCGCCATGCTGAAGCCGCGCTCGGTGGCGCCGTCGCGCCAGTCGTCGGCCCGCTGCACGAGGTACGCCATCTCGGCGGCCGGGATGTCCTCGTGGCGCCGTACCCGCACCCGGTACCCGGCCCGCCGCACCCGGTTGTACGCCTGGCGGACCGTGCGCATCGCGCGGCCCTCCAGGGTGAAGTCGGCGACCTCCACGATCGCCTCGTCGCCGAGTTCCAGCGCGTCCAGGCCGTGCCGGGCGTACACGGTCCCGGCCTCCTCGCTCGCGCCCATCACCGCCGGGATCCAGCCGTGCGCCCGCGCCTCGGCCAGCCAGGGCGCGATGGCGCCGGGCCACGCCTCCGGGTCGCCCAGCGGATCGCCCGAGGCGAGGCTGACCCCGCCCACCACGCGGTAGGCGACGGCCGCCTTGCCGGTCGGGGACCACACCACGCTCTTCTCCCGGCGCAGCGCGAAGTAGCCGAGCGAGTCGCGCTCGCCGTGCCGGTCCAGCAGTTCGCGCAGCCGCTTCTCGTCGTCCTCGGTGAGCGGGTCGACCGCGCGCCTGGAGCGGAACGCGGCGTAGAGGACGGCGAGCAGCAGGGCGGTGCTGAGCACGTTGACGCTGACGTTCGCCCAGTTGGGCGGGTCGATGCCGGGGAAGCTGGACTCCTCGGCGGCGACCGAGATCAGCCGCAGGGTGCCGTACTGCCAGCGCTCCAGGAAGGTCGAACGGGCCGCATCCGGCGCCTGGTTGGTGACCGTCACCAGGAGCCCGGCAAGCAGCGAGGCGGCGAGTCCGCCCCCGCCGGCGACGGTCGCGGCGAGCCGGGGGTTGGCCCGGTCGCCCTTGGCGTAGAACGCGCGGCGGCCGGTGAGCAGCGCGGCGACGAAGGCGGCCGTGAGGACCAGCGAGACCCAGTTCTGCGCCGAGCGGTGGATCTCCGGGAACACCATGGCGAAGGCGAACAGCGCGAGGAACACCCCGCTGAGCACCAGGTTGAGAATCCAGGCCGCCCGCTTGCGCCGCCGCATGGTGATCGCGAGGAACGCCGTGAACACCCCGGAGGCGAAGCCCGCCGTCAGCAGGTACGGCGTGAACAGGTTCTCCTGGTTGTGGCGGCGCACGTCCTGGCCCAGCGACACCCACACCGCGCTGAGGAAGTTGACGAAGGCGACGGCCCGCAGGTACCAGACCGCGCACGCGGCGGCCCGGCGGGACCGGCCGCCGGACCGCCGCCCGGGCTCGGCCTGCGGGTCCACGGCGATTCGGGCGTCTCCCATGACGGGTGATCATATGGGCGCCAAAGCCGCGAAACGCGCTCATCGGCGGGGGGCTCCGCGGATGGCCCGAGGGGTTCACTCCTCGGGCCGCGCGACCTCCCCGGCCCCGGTCTCCTCAGCCGCTTCCGCCCCGGTCTCCTCCGCCTTCACCTCCGGCAGCTCCGCCGCGAGCGCGGCGGCGGCCCGTACCAGCGGCAGCGCAAGCAGCGCGCCCACGCCCTCGCCGACCCGCACGCCCTGGTCGAGCAGCGGCTCCAGGGCCATCCGGTCCAGCGCCTTGGCCTGGCCCGGCTCGCCGCTGACATGGCCCGCGAGCCACCAGTCCGGCGCCCGGAAGGCAACGCGCTGGGCGACCAGCGCGCACGCGGCGGACACCACCCCGTCCAGGATCACCGGCAGCTTGCGCACCGCGCACTGGAGCAGGAACCCGGTCATCGCGGCCAGGTCCGCGCCGCCCACCGTCGCGAGCAGCTGGAGCTGGTCGCCGAGTACCGGGCGGGCCCGGCGCAGCGCGTCGCGGATCGCCGCGCACTTGCGCATCCACGCCAGGTCGTCGATCGCGAGGCCGCCGCGCCCGGTCACCACCGAGGCGTCGGTGCCGCACAGCGCGGCGATCAGCGTCGCCGCCGCCGTCGTACCGCCCACGCTCAGATCCCCGAGCACCACCAGGTCCGTGCCCGAGTCCGCCTCCTCGTCGGCGACGGCCACGCCCGCCCGGAAGGCCGCCTCGGCCTCGTCCGGGGTCAGCGCGTCCTCGACGTCGATCCGGCCGCTGCCGCGCCGCACCCGGTGCCGTACGACCTCCGCCGGGAAGGCGTCCGGTTCGCAGTCCACGGAGAGATCCACGACCCGTACCGGTACGTCGAGACGGCGGGCCAGCACCGCCACCGGGCTCGCGCCCTCCAGCACGCCCCGCACCAGCTCCCGGGCGGTGCCCGCGGGGCGGCCCGAGACGTCGAGCCGGGCGACGCCGTGGTCACCGGCGAAGAGCACCACGCGCGGCCGCTCGATCTGGCGCACCGGCACGGTGCCCCGCGCGGCCGCCAGCCACTCGCCCAGCTCGTCCAGGCGCCCGAGCGAACCGGGCCGCACGGCCAGACGTTCCCGCCGGGCCTCGGCCTCGCGGCGCACGGCGCCGTCCGGGCGCTCGATCAGATCGGAGAACTCGTCCAGATCAATCCTGCTCATTCGCGGAACAGTACCGTCAGCGCCCCGCCGCCTCCGCGCCACACCGGGAGCCCATCACCGGCACGTCGTTGCACCCAAGATCGGTATCCCATACGTTCCGCTTTACCGCGAAATGCCGTACAGGGAGCCGCCCATGCAGCCCTCGTCACCCGCCCCGCAGTCCACCGACGGATTCTCCGGACCGCTCCGCGCGGACTGCCCCTGGTGCGGCTCGCCGAGGCTGCGCACCCGGCTGCGCGCCCCCGACCCGCTGCGGGAGCGCCCCGGGATCTTCGGGCTCGACGAGTGCGCCGACTGCGCCCACACCTTCCAGAACCCCCGGCTCGCCGCCGACGACCTCGCCGCGTACGAGAAGGACGCCTGCGAGAGACATCTGGACCGGATCGCCGCCCGTGTGCTGTCCCCGCGTGCGGTCCACCGCCGCCACCGCGCCACCGCCCGCGCCCTGACCGGCCTCGGCGACCCCGAGAGCTGGCTCGACGTGGGCACCGGAGACGGCCGCTTCCCCGAGGCCGCCCAGGAGTTCTTCCCCTACACCAGCTTCGACGGCCTCGACCCCACCGCCCGCGTCGAGAAGGCCCGCGCCGCCGGGCGGATCGAGGAGGCCCACCGGGGCTTCCTCACCACCCCGGGCGTCACGGAACGGCTGCGCGCCCGCTACGACGTGGTCAGCATGTTCCACCACCTGGAGCACGTCCCCGACCCGCGCGCCGAACTCCGCGCCGCCCTCACGGTGTTGCGCCCCGGCGGCCATCTCGTCCTCGAAGTCCCGGACCCGGCGAGCGCGTTCGCCGCGCTCCTCGGCAAGTGGTGGCTCCCGCACGGCCAGCCGCGCCACCTCCATCTGCCCCCGCTCGCCAACCTCCGCGCCGAACTGGCCGAACGGGGCTGCGCGATCGTCAGCACCGACCGCGCCGCCGCCCATCTGCCGTACGACCTCACGGCCGCGCTCTCGATGGCGCTGACCCACGTCCCGCCGCCCCTGCGCAGGGCCACCGCCCCGGCGCTGACCGCCGCAGCCGGGGCGGAGCTGCTGCTCTCCCCGCTGACCCGGCGCACGCGTTTCGCCAACGCCTGCCGGGTGGTGGCCCGCAAGGAGGACACCTCCGGCTGACCCCTGGCGACACGCGGGGGCTACCCCCGCAGCACCAGCGCCTGCCCCGCCACCACAAGCAGCACCTGCTCGCACTCGGCCGCGAACGCGGCGTTCAGACGGCCGAGTTCGTCGCGGTAGCGGCGCCCGGAGGCGGTGGCCGGGACGATGCCCGAGCCCACCTCGTTCGACACCGCCACCACCGTGCGGCGCGCCCCGCGCACCGCCGCCACCAGCTCCCGCACCCGCTCGCGCAGCGCCTTCTCGCCGCCGTCCGCCCACTCCGCGTCGTCCCACGCCCCGACCGCGTCCATCGTGTCCGTGAGCCACAGCGACAGGCAGTCGATGAGCACCGGCGGCCCCTCCTCGGCCAGCACCGGCACCAGGTCCGTCGTCTCCGTCGTACGCCACGACCCCGGCCGCCGCTCGCGGTGCGCCGCGACCCGCTCCGCCCACTCGGAGTCGCCGCCGCGCGTGCCGCCGGTGGCGACGTACAGCACGTCGGGGAACGCCTCCAGGCGGCGTTCCGCCTCCACCGACTTGCCCGAGCGGGCGCCGCCGAGGACCAGCGTCCGGCGTGGCACGTCCGGCACCTCCTCGTACGCCCCCACGATCAGCGTCGTACCGTCCGGCACCGCGCGCGCCCCGGCCGCCGCGAGCCGTCGCGCGACCTCGGCGCCCTGCGGCACGTCGTGGTCGAGGTGGACGGCGACCACGTCCGTCGTCGGGCCGACCGCACCGGCCGCGCGCAGCCGGGCCAGCGCGTCCGGGCGGCCCACCACGTCGGCAAGGACCAGGTGGTACGCCCAGGTCGGGGCTTCGAGCCCCGCCGGGAAGCCGCCCGGCGGCAGATACAGCAGCCGCTGTCCGTCCGGCCCGGTCACCGCGTACCCGGTGCCGCCCGCGTCCATCGCGAGGGCCCGCACCCGGTGCCCGGTCAGCAGGGTCAGCTCGCGGCCGTCCGGCACCCGCACCGGCTGCGGCAGTCCGGCGGGCACCTCCACGGCGGGTCCGTCGTGCGGATGGGAGAGCAGCACCTGGCGCACCCCGCCCAGCGAGTGCCCTGCCCGCGCCGCCGCGAAGGCCGCGCCAGGGGTGAGGTCGAGCAGCAGCGCGTCGTCCACGAGCAGCGCGGTTGCCGCCCGCGCGTCCGGCCCGAGGGCGGTCGCGCACACGGCACAGGGGCAGTCGGGCCGGGGCAGCCCCGGCGGGGCACCGGTACCGAGCAGAGTGACGTCCACGGACCGATTTTCACCCGGCCCCGCGGCTCCCGCGCCCCGGTACCCCCGAAGGCGCGGCGGCGCGGGGCGTGTCGCCCCCGTGGCCGGGGTCCTGGGCCGGTGCCCTGGGCGGGTGATGATCCACGATCTCCTGTGACCGGCGCCGCCGAGCGCATACGCTGCCCGCAGCGTCGGATCGAAGGAGGCCCGCATGACGGCATGGACGTGGCGGTTCGAGAAGGCCGACGGGACGGAGGTCCCGCCCGCGGTCGAGCCGGAGGAGTTCACCACCCAGGGGGACGCCGAGTCCTGGATCGGCGAGCACTGGAAGGAACTCCTGGAGGGCGGCGCGGAGCAGGTGCGGCTGTTCGAGGAGAGCACCGAGATCTACGGCCCGATGAGCCTGAACGCGGAGCAGACCGCGTAACCCGGCCGTCCGTCAGGTCCCGGCGCGTCCGGGACCTGACCTCGCCCCGCGAGTGACCGGATCGTTCCGCACCCGGCCCCGATCGTGTCTGCCGCAGCCATGTATCCCCAGGCCAGACTGGATGACATGAAGCGAGCACTCGTCGTCATCGATGTCCAGGAATCCTTCCGCGCCCGTCCGCTGTGGAAGGAGATCGGCAACCCCGAGATCGCCGAACCCGTCAACCGGCTCGTCCGGCTCGCCCGCGACCACGGCGACCTCGTCGTCTGGGTGCTGCACACCGAGCCCGGCAGCGGCGACGTCTTCGACCCGGACCTCGGACACGTACGGCTCCTGGACGAGCTGGAGCCGCCACTGCCCGGGGAGCCGGTACTGCGCAAGACCGCGCACAACGCGTTCACCACCACCAACCTCCAGCAGCTGCTGACCGAGGCGGGCGTGGGCGAGCTGTGGGTGTGCGGCATCCGTGCCGAGCAGTGCGTCGAGACCACCGCCCGGCTCGGCAGCGACCTCGGCTACGAGATCGTCTTCGTGGCCGACGCGACCACCACCAACCCCATCGGGGACCTGGGCGTGGACGCGATCATGGAGCGCACCCAGGCCGTCCTGCGCGACCGCTTCGCCCGCATCGCCACCGTCGCGGAGCTGGCAGCATCGCCCGTATGACCCGCGTCGTCTTCGTCCTGCTGCCCGGCGTCCACCTCCTCGACCTGGCCGGACCGGCCCAGGTCTTCTCCACGGCGGCGGACCTCGGGCAGCCGTACGTCCTCGACTACGTCGCCGAGTCCCCGCAGGTCACCAGCGCGCAGGGACTCCCGCTCACGGCGCGGACGGAATGGCCGCCGCTGAAACCCGAGGACCTGGTCGTCGTACCCGGCTGGCGCGCCCCGGCCCTGCGCGGCGGCCCCGAGCCCGGCGCCGCCCTGGTCGGGCGGTTGCGCGCGCACCACGCGGCGGGCGGCACCCTCGCCAGCGTCTGCGCCGGGGCGGAGGCGCTCGGCCACGCGGGACTGCTCGACGGGCGCCGCTGTACGACCCACCACGCGCTCCAGGACGAACTCGCCGCCCGCCACCCCCGGGCCACCGTCGTCCGGGACGTGCTCTTCACCACCGACGACCGCGTGGTCACCTCGGCGGGCATCGCCAGCGGGATCGACCTCGCGCTGCATCTGCTGGCGGTGGGACACGGGCCCGCTCTTGCCGCGCGGGTCGCGCGGGAGATGGTCATCTACGCCCGGCGCAATGGCGACGAGCCGCAGGCCAGCGCGATGCTGCGGCACCGGGGGCATCTGGACGACACGGCGCATCGGGTGCAGGACCTGATCGACGCGAGGTACGCCGAGCGGTTGCCGCTGGACCGGCTGGCCGCGCAGGTCGGCGTCAGCCCGCGTACTTTGACCCGCGTTTTCACCCGGGCCACCGGGTTCACCCCGCTGCGGTATCAGCAGGCGTTGCGGGTCGAGCGGGCCGAGCATCTCATCGGGCACGGGGCGACTGTGGAGTCGGCGGCGCGGGAAGTGGGTTTCGACGATGCGAGGATGCTGCGCAGGCTTCGGAGGGGCGCGTGATCGCCGTTCGTGGTGCTGTCGTCTCGCGGCTGCCTCGCCGTCGTGGCTGGTCGCGCAGTTCCCCGCGCCCCTCGGCGAGCGCTTCGCGCCGCCGCTCACTGTTCGCCCAGTGTCACTTCCGCTGTTCTCTCCTGGCCGTTTCGCTGGTACGTCACTTTCACCCGCTGGCCCGGCTTGTCCGCTGCCAGGGCTTCCGCCAGGGCCGTGACCGAGGTGATCGTGGTGTCGTCCAGGCGGGTGATGACGTCGCCGGCGTGGAGGCCCGCGCGGGCCGCGGGGCCGGCGGGGGTGACGGTGACGACGGCCGCGCCGACGGGGCGGTAGCTGTCGTCCACGACCGTGCGGGCGCTGATGCCGAGCGCGGCGCGGCCGGAGTCCGTGACCTTGCCGTGCTCGACGATCTGACCGGCGATCGTACGCACCATGGAGGACGGGATGGCGAAGCCGATGCCGGGCGCCGCGCCGCCCATCCCGGGGTCGGCGGCGCCGAGCGTCGGGATGCCGATCACCTGGCCGTCCAGGTTCACCAGCGCGCCCCCGCTGTTGCCCGGGTTGATCGCGGCCGAGGTCTGCACCATGTCGGCGATGGTCGCGCCCGTGCCGCCGCCCTCGTCGCCCTCGCTGACCGTCCGCCCGGTCGCGGAGACGATGCCCTGCGTCACGCTGGAGGACAGCCCGAACGGCGAGCCCATGGCCAGCACGATCTGGCCCACCTGCACCTTGGCCGAGTCCGCGAACACCGCGGGCTTCAGCCCGGCCGGCACCCGGTCCAGCTTGATCACCGCGAGGTCCTGGTCGGGGTAGGAGTAGACGAGGCTCGCGGCCAGCTGTTCCTCACTGCTGGCCGTCGTCACCTTGAAGGTCTTCTCCGCGCCGACCACGTGCGCGTTGGTGACGATGTGCCCCTGGGTGTCGAAGACGACCCCCGAGCCGAGATCCCGGCTCGCCTGGATCTGGACGACCGACGGCAGGGCTTCCTTGATCACCCGCTGGTACTGGTCCTGGAGCTGGTTCGACACCTCGGGCACCGCGGCCCGCGCGGCCGACGGCTCCGCCGGGCTGGTGGCCGGCGCCGAACAGCCGGAGCCGAGGACGGCGGCACACACCAGCACGGCGGCGGCCGGGGCCACCCGGCCGAGGGCGCGGGTACGGGAAGCGTCCATGCCCCGAGTCTGAGCGCGCGGGGCCCGCACCAGCCCGCCGGATACGCCCGAACGGGCTCAGCCCCGCCCCCGCACAGGAGACGGGCTCAGCCCCGCACCCCGCACAGGTGCAGCAGCGCCGCGACCCCGCGGTAGGGGTCCGTACGTCCGGCCCGCTCCTCCACGTCGAGCAGTCCGGGCACGTCGGCGGCCGGATACGAAGACGGCGGGGACGGCGGGGCGGCACCGGACGCGGGGTCGTCCGCGTCGGCGAAGTCGGTGAAGACGCCCACGCCGTACCAGGCGTGCAGCGGGGCGGCGATGCCGTCGAGGGTCGCGGTCAGCACCGCGAGGCGGTCGGCGCGGCACCGGGGACCGGGCTCGGCCGGGCCCTCCCCGTCCGCCTCGGACCGCGAGCGCGGCAGCAGGGCGGTGGCGTCGAGCGCGGCCAGGGCGCCCGCCCAGTCACCGGCCAGTCCCGGCCGCATCGCGAGCGCGTCGCCGTTGCGCACCAGCAGCGAGAGCAGACCGCCGGGCGCGAGCATCCTGGCCAGACCCGCCACCAGCGGATCGGGCTCCTCGACCCGCATCAGCAGCCCGTGGCAGAGCACCACGTCGAAGCTGCCCGGCAGGAAGTGCACACCGGTGTCCCGCCCGTCGCCGTGCACCAGCCGGACCCGCTCGCGCACGCCCTCCGGCTCGGCGGCCAGGTTGGCGCGCGCGGCCGCGACCACCACCGGGTCGTTCTCGACCCCGGTGACGTGATGGCCGAGCCGGGCCAGCCTGAGCGCTCCCGCGCCCCGGCCGGTGCCCACGTCGAGCACCCGCAGCCGCCGCCCCAGGGAATAGCGCGCCCGGAGCTGCTCGTCGAGCTGCCGGGTCACCAGTTCATGGCGCAGAAGGTCACGCGGAACACCGGGTCCGTCCGGCCGGAGCCCGGCGGCGGCCCGGGGAGCTGCGTCTGCGCTCAGGGCCGCTCTCCGCGCTTGACCTGCGGCTTGGGCAGCCGGAGCCGGCGCATCTGGAGCGAGCGCATCAGGCCGTAGGCCACCGCGCCCCTGCGGTTGTCGCCCGGGAAGCGCTCGGCCAGCGCCTTGCGCAGCCGCACGCCGCTCCAGATCGAGTCGAGCACGATGAGCACGATCACGATCAGCCACAGGAGCAGGGCGATGTTCTGCAGCGCGGGCACCCGCACGATGCTGAGCACCAGGATCACGATGGCCGCGGGCAGGAAGAACTCCGCGACGTTGATCCGCGAGTCCACCCAGTCACGGGCGAACTTCCGGATCGGCCCCTTGTCACGGGCGGGCAGGTACCGCTCGTCGCCGCCGGCCAGGGCCTTGCGCTGGCGCTCCAGAGCGCTCCGGCGCTCCTCGCGCTGGCGCTTGGCCGCGTCCTTGCGGTTCGTCGGCGTACTGGCCACGCTGCGCCGCTGGGACTGGGCCTCACTCCGCTTGGGAGTGGGCCTGCCCTTCGGGGCCTGCGGGTCACGGGTCTGCTTGGAGTCGGTCACCTGCGCCTTGTCGGCGGGGGCCTTCTCTTCCTTGGCACGGCTACGGAACACAAAACCCAAGGGTACGGGCTTCCCGGCATGGACCCCAGCCCTCTGGGGAACGATCCGGCAACACCCGGCGTCTTTGACATCCTCGCCGCCCTGAAGGACGGCGGTTCCCGCCTACCGCGCCGTTGAAGGCTGCGGTGTCGGGTGGGTTCCTGCTTCGTTGCGCGGTGCGGGCACGGGTGCCCGTCTTACCTGCGCTCGACAGGCTGTCACGGCCAGTCCGGCCGCCTTGGCGACGTTGACCGCCGCGTTCACGTCCCGGTCGAGGACCGCCCCACACGCCCTGCATGTCCACACACGGACGTGCAGGGGCTTGGGGCCGTCCTGGATGCCGCACTGCGAGCACACCTGGGAGGTGGGCTCGAAGCGGCCGATCCGGATGAAGGTGCGCCCGTACCGGGCGGCCTTGTAGGCCAGCATGTTCACGAATGCCGACCATCCGGCGTCGTGCACTGACTTGGCCAGGCGCGTGCGGGCGAGTCCTTTCACCGCCAGGTCTTCCACCGCGATCGCTTGGTTCTCGCGGATCAACTTCGTGGAGAGCTGGTGGTGGAACTCACGGCGCGAGTCGGCCACCCGCGCGTGAGCACGGGCGACCTTGGCCCTGGCCTTGTCCCTGTTCTTCGAACCCTTGACCTTGCGGGACAACTCCCGCTGCGCCTTTTTCAGCCGCTTCTCGGCCCGGCGCAGGAAGCACGGGCTGTCGACCTTGGTCCCGTCGGAGAGGACAGCGAAGTGCCCGAGCCCGAGGTCGATGCCCAGCTCGGACGTCGCCTCGGGCAGCACCTCTTCCGGGCCGGTCTCCACCACGAAGGACGCGAAGTACCGGCCCGCGCTGTCCTTCACCACGGTCACCGTGGACGGCGTCGACGGCAGGGAGCGGGACCACTTCACCTTGAGGTCGCCAATCTTCGGCAGGCGCAGCTTCTGTCCCGGCGTGATCGACCAGCGGGCGTTCGCAGTGAACCGGACCGTCTGCCGGGTGTCCTTGCGGGACTTGTACCGAGGCGCGCCCATGCGGGGACGCTTGCCCTTCAGGCCGTCGAAGAAGTTCCGGTACGCGGTGTCCAGATCCCGCAGGGACTGCTGCAGGACGACCGCCGACACCTCGCCGAGCCAGGCCCGCTCGGGGGTGTTCTTCGCCTCGGTGATCAGCGTCTTGGACAGGTCCCCGGTCTTCGGGAACGGCAGACCCCGCTCGCGGGCGGTCTCCCGAGCGCGGAGCGCGTCGTTGTAGACCACCCGCGCGCACCCGAACGCCCTCGCCAACGCCGCGCGCTGACCGGCGCCCGGGTACAGGCGGAAGCTGTACCGAAGCTGCACACCGATCACCGTACGCACCGGGATGACAGGTATCGATGAGAACATTCATGCGATCCATCACCGTTGTTCCGTACGCGTGTCCGTCTGGCTTTCGTGACGAAGTACCGGCACGCCGTCTTCGCCGACCGGCACCTGACGCGCTCAAGGGCATGTCCTCCCGCCGTCTTCGCCAGGAGTTCCCCGATCTCGTCCGCCACTACCGGCGGGCACAGCGCCTGTGGCCCGGCTCGTACTGCGCCGGATCCCTCGGCGGTGCGCCGCTCAGCACCGGGCCAGAGCAGGACTCGGATGCGCTTCACCACCGGACTGAAGCCTGGTGCACTACGAACAGACTCGGTAGCAGGGGCCGCGTCGGGGGGACACGGGGGACGAAACGGGTGGACATGTGGGGACGAACGGGACGCCACCCGGGGATCACCTACTCCTCACGCCGGAGCGGGGGCGTTCGCCCTCGTCCCTGGGGAGGAGAGCATGAGCTCCCGAACGGTGCGGTAATGGAGGCAGGGCCCGTACTGTGGGTTCTGTCGCAGGATCGGTGAGCTGGAGTCCGTCAGAAGGGGGCGCGCGAAGCCCATGAGCGGTGTCATGAAGCGTATGGGGATGATCTTCCGCGCGAAGGCGAACAAGGCCCTTGACCGGGCCGAGGACCCGCGCGAGACCCTCGACTACTCGTACCAGAAGCAGCTGGAGCTGCTCCAGAAGGTGCGCCGGGGCGTGGCCGACGTGGCGACCTCCCGCAAGCGCCTGGAGCTCCAGCTCAACCAGTTGCAGCAGCAGTCCGGGAAGCTGGAGGACCAGGGTCGCAAGGCGCTCGCGCTCGGCCGCGAGGACCTGGCCCGCGAGGCGCTCTCCCGGCGCGCCGCCCTCCAGCAGCAGGTCACCGACCTGGAGACGCAGCACGCGACGCTCCAGGGCGAGGAGGAGAAGCTGACGCTGGCCGCCCAGCGCCTCCAGGCCAAGGTGGACGCCTTCCGTACCAAGAAGGAGACCATCAAGGCCACCTACACCGCCGCCCAGGCGCAGACCCGCATCGGCGAGGCGTTCTCCGGCATCTCCGAGGAGATGGGCGACGTCGGCCTCGCGATCCAGCGCGCCGAGGACAAGACCGCCCAGCTCCAGGCCCGCGCCGGTGCCATCGACGAGCTGCTCGCCTCCGGCGTCCTGGACGACCAGTCCGGCATGGCCAAGGACGACATCCAGGCCGAGCTGGACCGCCTCTCCGGCGGCTCGGACGTCGAGCTGGAGCTCCAGCGGATGAAGGCCGAGCTGGCCGGGGGCTCCCCGCAGCAGGCCATCGAGGGCGGCACCGGTCAGGGACAGGACCGGCAGTCGCAGGACACCCCGCGCTTCGACAAGCAGTAGCCCGCCGCCGGGACCGAGCCGAGGAGGCCGTCGTGATCGTACGGATCATGGGAGAGGGCCAGGTGCGGGTCGACGACGCGCACTTCACCGAGCTCAACAAGCTGGACGACGAGCTGCTCGCCGAGATGGAGAGCGGTGACGAGGCGGGCTTCCGCCGCACCCTCACCGCCCTCCTCGACGCCGTCCGGGGCTTCGGGACCCCGCTGCCGGACGATTCCCTGGAGCCCTCCGAGCTGATCCTGCCCACCCCGGACGCCACCCTGGAGGAGGTCCGGGAACTCCTCGGGGACGACGGACTGATCCCGGGCTGACCTGACCGGGACCTCGCGTGTCTCAGTTCAGCGTGAACCACGTGGTGCGGGACTTCTGCCACTCCGGGTGGGAGAGGTCCTTCGCCGCGGTGCCGTCGCCGTAGAGGTCGGCGCTGCCGTCGTCGGTGATCAGCTGCACCCGGCCGCCGGGCACCGACAGATCGGGCACGGACACGATCGACTCCCAGCCACCCGCGTCCGCCGTCGGCAGGTCCAGCGCCTTCACCGGCTGGTGTCCGGGCACGCCGTCCCACGTGTAGAGGGCGTAGGGCGCGCTGTTGTCCTCCGCCGCCCAGGACCCGGCCAGGATCAGATACCGCCCCTGGTCGTCGCGGCGCAGATCCCGCACCGACAGACCGCCGAGGTCCAGCTCGACCGGCGCGCCGAAGGCCGCCTTCGTGCCGCGTGCCACCTGGTCCAGGTTGGTCACCGGCACCAGCAGCGCCCTGCCGCCCTCCTGCGGCGGGACCAGCGGGGCGCGGAAGCCCAGGTAGGCGGTGGTGGTGGAGCCGGGCGCGAACTCCAGGCCCTCCACGTTGAGACCGTCCACCTGCTTCGGGGTCTGCCCGTCGGCGGTCGCGGCGGCGAAGCCGTACCGGTCGCCGTTCGCCCGGTCCCAGGCCACCAGGTCGTCGCGCAGCCGGTGTCCCGCCGTCCCGAAGGTCACCGAGGTCGCCGCGCCGGAGCCGGAGAGCGTGGTGGTGAAGACGGTGTTGCGGTCGGGCTTGTACTCGCCGTCCTTGTTGTTGCCGAGCGAGCCGGTCCAGTAGACGGTGTTGCCGACCCGGGTGCCGCCCTCGATGTCCACCTCCTTGTCGGCGCCGAGCGCGTCGCCCAGGTCCCAGCTCTTCACGGGCGCCCCGGAGGCCGAACCGTCGTACAGGCGCAGGGTGTTGTCCTCGTCATTGGCGACCAGGAGGTGGCCGTTCCCGGCGTCCACGGCGGCCGAGGCGTCCGACGCGCCGGTGAGATAGCGGGCGTCGGCCGAGTGCTGGACGGCAGGGGAGGCCGCGTAGTGCAGGGTCGCGGTGGCCGTCTTGCCGCCGAGCCCGGTCACCTTCAGGGTGAGGTCGGTGTAGCCCTGCGCGTGGGCGGTCACGGCGACCGTACGGGTCCCGCCCGCGCCCGTGACCCGCACGTCCCCCGTGCCCGCCACCGACGACTTGCTCGTCTTGCTCGCGGCCACCGTCAGGTCGGAGGCGTCCGCGCCGCTCTGCGCGACCGTCGCCGTGACGACCGGGTCGCCGCTCGCGCCGACCGCGCCCGACAGATATCCGGCCGACAGCTTGATCGTCGGCGTCCCGTAGCTCGCGTTGATCGTCGGCGTCCCGTAGCTCGCGGCCGCCGCCGGGACGGCCGGCAGCAGCGGGGCCACCGCCGACACCAGCGCGAGCGCGGCGGCGGCCCGGGCGGTGCGGAGGGACGAGGGGTGAGGGCGCACGGAGGCCGCCTTTCGTCGACTGGACGCGTCCGGCCGCCTGGGCGCGGACGCCGAGCAGAAGGCTGGGCCGGTACGGCCAACACCGGGCGTCCGTCATGGATACCCGGGGCGAACACCGGCCGACACCTGACGGCCCGCGGCGGCCCCCCGGCGTCTTCTGGCGGGCGGCGGCCGGCCGTGGGCGCCCCGTGGCAGGCCGTGGCTGGCCGTGGCAGGCCGTGGCAGCCCTGGGGACCGATTCCCGTACGCCGCCCGGCGCCCGTACTGTTCACCGGTGAGCACTCTCCAACGCGCCCGGTACGGAGCGCAGGCCCACCCCCTCGCGCTGGACGCCGTCCTCGGCGGTCTGGTGCTGCTGTGCATGATCGGCAGCTCCTTCGCCTCGCCGCACGGCGAGCACGGGGTCACCTGGGGCGAACGCGCCCCGGACCCGCTCAGCGTGGCCCTGATGGTCGTCGGCGCTCTCGCGCTGGTGCTGCGCCGTCGCGCGCCCATGGCCGTCCTCGCCGTCACCGGCACGTGCTCGCTCGTCGAGTGCGTCACCGGCGACCCGCGCGCCCCCGTCGTGATGTGCGCCGTCGTCGCCCTCTACACCGTGGCCTCCACCACCGGCCGGGCCACCACCTGGCGCGTCGCGCTGCTCGTCATGGCCGTGCTCACCGCCGCCGCGATGCTCGCCGGGCCGCTGCCCTGGTACGCGCAGGAGAACCTCGCGATCATCGCCTGGACCGGCATCGGCGCCACCGCGGGCGACGCCGTGCGCAGCCACCGCGCCTTCGTGCAGGCCATACGGGAGCGCGCCGAACGCGCCGAACGCACCCGCGAGGAGGAGGCCCGCCGCCGGGTCGCCGAGGAACGGCTGCGTATCGCCCGCGAGCTGCACGACGTGGTCGCCCACCACATCGCCCTGGTCAACGTGCAGGCCGGGGTCGCCGCCCATGTCATGGACCGGCGCCCCGACCAGGCCAAGGAGGCCCTCGCGCACGTCCGCTCGGCCAGCCGCTCCGCGCTCGGCGAGCTGCGCACCACCGTCGGCCTGCTGCGCCAGTCCGGCGACCCGGCCGCCCCCACCGAACCCGCCCCCGGCCTCAACCGCCTCGACGAGCTGGCGGACACCTTCCGCAGCGCCGGGCTCCCGGTGGAGGTCGCCCGCGCCGACCAGGACACCGAACTGCCCGCCGCCGTCGACCTGGCCGCCTACCGGATCGTCCAGGAGGCCCTGACCAACGCCCAGAAACACGCCGGGACCGGCGCCAAGGCCGAGGTCAGCGTCGTACGGGTGGGACCGAACATCGAGGTCAGCGTGCTGGACAACGGGCCGGGCGTCACCAGCGCACCCGGCGCGGGCGGCGGGCACGGGCTGCTCGGGATGCGCGAGCGGGTCACCGCGCTCGGCGGCACCCTGACCACCGGACCCCGCTTCGGCGGCGGCTTCCGCGTCCATGCCATCCTGCCGGTCAAGACCCGTACGACCGACCGGGAGGAGCCCGCGTGACGATCCGCGTCCTGCTGGCCGACGACCAGGCCCTGCTGCGCAGCGCGTTCCGGGTGCTGGTGGAGTCCGAGCCCGGCATGGCCGTCGTGGGGGAGGCGTCCGACGGGGCCGAGGCGGTGCGGCTGGCCAAGGAGCGCGCCGCCGACGTGGTCCTCATGGACATCCGGATGCCCGGCACCGACGGGCTCGCCGCCACGCGGATGATCGACGCCGACCCGGACCTGGCGCAGGTCCGCGTGGTCATCCTGACCACCTTCGAGGTGGACGACTACGTGGTGGAGGCGCTGCGCGCGGGCGCCTCGGGATTCCTCGGCAAGGGCAGCGAGCCCGAGGAACTGCTCGCCGCGATCCGGCTCGCCGCCGAGGGCGAGTCGCTGCTCTCCCCGGCCGCCACCAAGGGCCTGATCGCCCGCTTCCTCGCCCAGGCCGGCACCGTCGCCCCCGACCCGGTCCGCCTCGCCCGTCTCGACGCGCTCACCGGGCGTGAGCGCGAGGTGCTGGTCCAGGTGGCCGGGGGGCTCAGCAACGACGAGATCGCCGAGCGCCTGGAGGTCAGTCCGCTGACCGTGAAGACGCACGTCAACCGGGCCATGGCCAAGCTCGGCGCCCGCGACCGGGCCCAGCTCGTGGTCATCGCCTACGAGTCCGGGCTGGTACGTCCCCGGACGGAGTGACCTCCACCCGCGTGTACTGCGCGTGGAGTAGGAGGCGGATAAGAGACGGGACCTGGGGCCTACGGAGCGGGGTCCGGCCATGGGTCAGGGTATGGGGTGGGCGCCTTTTCCGTGCCCGCCCAAGCTGCTCCGCCCGTCCCAGCAGCTTCTGCCGCTCACAGAAGAGAGACCCTGTCCCATGTCCTGGCTGTCCCGGTTCAGCCTGAAACAACGGGCCCTCGTCGGCCTGGTGTCCCTCGTCGCGCTGCTCTTCGGAGCCATCGCGATACCCCAGATCAAACAGCAGCTCCTGCCCACCATCGACCTGCCCATGGTGTCGGTGATCGCGCCGTACCAGGGCGCCTCGCCCGACGTGGTCGAGAAGCAGGTCGTCGAGCCCATCGAGAACAACCTCCAGGGCGTCGACGGCATCACCGGTGTCACCTCCACCGCCAGCGAGGGCAACGCCGTGATCATGGCGTCCTTCGACTACGGCAACGACACCAAGCGGCTCGTCACCGACGTGCAGCAGGCCGTGAACCGGGCCCGGGGCCAGCTCCCGGACTCCGTCGACCCGCAGGTCATCTCCGGCTCCACCGACGACATGCCCACCGTCGTCCTCGCCGCGTCCTCCGGCCAGGACCAGCAGGCGCTCGCCGACAAGCTGGACCGTACGGTCGTCCCCGCGCTGAAGGACATCGACGGCGTCGGCCGCGTCCAGGTCACCGGCGTCCGTGACGTCCAGGTGACCGTCACGCCGGACGACGCCAAGCTCGCCAAGGCCGGTCTGGCCCCCGCCGCGCTGGTCCCCGCGCTGCAGGCGGGCGGCGCGACCGTCCCGGCCGGTTCCTTCGACGAGGACGGCGCCAACCGCACCGTCCAGGTCGGCGGCGGCTACACCTCGCTCGCACAGATCCAGGACCTGATGGTCACCGGCGCCCCCGGCGCCAAGCCCGTGCGCCTCGGTGACGTGGCGAAGGTCGAGGAGCGCCCGGCGCCCTCGGACTCCCTCACCCGCACCGACGGCCGGCCGAGCCTCGCCGTCAACGTCACCATGGACCACGACGGCAGCGCCGTCGCCATCTCCCAGGCCGTCAAGGACAAGCTGCCGAAGCTGCGCACCGACCTCGGCGCGGACGCGAAGCTGACCGTCGTCAGCGACCAGGGCCCGGCGGTCTCCAAGGCCATCGACGGCCTGACCACCGAGGGCGCCCTCGGTCTGCTCTTCGCGGTCCTGATCATCCTGGTCTTCCTGGCCTCGGTCCGCTCCACGCTGGTCACGGCGGTCTCCATCCCGCTCTCCGTGGTCCTCGCGCTGATCGTGCTGTGGACGCGCGGCCTGTCCCTGAACATGCTCACCCTGGGCGCGCTGACCATCGCCATCGGCCGGGTCGTGGACGACTCGATCGTGGTCCTGGAGAACATCAAGCGTCACCTCGGCTACGGCGAGGAGCGCGGCCAGGCCATCATCGGCGCGGTGCGCGAGGTGGCCGGAGCGGTCACGTCCTCGACCCTCACCACGGTCGCCGTCTTCCTGCCGATCGGCCTGGTCGGCGGCATGGTGGGCGCCCTGTTCGGCTCCTTCAGCATCACCGTGACGGCGGCCCTGCTGGCCTCGCTGCTCGTGTCCCTGACGGTCGTTCCGGTGCTGTCGTACTGGTTCCTGCGCGCCCCGAAGGGCACCCCCGAGGACGCCGAGGAGGCGCGCCGCCGGGCCGAGGAGAAGGAGGCGGACAGCCGTCTCCAGCGCCTCTACGTCCCGGTCCTGCGGTTCGCCACCCGGCGCCGTCTCACCAGTGTGCTGATCGCGGTGGTCGTGCTGCTCGGCACCTTCGGGATGTCCGGGCTGCTGAAGACGAACTTCTTCGACCAGGGCGAGCAGCAGGTCCTCACCGTCAAGCAGACGCTGAAGCCCGGCACCAGCCTTCAGGCCACGGACGCGCAGGCCAAGCGGGTGGAGAAGCTGCTCGGCTCGATCAAGGGCGTCAAGGACTACCAGGTCACCATCGGCTCCTCCGGCTTCATGGCCGCCTTCGGCGGTGGCACCGACACCAACCAGGCGTCGTACCAGGTCATGCTGGAGGACGGCGCGTCCTTCGACGCCGTGCAGAAGCACCTGACGGACGGGCTCGCGGGGCTCGACGGCATCGGCACGACCACCGTGTCCGGCGGCGACAGCTTCGGCAACCAGGACCTCAGCGTCGTGGTCAAGGCGGCCGACCCGGCCACCCTGAAGACCGCCGCCGAGAAGGTCCGCTCCACCGTGGCGGGCCTGGACGACGTCACCGACGTGACCAGCAACCTCTCGCAGAGCGTGCCGCGCATCTCGGTCAAGGCCAACGGCAAGGCGGCCGCCGCCGGGTTCGACCAGCAGAAGCTGGGCGGCGCCGTCGCGCAGGCCATACGCGGCCTCCCCGCGGGCAAGGCGATCCTGGACGACACCGAGCGCGACATCGTGGTGCGCTCGGCCAAGCCCGCGACCACGCTGGCCCAGCTGAAGAACCTGAACCTGGGCCGGGTCAAGCTCGGTGACATCGCGACGGTCCAGCTGGTCGACGGCCCGGTCTCCATGACCCGTATCGACGGCCAGCGCGCCGCGACGATCAAGGGCCGGCCGACCGGGGACAACACCGGCGCGGTCAGCACCCAGCTGCAGGCCAAGCTCAAGACGCTGAAGCTCCCGGCGGGCGCCACGGCCGAGATCGGCGGTGTCTCCTCCGACCAGGACGACGCGTTCAAGAACCTGGGCCTGGCCATGCTGGCGGCCATCGCGATCGTGTTCATGCTGCTGGTGGCGACGTTCCGCTCGCTGGCCCAGCCGCTGATCCTGCTGGTCTCCATCCCGTTCGCGGCGACCGGCGCGCTCGGCCTCCTCATCGTCACCGGCACCCCCATGGGCGTCCCGGCGATGATCGGCATGCTGATGCTCATCGGCATCGTGGTCACCAACGCGATCGTGCTGATCGACCTGATCAACCAGTACCGGTCCCAGGGCTACGGCGTCGTCGAGGCGGTCGTGGAAGGCGGTCGCCACCGCCTCCGCCCCATCCTCATGACGGCCCTGGCGACGATCTTCGCCCTGCTCCCCATGGCCCTCGGCGTCACCGGCCAGGGCGGCTTCATCGCCCAGCCCCTCGCCGTCGTCGTCATCGGCGGCCTGATCACCTCCACCCTTCTCACCCTCCTCCTCGTCCCGACGCTCTACGCCATGCTGGAACTCCGCAAGGAGCGCCGCGCGGCGAAGAAGGCGGCCAAGAAGGCGGGCCCGGCGGAGCCGGAGGCTACGGCGGACGAGCCGGAGCCGGTGAAGGTGTAACCGGCCGGTTCTCGGCGGCCAGGGGCCCGAAGCGCACACCCGTGCACTCCGGGCCCCTGCCCTTTTCTCAGGTCACAATGGTGCGGCGGACCCCGGGGAGGGGTCATGAGCCGAGGGGGGAGCCCACATGGGAGTACTCGACTGGCGGCGGCGACGCCGGGCGAACGCGGCGATCGACCGGATCGCCGACGTGGTCGGCACGGGGGACACGCTGCTGGCGGACGCCATCGCCTACGGCAGGGAGGGGGAGCCCACTACGATCCCGGGCGTCGCGCAGTGCTGCGACGAGCACTTCCACTTCAGGGCGGACGCGGAACCAGCCTTTGGGGCCGGGGGCTGGTTCGTCCCGAGGTCGCGGATCGGGTGTGTGCAGGAGGGCGCGGCGCCGGGGGAGCTGGTGGTGACCTTCGATCCGCCGGCCCGCTTCCGGGCCGTCGTGGTCACGCCCGTGCTGCACCTGGACAAGTGGCGGGCGCTGGACCCTGACTGAGAAGCGGACGAGGAGGGCCCGGAAGACACGGGATGTGTCTTCCGGGCCCTCCTCGTCCGCTGTCGCGGGCTACGGCAGCGCCAGCATCCGCTCCAGCGCCAGCTTCGCGAACGCCTCCGTCTCGCGGTCCACCTCGATGCGGTTGACCAGGGTGCCCTCGGCGAGGGACTCCAGGGTCCAGACCAGGTGGGGGAGGTCGATGCGGTTCATGGTGGAGCAGAAGCAGACCGTGCGGTCGAGGAAGACGATCTCCTTGTCCTCGGCCGCGAAACGATTCGCCAGGCGGCGGACGAGGTTCAGCTCGGTGCCGATGGCCCACTTGGAACCGGCCGGGGCCGCCTCCAGGGTCTTGATGATGTGCTCCGTCGAGCCGACGTGATCGGCCGCGGCGACGACCTCGTACCGGCACTCGGGGTGGACCAGCACGTTGATGCCGGGCACGCGCGCGCGGACGTCCTCGACCGACTCCAGGGAGAAGCGGCCGTGCACGGAGCAGTGGCCGCGCCAGAGGATCATCTTGGCGTCGCGCAGCTGCTGGGCGGTCAGCCCGCCGTTCGGCTTGTGCGGGTTGTAGAGGACGCAGTCCTCCAGGGACATGCCCATCTCGCGCACGGCGGTGTTGCGCCCGAGGTGCTGGTCGGGCAGGAACAGCACCTTCTCACCCTGCTCGAAGGCCCAGTCCAGGGCCCGCTTGGCGTTGGACGACGTGCAGATCGTGCCGCCGTGCTTGCCGGTGAACGCCTTGATGTCGGCCGAGGAGTTCATGTACGACACCGGCACGACCTGCTCGGCCACGCCCGCCTCGGTCAGCACGTCCCAGCACTCGGCGACCTGCTCGGCCGTCGCCATGTCGGCCATGGAGCAGCCGGCGGCGAGGTCGGGCAGGACGACCTTCTGGTCGTCGGAGGTGAGGATGTCGGCCGACTCGGCCATGAAGTGCACACCGCAGAAGACGATGTACTCGGCCTCCGGACGCGCGGCGGCGTCCCGGGCGAGCTTGAAGGAGTCGCCCGTGACGTCCGCGAACTGGATGACCTCGTCACGCTGGTAGTGGTGGCCGAGGACGAAGACCTTGTCCCCGAGCTTCGCCTTCGCGGCGCGGGCGCGCTCGACGAGGTCCGGGTCGGAGGGCGCGGGCAGATCGCCGGGGCATTCGACGCCCCGCTCGCTCTTCGGGTCGGCGCCGCGGCCGAGCAGCAGCAGGGCGAGCGGAGACGGCTGGACGTCGAGCTGCGGGGTCTGGGCGGTGGTCACGACACCTACCCTTTCTGGTTTTCGTCTAACTGACGCTATCTATCATAACCGCTTCACGTCACTTTGACGATGGCCATAGCGTCCATGTGACATGAATCCCGGCGCGACGTGAATCTCGGCCCGGCCCGCCCCCCCCCGGAGCCCGGGCCGCCCCCCCCCGGAGCCCGGTCGCTGTCCCACCCTCCGGCCGTGTGCGAGCATTGAAGAGAGAAGCAGAACGCGGCAACGCGCCCGCCCGGCCCGGAATGAATCGGCCGACGCGCCGGTTGCACTCCTCGAAAAGCAGTCTCCGTACGACTTGGGAGAGATGTAGATGTCCGTATCGGACGAGACCAGCACCGTCACCGACGGCATCATCGTGACCGACGCCGCCGCGTCGAAGGTCAAGGCGCTGCTCGACCAGGAAGGCCGTGACGACCTCGCGCTGCGCGTCGCCGTCCAGCCCGGCGGCTGCTCCGGCCTGCGCTACCAGCTCTTCTTCGACGAGCGCGCCCTCGACGGCGACGTCGTGAAGGACTTCGACGGCGTCAAGGTCGTCACCGACCGCATGAGCGCCCCCTACCTTGGCGGCGCCACCATCGACTTCGTGGACACGATCGAGAAGCAGGGCTTCACGATCGACAACCCGAACGCGACCGGCTCCTGCGCCTGCGGCGACTCCTTCAGCTGACCGGGCCCGGCCCGATCGGCCCGACGCACGAGGCGGCGGCCCCCGACCGGGGGTCCGCCGCCTCGTGCGTTCTCGACTTCGCGGGGTGGACGACTACTTCGTAAGGCGTACGGCTACCTCGCGGAGCGGACGACTACTTCGCGGGGCGGGCCAGTGAATCCGCCTCCGGCACGCGCCCGCCGTCCTCCGCGACGACCGTCCGCCCGCCGAGCGGGGCGTCCAGTCGCACGGTCTCCGCGAACTCCTTCGCCATCAGCACGCACACCTTGCCCGGCCGGGGGTGCTCGGTCACCGACACCGTCACCCGCCCGGCGCTCTCCCTCGCGGCCGCGCGGTGGTCGGCGCAGACGCCGCCCAGGAAACGGACGGTCAGCTCACGGCCGTCGGCGCTGTAGGCCCCGACCTTCACCGATCGCGTGCCCGACACCGAGGACGAGGCGGACAGGGACGGCAGCGGTGAGGGCGCGGCCAGATACTTCGGGTCCACCGCCGGATACGTCACCGTGAACGTGCCGCGCGCCGCCGCGCCCCGCACCTCGTACAGCCACGACGGCACCAGCGTCTCCCGGCCGCCCACCGGGTGCACGGCCAGCCCGAACACCGCCTTCTCCACGGTCAGCCGGTCACCCTCCGGCGCCCCCGGGGACACGTCCGAGCCGCACGGCTGCTCCAGCCGGTCCTTCAGCGGCTCCGGCGTCGCACAGCCCCCGATGCCCATCCGATGCCCGCCCGGCTGCGCCGAGTTGAGCAGTTCCAGCGTCTTCGCCGCGCCGAGTACGGGGTATTCCGCACCCTTCTCGGGTACGGCCAGCATCCCGTGCCCGCCGACGATCTCGCCCCGCTCGTCCACGGTCAGCCCGGTCGTCCAGCCGTAGGTGGGCAGCCCGCCCACCACCGGATCGGCGTTCACCACCCGCCGGGCGCCCATGACCTGGCTCGCGTCGGTCTTCGCGTCGTCCTGCCCGAGCGCCTTCAGCACCGGCGCGACCACCTGCCGCGCCTTCGCCACGCTCACCGCGTCGGCGGCCGGGGCGACCGGGTCCTGCGCGCACACGTCCGCCTTGGGGCAGTTGTCGGTGCCGGGCGTGTACCGGCTGAACGACCAGCCGCCCGCCGCACCCCCCGCCACCCGCAACACCGGCTCACCCGCGCGCCCGCCGACCCGCCAGCCGTCCCCGTCCGTCACCGGCGCCCCGCCGACCCCCAGCACCCGCGCCAGCCGGGCCACCGCGTCCTTCCCGACGGCGCCCTCCGGGGCCTGCACCGACGCCGACCCCGGCCCGTCGGGCAGCTTCCCCGCGGCCACGTACCGCACGCCGTACGGATTCGGCTCCCCCGGCGCGATCCCGGCCGCACTCGACGCGCCCGCCGGACTCCACCCGTCCAGCGCGAGCGGCGGCGGAGTGTCCCCGGGACCGGCCGACCCGGGCCCACTGTCCACCCCGATCCCGGAAGCGAGCCAGGCCCCGCCACCCCCGAGCGCGAGCACAGCGGCGGCCACGGAGGCGACGACCAGGGCGGTACGGGGGCGGGGCGGGGGAGCGGGTTCATCCGAGTGGGGCGCGGCTGGGTGGGTGGATTTGGTGGGGGTGGGGGCGTCGGGGGTGGGCGTGGGGCGCGGGGCCGTGGCGCCCGGGGCGGGTTCCTCGGGGCTCGGGGTCGTGGTGGCCGGGGCGAGCTGCTCGGTGCTCGGAGCCTCGGCGTCCGGTGCGCTGCCTTCGGGGCCTGACGCCCCGGCCCGGCTGGTCTCCTCCGGCGTCGGCGCTTCTGCTGCGCGAGGCGATTCCGGCTCCGCCGTCTGGGTGACACGGTCGGATTCCCGGGCCGGCGTCTCGGTGGCCCGAGCGTCCGCCCGGTGCGCTGCCTCCGGCTCCGCGCCCGTCCCCAGGCCCTCCGGCTCCGCAGCCACGCCTGTGCCCGCAGCCTCCGACTTCGGCTCTCCGTCCGAGTCGGCCGATCCCGCGTCCGCCGATCCCGATTCCGCCACCGCGTCGGTGCCCGCTGCCGTCACGCCCGTGGCCGCCGCCTCCGGCTTTGCGTCCGCCGCCGCGTCCGCCACCGTCTCCGCGTCCGCCGAGCCCGACTCCGACCCCGCGCCCGCGTCCGCGCTTGCCGCCTCCTGCTTCGCGGCCGTCTCGGGCTCCGCAGCCACGTCCGTGCCCGCAGCCTCCGGCTTCACGTCTGCCGGCGCGCCCGCGTCCGCTGCCCCCGACTCCGCGTCCGCGTCCGCCGAGCCCGGCTCCGCCGCCGCGCCGGTGTGCGCACCCGCGTCCGTCGCCCCCGATCCAGGGGCCGCGCCCCCGCGCACCTCCGCTGTCGCAGGCCGCCCCGTTTCGGTCTGCTCGGGCTCCGGGACGGGGACGTCCTCGGGGGTGTCGGGGTTCTGGGGTCGCTCGGGGTTCACCGCATCGCTCCTCGCCGGTCCGTGTCCCGTCTCGCGGGGACGGCGGTGGGACGCGTGCGGGGGGCGCGCGGTTCCCTTTCGTGCGCCCCCGGCTCAGTCGCCGTAGTCCGGCATGGCGTCCACGAGCCGGGCCGAGCGGGCCGGGACGCGTACCCCGTGGATCAGTGACGGCGGGACCGGACGGGCCGAGGGGTCCGCCGACGTCGGCCAGTGCGGGACCATCCGGGCGCAGTCGCCCCGCAGCGCGGCGAGGCCGCCGTCGAGGTCGGCCGAGGTGGGGGAGTTGCCCCTGAGGTTCGTCATGCCCGCACCGTAGGCACGCGGGCGGCAGGGAAGAAAGATCTACTATCGGGTAGTTTTCGCTGCTTCAGCGGCTGCCCGGAAACGGGTAGCGTGAACTGTCACCGCCCCTTCCGCCAGGAGAACGCCCGTCGTGCGCATCGCAGTCACCGGCTCCATCGCCACCGACCACCTCATGACCTTCCCCGGCCGCTTCGCCGACCAGTTCGTCGCGGACCAGCTGCACACGGTCTCGCTCTCCTTCCTGGTCGACAACCTGGACGTACGCCGGGGCGGCGTCGGCGCGAACATCGCCTTCGGCATGGGCCAGCTCGGCACCCGCCCGATCCTGGCCGGCGCCGCGGGCTTCGACTTCGACGAGTACCGCGCCTGGCTGGAGCGCCACGGCGTGGACACCGAGTCCGTCCGCATCTCCGAGACCCTGCACACCGCCCGCTTCGTGTGCACCACGGACGCCGACCACAACCAGATCGGCTCCTTCTACACCGGCGCCATGAGCGAGGCCCGCCTGATCGAGCTGAAGACGGTCGGGGACCGCGTCGGCGGCCTGGACCTGGTCCTCATCGGCGCCGACGACCCGGAGGCGATGCTCCGCCACACCGAGGAGTGCCGCACCCGCGCCATCCCCTTCGCCGCCGACTTCTCCCAGCAGATCGCCCGTATGGAGGGCGAGGAGATCCGGATACTGCTGGACGGCGCCACGTACCTGTTCTCCAACGAGTACGAGAAGGGCCTGATCGAGGCCAAGACCGGCTGGACCGACGAGCAGATCCTCGCCAAGGTCGGCCACCGCGTCACCACCCTCGGCTCGCGCGGCGTACGCATCGAGCGCGTCGGCGAGGACCCGATCGAGGTCGGCTGCCCCGACGAGGAGCGCAAGGCCGACCCGACCGGCGTGGGCGACGCCTTCCGCGCCGGCTTCCTCTCCGGCCTCGCCTGGGGCGTCTCCCTGGAGCGCGCCGCCCAGGTCGGCTGCATGCTGGCGACCCTGGTCATCGAGACCGTGGGCACGCAGGAGTACCAGCTCCGCCGTGCTCACTTCATGGACCGCTTCACCAAGGCCTACGGCGAGGACGCCGCCGCCGAGGTCCAGGCCCACCTGGCCTGACGCGCCGCCACGGATGCCCCGTACCCGGGAAGGGCGCGGGGCATCCGTGTGCGAGGTGGCGACCGTCCGTCAGGAAACGCGCCGCACCAGATACGCCGTACCCGCCGCGGCAGCCTCCTCGCCCAGATACTCCTGCCCCCGCATCTCGCACCACGCCGGGATGTCGAGCCGGGCCGCCTCGTCGTCCGAGAGCACCCGTACGGTGCCGCCCACCGGCACGTCCCCGATGACCTTGGCCAGTTCGATGACCGGGATCGGGCACCGCTTGCCCAGCGAGTCCACCACCAGCTCCGCCGCGCGCACCGACGTCGCGGGAGCGGGCGCCCCCAGCTTCTCCCGGACCCGGGCCACCGCGCCGGGCAGCACGTCGAGGAACCGCTCCACGTCCGCCTCCGCCACACCCGGCGGCAGCGACACCCGGACGTTCCCCTCGCTCAGCACCCCCATCGCCCTGAGCACATGGCTCGGCTCCAGCGTGCCGCTCGTGCACGAGGACCCCGAGGAGACGGCGAAGCCCTCCCGGTCCAGCTCGTGCAGCAGCGCCTCGCCGTCCACGTAGAGACAGGAGAAGGTGACGATCCCCGGCAGCCGCCGCACCGGATCGCCCACCACCTCCACGTCCGGCACCAGCCCCGGTACCCGCGCCCGCACCCGCTCCGTCAGCTCCCGCAGCCGTACCGCCTCCGCGTCCGCCTCGGCCTGTACGGCACGCAGCGCGGCCACCGCCGCGACGATCGCCGGGATGTTCCCGAAGTCGGCGGAGCGCCCCGACCGCCCCTCCTCGCGCGGCCCTTGGGGCTGGAACCGCACCCCCTTGCGCACCACGAGCAGCCCCACCCCGGCGGGCCCGCCCCACTTGCGCGCACTGGCCGTCAGCAGCGACCAGCCGCCCCCGACCGGCCCCCACCCCAGCGACTGAGCGGCGTCCACCAGCAACGGCACCCCCGCCGCCCGGCACACCTCGGCCACCTCGGCCACCGGCTGCACGGTCCCCACCTCGTGATTGGCGGACTGCAGACACGCCAGCGCGGTGTCCGCCCGCAGCGCGTCCCCGTACCCACCCACCGAGACGGCACCCCCACGATCGACGGAGACCCGGCTCACCGACCCCCCGTCCGCCTCCCACGCCTCCGCCGAATGGAGTACAGAAGAATGTTCGACCCCTGACACGATGAGGTGACGCCCCGTCCGCCGCCGACCCGCCAGCGCCCCCGCGATCCCCCGGTAGACGGCATCGGTCCCCGAGGCGGTGAACACCACCTCGTCGGCCCGGCACCCCACCGCCTCCGCCGCCGCCTCCCGAGCCGCGTCCACCAGCACCCGAGCCCTGCGCCCCTCCCGGTAGACACGCCCAGGATCGGCCCACCCCTCCTCCAAAGAGGCCACCAGCGCCTGCCGGGCAACGGGATGAAGAGGAGCAACGGAAGCAGCGTCGAAGTAACCCACACGCCCACGTTAGAACCTCTCTGAGCAGCCAACCGGGGGGCGGCCGACCTGAAGGGGCGCGGGGCTGTATCGATGTGCGGCTCCACCGCGTGGGCGCGACCGGCCCGCCACATACCCGCACACGCCCCCAAATCGCAACAACCCACGGCGATTAGGCGCCCCCGAACACCCCCCGAAACGACCCGACGACGCGTATCCCCCCCTCCCCGCGAACCGCCGGAGGCCGTCGGCTAGGGTTTGGTCCGCATAAACATCCAAACCCCTGCCCGACGCAGGGCGGCGACCGACCAGCGAGAAGGCCGCAGCCGACCGCGCGGGCGAGACTCTCGGGAAGGCGCTACGTGAGTCCCAACGGCTCCGACCTCCCCCTTCGCCCGAAAGGCGTGGGCGGTACCCCCAAGCCGCGGCGCGCGATGCGGCGGAAGCTGCTGCAGGCACTGACCGCGGGCCTGGTCCTGGCGACCGCCACCGGTTGCACATACAAGGACTTCCCCCGCCTTGGTATGCCCACCCCGACCACGGAAGAGGCTCCCCGCATCCTCTCCCTGTGGCAGGGTTCCTGGGCCGCCGCGCTCGCTACCGGCGTGCTGGTGTGGGGCCTGATCCTGTGGAGCGTCATGTTCCACCGGCGCAGCCGCACCAAGGTCGAGGTTCCGCCGCAGACGCGGTACAACATGCCCATCGAGGCGCTGTACACGGTGGTTCCGATCATCATCGTCTCCGTGCTGTTCTACTTCACGGCACGCGACGAGTCGAAGCTCCTCAGCCTGGAGAAGAAGCCCGACGTCACGGTCAACGTGGTCGGCTTCCAGTGGAGCTGGGGCTTCAACTACATCGAGAACGTCCCGGGCTCCACCGGGAACGCCAAGACCGACCCGAACCTGGCCGCCATTCCGGACCGGTTCACGAAGGCATTCCCGGCGGACGCCGGCGGTGTCTACGACGTCGGCACTCCGGGTACGCGGAACCCGCAGACCAACAACCCCGGTCCGACGCTCTGGCTGCCCAAGGGCAAGACGGTCCGCTTCATCCTCACCTCGCGTGACGTCATCCACTCCTTCTGGGTGGTGCCGTTCCTGATGAAGCAGGACGTCATCCCGGGTCACACCAACGCCTTCCAGGTGACTCCCAACCATGAGGGCACCTTCCTCGGCAAGTGCGCCGAGCTGTGCGGCGTCGACCACTCCCGGATGCTGTTCAACGTGAAGGTCGTCTCCCCCGAGCGGTACGAGCAGCACCTCAAGGACCTCGCCAAGAAGGGGCAGACCGGTTACATTCCCGCCGGCATCGCGCAGACGAGCCACGAGAAGAACCGGGAGACGAACAACCTGTGAGCATCCTCAACGAACCCCAGGGTGCCGCCGCAGCCGACGCGTCCGACAGCGAGCTGCTGGTCAGGCGCAAGGAGCCCGGCAATGTCGTGGTGAAGTGGCTGACGACCACCGACCACAAGACGATCGGCACGCTCTACCTCGCGACGTCGTTCGCGTTCTTCCTCATCGGTGGTGTGCTGGCGCTCATCATGCGCGCCGAGCTGGCCCGTCCGGGTCTGCAGATCGTCTCCAATGAGCAGTTCAACCAGGCGTTCACGATGCACGGCACCGTGATGCTGCTGATGTTCGCGACGCCGCTGTTCGCCGGTTTCGCGAACTGGATCATGCCGCTGCAGATCGGCGCGCCCGACGTGGCGTTCCCGCGGCTGAACATGTTCGCCTACTGGCTCTACCTGTTCGGCTCCATGATCGCCGTCGGCGGCTTCCTCACCCCGCAGGGTGCGGCCGACTTCGGCTGGTTCGCCTACTCCCCGCTGTCGGACGCGGTCCGCTCGCCGGGCATCGGCGCCGACATGTGGATCATGGGTCTGGCCTTCTCCGGCTTCGGCACGATCCTCGGCTCGGTCAACTTCATCACCACGATCATCTGCATGCGCGCTCCGGGCATGACGATGTTCCGCATGCCGATCTTCGTGTGGAACGTGCTGCTGACCGGTGTGCTGGTCCTGCTCGCCTTCCCGGTCCTCGCGGCCGCGCTGTTCGCCCTGGAGGCGGACCGCAAGTTCGGCGCCCATGTCTTCGACGCCGCCAACGGCGGGGCATTGCTGTGGCAACACCTCTTCTGGTTCTTCGGCCATCCAGAGGTGTACATCATCGCCCTACCGTTCTTCGGCATCATTTCCGAGATCATCCCGGTGTTCTCGCGCAAGCCGATGTTCGGCTACATGGGCCTCATCGCCGCCACGATCGGCATCGCCGGTCTGTCCGTGACCGTGTGGGCGCACCACATGTACGTCACCGGCGGTGTGCTGCTGCCGTTCTTCTCCTTCATGACGTTCCTCATCGCGGTCCCGACCGGTGTGAAGTTCTTCAACTGGATCGGCACCATGTGGAAGGGCTCACTGTCCTTCGAGACGCCGATGCTCTGGACCACCGGCTTCCTGATCACCTTCGTGTTCGGTGGTCTGACCGGTGTCATCCTGGCCTCGCCCCCGATGGACTTCCACGTCTCCGACTCGTACTTCGTGGTGGCCCACTTCCACTACGTGGTCTTCGGTACGGTCGTCTTCGCGATGTTCGCCGGCTTCCACTTCTGGTGGCCGAAGTTCACCGGCAAGATGCTGGACGAGCGCCTGGGCAAGATCACCTTCTGGACGCTGTTCATCGGCTTCCACGGCACCTTCCTGGTCCAGCACTGGCTGGGCGCCGAGGGCATGCCGCGCCGGTACGCCGACTACCTGGCGGCCGACGGCTTCACCGCCCTGAACACCGTCTCGACCATCGCCTCGTTCCTGCTGGGCCTGTCGATCCTGCCGTTCCTCTACAACGTGTGGAAGACGGCCAAGTACGGCAAGCCGGTCGGCGTGGACGACCCGTGGGGCTACGGCCGTTCGCTGGAGTGGGCGACCTCCTGCCCGCCGCCGCGGCACAACTTCCTCACCCTGCCGCGGATTCGCAGCGAATCCCCGGCCTTCGACCTGCACCACCCCGAGATCGCCGCGCTGGAGCAGCTTGAGCACGCCGGTCACGGCGCCGCCATCGCGGGCAGCAAGGAGGCCGGCAAGTGAAGATCCAGGGCCGGATGTTCATCTGGCTGAGCTTCTTCGTCCTGATCATGGCCGTCGTGTACGGCGTGTGGTCGAAGGAGCCGGCCGGCACCACGGCGCTCTTCCTGGCCTTCGGCCTGTGCATCATGATCGGCTTCTACCTGGGCTTCACCGCCCGGCGGGTCGACGCGGGCGCGCAGGACGACAAGGAGGCCGACGTCTCGGACGGCGCGGGCGAGCTGGGCTTCTTCAGCCCGCACAGCTGGCAGCCGCTCTCCCTGGCGGTCGGCGGCGCCCTGGCCTTCCTCGGTATCGCGGTCGGCTGGTGGCTGGTCTACTTCGCGGCGCCGATCATCCTGATCGGTCTGTTCGGCTGGGTCTTCGAGTACTACCGCGGTGAGAACCGCACCCAGTAGGACCGCCCCGTAACACAGCGCAGAGCGCACCGGGAGCCCGGACACTCCGTCAGGAGGGTCCGGGCTCCTCCGTTTGCCGCAGTGTCCGTCCCTCGTCCGAGGTACGCGCCGCGCTCCCGGACTTTTCGTCTCATAACGTGATCATATGAATCACACTGCGCGGACCCGCACCGTCGTCAGCTGCGCCCTGCTGGTGACCGCCCTCGGCGCGGGCGTCACCGGCTGCGGCTCGGACGGCAACGCCGCCCTGGCGACCAAGCCGTACGACGCGGCGGACCAGATCTCCTTCACCGGCCCCACCGAGGCGGGCAAGCGGGTCGACCCGGACAAGCCCCTGGAAGTCACCCTGAAGAGCGGTGAGGGCCGGATCACGGACGTGTCCGCCCGGGACGCCACGGGGCGCTATGTGACGGGCGAACTCGCCGCCGACGGCGGCCGCTGGCACAGTACCTCCCCGCTGGCCGCGAACGCCCATTACACGGTCCAGGTCAGCACCGAGGACGACGACGGCGCCCCCGGCCGCAAGGTCCTCACCTTCGACACCACGAAGACCGCGGCCAAGAAGACCCTGGGCGTCACCTTCGGGCCCGAGGCGGGCGAGTACGGCGTCGGGCAGCCCATCACCGTCCTGCTGGACCAGGAGGTCAAGGACAAGGCGCAGCGGGCCGTCGTGGAGCGGGGCCTCAGGGTCGAGTCGGTGCCGGCCGTGCAGGGGTCCTGGTACTGGGTCGGCGACAAGGAACTCCACTACCGGCCCAAGGAGTACTGGCCCGCGCACGCCACCGTCCGGGCGTACAGCGACCTGGACGGCATCAAGATCAGTGACAAGGTCTCCGGCGGCAAGAGCAAGGACCTGAAGATCACCATCGGCGACCGCGTCGAGGCCATCACCGACGCCGCCACGCACCAGCTGACGTTCTACAAGAACGGCCAGGAGCTCAACCGGATCCCGGTCACCACCGGAAAGCCCGGCTTCGAGACCCGCAACGGCGTCAAGGTGGTGCTGGAGAAGCAGTACTTCGTACGGATGCGCGGCACCACGGTCGGCATCGCCGAGGGCACCTCCGACTCCTACGACCTGCCGGTCTATTACGCCACCCGGGTGACCTGGTCCGGCGAGTACGTGCACGCCGCGCCCTGGTCCGTGGGCTCCCAGGGATACGCCAACGTCAGCCACGGCTGCGTCGGCATGAGCACCTCGAACGCCGAGTGGTTCTTCGACCACGTACGCCCCGGCGACGTCGTCAAGGTCGTCAACTCGGGCGGCCACGGCATGGAGGACTTCGGCAACGGCTTCGGCGACTGGAACCTGGACTGGAAGAAGTGGAGCGCGGGCAGCGCCCTGACCGGCGGCGCGAGTGCCCCGGCCAACCCCCAGGACTCGGTGCGGCTGCGCCCCGCGGCGGCCTGAGCGGCGACGCGGGAGCCGTACGACCCGTCCCGGGCGGCTCCCGCGCCCGCACGGCGCCTCGGGCCCAGGCGGCGTCTCAGACGCTCTGCAGGCGCCGTCCGCGCAGCAGGGAGGCCAGGGCCTCGGCGAACTCCATCGGGTCGACCGGCAGCGTCACCGCCGCGTCGGCCCGGCTCCAGGTGGCCAGCCAGGCGTCCTGGGGGCGGCCCATCAGCAGCAGCACGGGCGGGCAGTCGAAGACCTCGTCCTTGAGCTGGCGGCACAGCCCCATGCCGCCCAGCGGCGCCGCCTCGCCGTCCAGCACGCAGACGTCGATGCCACCCGCGTCCACCGCGCGCACCGCGGCCTCGGGCGTCGCGCACTCCACGAACTCGATCCGGGGCACGTCCGGAGCCGGCCGGCGGCCGGCGGCCAGCCGCACCTGTTCCCGGGTGGTGGAGTCGTCGCTGTACACCAGCACAGTGGCGGTCGGCTGCATGGTTCCTCCGAGACGTCGGCGTCATACGGACGGGCCTTTCCGGGGCGGATGTTACTCCGCCGAACACCACGTCAACACCGGTACGACAAGCACGGACACTCCGAACGGCACCCCCGGAGTGAGGGCGAGATAAGCGACCGACATAATGTCGGTCGTGGCGACAGCAACGACAGTAGAAACCGGGCACGCGCACCCGTCGGTCAATCGACCGAACCTCACCAGCGTCGGAACCATCATCTGGCTGAGTTCCGAGCTGATGTTCTTCGCGGCCCTCTTCGCGATGTACTTCACCGCTCGATCGGTGACCGGACTGGATCACTGGAAGGAGATGGCGCACGCGCTCAACGTGCCCTTCTCCGCGACGAACACCACGATCCTGGTGCTCTCCTCCCTGACCTGCCAGCTCGGAGTGTTCGCCGCCGAACGCGGGGACGTGAAGAAGCTCCGCGCATGGTTCATCCTCACCTTCATCATGGGTGCGATCTTCATCGGCGGACAGATCTTCGAGTACACGGAACTGGTGAAGAAGGACGGCATCTCGCTGTCCTCCGACGTCTACGGCTCCGTGTTCTACCTGACCACCGGCTTCCACGGCCTGCATGTGACGGGCGGTCTCATCGCCTTCCTGCTGGTACTGGGCCGTACCTACGCGGCGAAGCGGTTCACCCACGAGCAGGCGACCGCCGCCATCGTCGTGTCCTACTACTGGCACTTCGTCGACGTGGTCTGGATCGGCCTCTTCGCCACGATCTACTTGATCAAGTAGCGGGGACCGTTCCCGCACATCCAGAAGCACCGACGCAGAAGATCCTGACACCGGGGTAATCCGTGAAAAAGCTCTCCGCACGACGACGCCATCCGCTGGCGGCGGTCGTCGTCCTACTCCTCGCGCTGGCGGCAACTGGGGGGCTGTACGCCGCGTTCGCACCCGCGAGCAAGGCCCAGGCCGATGAAACCTCCCAGTCCCTGACCATCAAGGAGGGCAAGAAGCTCTACGAGGTCGGCTGCGCCAGCTGCCACGGCACCGGTGGCCAGGGCTCCTCCGACGGGCCGAGCCTGGTCGGCGTCGGCGCCGCCGCGGTCGACTTCCAGGTCGGCACCGGCCGTATGCCGGCCTCGACCTCCCAGATGGCTCAGCTCCCGCGCAAGAAGACCATCTACACCCAGGCGCAGATCGACCAGCTCGCCGCGTACGTCGCGTCGCTGGGCGCCGGCCCGAGCGTGCCCACGAAGGACCAGTACGGCCCGGAAGGCGCGGACATCGCCATGGGCGGCGAGCTGTTCCGCACCAACTGCGCGCAGTGCCACAACTTCACCGGCAAGGGTGGTGCCCTCACCGCGGGCAAGTACGCCCCGAGCCTCGAGGGCGTCGACCCCAAGCACATCTACGAGGCCATGCAGACCGGCCCGCAGAACATGCCGTCCTTCCCCGACACCACGATGACGGAGAAGAACAAGAAGGACATCATCGCGTACCTGCACGCGGTCAACGGCAGCGAGACCGAGAACCCGGGCGGTCTGGAGCTGGGCGGCCTCGGGCCGGTCAGTGAGGGTCTGTTCGCCTGGATCTTCGGCCTCGGCGCGCTGATCGCGGTAGCCGTCTGGGTCGCCGCTCGGACCGCAAAGGCCAAGAAGTCATGAGTAGCCAAGACAATTCTGAAGAGAACCTGCCCGCTGAGCAGGACCACGCGCACGGCGCGGTAAGCGTCGCGGACGAGAAGAACCCGTTCGCCGACCCGGGGCTGCCGCCCCACGAGCACCGGATCCAGGACATCGACGAGCGGGCCGCCAACCGGTCCGAGCGCACGGTCGCCCTGCTGTTCACGATCTCGATGCTGGCGACCCTCGGCTTCATCGCCTCCTACGTCACCATCCCGCGTGAGAAGTCGATCTTCGTCTTCCCGATCGGGCACCTCAGCGCGCTCAACTTCGCGCTGGGCCTGACCCTCGGTACGGCGCTGTTCTGCATCGGCGCGGGTGCCGTCCACTGGGCGCGCACGCTGATGTCCGACGTGGAGATGGTGGCCGAGCGTCACCCGATCGCGGCCGAGCCGACGGTCCGCGCGCAGGTCTTCGACGACTTCCGCCAGGGTGCCGCCGAGTCGGGGATCGGCCGTCGCAAGCTGATCCGCAACACCATGTTCGGCGCGCTGGCCATGGTGCCGCTCTCCGGCGTCATGCTGCTGCGCGACCTGGGTCCGCTGCCCCACAACTCGCTCCGCCACACGCTGTGGGCGAAGGGCAAGCTCCTCGTCAACGTGAACACCAACGAGCCGCTGCGTCCCGAGGACGTGGCCGTGGGCTCGCTGACCTTCGCCAAGCCCGAGGGCCTGGAGGAGACCGACGAGGACTTCCAGAACCAGATCGCCAAGGCGGCCCTGATGATCATCCGGCTCCAGCCGGAGAACATCAAGGACAAGCAGGAACTGGCGTGGTCGCACGAGGGCATCGTCGCCTTCTCGAAGATCTGCACCCACGTCGGCTGCCCGATCTCCCTGTACGAGCAGCAGACGCACCACGTGCTGTGCCCGTGCCACCAGTCCACCTTCGACCTCTCCGACGGCGCCCGGGTGATCTTCGGTCCCGCCGGTCACGCCCTGCCCCAGCTGCACATCGGCGTGAACGACGAGGGTTACCTCGAAGCGCTCGGCGACTTCGCGGAGCCCGTCGGTCCTGCATTCTGGGAGCGCGGATGAGTACTGCGAACAACGACGCTTCCCGCTCGGGCGGGAAGGCTCCGGCCGGCGAGCGCATCGCCGACTGGGCCGACGGCCGGCTGGGGATCTACTCCCTGGCCAAGGCCAACATGCGCAAGATCTTCCCCGACCACTGGTCGTTCATGCTCGGCGAAGTGTGCATGTACAGCTTCCTGATCATCATCCTCACGGGTGTGTATCTGACGCTGTTCTTCCACCCGTCGATGAACGAGGTGGAGTACCACGGCAGTTACATCCCGCTCCAGGGACAGCTGATGTCGGAGGCGTTCAGCTCCACGCTGCACATCTCCTTCGACGTCCGCGGTGGTCTGCTCATCCGGCAGATCCACCACTGGGCCGCGCTGATCTTCCTCGCGGGCATGTTCGTGCACATGATGCGCGTGTTCTTCACCGGCGCGTTCCGCAAGCCGCGTGAGGTCAACTGGCTGTTCGGCTTCCTGCTGTTCGTCCTCGGCATGTTCACCGGTTTCACCGGTTACTCGCTCCCGGACGACCTGCTCTCCGGCACCGGTGTGCGCTTCACCGAGGGTGCGATCCTGTCCATGCCGATCGTCGGCACGTACATCTCGTTCTTCCTCTTCGGCGGGCAGTTCCCCGGTCACGACTTCGTGGCGCGGTTCTACTCGATCCACATCCTGCTGCTGCCGGGCATCATGCTCGGCCTGATGGTGGCTCACCTGATCCTGGTCTTCTACCACAAGCACACGCAGTTCGCGGGTCCGGGGAAGAAGGAGACCAACGTCGTCGGCATGCCGCTGCTGCCGGTGTACATGGCCAAGGCCGGAGGCTTCTTCTTCCTGGTCTTCGGTGTCATCGCCGCCATCGCGGCGATCGCGCAGATCAACCCGATCTGGGCGATGGGCCCCTACCGGCCCGACCAGGTCTCCACCGGCGCCCAGCCCGACTGGTACATGGGCTTCGCCGAGGGTCTGGTCCGCTACATGCCGGGCTGGGAGATCAACTTCTGGGGCCACACGCTGGTCCTGGGCGTCTTCATCCCGCTCGTGCTGTTCGGCGTGGTGCTGATGGCCATCGCGGTCTACCCGTTCATCGAGTCCTGGGTCACCGGCGACAAGAGCGAGCACCACATCCTGGACCGCCCGCGCAACGCCCCGACGCGTACCGCGTTCGGTGTCGCCTGGATCACGGTCTACATGATCGGTCTGGTCGGCGGTGGCAACGACCTGTGGGCCACCCACTTCCACCTGTCGATCAACGCCGTGACCTGGTTCGTCCGCATCGGCTTCTTCGCGGGCCCGGTGATCGCGTTCATCGTCACCAAGCGGATCTGCCTCGGCCTCCAGCGCCGCGACAAGGAGAAGGTGCTGCACGGCCGCGAGACCGGCATCATCAAGCGCCTGCCGCACGGTGAGTTCATCGAGGTCCACGAGCCGCTCAGCCAGGAGCAGCTGCACACCCTCACGGCGCACCACCAGTACGAGCCGGCCGAGATCGGCGCGACGGTGGACGAGAACGGTGTCGAGCGCAAGGTGCCGGCGTCGGAGAAGCTGCGCGTCAAGCTCTCCAACGCCTACTACGGCGAGGACAACCAGATCCCGAAGCCGACCGTCGAGGAGTACAAGGAGATCACGAGCGGCCACGGCCACCACTGATCCCCGCGTCGCCACACGCACGAAGGGCCCCGTCCGGATTCCGGGCGGGGCCCTTCGCCCTGTTCGGGCTGGATAGGGTGGGGGTGGGCACATGCGTGCCCTCCGTACGAGGACTTTTCACACAGGAGCGGCTGATGAGCGCTGTGACCCCCGCTGGAGGCGACACCGCGGCGGGCCGTTCCTGGCCTGCCGTACTGAACTCCCTGCTCGAGGGCGAGGACCAGAGCGCCGACGCGACCGCCTGGGCCATGGACCGGCTCCTGCGCGGCGAGGCGACCGACGCCCAGATCGCCGGGTTCCTGGTCGCGCTGCGCGCCAAGGGCGAGACGGTCCAGGAGATCACCGGCATCGTCCGGGCGATGTACGACCACGCGAACACCATCGAGGTGCCGGGCCGGACCGTCGACATCGTCGGCACCGGCGGCGACGGCGCGAAGACCGTGAACATCTCCACGATGTCCTCGATCGTGGTCGCCGGCACCGGCGCGAAGGTCATCAAGCACGGCAACCGCGCCGCGTCCTCCGCCTCCGGCTCCTCCGACGTGCTGGAGAAGCTGGGCGTCAACCTGGAGCTGACCCCGAAGCGGGTGGCCGAGGTCGCGGAGGAGGCGGGGATCACCTTCTGCTTCGCGATCAAGTTCCACCCGGCGCTGCGGCACGTGGGCGCCGCGCGCGGTCAGCTCGGCATCCGTACGGTCTTCAACGTCATCGGCCCGCTGACCAACCCGGCCCGGGTGCGGGCGCAGGCGGTCGGCGTCGCCAACCTCGCCATGGCGCCCATCGTGGCGGGCGTCTTCGCCGAGCGCGGCAACTCCTCCCTGGTCTTCCGGGGCGAGGACGGCCTGGACGAGCTGACGACGACCTCGCCCTCGCGGGTATGGATCGTGCGCGACGGCAAGGTCACCGAGGAGGTCTTCGACCCGCGCGACGTCGGCATCGAGCTGGTCCCGGTGGACGCCCTGCGCGGCGGCGACCCGGCGTACAACGCGGAGGTCGCCCGCAGGCTCCTCGACGGCGAGACGGGCCCCGTACGGGACGCGGTGCTGCTGAACTCGGCGGCCGCGCTGGTGGCCCTGGACCCGACCGGGGCGCCCCTGGCGGACCAGCTGCGCGACGGCATGGCGCGGGCGGCGGAGTCCATCGACTCCGGGGCGGCCGGGCGGACGCTGGAGCGGTGGGTGGCGGCGACGAACCGCTGAGACGGTGTACGGGACCGGGCGCGGCGGCTGTTTCCCCGCCGCGCCCGGTGTCCCGCGATCCGGACAGCGGTTGCGCGGAACAGCCGTGCGCCGCTAGCTTCCTGATCAGGTCATGAGTGACAGCCAACAGGCCCCGGCCGGCTGTCCGGCAACCCTCCGTCCGTGGCGGGGTGCCCCGGGTGAGGACCAGGCCGTAGGCAGCGAGGTCTACGGCAAGCGCGGTCGAGGGAGCCTTCCTGTGAGCAAGCGAATGTCTTAGGGCCGCCGAGCCCCGCCTCCGCACGCCCTTTCTTCTCTTCCCGAGACGTCGCGTGCCGGGCCCTGTCGTGTCCGCACGTCGACTCCGGGCTTTCTCACGGGAGTTGACCCACCATGTCCGTGCTCACCGCTGCCCCCGCCGTCCTCGCCCCGCTGCCCGTCCTCGGGTGCGGGGTCACCGTGCCGCTCGTCACCGGCGGCGAGGTGGAGTACGCCGCGCTGGACTACGCGGCCAGCGCCCCCGCCCTCCGGCGCGTCTGGGACGACGTGGCCGCCTACGCCCCGTACTACGGCAGTGTCCACCGGGGCGCGGGCCATCTGTCCCGGCTCTCCACCGAACTGTTCGAGAACGCCCGTCGGACAGTGGCCCGGTTCCTGGACTGCCGGGCCGACGACCAGGTGGTGTTCACCCGCTCCACCACCGACTCGCTGAACCTGCTGGCCCGGGCGCTGCCCGCCGGGTGCGAGGTGTTCGTCTTCGAGACCGAGCACCACGCGGCCCTGCTGCCCTGGCCGGAGGACGGTCTCACCGTCCTCGCCGCACCGCGCACCCCGGAGGCGGCCGTGACCGCGCTGGAGCGGGCCCTGGCGGCGCGGGACACCTCCGCCCCGGCGCTGGTCTGCGTCACCGGCGCCTCCAACGTCACGGGGGAGCTGTGGCCGGTGCGCGAGCTGGCGGCGGCCGCCCGTGCCCACGGCGCCCGGATCGTCCTCGACGCGGCCCAGTTGGCCCCGCACCACCCGGTGAGCGTGCGCGACCTCGACGTGGACTGGGTGGCCTTCTCCGGGCACAAGCTGTACGCGCCCTTCGGCTCAGGGGTGCTGGCCGGGCGCTCCGACTGGCTCACGGCGGCCGAGCCGTACCTCGCGGGCGGCGGGGCGAGCCGCCGGGTCGTACGGCGCCCGGACGGCCGGGTGGAGGTGGAGTGGCACGAGGGCGCCGCCCGGCACGAGGCGGGCTCCCCGAACGTCATCGGCGCCTACGCCATTGCCTCCGCCTGCGCGGCGCTGGAGGAGGCAGGGCTCGACCGTCTGGCCGAACGGGAGGCGGTGCTGATCCGCCGGGTGCGCGAGGGGCTGGCGGAGGTGCCCGGCGTACGCGTCCTGTCCCTCTTCGGGGACGACGCCCCGCGCGTCGGCGTGCTCTCCTTCGTGGTGGCGGGCTGGAACAGCTCCCACCTCGCGGCCGCCCTCTCCGCCGAGTACGGCATCGGCGTCCGCGACGGCCTCTTCTGCGCCCACCCCCTGGTCCGCACCCTCCTCGACGGCACCCCCGACATCGACACCGACTGCGGCACCCCCGACGCCCCCCTCAACGCCGTCCGCGTCAGCTTCGGCGCGGGCACCCCGGAGGAACACGTCGACCGCTTCGTGACGGCCGTACGAGAACTGGTCGCACACGGCGCGCGGTGGCGCTACCGCACGGAGAACGGCCACTGCGTCCCGGAGGACTGAGCGGGGGCCTCCGGCGTGGGCCCAGCGGAGACGGGACGACGGCCGACCGCGCTCGCGTGGGGCCCCGACCCGAGGGGCCGCGAGCCCCGAGGCGAGCGACGGCCCGTGCCGGACGGGCATCCGTCTCGGGCCCGGCGGCGTCCGGGCGTGCTCCCGCACGAGCCCCGGTTCCCCGGGACCCGCGCACGTGCGGCGGACCGCCGGAGGCCCTAGTTATCCAGGCCGATCGCGAACGCCGCCTCCAGGTCGTGCTGGGAGTACGTGCGGAAGGCGACGTGGGTGTCGGTGCCCTCGACGCCGGGGATCTTGCTGATGCGGCCCGGGATGACCTCGGCGAGGTCCTCGTGGCGGGCGACGCGGACCATGGCGATGAGGTCGTAGGTGCCGGTGACGGAGAAGACCTCGCTGACGCTGTCCAGGGCGGCGATCTGCTCGGCGATCTCCGGAATCCGGTCCACGCTGGTCTTGATCAGGACGATCGCGGTGATCACGGCTGCTTTTCTCCCTCGGACGCCGGGGCCGGAACGACCTTCACTCTAGGGGATGCCGTTTGGACCAGTTCGACGGCGCGGGGTCTGGCACGCGCATCTGCGGCGTTGTCGTCGGTTGCCAACGCTCCGCGTTGACTCCCTCCTCCGCCTTGCAGCTGCACGACCAGACCCCGCTCGGGTCGGCCACAAGGCGCACCGGAGTCACCCGCCGACCTGATCCAAACGGCACCCCCTAGCCCGCCGCCCGTACCGCACCCACGCGTAGCCGAAGCCCAGGCAGAAGCCGACCACGTGCGCGAGGTAGGCCACCCCGGGCCCCTCGGGTGCGCGGGAGGCCGCGAACCACTGGAGTCCGGCCCAGAACGGCAGCACCACCCAGGCCGGGAAGCGCAGCGGGAGGAAGAAGAGAAAGGGGAGCAGACTGGTGACACGGGCGCGCGGGAAGAGGTGCAGGAAGGCGCCGAGCACCGCCGAGATCGCCCCGGAGGCTCCTACCAGGGACTGGTCGGAGGTCGCGTTGGCGAGCGCGTAGCCCAGCAGGGCGAGATAGCCGCAGCCGAGGTAGAACAGCGTGAACTCGACCCGGCCCATCCGCTCCTCGGTCATCACCCCGAAGACGAGGAGGAAGAGCATGTTGCCGAGCAGGTGCACCCAGCTGCCGTGCACGAACAGCGCCGTGGCCGGGGTCAGCGCCTCCCGCACCGGCCCGGTGAACAGCTCGGCCGGGATCACGCCCCAGTGCCGGAAGTACGCCCGCTGCGCCGCGACCAGCGCGTCCCCGGTGCCGTACGTCCGGGTGAGGCCCGAGGCCGGGCCCAGGACGAAGAGCAGACAGCACAGGGCGATGAGGCCGTACGTCATCGGCGCCGGGGCGGCCCGGACCGCTCGGAAGGTCCGCCCCGCACCCGCGCTCCACTCTCTGATCATGAATACAGAGCATGACGTAACCGGACGCACTGGTACACACCGCCTCGCCGCCGTGGACGGACGGGCGACGGATGCCCCGCAGGCCGTAGGGTTACGAGCCACACGCGTCGGTGAGCGGCGCGCACCGGTCCGAGAAGAAAGCGAACAGCCACGATGACGGTTCCCCTGCCGACCGCCACGACGCGATGGCGCTGCACTCTCTGCGGCAACCTCACCCGCTTCGACGTGACCCGCTCCTCCAAGGTCGTCGAGTACGTCCATCTCGACCTGGCCGGGGAACCCACCGTCGAGGAGCGCGAGGTGGTCAGTGAGACCATCGAGTCGGTCCGCTGCCGCTGGTGCAACGCGGTGGACCAGGTGGAACTCGTGGACAGGCCGGGCGCCGGCTCCTGAGCGGAGCGGGCCCCGAAGACAGCAGAGGCATTGGGGTGTGACGGATGGTGGAGACCGGGGGCGGGGGGCCGGACGACGGCACCGCCGAGGTGCTTGACCGTCCGCTGCCCGACGGCGTGCGCCGACGGGTCGTACAGATCGTCTCGGACGCCTTCGGCTCGCTGACCATGGCCGAACTGCCCGCCCAGCTGCGGCAGTACGCCCGTTTCGCCCCCAACCGGCGGGCCAAGTTCGCCGGGAACGCGATGGCCGCCGCCCTGGAGACGGACGGGCTGTTCCGCCAGCGGATCGGGGAGCGGTACAGAGAGGCGCAGCCGGAGCTGTCCGGCGCCCTCGACTCCGGCTCGCCGCCCCCGGCCGCGGACCCGCTCGATGTGGCGGCCGCGGCCTATGTGCTGCGTCCCACGGGCTGGGTCAAGCTGGTCACCGCGGCCGGCGAGGAGGCCCAGCGCGCGGACGCGGAGCGGGCCGACGAGGAGAGCCGGGCCGAACTGGAGCGGTTGCGCGAGGAGTTGGCGCACGCTCGCGAGCACACCCGCACCGAAACCGAACGGCTGCGCACCGAGCTGGACTCGGCCCGCAAGGAGACCGACTCCCTGCACCGCAAGCTGCGTTCGGCGTTCAGTGACGTCAAGCGCGGGGAGGCCGCGCTGCGCAAGCTGCGGTCCGAGACCGACGCGGCACGTGCCGAGGCGCAGGCCCAGGTGTCGGCCGCCGAGAGCGAGTCGCGGCGCCTGAAGGCGCGGCTCGGCGAGGCGGAAGCGGCCCTGGAGGCCACCCGCCGGGCCGCCCGCGAGGGCCGCAGCGTCGAGGACATGCGGGTACGACTGCTGCTCGACACCGTTCTGGAGTCGGCCCAGGGGCTGCGCCGGGAGCTGGCGCTGCCGCCGGTCTCCGTGCGCCCGGCCGAGACCGTGGACGCGGTGGAGCCGGGCCGGATGACCCCGAAGGACATCGCGGCCCGCGCCCTGTCCGAGCACGACCCGGCGATCCTGGACCAGTTGCTCGCGCTGCCGCAGGCGCATCTGGTGGTCGACGGCTACAACGTCACCAAGACCGGCTATCCCCAGATGCCCCTGGAGAAGCAGCGGCTGAGACTCCTCGGCCAGCTCTCGGCGCTCGCCGCGCAGACCGGCGCCGAGGTCACCTGTGTCTTCGACGGCGCCGAACTGGCCGCGCCGGTGCTGCTCGCGCCGCCGCGTGGGGTCCGGGTGCTGTTCTCCAAGCCGGGTGTCACGGCCGACGAGCTGATCCGTCAGCTGGTCCGGGCCGAACCGCCGGGCCGGCCGGTGATCGTCGCCTCGACCGACCGGGAGGTCGCCGACGGAGTCGCGCGTTCCGGTGCCCGTCCCGTGGCCTCTGCGGTACTACTCAAGCGACTGTCCTGAAGGGCGCCTTAAGGGCAATGGACGTACGCATTGCCCGAATTGGGGGCGAATGTGCGCGACGTAGGGTCAATCCAGCGTCACTTCTTGTGAGTTGAGTGCAAAAAATGCAGGGTGGGTTTGGATTTTTTGCTGTGAGGATTTGAACTGATCACAACTGGGTCACTAGGGTCAGGGCTCGAACCTCCTAGCGGGTGATCACTCACAAGAAGGAGTTCCTACTCCGTGGCGTCCCACCGTCGACCCAAGCAGCCGAACCGCACGCGTGTCACCGTGCTGACCGCAGCAGCCGCCGCCGCTGTCGCGCTGAGCGCGAACGCGGCCAACGCGGCCCCGACCGAGCAGCTCGGCAAGAGCGAGGTCAAGGCGAAGGTCGACAAGCTCTACGAGCAGGCCGAGCAGGCCACCGAGAAGTACAACGGTGCCAAGGAGAAGCAGGAGAAGCTCCAGAAGGAGATCTCCACCATCCAGGACAACGTCGCGCGCGGTCAGCAGGACCTCAACAAGCTGCGCGACGGCCTGGGTTCGATGGCCACCGCCCAGTACCGCTCGGGCGGCCTGGACCCCTCCGTCCAGCTCTTCCTCTCCTCCGACCCGGACGACTACCTCGACAAGGCGTCCACGCTGGACCAGTTGAGCGCCCAGCAGGTCGAGGGTCTGAAGAAGATCCAGGACAAGCAGCGCGAACTCGCCCAGGAGCGCGCCGAGGCCACCGAGAAGCTCAAGGACCTCGCCGCCACCCGCACCGAGCTCGGCAAGAAGAAGCAGGAAGTCCAGGGCAAGCTCGCCGAGGCGCAGAAGCTGCTCAACTCCCTTACCGCCAAGGAGAAGCAGGAGCTCGCCGACCAGCAGGCGCGCGCCGACCGCTCCTCCGCCCAGCGCGTCGAACTCGGCGGCAACGTCAAGGGCTCCGGCTTCGCGGGCGCCGCGTTCTCCGCCGCCCAGTCCCAGATCGGCAAGCCGTACGTCTACGGCGCCACCGGCCCCTCCTCCTTCGACTGCTCGGGCCTGACCTCCTGGGCCTACGCCCAGGCCGGCGTCTCCATCCCGCGCACCTCCGAGTCGCAGGCCAACATCGGCACGCGGATCTACTCCACGAGCGACCTTCAGGTCGGCGACCTCGTCTTCTTCTTCAACGACATCCACCACGTCGGTCTCTACGCGGGCAACGGCCAGATCCTGCACGCCCCGCGCACCGGCACGGTCGTCCGCTACGAGTCGATGAGCACCATCGGCGGCCCGTTCATGTTCGGCGTCCGCGTCTGACGAGCCCTCCGAACGGGCGAATCACACCGCCGCCCGTCCACCCCGCGCCCCGCCCCTGACCTGCGTCGGTGGCGGGGCGTCACCGTGCGTGTCCGCCGGGGTCTTTGGCCGCCGCCCGGTCCTGCGGTTATGGTCTGGCGCGTTTCCCCGGCGTCGCGGGTCTCCCCGTCCCCGGTGCCGGGGAAACGGTCATGTCCGCCAGCGGAAGGACTGCCGTGGGGGCCCATCGCCGCCTCGCCACCACCGGATGCGACCGGGGCACCGCCGCCCTGTGCGTGCTGTCGGCCGCGGCCGCCGCGCTCGGCGCCGTCCCGGCCCACGCGACACCGCACCCGGGCGCCCGGGCCGAACTGGACCGGCTCTACGCGCAGGCCGAGCGGGCCACCGAGGACTACGACCGGGCCGACGAGCGCGCCGACGCCCTGCGCCGCGAGGTCCATCTCGCCCAGGACCGCCTCGCGCGCGGCCAGCAGAAGGTCAACGACCTGCGGGAGAAGCTCGGTTCGCTCGCCGGGGCCGAGTACCGCTCCGGCGGCCTGGACCCCTCGGTCGCCCTGTTCCTCTCCGCCCGCCCCGAGCACTACCTCGACCAGGCGTCCGTCCTCGACCGCGTCGGCACCCGGCAGGCCGGACAGCTCCGCGAGCTGCGCACCACCCTGCGCGAGGTCGCCCAGGAACGCGCCGAGGCCGCCGGGAAGCTCGCCGACCTCGAACGCGGCCGCGCGGCCGTCGCCCGGCACAAGCGGAACGTGCGCGCCAAACTCGCCGCCGCCCGCCGCCTGTTCGACTCCCTGCCCGCCTCCGAGCGCGCCGCCTACGACCGCGCGGGCCGCTCCGGACGCCCCGGCCTGGACGTGCTCCTCGGCGCGGGCGCCCCCGACGCCCGCGCGGCCGCCGCGCTCGCCGCCGCCCGCTCCGTCCTCGGCCGCCCGTACGTGTGGGGCGCGAGCGGCCCCTCCGCCTTCGACTGTTCGGGCCTCATGCAGTGGGCCTACGCCCACGCGGGCATCCAGCTCCCGCGCACCTCCCAGGAACAGCGCTTCGCGGGCCGCCGCGTCTCCCTCGCCGAGGCCCGCCCCGGCGACCTGGTCTTCTACCGCTCCGACGCCAGCCATGTCGCGATGTACGTCGGCCACGGCCAGGTCGTCCACGCCCCGCACCCAGGCGCCGCCGTCCGCTTCGACCCGGTCGGCATGATGCCCGTCTCCTGGGTGACCCGGCCCTGAGCCCGCGGTGCTCCGCACCCTCCGGGCCCTCTACGATCGGACGATGGCCGGCCGGGCACGGGTGTGGAGCGTCATGGCGGCGGCGCTCTGTCTGCCGCTCGCCGCCTGTGGCACGCCCGCCCCCGGTGACACGGCCAAGGCCCAGGTGCAGCGCCTCCTGGACCGCCGCGCCACCGCCCTGCTCGGTCACGACGAGCAGGGCTGGGCCGCGACCGGCACCCGCACCGCCTACCCCCGGCTGCGCGCCCTCCCGCTGGCCTCCTGGACCTACAGGGTCACCGCCGTGCACCGCACCGGCACCGGAGCCGCCGCCGACGCCGAACTGCGCTACCGCATCGCGGGCTACGACACCGCCCCCGCCGTCACCCGCCGCACCCTCACCCTCGGCCGTGCCGCCGACGGCGGCTGGTACGTCACCGCCGACGCCCCCGCCCGCTCCGCCGGACGCCAGCTGTGGGACGAGGGCACCGTCACCGCCGTCCGGGGCGCCCACAGCCTGGTGCTCGGCACCGGGGCGAGCGCCGCCGAGCTGCGCGGGTACGCCCGGCTCGCGGACCGCGCCGTACCGGCCGTCACCGGGGCCTGGGGCACCGGCTGGGCGCGCCGGGTCGTGGTCGTCGTACCGCCCACCCTGGACGGCATGGCGGCGCTGCTCGGCTCGCCCGCCTCCGAGTACCGGGGGATCGCCGCCGTCACCACCGCCGAGACCGGCGACGCCGGGGACACCCCGGCGGACCGGGTGATCGTCAACCCGGAGGCGTACGGGGCGCTCGGCGACCTCGGCAAGCAGGTCGTGCTCACCCACGAGACCACCCATGTCGCCACCCGCGCCGCCACCACCCCGGCCACCCCGCTCTGGCTCTCCGAGGGCTGCGCCGACTGGACCGGCTACCTCGGCACCGGCCGCACCCCCGCCGAGATCGCCCCCGAACTCGCCCGCGCCGTACGCGAAGGGCACACCCCGGACGCGCTCCCCGCCGACCGGGACTTCGGCTTCACCAGCGACCCCACCCGGCTCGCCCAGTCCTACGAGGCGGGCTGGCTGGCCTGCCGGATGATCGCCGACCGCTGGGGCGAGCCCCGGCTGCGCGCCTTCTACCGCGCCGTCGGCGCCCACGGACGGCGCGCGGGCGCGGTCGAGGAGGCCCTGAAGCGGGTGCTCGGCACCACGCCCGCCGAGTTCACCGCGCAGTGGCAGCGGTACACCCGCGACCAGCTGGACCGAGTCCGCTCAGGAAAGGGCTGAGCCCGCTCAGGAGCTGACCGGCGCCTCGTCGGCCGGGGCGGACTGCGGCGGGACCGGTGCGACGGGCGCCGGGGGCACCGTGGAGCGCCACAGCCGGCGGCACGCGCAGACGCCGGCGGCGACCAGCAGCCCGTTGCGGACGAACATCAGGGTGACGCCGTACCAGTCGCTGGTCACCACGTGGATGAAGCCGAGCGGGAACTCCAGGACCGTCACCAGGGAGGCCACGACGACCAGCGCGGCCGGCAGGCCCATGCGGGAGGAACGGTACGTCAGACAGACGGCGGCCAGCCCGATCAGCCAGACCAGGTACTGCGGGCTGATGACCCGGCTGGTGACGGTGAACAGCAGCACCGCCGTGAACGCGGCCTCCGCGAGCGTGGCCGGGCCCCTGCGGGTCACCCGCAGCCGCCAGATCACCAGCCAGCCGAACGCGGCCCCGGTCAGCACCAGCGCGGCCGTGCTCACCACGTCGACCCAGGGGCCGAGGAACTCGATCGAGCCGTAGTTCAGCAGCACCTGGCCCTCCCAGCCGAACTGCCGGGCCACATGGAAGACCAGCGCGCCCAGCGACTCCACCTCCGTGCCCCGGTCCCGCTGGAAGGTCAGGAAGGCGAACGCGCCCGGCATCGACACCGCGAACAGCGCCGCGAGCCCGGCCGCGGTGACCGCCGCCGAGCCCCACGTACGGCGCTTGAAGGAGCCCGCGAGCAGCAGCGCGGGCCACACCTTCACCATCGCGCCGAGGGCGGTCAGCGCGCCCATGACGCGGGGATGCCGGGCGGCCGTCAGCAGCGCGGCCACGGCGACGGCGGTCACCATCAGGTCGTAGCGGGCGTAGACCGTGGGGCCGAGCAGCGGGACGCCGGCGGTCCAGGCCCACAGGCCGCGCCGGGAGCGTCCCGGCCGGCCTCCCGTGCGCCACAGCATGCCGAGCACGACGAGGTCGGCGGCGCAGGCCAGGACGTAGAAGGCGGACGGGTAGTCCAGGAAGGGCAGCAGCGCGGGGGAGAGGATCGCGAGCGCGGCCGCGGGCGGGTACTGCCAGGTCACATCGTCCAGGGGAAACGTTCCTTGACGCAGGACCTCGTACCAGCCCCGGTAGATCACCGACACGTCCGAGGTGACGTCCGGGCCCGGGAAGACGTAGACCTTGAACACGCACAGCAGCAGCAGGGCGCGGGTCGCCGCCCACAGGACCGCCGGTGCCGCCGGGAGGAGCCGGGCGCCCTTGGTGTCCACGTGATCCCCTGCCGGTCGGTTGCGGGCCCTGCGCATGGCGCGCGTGACGCGCGTCGGAAGACTCATGATGTCCTTTACGGCTGTACCCCTGCCACAGACTCCGCCGGGACCGGAACCCGGCCGGGCGAACGGGTCCGGGCGGCCCGGTAATGTCGGCGGCGATGCACAAGACCCTGATCGTGACCAACGACTTCCCGCCCCGCCCCGGCGGCATCCAGGCGTTCCTGCACAACATGGCGCTGCGCCTGGACCCCGAGGACATTGTCGTCTACGCCTCCACCTGGAAGCGCGGCCGGGAGGGCGCCGAGGCCACGGCCGCCTTCGACGCCGAGCAGCCCTTCACCGTCGTACGCGACCGTACGACCATGCTGCTGCCCACCCCGGGGGCGACCCGGCGGGCGGTGGGGCTGCTGCGGGAGCACGGCTGCACCTCGGTGTGGTTCGGGGCGGCGGCGCCGCTCGGACTGATGGCGCCCGCGCTGCGCAGGGCCGGTGCCGAGCGCCTGGTGGCGACCACCCACGGGCACGAGGCGGGGTGGGCCCAGCTGCCCGCCGCCCGGCAACTGCTGCGCCGGATCGGCGACGCCACGGACACGGTCACCTACCTCGGCGAGTACACCCGCTCGCGGATCGCGGGCGCGCTCAGCCCCGAGGCGGCCGCGCGGATGGTCCAGCTGCCGCCGGGCGTCGACGAGAAGACCTTCCACCCCGGCTCCGGCGGGGACGCGGTGCGCGCCCGGCTGGGGCTCACCGACCGGCCGGTCGTGGTGTGCGTCTCCCGGCTGGTGCCGAGGAAGGGCCAGGACACCCTGATCCGCGCCATGCCCCGCATCCTGGCCGCCGAGCCGGACACGGTGCTGCTGATCGTGGGCGGTGGCCCCTACGAGCGTGAACTGCGCCGTCTGACCCGGGAGTTGGGCGTCTCGGGCGCCGTGCGCTTCACCGGCGCCGTGCCCTGGTCGGAGCTGCCCGCGCACTACGGCGCCGGAGACGTGTTCGCGATGCCGTGCCGCACCCGGCGCGGGGGCCTGGACGTCGAGGGCCTCGGCATCGTCTACCTGGAGGCGTCCGCGACCGGGCTGCCGGTCGTCGCCGGGGACTCGGGCGGTGCGCCCGACGCCGTGCTCGACGGCGAGACCGGCTGGGTCGTGCGGGGCGGGGAACCGGCGGAGGCCGCCGAGCGGATCACCGCCCTCCTCGCCGACGAGGCGCTGCGCCGCCGGATGGGCGAGCGCGGACGCGCCTGGGTCGAGGAGAAGTGGCGGTGGGACCTGCTGGCCGAGCGGCTGCGGGACCTGCTGTAGACCGCGCCCGCGGGGCGGCGGTCTGCCTGGCGCAGGCGGCGGCCTACTTGGCGTAGATCGCCTCGATCTCGTCCGCGAAGTCCTTGGCCGCCACGTTCCGCTTCAGCTTCAGCGACGGGGTGAGGTGGCCCGACTCCTCGGTGAACTGGGTCGGCAGGATGCGGAACTTGCGGACCGACTCGGCCTTGGACACGGCCGCGTTGCCGTCGTCCACGGCCGCCTGGACCGCCGCGTTCAGGTCGGCGTCGTCGCGCAGGGAGGCCGCGGTGGAGCCCGCGGGCTTGCCGTGCTCGGCGGCCCAGCGGCCGAGGAACTCCTCGTCGATGGTGACCAGCGCGCCGACGAACGGCCGCCCGTCGCCCACCACCATGCACTCCGCGACCAGCGCGTGCGCCCGGATACGGTCCTCTATCACCGCCGGGGCGACGTTCTTGCCGCCCGCCGTGACGATGATCTCCTTCTTGCGGCCGGTGATCCGGAGGTAGCCGTCCTCGTCGAGGGTGCCGATGTCGCCGGTGTGGAACCAGCCGTCGGCCAGCGCCTCTTCGGTCGCGGCCGGGTTGTTCCAGTACTCCTTGAACAGGTGCTCGCCGTGCAGCAGCACCTCGCCGTCGTCCGCTATGCGCACGACCGAGCCGGGCAGCGGCTGGCCGACCGTGCCGATCTTCTGCCGGTCCCACGGGTTGAACGCGGTCGCCGCGCAGGACTCGGTCAGGCCGTAGCCCTCCAGGACCGTGAAGCCGATGCCGCGGAAGAAGTGGCCGAGCCGCTCGCCCAGCGGGGCGCCGCCCGAGATCGCGTACTCGCCCCGGCCGCCGAGCACCGCGCGCAGCTTGCCGTAGACCAGCTTGTCGAAGACCTTGTGCTTGAGCCGCAGCCCCAGGGACGGGCCCGCGGCGGTGTCCTGGGCCTTGCTGTAGGCGATCGCGGTGTCCGTGGCCTTGTCGAAGATCGCGCCCTTGCCGTCCGCCTGCGCCTTGGCACGCGCGGAGTTGTAGACCTTCTCGAAGACGCGCGGGACGCCCAGGACCATCGTCGGGCGGAACGAGGCCAGCTCGTCGGTGAGGTTCTTGATGTCCGGGACACAGCCCAGCTTGATCGGCGCCATCATCGGCGCGACCTGCACCAGCCGGCCGAAGACGTGCGCGAGCGGGAGGAACAGCAGCACCGAGCACTCACCGGTGCGGAACAGCGGGCGCAGCCGCTCGACGATGTTGCCGCACTCGGCGAAGAAGCTGCGGTGGGTGAGCACACAGCCCTTCGGGCGCCCGGTGGTGCCGCTGGTGTAGACGATGGTGGCCGGGTCGTCGGCCTTGGCGAGCGAGCTGCGCTCCTGCACGGTCTCGTCCGAGACGTCCGCGCCGAGCCGCCCCAGCTCCGCGACGCCGTCGGCCTCGATCTGCCACACGTGCTTGAGCGCGGGCAACTCCTCGCGCACCGACTCCACGGCCGCCGCGTGCGTGTCCAGCTCGACGACACAGGCGGTCGCGCCCGAGTCGGAGAGAATCCAGCGCACCTGCTCCGGCGAGCTGGTCTCGTACACCGGCACGGTGACCGCGCCCGCGCTCCAGATCGCGAAGTCGAGCAGCGTCCACTCGTACCGGGTGCGGGACATCAGGCCCACCCGGTCGCCCGGCTGCACCCCGGCGGCGATCAGCCCCTTGGCGGCGGTGTGCACCTCGGCGAGGAACTGACGCGCGGTCACGTCCTGCCAGACGCCACCGGACTTGCGGGCGATCACGGCGACGTCCGGGTGCTGCGCGGCGTTTCTCCGGACGATGTCCGTCAGGTTGCCGTCCGAAGGGACCTCGTACATGGCCGGAAGGCTGAACTCGCGCAAGACTGCTGCTCCTCATAGGGCGCCGGCGCCACGACACTGTGTGATGCGACGGTGCGGTCCACGGCTGGGGCGGTGCTCGGGGCCCCTCCTGGCGGGAATCCGGAGCACGACTTGGACTGCCCGGACGTTACCCGCCGGTATGGCGTCTACGACAGGGGGGCCGGGCGAGATGTTCGCTGCGTCACACAGGATGGCGTTGCTTCGCGCAGACTAGTCGACATGGCCGCCGACGGGCGAGTAACCGCAGGCAGCGGCGGCACTGTTCACGTACACCGCACACGCCTACGCTTGATCGCCATGGCTTCTCCACGTGCCCGTAAGGCAGGGACGCGCGTCCATGTGGTCAGCGACGTCCACGGCAACGCCCGGGACCTGGCCCGCGCCGGTGAGGGCGCGGACGCCCTGATCTGCCTCGGCGACCTCGTCCTCTTCCTCGACTACGCCGACCACTCGCGCGGCATCTTCCCCGACCTCTTCGGCGAAACCAACGCGGACCGCATCGTCGAGCTGCGCACCGCCCGCCGCTTCGAGGAGGCCCGGGCCTTCGGCGCCGAGCTGTGGGCGGGGCTCGGCACGGACCGCCGTACGGCGATCGAGTCCGCGGTGCGCCGCCAGTACGCCGAGCTGTTCGCCGCCTTCCCGACCCCTACGTACGCCACCTACGGCAACGTCGACATGCCCCCGCTCTGGCGCGAGTACGCCGGTGAGGGCACCACCGTCCTCGACGGCGAGGTGGTCGAGATCGCCGGCCGCACCTTCGGCTTCGTCGGCGGCGGCCTGCGTACGCCCATGCGGACGCCGTACGAGATCGACGACGAGGAGTACGCGGCGAAGATCGAGGCGGTGGCCGGGGTGGACGTCCTGTGCACCCACATCCCCCCGGAGGTCCCCGACCTGGTCTACGACACGGTCGCGCGCCGCTTCGAGCGGGGCAGCCGTGCGTTGTTGTCCGCGATCAGGCGCACCCGCCCCCGCTACTCCCTCTTCGGCCACGTCCACCAGCCGCTGTCGCGCCGGATGCGGATCGGGTCCACGGAGTGCGTGAACGTGGGGCACTTCGCGGGGAGCGGGCGGCCCTGGGCGCTGGAGTGGTGAGGGGGCGCGGGCCGCGGGATGCGCGTTCGGGCGGGTGGGATGAAGGCGGCGGGGTGGTGGCGCGGTAGCCTTCGGGCTGCACACACGTGCGCAGCCCGCGCGCGGGAACCTCATCTCGGTCCGCATCTGGAGGAGCCACGGCGATGGCGGAACACACCAGTTCGAGCATCACGATCGAGGCGGCTCCGGCCGACGTCATGGCGGTGATCGCCGACTTCGCGCGCTACCCCGACTGGACCGGCGAGGTCAAGGAGGCGGAGGTGCTCGCGGCGGACCCGCGCGGCCGCGCCGAGCAGGTCCGCCTCGTCATGGACGCGGGCGCCATCAAGGACGACCAGACCCTCGCCTACACCTGGACCGGCGAGCACGAGGTCTCCTGGACCCTGGTCAAGTCCCAGATGCTCCGATCCCTGGACGGCACCTACGTCCTGGCCCCCTCCGGAGCGGCCACCGAGGTCACCTACCGCCTCACGGTCGACGTCAAGATCCCCATGCTCGGCATGATCAAGCGCAAGGCCGAGAAGGTCATCATCGACCGCGCGCTGGCGGGCCTGAAGAAGCGGGTCGAGACGGGGTCCTGACCCCGCCCGCGATCTTTCCGAGCCTGGCTGCACCCGGCGCCTGATACCGAGCCCGGTGGGCTGCGCCCGTATCCGCAGCGGGCTTGGTGGGATCCGCCGGTGCTTGTCGGGCTGCACTCGCGTGTGGTGGTCGTCGCCCTTCGGGCGGGCTGCGTCCGCCCGGCGGCCCCGCCCGCGCCGAACGAGGTGTGGTCGCCCGGTGGGTTCTGCCCGCGCCGAATGGTCCGCGCCTCGCCCGTCTCCCGTCTCTGTCCGGTGGCCCGGCGCCTGGGTCTGCGGGCTGCCCCTCCGGCCTGACGGCCGCGCGGGCGTCGCCCGGCGGCCGAGCCGCCCGGCGCGTCCCCGTGCGGCGCCCCAGGCGGTGGCGGTGGCGGTGGCGCGCAAGCGACAGACCTGCGGGCGGTTGGTGGGGCTGGGCGGCCCCAGCGGTCCGCACCTGCCTGCGGGCAGCCCTCGCCCCGACGGACGCGCCGCCCGCCCCACGGCACCTCGCGCCCACCCGATGGGCTGCGTCCACCCTTGGCGTGCTGCGCCCACCCCTGGCGTGCTGCGCCCGGCACCTACCCGTGAGCGTGGCTGCAGCGGCGGCCGCCCGGTGGGCCCGCACTCGGTGATCTGCGCATCTGGTCCGGCGCCCCACGGCATGTGGTCGGGCCCCCGGGGACCGGAAGCGCGCTGACACGCCGTCCGCTCTCAACTGCCGCCCCCCGCCCCGCCGGAGGCGTCCGTTAGCGTTCACCTCTATGCGCACCATCCTCATCACGGGCCCGGGCGGCAGCGGGCGTACCAGTGTCGCCGCCGCCACCGCGCTCGACGCCGCCCGCGAGGGCACCCGCACTCTCGTGCTCAGCGCCGACCGCGCGGACACCCTCGGCAGCACGCTGGGGTGTGCGACGGGGGCCGTTCCGGTGGAGGCGGGGGAGAACCTCACCGCGTGGCGGCCGGACGCGGCGGAGCGGTTCCGGGACGACCTCACCGCGTTCCAGAGCCGGGCCGCGAACGTCCTCGACCTGCTCGGGGCCGCGCGGCTGGACGCCGAGGAGGTGACCCCGCTGCCCGGCGCGGAGGAGCTGTCGCTGCTGCGGGCGCTGCGGGACGCTGCGTTGTCCGAGCGGTACGAACTGCTCGTCGTCGACCTGCCGCCGCTGCCGCAGGCACTCGCCCTGCTCGCGCTGCCCGAGGAGTTGCGCCGGTATCTGCGCAGGCTGCTGCCCCCCGAGCGGCAGGCGGCCCGCGCGCTGCGGCCCGTGCTCGGACGGCTCGCCGGGGTGCCGATGCCCGCGGACTGGCTGTACGAGACGGCGGGGCGCTGGGATCTGGAGCTGGCCGCCGTGGAGGCCGTCCTCGCGGACGCGGGCACCTCCGTACGGCTGGTCGCGGAGCCCGGACCCGCAGGGGCCGAGGCCGTACGGGACGCGACGCTCGGGCTCGCGCTGCGCGGACTGCGCCCCGAGGTGCTGATCGCCAACCGCGTGCTGCCCGAGGCCCCCGCCGACTCCTGGCTCGCCGGACCACTCGCCCAGCAGCGCAAGGCGCTGGACGAGTGGGAGGGGGAGCACGCCGTACGCCCCGTCGCCCACCTCGGCCGAGACCCCCAGGGCGCCGACGACCTCGCCGCGCTCGCCGTACCCCCCGTCACCCCCGCGCCCGCCCCGGTCGAGTGGCCCGTGACGGACCGGCTCGCGGAGGACGGCGTCCTGGTGTGGCGGCTGCCGCTGCCCGGCGCCGTGCGCGAGGGCCTGGACCTGATCCGGCGTGGGGACGAACTCGTCGTCAGCGCGGGCCAGTTCCACCGGATCGTCCCGCTGCCGTCCGCCCTGCGCCGCTGCACCGTCGCCGGTGCCGCGCTGCGCGACGGCGTCCTGGACGTACGGTTCGCCCCCGACCCCGCCCTGTGGCCCACGACCGGACGATGAGCCCGGCCGACGGGACGGGACGGTGAACGGGGTACCCCGTTCGGGTAACGTCGACAACGCGAACCGTAGTCAGGAGTCCGCCATGAGCGAAGAGCACCCCGCCCCCGACCCCCTCGAACCGGAGCCGAAGGGGGTGCCCGCCGGGGAGCGGAAGGCCGACGCCGACGCCTGGGCCACGGCCACCGCCGAGGACCTCGCGGCCGAGAAGGCCCGCCGCCGCGCCCAGCAGGGCCCGCCCCCGGGCTCCGCCGCCGAGGAGCTGCGCAAGCTGATGGGCACGGTGGCCGACAAGCTGTCCGGCCTCCAGTCCCCGCTGCTCGGCGCCGTCGCCGGACCCGCCGCCCAGCAGGTGGTGCGTCAGGTCGTCGAGCAGGCCAAGGCCGCCGTCGAGCCGGTGGTCGAGCGCAATCCGGACGTCTTCGACCATCTCGCCAACGCCGGTGCCGAACTGCTCGCGGCCTACCGCTCCGCCGTCCAGTCCCAGGAGCACCGCTGGACGGCCGGTCCCGCGGCCACCCCCGGCGACGGCGGCGACGACGGTCCGGGCCCCGCGGGCACCGGTCCCGGAGAGCGCATCGACCTGGACTGAAGCGCTCCCACAGCTCTCCCTCCACAGGGGCTCGGGTACCGTTGGCCATAGCGGGGCTCGACCGGAACTGAGGGATTCATGGGACTCACCATCGGCGTCGACATCGGCGGCACCAAGATCGCGGCCGGCGTGGTCGACGAGGAAGGCAACATCCTCTCGACCTTCAAGGTGCCGACCCCCAGCACGCCCGGGGCGATCGTGGACGCCATCGCCTCGGCCGTGGAGGGCGCGCGTGCCGGACACGACATCGTCGGCGTGGGCATCGGCGCGGCGGGTTACGTGAACCGCCAGCGCTCCACCGTGTACTTCGCGCCCAACATCGACTGGCGTCAGGAACCGCTCAAGGACGAGGTCGAGGCCCGCGTGGGCCTCCCCGTGGTCGTGGAGAACGACGCCAACGCGGCCGCCTGGGGCGAGTACAAGTTCGGCGCGGGCAAGGGTCACCGCAACGTCATCTGCATCACGCTGGGCACCGGCCTCGGCGGCGGCATCATCATCGGCAACAAGCTGCGCCGGGGTCACTTCGGCGTGGCCGCCGAGTTCGGCCACATCCGCATGGTCCCGGACGGCCTCCTGTGCGGCTGCGGCTCGCAGGGCTGCTGGGAGCAGTACGCCTCGGGCCGCGCCCTGGTGCGCTACGCCAAGCAGCGCGCCAACGCCACCCCCGAGAACGCCGAGATCCTGCTCGGCCTCGGCGACGGCACCCCCGACGGCATCGAGGGCAAGCACATCTCCATGGCCGCCCGTCAGGGCGACCCGGTGGCCGTCGACTCCTACCGCGAGCTGGCCCGCTGGGCCGGTGCCGGTCTCGCCGACCTGGCCTCGCTGTTCGACCCGTCCGCGTTCATCGTCGGCGGCGGCCTCTCGGACGAGGGCGAGCTGGTCCTCGACCCGATCCGCAAGTCCTACAAGCGCTGGCTGGTCGGCGGCAACTGGCGCCCGGTCGCCGACGTCATCGCCGCCCAGCTCGGCAACAAGGCGGGCATGGTGGGCGCGGCGGACCTGGCCCGGGAGCCCGCCCCGGTGATGTAAGGCCCACTGGTGGTTTTTGCTTTTAGGGGCGCGGGGAACTGCGCGACAAGCCACGATGTACCGGCAGTCGCAAACGATCCCCGCGCCCCAGGCCATTAGGCGCCCGAACACCAGAACCGCGTAGGTTGGCCGCATGGCAACCCCGTTCCCCAACTCCCGCACAGAACCAGATGGTTCAGCGGTCATCAGGGTCCTGACCTACAACGTCCGCTCCCTGAAGGACGACACCCGGGCCCTCGCAAGGGTGATCACCGCCTGCGCCCCCGACCTCGTCCTCCTCCAGGAAGCCCCCCGCTTCTTCCGCTGGCGCAAGAAGCTCACCCGCCTGGCGAACGCCACGGGCCAGACCTACCTCACCGGCGGAGCCCCCGCCGCAGGGCCGGCAATCCTCTGCTCGCTCCGGGCCACGGTCGACCGCACGGAAGACGCCCTCCTCCCGCTCACCCCCGGACTGCACCGGCGCGGCTTCGCCACCGCCGTGGTCCGTTTCGGACAGGCCCGTCTCGGCGTCCTCAGCTGCCATCTCAGCCTCCGGCAGGACGAACGCCGGGAACAGGGCGCCGCGCTCCTCGACCGCCTCGCCGGTATGGGCACCGAGCACGCGATCGCGGGCGGCGACCTCAACGAGGACCCCGGGGGACACACCTTCCAGAGCCTCGCCGCCGGACTCCAGGACTGCCGGACCACGGCCCCGCGGGGCGGCGCGGACACCTTCCCGGCCGACGCGCCCGAGCGCCGTATCGACGCGCTCTTCGCCACCAAGGGCATCGAGGTGCTGGCCTGCGGAGTACCGGCGGACCTGCCCGGGGTCACCGGGGAAGACCTGAGGGCGGCCTCGGACCATCTCCCGGTCCTGGCCGCCCTCAGAATCCCGGCGTCCTGAAGAACGTCAGACGACGGCCCCGCGCCCGGGGTCGTCGCCGCCCCCCTCCTCGTCGTCCGTGCGCATCCGCGTCACCAGCGTGACGAAGCCGCCGACGAAGCCGCCGATCCCGCAGGTCGCCAGCCACCAGGTCATCTCCCAGCCGAGCAGCACCGCGAGCAGCAGCAGGATGGGCCCGCCGACCACGCCGAGCCAGGCGAACTTCGCCGTGGTGTCCGCCACCGGCAGCGGCGGCGGCTCGGGCGGTACGAAGTGGCCCTCGTCGTCCTCGTCGAAGTCGTCCTCGGAGGACTCGGGAGCCTTGTAGTCGCGCGGCCCGGCCTGGGGCCCTATCCCGGGCGCGAACGAGACCGAACTGCCCAGCGGCCGGGCGGGCCGGGGCGTGCCCGGCTCCTCCCCGTCGCCGTCCTTGTCCGCGCCGTCCTTGTCCGCGTCGGGAGTGTCCGTGCCGGTGGCCACGGCGGGCTCCTCCGGGTCCATCTCCGGCAGCGCCAGATCCTCGACGGGCCGGAACGGCCGGGAACCCGGCGGGTCCACCGGCTCCTCGCCGTACCCGGCGACGATCGCCTTCCAGGCGGCCTCCTCGTCGAAGGGCACGCCCGGCACGCCCGGCTCCTCCGGCTCGCGCTCCTCGCGGCCCTCGCGATCGGAGTCGTGCTCAGCCAACTCTGGCCGTCCCTTCCTCGTCGGCTCGGGGTGCGAGCCGGCCGACGAAGGCAAGGCTCTCCTCGAAGATCCGGTCCGCGTCGTGGTCCAACGTCGCCACGTGGTAACTCTGTTCCAGCACGATCTCCGTTACGTCCGTGGAGGACACCCGGCTCAGCACCCGGGCGGAATCGGCCGCCGGAACCACATGGTCCCGCGCGCTGCGCAGCAGCAGCAACGGCTGGGTGACCCGCGGCAGCTCGCCGTCCAGACGGCGCAGGGACTCCCGCAGCGAGTGCGCGGCGTGCAGCGGAACCCGGTCGTAGCCCAGCTCCTCGGCGCCCTCCTTGGCGATGTCGCTGGCGATGCCCTTCGTGGAGGGCACGAGATGCCGGGCCACCGGAAGGGCGTACGCGGCGAGGCCGTGCACCCGGTTCGCCGGGTTGACGACGACCACCCCGGCGATCCGGTCGCCGTGCCGCGAGGCCAGCGCGAGGGAGAGCGCGCCGCCCATGGACAGACCGGCCACGAACACCTGGGAGCAGCGCTCGGCGAGGAGCCGCAGCTCGCGGTCGACCGTCGCGTACCAGTCGGCCCAGCCGGTGGCCGCCATGTCCTGCCAGCGGGTTCCGTGTCCGGGCAGCAGGGGCAGCGAGACGGTCAGGCCGTGCGCGGCGTGGTGCTCCGCCCAGGGGCGCAGCGACTGGGGCGAGCCGGTGAAGCCGTGACAGAGGAGGACACCCACCTCCCCGCCTTCGTGGCGGTACGGCTCTGCTCCGGGAAGGACCGGCACCTTGGGGCTCCTGTTCCGAGAAGGGGTGAAGGGGACTTTTCCGGTGCGTGCGGGACGGTTCGGGGAAAGCGGTGTTGCGGAACCGGCGGATGTGCTTCACCGTACGCGACCGTACCGACACCGACCAGGGTCGTCGGGTCCATCGGCCGCGGACCGGGTTAAGGTCTGTTCGACGGACCACAGGAGGAACACGGGTGTTGTACGGCACGATGAAGCTCGCCATCGGAGGGCCGCTCAAGGTCGCCTTCCGGCCCTGGGTGGAGGGTCTGGAGAACATCCCGGACGACGGCCCCGCGATCCTGGCGAGCAATCACCTGTCCTTCTCGGACTCGTTCTTCCTGCCCACGATGCTGCACCGCAAGGTCACCTTCATCGCCAAGGCGGAGTACTTCACCACCCCGGGCGTCAAGGGACGCCTGACCGCCGCCTTCTTCAAGGGCGTCGGACAGCTGCCCGTGGACCGCTCCGGCGCACGCGGCGCGGGCGAGGCGGCGATCAAGAGCGGCATAGACGTGCTCAAGCGCGGCGAGTTGTTCGGCATCTACCCCGAGGGCACCCGCTCGCCCGACGGCCGGCTCTACCGGGGCAAGCCCGGCGGCCTGGGACGCGTGGCACTGGCCACCGGCGCGCCGGTCATCCCGGTCGCGATGATCGACACCGAGAAGATCCAGCCGCCCGGCAAGGTGATGCCGAAGCTGATGCGGCCCGGCATCCGGATAGGCAAGCCCCTCGACTTCAGCCGCTACCAGGGCATGGACCACGACCGGTTCGTGCTGCGCGCGCTGACCGACGAGGTCATGTACGAGATCATGAAGCTCTCCGGCCAGGAGTACGTGGACATGTACGCGACCGCCGCCAAGCGGCAGCTCGCGGAGGCGGCGAAGGCCGCCAAGGAGTCCGCGCAGGCGGGGGCCGGGGACAAGCCGGAGTAGGGCCGGGCCGGGGGAGCACGGGGAAGAAGTACCGGGGGGACGGGGGCGGTCGTGGCCGGGCGTGAGCGGGTCCTGCGGATGTCGGTCGAGCTGCCGCTGTGGCGCGCGCTCGCCGGATGCCGCGTCCTGACGGCGCTGTACGCCGTCGGTCTGGGCGTCACCGGCTTCGGCCACTTCGTACGCCCCTGGGCCGCCGTCGCGTACTACGCGGTCCTCGTCGGGTGGACGGCCGTCACCCTGCCCCGGGTCACCGGCGCCGAGCGCTGCACCCGGAGGTTCCTCGCGGCCGACCTGACCGTCGCCGTGACGGGCATCCTGCTCACCCCGTTCACCGACGACCCCGCGCGGATCGCGGGCGGCGGACCCACCCTGCCCTCGATATGGACGGCCGGGGCGGTGCTGGCCTTCGCCCTCAAGGGCGGCTGGCGCTGGGCCGCGATCGCCTCCACGGCCGTTGCCGCCGCCAACCTGGTCGAACGCGGCGCCCCGACCCGCGACACCGTGCACAACGTCATCCTGGTCTGGCTCGCCTCCATCGCCATCGGCTACGTCGTCGAGGTCGCCCGCGCCTCCGAGCGCACCCTCGCCCGCGCCCTGGAGATCGAGGCCGCCACCCGGGAACGCGAGCGGCTGGCCCGCGACATCCACGACGGCGTGCTCCAGGTCCTCGCGATGGTGCAGCGGCGCGGCGTGGTCATCGGCGGGGAGGCGGCCGAGCTGGGGCGGCTCGCGGGCGAGCAGGAGGTCGCCCTGCGCATGCTGGTCTCCGGCGGTCTGCTGCCGGTCTCCCGTACGTCGGCGGACCCGAGTCCCGAGGAGCCCGGGGACGACGGCCCGCTCGACCTGCGCGCCCTGCTCGCCCCGTACGCCGGGGCCCGGGTGAGCCTGGCCGAGCCGGGCGCCCCGGTGCCGCTGCCCCCGGCCGCCGCGCGCGAGCTGGCGGCCGCCGTCGGCGCCGCCCTGGACAATGTGCGCGGACACGCGGGCGACGAGGCCCGCGCCTGGATCCTGGTCGAGGACGAGCCCGGTGCGATCGTGGTCACCGTCCGCGACGACGGCCCCGGCATCCCCGAGGGCCGTCTCGCCGAGGCCGAGGGCGAGGGCAGGCTCGGCGTGGCCCAGTCGATCCGGGGACGGCTGCGCGACCTCGGCGGCAGCGCCGAGGTGATCTCGGTGCCGGGCCAGGGCACGGAGGTCGAGCTGACGGTACCGAAGAGCGCCGAAGGGGCGCGGGGGAAGGCGGAGAAGCGATGACGGAGCAGGACCCGATCAAGGTCATGGTGGTGGACGACCACCCCATGTGGCGCGACGCGGTCGCCCGCGACCTGGCCGAGTCCGGCTTCGCCGTGGTCGCCACGGCGGGCGACGGCGAGCAGGCCGTACGCCGCGCCAAGGCCGCCGCCCCCGACGTGCTCGTGCTCGACCTGAACCTGCCCGCCAAGCCCGGCGTCCAGGTGTGCAAGGAGCTCGTCGCCCACGACCCGGCCCTGCGCGTCCTCGTGCTGTCCGCGAGCGGCGAGCACGCCGACGTGCTGGAGGCCGTGAAGTCCGGCGCCACCGGCTATCTGCTCAAGTCGGCCTCCACCGAGGAACTGACCGACGCCGTGCGCCGCACCGCGGCCGGTGACCCGGTGTTCACCCCGGGCCTGGCAGGACTCGTCCTCGGCGAGTACCGCCGCCTGGCCGCCGAGCCCGCCCCCGCGCCCGACACCGACGCCCCCGGCGCGCCCCGGCTCACCGACCGGGAGACCGAGGTGCTGCGCCTGGTCGCCAAGGGCCTGAGCTACAAGCAGATCGCCGAGCGCCTGGTCATCTCGCACCGCACGGTCCAGAACCACGTCCAGAACACCCTCGGCAAGCTCCAGCTGCACAACCGCGTCGAGCTGGTCCGCTACGCCATCGAGCGCGGCCTCGACGACGAGTAGCCCCCCTCCGGAACCCGCCCCCCGACCGCTGATTCACCGGAATCGCCCTTCCCACCTCGGTGCGTGAGCTGTATCACGATTAACGTGGCTGGGTCGGGACACCTCGGCGAAGGGACATTCCATGCGCGTCGGAGTACTGACCGGGGGCGGCGACTGCCCGGGTCTCAACGCCGTCATCCGAGGCATCGTCCGCAAGGGCGTGCAGGTGTACGGGTACGACTTCACCGGCTTCAAGGACGGCTGGCGCGGCCCGCTGGAGGGCCGCACCGTGCCGCTGGACATCCCCGCCGTGCGCGGCATCCTGCCCCGGGGCGGCACCATCCTCGGCTCCTCGCGGACCAACCCGCTCAAGGAGGAGGACGGGGTGCGCCGGGTCAAGGAGCACCTGCGCGAGGAGGGCGTGGACGCCCTGATCGCGATCGGCGGCGAGGACACCCTCGGGGTCGCCGCCGAGCTGTACGAGAAACACGGGGTGCCCTGTGTCGGGGTCCCCAAGACCATCGACAACGACCTCTCCGGCACCGACTACACCTTCGGCTTCGACACGGCCGTCAACATCGCCACCGAGGCCATCGACCGGCTGCACACCACCGCCGAGTCCCACATGCGGGTCCTGGTCTGCGAGGTCATGGGGCGGCACGCGGGCTGGATCGCCCTGCACTCCGGGCTCGCCGGGGGCGCGAACGTCATCCTCATCCCCGAGCGGCGCTTCGACGTGGACCAGGTGTGCGGCTGGATCACCTCCCGCTTCGAGGCGTCGTACGCCCCCATCGTCGTCATCGCCGAGGGCGCGATGCCCAGGGACGGGGACGTGGTGCTCAAGGACGAGTCCCTCGACTCCTTCGGGCACGTCCGGCTCTCCGGGGTCGGGGAGTGGCTGGCCAAGCAGATCGAGAAGCGCACCGGCAAGGAGGCCCGCACCACCGTGCTCGGGCACGTCCAGCGCGGGGGCACCCCGAGTGCCTTCGACCGCTGGCTGGCCACCCGCTTCGGGTTGCACGCCGTCGACTGCGTCCACGAGGGCGACTTCGGGGTGATGGTCGCCCTCCAGGGCACGGACATCGTGCGCGTCCCGATCGCGGAGGCCACGGCCACGCTGAAGACGGTGAAGCCGGAGCTGTACGAGGAGGCCGGGGTGTTCTTCGGCTGAGCCCTACGCGTCCGCCGTCCGGGGCCGCAGCACCAGGTCCCGGACCAGCGACGCGCCGTTCAGGGTCAGCACCGACTCGGGGTGGAACTGCACCGAGACGAACCGGTCCGCGCGCAGCGCGTGCACCTCGCCGTCGTGCGTACGGCTCACCTCCACGCCGTGCGCGGCCAGTTCGGCGGCGGCCTCGTCGTCGCAGCGCGCCACGAAGCTGTTGTAGAAACCGACCGTCTCCGGGCGCCCGAACAGGTCGACCGTGGTCTGCGCGCCCTGGTACGGCACCCGCTTGCGGACGATCTCCAGGCCCAGCTCCGCCGCGATCAGCTCGTGGCCCAGGCACACCCCGAACACCCCGTGCTCGTGCGCGCTCAGCGCGGCCGCCGTCAGCTCCCGCAGCGTCCGCATCTTCGGGTCCGCCGGGTCGCCCGGGTCGCCCGGTCCGGGGCCCAGCACCAGCGGGCCCTCGTGCGCGAGCGCGGTCTCCCGAAGGCCCGGCTCGTCGTAGCGGCGCACGGTCACCTCCAGGCCCGCCGAGCGCAGCACGTGCGCCAGCATCGACGTGAAGGTGTCCTCGCCGTCGACCACCAGCGCGTGCGCGCCGACCGGTGCCGCCGGCTCCCGCATCCGCAGCCAGAACGGCGCCAGCGCCGCGCGCCGCCCGTCCAGCGCGGCCCGCACCCGGGGGTCGTCCGCCAGCCGGGGCAGCGCCCGCTCGGCACGCGGTCTGCCGGGCCGTACCCCGAGCGCGGCGAGCACGCCCGCCGCCTTCGCGTGGGTCTCGGCCACCTCGCCCGCCGGGTCCGAGCCGCGCACCAGGGTCGCCCCGACCGGCACGCTCAGCCGGCCGTCGGCGGCGATGTCGGCGGTGCGGATCAGGATGGGGGAGTCCAGCGTGCGCGCGCCCCCGGCGTCCCGGCCCAGCAGGGCGAGGGCGCCCGCGTAGTAGCCGCGCCCGGTCGGCTCGTACCGCTCGATCACCCGGCAGGCGTTCTGCACCGGCGACCCGGTGACCGTCGCCGCGAACATGGTCTCCCGCAGCACGTCCCGCACGTCCAGCGAGGTCTTCCCGCGCAGCTCGTACTCGGTGTGCGCGAGGTGTGCCATCTCCTTCAGGCGCGGGCCGATCACGACCCCGCCCCGGTCGCCGACGGTGCACATCATCTTCAGTTCCTCGTCGACCACCATGGAGAGTTCCTCGGTCTCCTTGGCGTCGGCGAGGAAGTCGAGCAGGTGCTCCGGGGTCGGCCCCTCCGCCGGATAGCGGTACGTCCCGCTGATCGGGTTCATCACCACCGTGCCCCCGGACATCCGGACGTGCGCCTCGGGGCTCGCCCCGACCAGCGTGCGGTCCCCGGTGAACACCACGAACGTCCAGTACGAGCCGCGCTCACCGGCGAGCAGCCGCCGGAACAGCGCCAGCGCGTCGGTCCGCGAGAAGCCCGGGATCTCCCCCCGGTACGTCCGCCGGATCACGAAGTTGGCGCCCTCGCCGCGCCCGATCTCCTCGCGCAGCACCCGTCCGACGATCTCCGCGTACTCCTCGTCGGCCACGTCGAAACCGCCGTCCTCGACCCGCACCGCGTGGTCCGGCAGGGTGTCCAGCGCCCGCGCGAGCGGGACCTCGTACGACTCCTCGGGGGTCAGCACAAGCAGCGGAGTGCCGTCGTCGCGCACGTCGAAGCCGCGCTCACGGATCTGGCGGAACGGGATCAGTGCCAGGCCCTCGTCGGGCAGGTCGGCCAGGCGGTCGCGGGCGGTGACGGGCCCGAGCAGCACCTCCACCGAGGGCTCCTCGCGGCCCGGGGTGCGGCGGTGCAGCAGGGCGAAGGGGCGCGGGTCGTTGATGAGGCGGGTCAAGCCGGTGGGGTCGGCGGGGCCCGTGGGGTCGTTCGGGTTCATGGAGTCCTCTTGCGTCGGTCCGTGAAGCGGGACGGCGGACGCCGGTCGAGGAGAGGCTCCGGAAAACACCGAAGGCCGCCCCTCGGGCGGCCTTCGCGAAGTCTTGAGTACGCGCAGTCAGCGGGCCGCCGGAGAAGCGGTCCACCACCAGTTCTGGATCGAAAGCGCGAACATGGAAAAGACCCTACCGTACCGACGGGGCGTCCACGGGGCAGTCACTTCGTCTCACGTTTCGAGCCGAACCGGGAGCACGGGTTGCGACCCCGTAATGTTTACAGGGTGACCGTGAACGCTGATTCCCGAGCCGTCGCCGCCGAGGCGACCTGGCGAGACCTGCCCGCGGCGCAGCAGCCCGAATACCCGGATACCGAGGCTCTGCGCGAAGTGATCGCGGAGCTTTCGACCTATCCGCCCCTCGTCTTCGCCGGCGAGTGCGACCAGCTGCGTGCCCGTCTGGCGTCCGTCGCCAAGGGGGAGGCGTTCCTGCTCCAGGGCGGCGACTGCGCCGAATCCTTCGAGGCCGTCGGCGCGGAGGACATCCGGGCCAAGGTCAAGACGATCCTCCAGATGGGCGCCGTGCTGACCTACGCGGCCTCCGTACCGGTGGTCAAGGTCGGCCGGATCGCGGGCCAGTACTCCAAGCCGCGCTCCAAGCCCACCGAGACCCGTGACGGCGTGACCCTGCCGGTGTACCGGGGCGACTCCGTCAACGGCTTCGACTTCACCGAGAAGAGCCGCTACCCGGACCCCGAGCGCCTGAAGCGGATGTACCACGCCTCCGCCTCCACGCTGAACCTGGTCCGCGCCTTCACCACCGGCGGCTACGCCGACCTGCGCCAGGTGCACGCCTGGAACCAGGACTTCGTGAAGTCGTCCCCCTCCGGCCAGCGCTACGAGCAGCTGGCCCGGGAGATCGACCAGGCGCTGAACTTCATGCGGGCCTGCGGCGCCGAGCCGGAGGAGTTCAAGACCGTCGAGTTCTACTCCTCGCACGAGGCGCTGCTGCTCGACTACGAGACGGCCCTGACCCGGGTCGACTCCCGCACCGGCAAGCTGTACGACGTCTCCGGGCACATGGTGTGGATCGGTGAACGCACCCGCCAGCTGGACGGCGCGCACATCGAGTTCGCGTCCAAGGTGCGCAACCCGATCGGCATCAAGCTCGGCCCGACCACCACGGCCGAGGACGCGCTGCGCTACATCGACCGTCTCGACCCCGACCGGGAGCCGGGCCGGCTGACCTTCATCGTCCGCATGGGCGCCGACAAGATCCGCGACAAGCTCCCCGAGCTGGTCGAGAAGGTCACGGCCTCCGGCGCGACGGTGGCCTGGGTGACCGACCCGATGCACGGCAACACCTTCGAGGCGGCCTCCGGGCACAAGACCCGACGCTTCGACGACGTGCTCGACGAGGTCAAGGGCTTCTTCGAGGTCCACAAGGGCCTGGGCACCCACCCCGGCGGCATCCACGTGGAGCTGACCGGCGACGACGTCACCGAGTGCGTGGGCGGCGGCGACGAGATCTTCGTCGACGACCTCCACCAGCGCTACGAGACGGCCTGCGACCCCCGGCTGAACCGCAGCCAGTCGCTGGACCTCGCCTTCCTCGTCGCGGAGATGTACCGGGACCAGTGAGGCCGAAGTGGCCTGAAGCGTGAAGTAGGGCGCGGATCACACGAGATCCGCGCCCTTCCGCTTTCCCGGCCCCCGGTCACTGGGTTAGGTTAGGTTTGCCTCACCGAGATACGGGATGGCGCATACGGCGTTCTCGTCGGAGGTGAACCGGGTGTACGTCTGCAGTTGCTTCGGCATCACCGAGCAGCAGGTCGAGCAGCACGCCCGGGACGGCGCCTGCACCCCGCGTCAGATCGCCTCGGCCTGCAAGGCGGGCACCGACTGCGGCGGCTGTGTCCGCCGTATCCAGGCCCTGCTCGGCCGGGGCGCCTGCCCGCGCCGCGAGCAGATCGCCCAGCGGCCCCCGGTGCTGGTCACCGCGGCCGCCCCCGAGGCCCTGCCGCCGCGGCTGGACGACGCCGCCTGACCCCCGGTCCTCAGTGGGTGCCCGGACCCGACGCGTCCGGCTGGCTCTGCTCGATCGTGGTGGACAGATACAGCGCCTCGCCCAGCTTGTCGATCAGGTCCAGCTGGGTCTCCAGATAGTCGATGTGGTGCTCCTCGTCGGCCAGGATCGCCTCGAAGACGTTCGCCGACGTGATGTCACCCTTGGCGCGCATGATCTCCACGCCCCGGCGCAGCCGGTCGATGGCCTCGACCTCGATCTGCCGGTCCGCCTGGAACATCTCCGTCACGGTCTGCCCGACCGAGACATGGAAGAGCCGCTGGTAGTTGGGCAGGCCGTCCAGCAGCAGAATGCGGTCGGTCAGGACCTCCGCGTGCCGCATCTCGTCGAAGGACTCGGCCCGGGTGTACTGGGCGAGCTTCGGCCACCCCTTGTGGTCCTGGAGCTTGGCGTGCAGGAAGTACTGGTTGATCGCGGTGAGCTCGGCGGTGAGCTGCTCGTTGAGCAGTTCGATGACCTCGGGGTCGCCTTGCATCGGGTGGGGCTCCTTCCGGGCAATCCTGGCTGATGGTGCCGCATGATTCCATCGGTGCCCGAAGTCGTCCAGTAAGTACATGCTTAGTGGTTTCTGTCCGCATTGCCTCAGGGATGTCCGGGGAGCGCTCTGGGAGCGGCCTGGGGGCGGTCATGGGGTGGTCCGATGCACTCCGTCCGGTCTGTCAGGATGGAGGCATGGGTCATCCGGTGGAACGTGCGTCCGGAGCACGCGCAGAGACAGAACTTCCGCCGGGGCAGCGGCTCCAGCGCGGCTGGCCGGTCACCCACTACGGACCGGTGCCGAAGTTCCGGCCCGAGCGCTGGGACCTCCAGGTCTTCGGCGCCACCGCCGACGGCGGCAAGCGCGCCTGGTCCCACGAGGAGTTCACGGCCCTGCCGTACGCCACGGTCGTGGCCGACCTGCACTGCGTCACCAAGTTCAGCATGCTCGGCGCCGAATGGGGCGGGGTGCCCGCCCGCGCGGTCCTCGACCTGGCACCGCCCGCGCCCGAGGTCACCCATGTGATGGTGTGGGCGGAATACGGCTTCAGCGCCAATCTGCGCCTCGCGGACTTCGCTTCCGACCACACGGTCTTCGCCACCCACAAGGACGGCGAACTCCTCACCGCCGAGCACGGCTTCCCGGCCCGCCTGATCGTCCCGCACCTGTACGCCTGGAAGGGCCCCAAGTGGGTGCGCGGCGTGGAGTACCTGACCGCCGACCGGCGCGGCTTCTGGGAGCAGCGCGGCTACCACAACATCGGCGACCCGTGGCGGGAGCAGCGCTACACCTACCAGGAGCAGCCGGGGGACGGCCCCGAACTCTGAGCACCGCCCCCCGAGGGCCCTCAGCCGTCGCGCAGCCGCTTCAGCCGGGCCACGTCCGCCGCGTGGCCCTCCTTGCCGCCCGGGGTCTCGATGACCAGCGGCACGCCCGCCGTCGCCGGGTGGTTCAGCAGGACGCGGAACGGCTCCTCGCCGATGTGCCCGGCGCCGATGTTCTCGTGCCGGTCCTTGTGCGCGCCCGCCACGTCCTTGGAGTCGTTGGCGTGGATCAGCTTCAGCCGCCCCTCGCCCACGGTGTCCACCAGAAGGTCCAGGGTCTGCCGCATCCCGTCGGGCCCGGTCAGGTCGTGCCCGGCGGCGAAGATGTGACAGGTGTCCAGGCAGACGCCGAGCTTCGGATGGGCGTCCAGCGCCTCGAAGTACGGCCCGAAGTCCCAGGTGCGCGAGCACAGCGAGGCCCCCTGCCCGGCCGTCGACTCCAGGAGCAGGAACGGGTCGTCGTCGTGGGTCAGCTCGTCCAGGAGCGGCAGCATGTGCTCCCGCACCTGCTTCAGCGCCACCTCGCGGGCCCGGCCGCCCGTCGCGCTGCCGGTGTGCACGACGACCCCGAGCGCGCCGATCTCCCGGCCGCGCCGCAGCGAGTGCCGCAGCGACTCCACGGACTTCTCGACGGTGGCCTCGGTGTGCGAGCCGAAGTTGATCAGGTACGGGGCGTGGACGTACGCCGGGACCGACTCCGCCGCGCACGCCTGCCGGAACGCCTCGTCCTGCTTCGGGTTCCCGGCGGGCGTGGCCCAGCCGCGCGGGTTGGCGACGAAGACCTGCACGGTCTCCGCCTTCAGCTCACGGGCGTAGGAAAGCCCGGTCGCGTGCAGTCCGCCGGCCACCGGCACATGGCCGCCGACGGGGTTGCGCAGCGCGCCGGTGAGGGATGCGGTCTCGGGGGAGGGGGCCTGGCTCGTCACCCGTTCAGGGTGTCACGCCGGCCCCGCCCGCCGGACCGCCGAGGGCGGTGAGACCGGTCACCGGACGGGACCGGTCTCAAGGATGAGCCGCTGGTCAGCGGATCGTCAGGGTGATCGTCGAGCCCTTGGGCGCCCGGTCGCCGCCGTCCACGGACTGCTCGCGCACCTTGTCGCCGAACAGACCGAGCAGCCCCCGGTCCTCCTCGACCTGGAACCCGGCCCCCTCCAGCGTCTTCTTCGCGCTGTCCACGTCCTGCCCGGTCACGTCCGGGACCTCAACCATCTCGGGGCCCTTGGACAGGGTCAGCGTCACGGCGTCGCCCTCGGCGGCGGTGCCCTCGGCCGGTGTCTGGGAGACCACCTGGTCCTTGTCGTAGTCGGACGAGTACACCCGCTCGGGGGCGACCTTCACCTTCAGGCCCGAGTCGGTCAGATCCTGGGTGGCGTCGTCCAGGTTCTCGCCGGTGACGTCCGGGATGTCCACCTGGCGGCCCTTGCTGACGACCAGCGCGATCGCGGAGCCCGCGTGCCGCTCGATGCCCGCGCCCGGGGTCGTGGAGATCACCGAGCCGCGCTCGACCTCGTCGCTGAACTCCCGGGTCACCATGCCCGGTTCCAGACCGGACGACTTCAGCTGCTGGCGGGCCTGGGCCAGGGTACGGCCGGAAAGGTCCGGCACCGCCACGGTCTGCGGGCCCAGCGAGATCGTCAGGCTCACCGAGCCGTGGTCGCGGATACGGGCGCCGGGGGAGGGGTCGGAGCCGATGACCTGGCCCCGCTCCACGGTGTCGCTGTAGGAGCGGCGGACCTTGCCGACATCCAGACCGGCCGACTCGATCCGCTTCTTGGCCTGCGCCTCGGTGCGCGACAGCAGCGACGGGACCTTGGTGAACTGGCCCGCGTTGACGTACCAGACGCCCGCGCCGACGAACAGCACCACGAGGGCGGCGACCAGCGCGAGCACCCCGCGCCGGGGCCGGGCGGCAGTGCGCCGGGGCGGCAGGGCGTCGGCACCGAGACGGGCCGTGTACTGCACGTCACCGCCGCCCGGGCCGCCGTCCGGCTCGTTCACCGGCAGCGGGCGGGGCACGGTCAGCGAGCGCGGGATCACGCTCGTACGGTCCTCGGCGTTGTCGTGCCCGGCCGTGAGCGCGCCCGGCGGCTCGGTGTCGAGCTGCTCCCCGGTGAGCGCGGAGCGCACCCGGAGCACCTCGCCGAGCAGCGCGGCCGCGTCGGCGGGGCGCCCGGCGGGCGTGCGCGCGGTCGCGACGGCCACCAGCGCGTCCAGCTCGGGCGCGAGCCCGGGGACCAGCGCCGAGGGCGGGGGCACGTCCTCGTTCAGGTGCTGGTAGATCACCTGGGCGGGGGAGTCCCCGGAGTGCGGCTTGGTGCCGGTCAGCATCTCGTAGAGCACGACACCGCACGCGTACACGTCCACGCGCGGATCGGCGGCGCCCCGCTCGATCTGCTCCGGGGCCAGATACGAGACGGTGCCGAGCACGGCGCCCGTCGTGCTGGTCACGGTGTCCACCGAGCGCACCAGGCCGAAGTCGGCGACCTTGACCCGGCCGTCGTCCCCTATCAGCACGTTCTCGGGCTTCATGTCCCGGTGCACGAAACCGGCCCGGTGCGCGGCGCCGAGCGCGGCGAGCACCGGCTCCAGGATGTCGAGGGCGGCCCGCGGTCGCAGCGCCCCGCGCTCACGCAGCACGTCCCGCAGGGTGCACCCGGCGACGTACTCCATCGCCAGATAGACGTACGACCGGTCGGTGCCCTGGTCGAAGACCTGCACCACGTTGGGGTGGGAGAGCCGGGCGACCGACTTGGCCTCCCGGATGAAGCGCTCCACGAACGCCCCGTCGGCGGCCAGCGCCGGGTGCATCACCTTGACGGCGAGCACCCGGTCCAGGCGCGTGTCCAGGGCCCGGTAGACCGTGGCCATCCCGCCGACGGCGATCCGCGCGTCGACGCGATAGCGGCCGTCGAGCACCTGCCCGACAAGGGGGTCCTGAAGCGTTGCATCCACGCGAAGGAGTCTACGAGGGACGACCGGCACTCCCCTCCCGGGAGAGGCCGCCGGGACGGATTGCGGCAGAGCTGTGACGAGGCACTCAGCCGAACGCGGGGCGCTCGGGGTCCAGGTGCGCGCGCCCCTCGACCGGCGAGGACGCCTCGGCGAAGTGCCTGCGCGGGATGCGTCCCGCCAGCCGCGCGAGCCGTCCGGCCAGCACCGCGTGCCGCATCGCGGCCGCCATGGTCGCCGGTTCCTGCGCCCGGGTGACGGCCGAGGCCAGCATCACGCCCGCGCACCCCAGCTCCATCGCCAGCGCCACGTCCGAGGCCGTACCCGCCCCCGCGTCCAGGATCACCGGCACGCGCGCGTGCTCGACGATCAGCTGGAAGTTGTGCGGGTTGCGGATGCCGAGCCCGGAGCCGATGGGCGAGCCCAGCGGCATGACGGCCGCGCAGCCCACGTCCTCCAGCTTCCGGGCGAGCACCGGGTCGTCGTTGGTGTACGGCAGGACGGTGAAGCCGTCGTCCACCAGCGTCTCGGCCGCCTCCAGGGTCTCCACCGGGTCCGGCAGCAGGGTCCGCTCGTCCGCGATGACCTCCAGCTTCACCAGGTCGGTGCCGAGCGCCTCGCGGGCCAGGCGGGCGGTGAGCACGGCCTCTCCGGCGGTGTAGCAGCCCGCCGTGTTCGGCAGCACGCGTACGTTCAGCTTCTCCAGCACGGAGAGGACCGAGCCGTGGGTGCCCGGGTCGACGCGGCGCATCGCGACCGTGGTCAGCTCGGTGCCGGAGGCGGTCAGGGCGCGCTCCAGGACGTCCAGGCTGGGGGCTCCGCCGGTGCCCATGATCAGCCGGGAGTTCAGGGTCAGATCGCCGATGACCAGGGGGTCGTCGCTCATTTTTTTCAGCCTCCCTGCACGGCGGTCAGCACCTCGACCCGGTCGCCCTCGGTCAGGCCGGTCTCGGCCCAGCGGGTGCGCGGGACGACGGTCTCGTTGAGGGCGGCGGCCACTCCGGAGGGGGCCGGGGTCAGGGTCCGCACCAGGACGTCGAGCGCGGTGCCGGGGGCCACCTCGCGGGGCTCCCCGTTGACGGAGATGTTCATGCGGAGTGCTCCAGGGTGGTGGGTACGGCCTCTGCGGACGCGGCGGAGGTGAACCGGGCCGGGGTGAACGGGCGCGCGGCCTCCGGCGGCTCGGCCCCGGTCAGCAGGTCCGCCATGACGTCACCGGTGACGGGCGTGAGCAGCACGCCGTTGCGGTGGTGGCCGGTGGCGAGGAGCAGCCCCTCCAGGCCGGAGGGGCCGAGCAGCGGGGCGTTGTCGGGGGAGCCGGGGCGCAGTCCGGCGCCGGTCTCGGTGAGCGGCAGCTCGGTGATCCCGGGCACCAGCTCATGGGCGTCGCGCAGCAGCTCGTACACGCCGCCCGCCGTGACCGTGGTGTCCCAGCCCTGCTCCTCGGTGGTGGCGCCGACGACCAGCTCGCCGTTCTCGCGGGGCACCAGATACACATGGCCGCCGCGCACCACGGCCCGCACGGTGCGGCTCAGGAACGGCGCGTACCGGGGCGGCACGGTCAGCCGCAGCACCTGGCCCTTGACCGGACGCACCGGCGGCAGCACCTCCTCGGGGACCCCGGTGAGCCGTCCGCTCGTGCTGCCGCCCGCGAGGACCACCCGGGGGGCGCGCAGTACGGCGCCGTCCTCGCCGGTGACCCCGACGGCGCGCCCACCGGCCGTGTCGAGCCGCGCGGCCCAGGTCCGGTGGAACAGCACCCCGGCCCGCTCGCAGGCCAGCACGAGGGCCGTGGCGAGCCGTCTCGGGTCGATCTGGTGGTCCCCGTCCACGCGGAGCCCGCCGCGCACGCCCGGCGCCAGCATCGGCTCCAGACGGCGGCACTCGCGCCCGGTCAGCCACTCCGACTCCAGGCCCGAGCGGAGCTGGAGGGCATGCAGTTCGCGCAGGTGGGCGCGGTCGTCGGCGTCCAGCGCGACCGCGAGGGTGCCGCAGCGGCGGTAGCCGAGGCCGAGCCCGGTCGCCTCCGTCAGCTCGGCGGCGAAGTCCGGGTAGCGGCGGGCCGACTCCAGGTTGAGGGCGAGCAGCGCCTCCTCGCCGTAGTGCAGCTCCGTGACGGCGGCGAGCATCCCCGCCGCGACCCGCGCGGCCCCGCCGCCGGGCTCGGGGTCCACCACCGTGACGGCGAGCCCGCGCTGCGCGGCCCGCCACGCCGTGACCAGGCCGATGATCCCGCCGCCGACCACGAGCACGTCGCTCGCGCCCGCCCCGCCGGGGTTCCCGCGGCCGTGTGCACCGGGTTTTCCGGACATACGTGCGTGCATGGGCGTCCAGCCCCTCCCTTCGCCGGCATGACCCGGATCAGGTTCGTACGGTCGGAGGCCGCCAGCCTCCCTCTCAGCCCGGTGCGTCCGGGCTCCCGCGAGTGCTTCTACCGTGGCCACCCTAGCCCTCGGCGCACGCCGGGGGGAAAGCGCGTCACCGGCACGCGTCTCGCCGAAAACCCGACAAAGGAGCCCCGCTCATGGCCCGTTCCCTCGACGGACTCGTCCTCGCCCCCGTCGCGGACCAGTCGCCAGGACAGGTCGGCACCCGTACCCGGTTCACGTACCACGAGCGGGACGGCGGGATCTGGGCCGAGTACGCGGGCGGCGACGTGGTGCGCGGCCATCTGGTCGGCACTCGCGACGGTGACCGGCTCGACTTCCGGTACGTGCAGCTCCGGCGGGACGGCACCACCGCCTCCGGGCACTGTGTGTCCCGCGTCGTGGAGCTGGCGGACGGGCGCGTGCGCCTGGAGGAGACCTGGGAGTGGGAGTCGCGGCCGGGCTCGGGGACGAGCGTCGTCGAGGAGGTCGCGGACCGGGCCCGGGACTCTCCGGGGCTTCCCCCGGCTGACGGGTCGTCAGGTGTCGGGGTCGCCGTCTAAGGTGGCCGGGTGAGCGAGCAGACAGCACGGGAGAGCGCGGCGGACGGGCGGCGCGTGGTCGTCGTCGGGGCGGGCATGGCCGGGGTGCAGACCGCGGTCGCCCTGCGCGAGCAGGGCTTCGCCGGGACCATCACCCTGATCGGCGCCGAGCCGCACAAACCGTACGACCGGCCGCCGCTGTCCAAGGGCCTGCTCCTCGGCAAGGCCGAGGACTCCGCCTTCGACGTGGACTTCGCCTCGCTCGGCATCGACCTCAGGCTCGGCGTCGAGGCGCTCGGCGTACGCCCCGCCGACCACGAGCTGGACACCGTCGCGGGCCCCGTCCCGTACGACGCGCTGGTCCTCGCCACCGGCGCCGAACCGGTCCGGCTGCCCGGCACGGACGACGCGCCCGACGTGCATCTGCTGCGCACCCTCGACGACGCCGAACGGCTGCGCCCGGTCCTCGCCGCGCGGCACGACGTCGTGGTGGTGGGCGCGGGCTGGATCGGCGCCGAGTTCGCCACCGCCGCCCGCGAGGCGGGCTGCGCGGTCACCGTCGTGGAGGCCGCCGACCGCCCGCTCGCCGAGGCGCTGCCCGAGGAGGCCGCCGCCCCGATGGCCGACTGGTACGCGTCGGCGGGCGTCGAGCTGCGCACCGGCGCGCGCGTGGAGCGCGTCGAGCCCGGCGCGGTGGTGCTCTCCGACGGCTCGCGGCTGCCCGCCGGGGCCGTCGTGGTCGGCATCGGCGCCCGTCCCGCCACCGCGTGGCTGGCCGGTTCGGACATCGACCTGGGCACGTACGGCGAGGTCCTGGCCGACGACCGGCTGCGCACCTCGGCCGAGGACGTGTACGCGGTCGGCGACTGCGTCTCGTTCCCCTCGGCCCGCTACGGCGAGCGGCTGCTCGTCCACCACTGGGACAACGCCCTCCAGGGCCCCCGCACGGTCGCCGCCGACATCCTCGAGGCCGGGACGGCGCCCTACGACCCGGTGCCGTACTTCTGGTCGGAGCAGTTCGGCCGGTTCGTGCAGTACGCGGGCCACCACGCGGCCGCCGACCGCACGGTCTGGCGCGGTGAGCCGGGGGACGCGGCCTGGACGCTGTGCTGGCTGCGCGAGGACCGGCTGATCGCCCTGCTGGCCGTCGGCCGGCCGCGCGATCTCGCCCAGGGGCGACGGCTGATCGAGTCGGGGCGCACGCTCGACGCGGGCGTCCTGGCGGACCCGGCGCGGCCGCTGAAGGAGGCGGTGGCGGGGTAGTCCCGGCCCGCTGAAGCCGACGCCGGCGGGGGTGGTCCCGGCCCGGGGAGGGGCGGTCGGGGTGGCCCCGGCCGGGCTTTGGGGCGACCCGGGCGGACCGTCCTGGTTTCCTCCCGTCGGCAGAGGATGGCAGGCTTGGTCCTGTGACCGAGATTGAAGCGAAGATCGATGCTCTCGTCCCCGCCTGGCTCACCCTCCCCGACATCGCCGAACAGCTCGGCGTCGAGGTGACGCGTGTGCGGCAGCTGGTCAAGGAAGGCCAGATCATCGCCGTACGCCGTGGTGAGAACCGGGCGCTGCACGTCCCCGCCGCCTTCATCGACGGGGACAAGGTCGTCAAGGGCCTGACCGGCACCTTGACGCTCCTGCGGGACGACGGCTTCACGGTCGAAGAAATGATCGAATGGCTGTTCACCCCCGACCCCTCCCTGCCGGGCACCCCCGCCCAGGCCCTGAGCGAGAACCGCGGCACGGAGGTGAAGCGCCGGGCCCAGGCGCTCGCCGTCTGACCCACCGCACCGCCTCGACGGACGGCGTACCGGCCGATGCCCGTACGCCGTCCGCACCCACGCGCCCGTATCACTGATCGACTCCGGGGGACCACCAGATGTCCGACACCGCCCGCACCCGCCTCGCCGACGCCCGGCTCTACCTCTGCACGGACGCCCGCACCCGGCAGGGCGACCTCGCCGAGTTCCTGGACGCGGTCCTCGCGGGCGGGGTCGACATCGTGCAGCTGCGCGACAAGGGCATGGAGGCCGCCGAGGAGCTGGCCCACCTGGAGGTCTTCGCCGACGCCTGCGCCCGGCACGGCAAGCTGCTCGCGGTCAACGACCGCGCCGACGTGGCCCACGCGGCCCGCGCCGACGTGCTCCACCTCGGCCAGGGCGACCTGCCGGTGACGGCCGCGCGCGCGATCCTCGGCGACGACGTGCTGATCGGCCGCTCCACCCACAGCGAGGCCGAGGCCGCGGCAGCCGCCGTCCAGGAGGGCGTCGACTACTTCTGCACCGGCCCCTGCTGGCCCACCCCGACCAAGCCGGGCCGCTCCGCGCCCGGCCTTGACCTCGTCCGGTACACCGCCGGGCTCGGCACCGACCGCCCCTGGTTCGCCATCGGCGGCATCGACCTCGGCAACCTCGACCAGGTGCTGGACGCGGGTGCCCGCCGGGCCGTCGTGGTCCGCGCGCTCACCGAGGCCGACGACCCGGGCGCGGCGGCCGCCGAGTTCGCCAAGCGGCTGCGCGAGGTCTGACAGCCCCCGAATCCTGCCGTGCCTGTCCAAGGGATGGACAAGCGTCCGGCAATTCGGCCATATCGCCGGTTCCCGGTTGGGGGACCGGCGGCCCCTGGCTAACCTGCGGGTATGGCCCTCGGAACCGCGTCCACCAGGACTGATCGCGCCCGGACCGTGCGGGACATCCTCGCCACCGGCAAGACGGCGTACTCCTTCGAGTTCTACGCGCCGAAAACCCCCACCGGCGAGCGGAACCTGTGGAACGCGCTGCGCCGGGTCGAGGCGGTGGCCCCCGACTTCGTCTCCGTCACCTACGGCGCGGGCGGCTCCACCCGGGCCACCACGGTCAAGGAGACCCAGCAGATCGTCGTGGACACGACGCTCACCCCGGTCGCCCATCTCACCGCCGTGGACCACTCCGTGGCCGAACTGCGCAACATCATCGGCCAGTACGCGGACGCGGGCATCCGCAACATGCTCGCCGTGCGCGGCGACCCGCCCGGCGACCCCATGGGCGACTGGGTCGCGCATCCCCGGGGACTGACCTACGCCGCCGAACTCGTCCAGCTCATCAAGGAGTCGGGCGACTTCTGTGTCGGCGTCGCGGCCTTCCCCGAGATGCACCCGCGCTCCACCGACTGGGACACCGACGTGTCCCACTTCGTGGACAAGTGCCGCGCGGGCGCCGACTACGCGATCACGCAGATGTTCTTCCAGCCCGAGTCGTATCTCCGGCTGCGCGACCGGGTCGCGGCGGCGGGTTGCGAGACCCCCGTGATCCCCGAGATCCTGCCGGTCACGAGCGTGCGGATGCTGGAGCGGCTGCCGAAGCTCAGCAACGCCGTCTTCCCGTCCGAGCTGAAAGAGAGGATCCTCGCGGCGAAGGACGACCCGGCGGCTGTACGCTCCCTTGGCATCGACTTCGCCACGGAGTTCTGCGCGCGGCTGCTCGCAGAAGGAGTGCCCGGACTGCACTTCATCACGCTCAACAACTCCACGGCGACACTGGAAATCTACGAGAACCTGGGCCTGCATCACCCCCCGCGGGCCTAGACCGGCCGCACCGCCGTAAGACACACTGCGTAACGGTCACTGGGAGAGGGGCGTACATGGGCTGGACGGTCCTCTACATCGCGTTCGGCATCGTCGCGCTGTGGTTGCTCGGCGAAGTGCTGCTGCAGTACAAGGCGCGGCTGCGCTGGCGGCTGCTCGCGTTCACCGGATTCCTCGGCGTCGTGGTCGGCGTACTGCTGCCGTCCGTGATCGTCATCGGCATAGGCGCGATCGCCTTCGCGGTCGGCCAGACCTACGTCACGCTCTCCTTCCGCAAGGGCTTCGCGGCGGGCTGGGCGGTCAAGCGTCCCGACGACGGCGAGGAGGCGCCCGCCAAGCGCCGCCGCGGCGGCCGGGGCGAGTTCCAGGACCCGGTGTTCGGAGCCGGTGACGCCGAGGGCGACACCGAGGCCGCCGCCTACGAGCCCCCGGCCTACGCCCGCGAGGGCGCCGACTTCGACGACGACGCCTACGACCGGGACGACGTGTTCACCCCGGTCCGCGCGCCCGAGCCCGGCGCCGCCGAGACGACCACCGTCTACGAGCCCCAGCCGATGCCCGACGACACCGGCTCCTACGGCGTCTACGGCGACCAGACCCCGGCCGCCGCCCAGCAGCAGCCCCAGCCCACCGCCGAACAGGCCTACGCCTACGACTACTCGGGCTACGACCAGACCCAGCAGCAGTCCTACGGCTACGACGCCACCACCGGCGCCCAGGGCTACGGCACCTACCAGGACCCGTACGCCGCCGCCCAGACCCAGGACTACAGCGGCTACGACGCCTCCGGGTACGGCCAGCAGCAGTACGCCCAGCAGACGCAGCAGACCTACGGCCAGGACGCCGCCTACGGCACCGGCGGTTACGGCGACGCCAACACCCCGGCCGGCGGAGTCTGGGTGCCGCAGCAGCGCACCGACGAGGCGTACGGCGGCGAAGTCCCGCAGGAGCAGCAGCAGTACTACCAGGGGCAGGCGCAGCAGCAGCCGAACGCCGGGTACGACGAGCAGTACCGCTACTGAGCGCGTCCGCGGCTCACTTCGAGCCGCGGAACTCCGGCCCCTCCACGACGAGTCCGGCCACCAGCGCGCCCGACATGCCCGCGTGCGGCAGCCCGCCGCCGGGGTGGGCCCAGCCGCCGACCCGGTAAAGGCCGGGCAGCCGCGTGGAGTTGGCGGGGTGCAGGAAGCGGCCCTTGCCCGCCGCGAGAGAGGGCGCGGGCACGGCGCCGGTCCGGCCCGGCGCCAACACCTCGTGCCAGAGCAGGCGTTCACGCAGGTCGGGTAGGGCCGCGCTCGCGGCGTCGAGCATCAATTCCGTGGCGCGGGCGGCCTTCTCCGGGTCCTCCCAGCCGCCGTCCACCGGGACGGTCGCGGAGAGGACGGCCGACTCGTGGGCGTCGTCGGGCCGGAGTGCGGGGTCGCCGGGGCGGTGGACGGTCACCGTCGGTCGCGGCTGCGCGTCGCCGCCCGGGGAGGCCAGGAAGTCCCACTCGGCCCGGCTGTCCGGGGCGTGCACCACCGTGCGGTGCGGGGCACCCTCTTCCCGGGCGCCGCGCAGGGCGAGGAGCACCGTGAACCGGGCGGCACCGGAGGGGGCGAGACCGGCCGGGACGTCGCCCTCGCCGTCCAGGGGACGGTCCGTCAGCGAGCCGAGCAGCACCGGGTCCACACCCGCCACGACATGGTCGGCCTCGACCGCCGAACCGTCGGCCAGCTCCACGCCCGCCGCCCGGCCGTCCTTCTCCACGACCCGCGTCACCTCGGCACCGAAGACGAACTCCACCCGGCGCCGCACACACCGCTCGTACACCGCGCGGGCCAGCTCGCGCATCCCGCCGCGGATGTACCAGGTGCCGAAGGCGTGCTCCATGTACGGCAGCACGGCCGCGCTCGCCGGGGCGGTGCGCGGGTCGAGGCCGTACGCGAGGGCGTGGCTCGCCAGCAGCTCGGCCAGGCGCTCGTCGCGCAGCTCCCAGGCGCCGACCTCGGCGAGCGTCGAGGCCCGGCGGGTGCGCAGCAGCTTCTTGTGGGGCACCGACGGGTACGGCTCACGCTCCGCCAGCACCTGCCAGTTGGGCCACAGGGGTTCTTCGAGGAGCGGTCGGCGGGTGCGGTCCCAGGCCTCGCGGGCCCGCACCAGGAAGTCGCCCCAGCGCTGCCCGGCCCCGGCGCCCAGTGTCCCGTCCAGGGCCGCGACGACGCCCGCGCGCGAGGCGTTGGGCAGGTCGACACGGGTGCCGTCCGCGAAGACGTGCCGGGCGGCCGGGTCGACCTGGACCAGCTCGACCAGGTCCTCCAGCGGCTCCTTGCCGGTCTTCAGGAACAGATCGCGGTAGACGGCGGGCAGCGGCAGCAGCCCCGGGCCGGTGTCGAAGGCGAAGCCGTCCCGCTCGAAACGGCGCACCGCGCCGCCGTACGTCTCGTCCCGCTCGTACACCGTCACCCGGTGGCCCGCGACGGCCAGCCGGGCGGCGCACGCCATCGCGCCCATCCCGGCGCCGATCACCGCAATCCGTGCCATGACCGCGACTTTACCGACCCCCACCGACAATCCCGTCCGAGGGGTTTTCCCGGTTCTAGGGTCCGCCCATCCGCGAGGCCATACGGCGTTCCTCGCGCCGCTGGGCCCGGCGGCGCAGGAAGCGGCGGATGCGGGACACCAGGAAGACCAGCACGACAAGGCCGGAGACCAGCAGCACCGCGCAGATGATCGCCGCCGCCTCGGGGTGGAACATCGCGAACGAGACGATCCCGCCCACCCCGAGATCCTCGGCGAGGCTCAGCACGATGTTGCTGACCGGCTCGGGCGAGGTGTTGACCGCCATCCGCGTCCCGGCCTTCACGGCATGGCTGGCCAGCGCCGTCGAACCGCCGACCAGCCCGGCGGCCACGTCGGAGAGCGAACCGCTGTGCCCGGCGAGGAGCGCCCCGACCCAGGCGCCCGCGAGCGGCCGGATCACCGTGTGCGCCGAGTCCCACACCGAGTCCACGTACGGGATCTTGTCGGCGACCGTCTCCAGGAGGAAGAGCACACCGGCCGCGATCAGCACCTCGGGGCGCTGCAGGGTCTGCGGGACGTCGTCGCTCACCCCGGTCAGGCCGAACAGGCCGAGGAGCAGCACCACCGCGTAGGCGTTGACGCCGCTGGCCCAGCCGCTGGTGAAGACCAGGGGGAGTACGGACACGGAGGCGATCGTAACCAGCGCGGGGCCGCAGGGGGCGGGTTCGCGTGCGGACGGCTGAGTATCCGTACTCAGGCGGCGAGATGAGTAGCCGCGCGGATGGGCCGGGGGGCGTCCGGGCGGGAGAGTGGAGGCACGGCAAGGGGGCGCGGCCCGGCACCGCCGACACGGGGCGGCGGAACGGTGCCCGCCCGCCTGCCGCTCCTTCCGCCGACCAGTCGGCGGAAGCGAGACACGGGGGCCCGTGGACCGACCGCCACGGGGACCGGGAGGGACCGTACGGGGAAGTACGGGGGAGTACGGGGGAAACAGGAGGGCGCCGGTCCGTCGCACGACGGACCGGCGCCCTCCGCCCGTTCAGCGGTTGCCGCTCACCCGGCCCTGGAGCAGCCGGGACAGTGCCGCGTGCACGTCGTCCAGCGAGCGCTCCGGCTGGAACGCCTGCCAGTCCAGCGCGGCCACCAGCACCATGCCGACCAGCGCGGCCGCCGTGAGCTGGATGTCGATCTCCGGGCTGAACTCGCCCGCCGCGACGCCCTCCCGCAGCACGTTCTCCACCACGGCGACGGCCTCCTGGCGCACCACCATGAGCGTGGACTGCCAGGCGCGGTTGGTGCGCCACAGCTCGGCCACGTAGAGCTGGGTGAAGGCCGGGTAGCGGTCGATGAACTCCAGGCCCGCCCGGATCATCGCGTCGAGCGCGTCCACCCCGGTGCCGCCCTCGGCGGCCGTCCGCTCCGCCGCCTCCCGCAGCGAGGCGGTCAACAGCCCCACACCGTGCCGCAGCAGCTCCTCGAAGAGGACCGACTTGCTCGCGAAGTTGTAGTAGACCGTGCCCTTCGCGACCCCGGCCCGCTCCGCGATCTCGTCGACCGTGGTCGCGGAGAAGCCCTGCTCGGCGATGAGCGTGACGGCCGCCTCGTAGAGCTTCTGCCGGGTGGCCTCGCGGCGCGTGCTGCCGCCGGACGTGGCGCTGGTGCTTTCCATGGACCCGATTCTCACAGGTACGCGCGTGTGCCGGATCTTTCCGGGGAGCCCGCCGATCACAGGCTCAGCTCGGGATGCAGCCGGTCGAGCGTCCACACCTGGCGGCGCCGGGCCGCGACCGCGGTGAGCGCGAGGGCCCCGGCGGTGAACGCGGCCAGCACCGCGCACGCCTGCCACACCGGTCCGAGCCCGCCGCCCGTGATCAGCCGGCGCAGCGCCGCGACCACGTAACTCATGGGCAGGAACGGGTGGATGGCGTTGAAGAAGGCCGGACTGGTCTGCACCGGGTAGGTGCCGCCCGCCGAGGTCAGCTGGAGCATCAGCAGCGCGAGGACGAGGATGCGGCCCGCCGCGCCGAAGCGGGCGTTCAGCCACTGCACGATCGCCGCGAAGCACGCCGTGACCAGGAACAGGAAGCCCACCGTCCCGGCCGGCCGCGCCATCCGCAGCCCGATCCCCCAGTGCAGCACCGCCATGAGCGCCAGCACCTGGAGCACGCCCACCGCGACCACCGGCAGCCATCCGGCCGGGGCGATCCGCCGGGCCGGGGCACCGGCGGCCAGGGCGCGCCGGCTGAGCGGCGGCAGCAGCATGTAGGCGACCATGGCGCCGACCCACAGGGACAGCGGGATGAAGTACGGCGCGAATCCGGTGCCGTAGTTGGGCGCCCGGTGCAGATCGTGCGAGGCCAGCCGCACCGGGTCGGCCATCACGTCGGTGCGCTCGTCGCGGTCCTGCTTGTCGTAGTCCGGGATCCTGCGCGCCCCGGAGTGCAGTCCGCCCGCGAGTTTCCCGGTGCCGTCGGAGAGGCGGTACAGCCCGCCGTCCAGGGTGCGGGCGCCCGACTCGGCGGTACCGATGCCCTTGTGCAGGGCGGCGGCGCCGGATTCGGCGGTGCCGAGGCCGGTGTGCAGCTTCCCGGCGCCCGCGGCGACCTTGGCGGCGCCGTCGTTCAGCTTGTTGATCCGGGCGACGGCGTCGGCCAGGTCCTCGTGCAGCCGCGGGGCGCGCTCGGCGAGGGCGCGGGACTGCGTCTGGAGCGTCTTGAGGTTCTTCCGCATGGTCGTCAGGTCGCCGCCCTGGTCGGCGATCACGGTGTTGAGGTCGTCGGCCACCTTCGCCACGTCCTCGGCCGCCTGCTGGGCCTTCTTCAGATCCGGGCAGGCCGGATCGGGCAGCGGCGCGGTCTCGCAGCGGGTGCGGTGGATCCCGGTCAGTACGTCGGCGGAGGCGTGGGCCGCCTTCGCCGCGCCGGGGGCGAGCCGGACCAGGGTGTCGAGATTGTCGTCCACGGCGGCGGCCGAGTCGGCCACCAGGCGCGCGGTGTCCCCGATCGTCCGCTCGTTGTCCTTCAGGAACGGACCGGCCTTGGCGTAGACGCCGTTGACGCGGTCGGCCAGGGTCTGCGTGCCGTCCGCGACCTGCCGCGAGCCGTCGGCCAGGTCGGCCGAGCCCTGGGTGAGCTTGGTCAGGCCGGTGGACAGCTTGCCGCTGCCGCTGTTGGCGTCCTTGAGGCCGTCGGTGAGTTTCCTGGCGCCCTTCTCCGCTTTGCCCAGGCCCTGTTGGAGCGTGTCGGCGCCGTCGGCCGCGGTCACCGTCCTGTCGTGGATCGTGGAGAACGAGACGAAGATCTTGTCCAGGAAGGACCGGGACGCCTTGGTGGAGGCGGCCGAGCGGACCTCCGCGAAGACGGTCCGGGAGATCTGGCCGACGATGTAGTTGTTCGCGTCGTTCGTGCGCACCTGGAGCGCGCCCGTCTCCGGCGAGTCGCCCGAACTGGACGCGATCCGCGCGCTGAAGTCGGCGGGCATCGTCAGGGAGAGGTAGTAGGTGCCGTCCTCCACGCCCTGGCGCGCCTCGGCGTCGCTCACCTCGTGCCACTCGAAGGTGCGGCTGTCGCGCAGCCCGTGCACGAGGTCGTCACCGGCGTCGAGGTGCTTCCCGGCGACCGTCGTGCCCTTGTCGTCGTTCACGAGGGCCACGGGGACGCGGTCCAGGCGGCCGTACGGGTTCCAGAAGGACCAGAGGTACAGGGCGCCGTAGAGGAGGGGCAGCAGGAGCAGCGCGACGAGGGCGGCGCGGGGGAGACGGCCGCGCCCGAAGCGCCTCAGCTCAAGCGCGGCGAGCCGGGGTGAGCGCATCGGTGTCCGCCTCCTTCCGGGACTCGGCCTCGGTCGAGACGGTCACGCAGTCGCCGGGGGCCGTACGGCACACCGCGAGGACGGTCGTGCCCGCGCGCGTGAGGGAACGCAGCAGGGTCCACATCTCGGCACGCTCCTCCTCCGAGAGCCGCAACTCCGCGTCGTCCACCGCGAGCAGCCGGGGCCGGCCGACGAGGGCGAGGGCGACGGACAGCCGCAGCGCCTCAAGCCGCTCCAGGTCCCGTACGGGCGTACGCGAGCCCTTGGGCAGCGTGTCCGGGTCCAGCCCGGCGGCGGCCAGAGCGGCGTCGGCGCGCAGCCGCGCCTCGTGCACCCGGTCCGGGTGCGGGCGCAGCGCCTCGCGCAGGGACTCCCCGAACCGCCGTTGCAGCAGCGCCCGTTCGCGCAGATGCTCGGCGACGGTGAGCGCGGGCTCCAGATCGGTGACCCCGGCCATGTTGGCCACGGCACTGATCTTCCGTACGGCCGCCATCCGCCGCGGCAGCGCGAGCCCGCCCACGACCGCCGTCCCCGCGCTCGGCTTCATCCGCCCCGTGAGCGCGAGCAGCAGACTGGTCCGCCCGGAACCGGACGGCCCCTCGACCGCGATCAGCGAACCGGCCTCCGCGGTGAACCCGACCCCCCGGAAGGCCCACCCCCGTGGCCCCTTGACCCCGAACTCCTCGGCCGTGACGTCCACGCCGTCCACAGGCCCCCCAATGTTTTTGAACTGACTGGTCAGTTCAAAAGTATGCAGGACGCGCCGCGCCGAACGGAACCCCGAACTCCCTTCGCGCGCCCGGGATCGGTGCGAAAGCGCAGGTCGGGGTGGATTGTCAGTGGCAGGGCTCACGATGGGCACAGACGGCACCCGTGCCGTCACCGACGACAGGAGGCTCGTCATGGCCGTCTCGTCCTCAGCCGCCGCCCGACGACCCGGCGCCACCGGCTCCGCCCCGTCACGGAGCGGCCCGGCGAGCGACGTGCACCCGGTGGTCCGCCGGGCCACCGCACCGCCCGCCGCCGTCGCCCTGCTCGCCCAGGCCCGTACCGCCCTGGCGGAGGCCGTCGCCGAGGAACTGTCCAACGAGCGCTACGCGACGGCCCACCGCGCCGCCCTGCGCACCGCCGCCGCCGTCCTCGCGGCGCGCGGTCGCCCCGATCCCACGCCCCGCCGCCGCGCCCGCATCCGCAGCGCCTGGGAGCTGCTGCCCGAGATCGCGCCCGAACTGACCGAGTGGAGCGCCCTGTTCGCCTCCGGCGCGGCCCGCCGCGCCCGCGCCGAGGCCGGCATCCGGGGCGCCGCGACCGCCCGCGACGCCGACGACCTGATACGCGACGTCGCGATGTTCATACGGCTCGTCGAGCGGATGCTGCTCCCGCAGCCGGTGCTGCCCCGCACCCGGGAGGAGCTGCCCCGCACCCGGGAGTAGGGGGGCGCGCGGGGCTGAGACAGGGGGGCTGTGTCCACGCCGCGAGACGCGTTCCCGCGCAGGCCGTCGGGGGTGACCCGGGCGCGGCCGCAGGCAATAGGGTGGAAGTGCCTGCTGCCTCCACCCCGCCCGGGACGGGCCGGGGAGGCAACCCCTTTCGCGCCGCCGGGCAACGGGCGGTGCCGCGCCGAGGAGTCAACTGCCGTGCCGGACCCGATGCCCCGCGCCTCCCTCCGTACCGCCGTGGTGTGGGACGTCCTCCGGGACGCCCTCGACCGCCAGGTCAAGGCCTCGGGGCGGGACGTGCTGGACGTGCTCGACACCGGCGGCGGCAGCGGCCGGTTCGCGGTGCCGGTCGCCCGGCTCGGCCACCACGTCACCGTCGTCGACCCCAGCCCCAACGCCCTCTTCGCCCTGGAGCGCCGGGCCGCCGAGGCGGGCGTCGCCGACCGGGTGCGCGGCGTCCAGGGCGACGCCCACGGCCTCTTCGACGTGGTCGACCGCGGCGGCTACGACGCGGTGCTGTGCCACGGCGTCCTGGAGTACGTCGACGACCCCGCCGAGGGCGTCCGCAACACCGTCGACGCGCTGCGCCCCGACGGCGTGCTCAGCCTGCTCGCGGCCGGGCTCGGGGGCGCCGTCCTCGCCCGCGCCCTGGCCGGCCACTTCACCGAGGCCCGGCACGCCCTCCAGGACCCCGACGGCCGCTGGGGCGAGGGCGACCCGGTTCCGCACCGCTTCACCGCCGAGCAGCTGACCGCGCTGGTCGAGGGCGCGGGCCTCAGGGCGGCCGCGGTGCACGGCGTACGGGTCTTCGCGGACCTGGTGCCCGGCGTCCTGGTGGACACCGAGCCCGGCGCGCTCGACGCCCTGCTCCGGCTGGAGGCGGCCGCGGCCGAGCTGCCCGCCTTCCACTCCGTGGCCACGCAGATCCATGTGCTCGGTGAGACGGCCGGGGCGCCGCGGGCCTGAGTGCCCCGGGTGACCCGCCGCTGATCAGGGGCTTGTCGGCAGATGGAGTACGCCACAAGCCCTCCGATCGTGGGGTTTGCGCCGTATGATCGAGGTACACCGAACCGGCATGACGGGTCGGCCGTTGGGGAATGGAAGCTTCAGCGGGCCGGGACGTCGTGGCGGCTCCGGTTGGTCAGAAGGCGCAGAGGGGCGGGTTTCACGGGGGCGATTCCCTGCCTATCCTGAGAAGACCCCCCGGGTCGCCCCGGCGACTGCACGATGAGGAGGACTCCGTGCCGCTCTCGGAGCACGAGCAGCGCATGCTCGAGCAAATGGAGCGAGCGCTGTACGCCGAAGATCCCAAGTTCGCGTCGGCGCTCGAGGGAAATGGGCTGCGGACGTACACCCGGCGGCGGGTCTACCTGTCCGCGGCGGGCTTCCTCGCGGGTATCGCGCTCCTGATCGCCGGAATGGTCCCGCAGATCATCTGGATCAGCGTGGTGGGCTTCCTCGTCATGCTGGGCTGTGCCGTGCTCGCCGTCACCGGCTGGCGCAACGCCCCCAAGCCGGGCGAGCGCCAGCGCCACGGTCCGGCGGCCCGTCGCCGCCCCATGCGCCGCAAACGGACCGTGATGGAGCGGATCGAGGCCCGCTGGCAGCGCCGCCGCGACGAACAGGGCCACTGACCGCCCGCACACAGACAGACACAGGTGAGGGGTGACCACCGTTCCGGTGGTCACCCCTCACCTGTGTCCGCACGCCGGTCCCGGGTCTACGAGCCCTGCGGCCCGCCCCGGCCCGTCATCGCCCCGCCGCCCGGTACCGGCCGCAGCGCCGCCGCCCGGGCCCGCAGTGCCGTCCACCGGTCCGCCGCCGCCCACAGGGCGCGTACGGCCGAGCGTGGGGCGAACAGGGCCCGCAGGCGGGGAGCCCGGCCCGCCGAGGCGTGCAGGCCCGCGATCGCGCGGCGCACGTCCGCCGCCACACCGGTCGCCGAGCGGGGGCGGGGGGCGTACAGCACCTGTTCCACCGCGTCCGCCACCCGGTGCACCGCGGCCCCGGCCTCCTCGTCCAGCTCGCCCAGCCGCACGATCCGCTCCGCGGCCGCGCGCGGGGTCAGCGACTCGTCCGGCACGATCCCGTGATCCCAGGCGCTGTCGGTCAGCTCCCGCCACGCCGCCAGCGTGTGGTCCGCCGCGCCCGCGTCGGACCTGGCGTGCGCGCCCAGCCGCCGGGAACGCGCCCGCCGTCGCCACAGCAGTGGTGTCAGCGGCAGCGCGAGCAGCACCAACGTGCCCAGCACGAGCAGCGCGGCCCGCAGCCCGCCCGGAGTACCTCCGCCGTCACCCGGCGCCGCCACCGCCTCGGACGGCGCGGCGCACACCGCCGGAGCGGCCGAACCGGCCGCGCAGCTCTCGCTCGCCGATGCCTGCGGCGACGGCGCGGCCGACGACCCGCGCGAGGGGAGCGCCGGGTCCGGCAGCGCGTTGTTCGGGGTCTGCCGCTGGGTGTACGACGGCGTCGTCCCCCGGGTCGGCGTCGGCTCGAAGCGGGTCCAGCCCACTCCCTCGAAGTACAGCTCCGGCCAGGCGTGGGCGTCCTTCAGGCTCACCGACACCGAGCCGTCCGCCTGCGGGGTGCCCGGCGCGAAGCCGACCGCCACCCGGGCCGGGATGCCCAGCGTGCGGGCCATCGCGGCCATCGTGAAGGAGAAGTGCACGCAGAAGCCCTGCTTGTCGCGCAGGAAGTTCGCAATGGCGTTCGGACCGCGCCCGACCTGCACCTGCGTGTCGTACCGGAAACCGCCGTCCTCCGCGAACCACTCCTGGAGCTTCACCGCCTCCTCGTAGTGGTTCGCCGCGCCGGAGGTGACCTCCTTCGCCGTCCGGGCCACCACCTTCGGCAGCGCCGGCGGAACATCGGTGTACTCGCGCAGCAGCGCGGCCGGCGGCTTCGGCGCCGAGGCCAGCTGCCGCGCCGTCGGCCGCACGTCCAGGCTGGTCACCAGGTACGTCGCGCCACGCGTCGTCTGCCGGTGGTCGCCGACCAGGGTCATACCGACCGGCTCGTACCGCCAGTTGCCGCCGATCCGCACGCCGGTCGGCGGATACGGCATCGGCAGCCAGTCCTGCGCGTACGACTCGGCCGCCGAGATGGTCGTCCGGACCGTGGTCCGGGGGACGTCCGGGCCCAGACCGATCGGCGTCGGGAAGGCGTCCGGCACCCCGACGATGTGCCGCTGGGCCGGCTTCCAGGTCGTGCCGTCGAAGTCGTCCAGGGACACGATGCGCACGTACATGTCCGACAGGTCTTCGGCATTGGTCCGCAGGGACAGCACCTGGCGGTCGCTGTCCACGTTCAGGGAGTCGCGCAGCGACACCAGCGGGTTGACGGCGGAGATCATGCCGCCGTTCCCGCTGCCCGCGCCGACCCCCGCACCCGTGCCCGCCAGCAGACCGCCCCGCATCGCGGGCAGCGCCAGCGGCACCAGCAGGGCCACGCCCAGCGCCACCGCGCCGATCCGGCGCCCGGTACGCACCGGGGCCGCCGGGGTGCCGTCACCGGCGCCCGGCGCGCGGGCCGTCGCCCCGAACACCCGGCCCCACCGGGTCACCCGCTCCCGGCCCTCGGCGAGCAGCAGCATCAGATAACCGGCCGCCGCGAGGAGGAACCACAGCCAGTCGGCCCCGCCCCCGGACAGCCCGGCCGCCACCGAGTACAGCGCGAGGAGCGGCAGCCCGGCCGGGGCCGCCGCGCGGAAGGTCACCGCCAGCGTGTCCACCAGGAGATGGACGATCAGCACCCCGCCGATCAGCATCAGACGGATGCCGTCGGTCAGCGGCGCCGGAGGCGCGTACCGGCTGACGTCGTCCGAACCCTCCCGCAGCAGCTCCGAGAAGTGCGCGAACGCCTCCGGGCCCGGGAACAGCCCGGCCAGGGCCTCCTGCCGCGCGAAGACGAGGGTGAGCAACAGCAGCGACACCAGAAGCTGCGCCGCCACGGTCAGCGGCCGCGCCAGCGGCACCCGCCGCGCCGCCGCGCCCACGCCCGCCTGCACCCCCACGAGGAGCGCCGCCACCACCAGCCAGGCGGGGCCGTGGACCAACGGCAGCAGGGAGCACGCCGTCATCAGCGTGGCCGCCGCCGCACACCCCGCGAGCCGCGCCCGCCCGCTCATCCCCCCGCCCTTCCGCTCGGCGTGACCAGACCGGACCGTTCCCGGTCGGCCCGCCGCCACAACTCGTCCAGCGAGGCACCGCGCGGCACACCGAGCGCCGTCCAGCCCGCCTCGCGCAGCGCCTGCAACCGCTCCTCGCACGCGTCCTCGGGACCAGGTCCCGCGGCCGGATCGCGCGTCCACACCCCAGGGTCCAGCACGAAGGCCAGCGCGGCCCCGCTGCGCCGCCTCATCCGGGCCACGGTGCGCACCTGCTCCTCGTCGAGATCGCCGAGCAGCGCGACCAGCAGACCCTCGTCCCCGGTGCGCAGCGCGTCGTACGCCCGCGTCAGGCCCGTGCCGTCCGAGTGGTCGACCACCGCGAGGGTGTCCATCATCAGCCCCGACACGGCGGCCGTCTCCTGGCCCGTGCCCGGGAACCCCGCCCCGCCCTCGCCGGGCACCGCCGCGCCCGTGTCCATGAGCAGCCGCACCGAGAAACCGCGCTCCACCATGTGCGCGAGGACCGAGGCGGCCGCGGAGACCGCCCACTCGAAGGCCGAACCCGGGCCCGCGTCCTCGTACCCCACCGCGCGGGTGTCCAGCAGCACTGTGCAGCGGGCCCGCCGGGGCTGCTCCTCACGGCGCACCATCAGCTCGCCGTGGCGCGCGGTGGACCGCCAGTGCACCCGGCGCAGATCGTCGCCGTAGCGGTAGCCGCGCGGGATCACGTCGTCGTCCCCGGCCACGGCCAGCGAGCGGCGCTGCCCGTCGCCGTACCCCTGCGCCTCGCCGCCCAGGCGCACCGGGGCCAGCGGCTCCACGCGCGGGACGACCGTCAGCGTGTCGTGCGCCGGGAAGGAGCGGGTCAGCTCGCACATGCCGAACGGATCGCTCAGCCGCAGCTGGAGCGGTCCCAGCCGGTAACGGCCGCGCAGGTCCGAGCGGACCCGGTAGGACACCTCGCGGCGTCCGCCCGGCTCGACCCGGTCGAGCACGAAACGCGGCCGCGGGCCGAGCACGTACGGCACCCGGTCCTGGAGCATCAGCAGCCCGGTCGGCAGCCGCGAGACGTTGTCCACGGCGAGGTTCACCCGGGACTCGGCGCCCGCCGGGACGCGCCCGGGGGAGAGGTACCGCTCGGACGCCACCCGGTGCTTGGTGCGGTGCACCACGCCCGCGCAGATCAGCGGCAGCACGGCAAGCAGCAGCCCGACCCGCAGCAGATCGCTCTGGCCCAGGACGTACGCGCACACCGACGCGGCGATGCCCGCCGCCAGGAAGGAACGGCCCCGGGTGGTCAGCCCCGCCAGGGCCGTACGGAGCGCGGACGCCGGGCCCGGTGTCCGCTCCGGCCCCCCGGCGGACATCACAGACCCCGCGGAGGCTGCTGGGGATAGGCCGGTACGGCCCGGCCGAGACCGCCGAAGGCCCGCTCCCGCTGTGCGGTCGAGGGCACGACGGTGTGCCGCAGGATCTCCAGCACGACCTGCTCGGCCGTACGACCGCTCATCTGGGACTCGGTGGTGGGCAGCAGCCGGTGCGCGAGGACGGCCACGGCCAGCTCCTGCACGTCGTCCGGCAGCGCGTACTCCCGCCCGGCCAGGGCCGCCGACGCCTTCGCCGCACGCAGCAGATGCAGCGTGGCACGCGGCGAGGCGCCGAGTCTGAGGTCGGGATGGGTGCGGGTCGCGGAGACCAGCTCCACCGCGTACCGCCGGACCGCTTCCGAGACGTGGACCTCGCGCACCGCCTCGATCAGCTTCATGATGTCGTGCGCGTGCGCCACCGGCTCCAGGTCCTCCAGCGGCGAGACCGCGCCGTGCACGTCCAGCATCCGCAGCTCGGCCTCGATGCTCGGATAGCCCACCGACACCCGCGCCATGAACCGGTCGCGCTGCGCCTCGGGCAGCGGATACGTGCCCTCCATCTCGACCGGGTTCTGCGTCGCCACCACCATGAAGGGGCTCGGCAGTTCATAGCTCTGCCCGTCGATGGTGACCTGGCGCTCCTCCAGCGACTCCAGCAGCGCCGACTGGGTCTTGGGCGAGGCGCGGTTGATCTCGTCGCCGATCACGATCTGCGCGAAGATCGCACCCGGCTTGAACTCGAACTCACGGCGCTGCGGATCCCAGATCGACACCCCCGTGATGTCCGAGGGGAGCAGATCGGGCGTGAACTGGATACGCCGCACCGAGCAGTCGATGGACCGCGCCAGCGCCTTGGCCAGCATGGTCTTGCCCACCCCCGGCACATCCTCGATCAGCAGATGCCCCTCGGCGAGCAGTACGGTCAGCGAAAGCCGTACGACCTCGGGCTTGCCCTCGATCACATCCTCCACCGAACGGCGCACCCGCTCCACCGTCGCCGTCAGATCACTGAGGCTCGCTCGATCGTCATAGGTCGTCACCCGGCCCTCCTCGGCCCGTTCTCACCATGGCCGGGGCCCGCGACGACTCGCGACGCGGCTCCGGCCCACCCCGAAACACGGACACCGTGCGGAACCAGATCCGCGCGCCGTCACACCCGCATTCTTGCCGCCGTTATCGATTCGTGTCACGGCCTGTGGACAACTGCCCGTCACGACCTGTGGACAACGACTCGGCGCGATGCCGGTCTTGCGGTCCTTTGGCCGCCCCTCCCCGAGTCGGCCCCCGTCCCCGCGCCGACCGCTCCTCGCCGGGCCGGCCGCTCCTCCCACGGGTGGAAAGGGGCGGCCGGGAGACGTCAGGCGGACGCGGAACCGGAGGAACGGTCCTGTACCGGGTCGATCTCGCGCAGCAGACCGCTGCGCACGTCGAACACGAAGCCTCGCACGTCGTCGGTGTGCGGCAGGAACGGCGAGGTCCGCACCCGCTGCATCGACTGGCGCACGTCCTGGTCCACGTCCCGGAAGGCCTCCACCGCCCAGGCCGGGCGCTGGCCCACCTCCATCTCCAGCTCGTGCCGGAATTCCTCGGTGAGGGACTCCAGGCCGCAGTTGGTGTGGTGGATGAGCACGACACTCCGGGTGCCGAGTGCCCGCTGACTGATGGTCAGGGAGCGGATCACGTCGTCGGTGACGACGCCGCCCGCGTTGCGGATGGTGTGGCAGTCGCCCAGCTCCAGGCCGAGCGCCGCGTGCAGATCGAGGCGGGCGTCCATACAGGCGACCACGGCCACGCGCAGCACGGGATGCGCGTCCATGCCGGGATCGCTGAATCCCGCCGCGTACTGCTCGTTGGCGTCGACCAGGCGGTCCGTCACGCTGCCGTCGCCCGTTATGGCGCCCTCGGGTCCGGTGGGAACTGCTGCGGAAGTCGTCATGGTCCCGACGTTACTGGTCACCGGACTCCCCGGCCTGCTGTGAGAGGGGACAAAGAACGCCATCGTGGCTTGTTGTGAGCCAACCCACACGGAGTGCCAACCTCCGCCGGACGGGTGAGGCCGGGCCGATCACGGCTCCGGCGCCGAAGCCGTACGCGACGCGCAGGCCGGTAGATTGACCGCGACACAGGGTGGACTAAAGTGACGCGAAGCGGGAGGCCCGGCTCTTCCCGCTGGTGAAACCCCAAGGAGACGGCACGGGCCCACCGGACCGCCTCCCCGCGTGCGCGGCGCGTACGTACGGCTCGGCCTCCTCCCGCTCCCGGTCGGCTGACGCTTCCGGCGCCGGCGGCCTCCCCTACACGGAGCAGCGGGCGGGGACCCGGCGGTGCGTGCGCCCGCCAGAACTGAGAGGCTCCCTTGACCGAGAGTCGACACGTCCCGGTGATGCTCCAGCGGTGCCTGGACCTGCTGGCACCCGCTCTGGAGCGGCCCGGAGCGGTGGTCGTCGACTGCACGCTCGGCCTCGGCGGCCACAGCGAGGCGCTGCTGACCCGCTTCCCCGAGGCCCGGCTGATCGGCCTCGACCGGGACAAGGAGGCGCTGCGCCTCTCCGGCGAACGCCTCGCCCCCTTCGGCGACCGCGCCACCCTCGTGCACGCCGTCTACGACGAACTCCCCGAGGTGCTCGACCGCCTCGGCATCCCGGATGTCCAGGGCGTCCTCTTCGACCTCGGCGTCTCCTCCATGCAACTGGACGAGGCCGACCGGGGCTTCGCCTACGCCCAGGACGCGCCCCTGGACATGCGCATGGACCAGACGACCGGCATCAGCGCCGCCGAGGTCCTCAACACTTACCCGGCCGGTGAACTCGTCCGCATCCTGCGCGCGTACGGCGAGGAGAAGCAGGCCAAGCGGATCGTCTCGGCGGTCGTGCGTGAGCGCGAGAAGGAGCCGTTCACCAACAGTGCCCGCCTGGTCGAGCTGATCCGCGACGCCCTGCCGCAGGCCGCCAAGCGCACCGGCGGCAACCCGGCCAAGCGCACCTTCCAGGCGCTGCGCATCGAGGTCAACGGCGAACTGTCCGTCCTGGAGCGGGCCATCCCGGCGGCCGTGAAGGCCATCGGCGTCGGCGGCCGTGTCGCCGTGCTCTCGTACCACTCGCTGGAGGACCGGCTGGTCAAGCAGGTCTTCGCGGCCGGGGCCGCCAACACCGCGCCGCCCGGTCTGCCGGTCGTGCCCGAGCGCTACCAGCCACGGCTCAAGCTGCTGACGCGCGGTGCCGAGCTCCCCACCGAGGAGGAGATCGCCGAGAACCGCCGGGCCGCCCCGGCCCGGTTCCGCGGTGTCGAGCGGATCCGGGGGGACGTCGAGTGAGCGGACGGGGCCGACCGGGCGGCCGGACCCTGCGGAGGGCCCGTGGGCGCTAAACCCGAACTGCGAGGGCGGGCCGCACGGCTCGCCCGGCTCTTCCCGGCGGGCCGTGCCCGCGCCGCCCGTACCCCCTTCGTCCTCCTCGTCGTCCTGCTCCTCGGCGGCGGCCTGCTCTGTCTGCTGATGCTCAACTCCGCGCTCAGCGAGGGCTCGTTCAAGCTCGACGACCTCCAGAAGCGCACCAAGAACCTCACCGACGAGGAGCAGGCCCTCCAGCGGGACATCGACTCCTACTCCTCCCCGGACGCCCTCCAGCGCCGCGCCCGCGAACTCGGCATGGTCCCCGGCGGCGACCCTGCCTTCCTCGGCCCCGACGGCAGCGTCAAGGGCGTCCCGAGCGCCGCGGCCGGCGCCGCCGCGCTCAGCGGCCCGCGCGCGCCCGAGGCGATGACCTCGGCCCCGGGCGCGAGCGGCGGCCCCTCCGGCAGCCCGGGCCCGGCCGCCTCCGCACCGGCCTCCGCCTCCGCCTCCGCGAGCCCGGCCCCCCAGGCGAGTCCCGGCGCCGAGGCGAGTCCGTCGGCGCGTGCCCGGACCCGCACCACCCAGCCCGCCCCCACCCCGACCCACGGCAGGTGACGGAAGTGTCCGACAGGCAAACGCCGCGTCGCCGCGTGCCCGGGGCCGCCGGACCGCCCCGCCCCCGCGCCGCCGCCCCCCGGCGCCAGCCCGGCCGCCCCGGCCCCGGCGCCCGACCCGCCCGCCGTCCGTCCGGACCCCGGACCCCGGCCAAGCCCGCCCTCCGGCTCGGCAGCCCGCGCCCCCGGCTGCGCCTGGTCGGCCTCGCCTTCACGCTGGTGCTGTCCGCGTTCGTGGTCCGGCTGCTCCAGGTCCAGGCGGTGGACGCGAGCACCTACACCGCCAAGGCCGAGCAGAACCGCTATGTCGTGCACACCCTGGCCGCCGAGCGCGGTCGGATCACCGACCGCTCCGGGGTGGCCCTCGCCGTCAGCGAGGACGCCTACGACATCACGGCCGACCCCATGATGTTCCAGCCCAAGCAGCTGAAGGTCTCCGACGGGCCCGAGCAGGCCGCCGCCCTGCTCGCCCCGATCCTGAACGAGGATCAGGCCACGCTCGTCAAAAAGCTCCGCCCCGCCGACAAGGAGTCGCGCTACGCGAGGCTCGCCACCCGGCAGACCCCGCAGGTCTGGAAGCAGATCAAGGACCTGAAGGCCGCCCTCGCCAAGAAGTCCGGGACCGACAATGTGCTCGCGGGCGTCTTCGCCGACCCCAGCAGCCAGCGCGTGTACCCCAACGGCGACCTCGCCGCCGGGATACTGGGCTGGGTCAACAGCGAGGGCAAGGGCGGCGGCGGCATCGAGCAGCAGCTCGACAAGCAGCTCACCGGCAAGGACGGCAAGATCCGCTACGCCCAGTCCGGCGGCCGCGAGGTGCCCACCGCGGGCTCCACCGAGACCCCCGCCGTCTCCGGCAGCGACATCGAGCTGACCATCGACCGCGACATCCAGTGGGCCGCGCAGAACGCCATCTCCCAGCAGGTCAAGAAGTCCAAGGCGGACCGGGGTTACGTCGTCGTCCAGGACACCCGCACCGGGCAGATCCTGGCCCTGGCCAACTCGCCCGGCTTCGACCCCAACGATCTGTCGAAGGCGAACTCCGCCGCCATGGGCAACGCGGCCCTCCAGGACGCCTACGAGCCCGGCTCCACCGCCAAGGTGATGTCCATGGCGGCCGTACTGGAGGAGAACGCGGCCACCCCGCTCACCCATGTCGTCGTGCCCAACCGGCTGCACCGCGGCGACCGGCTCTTCCAGGACGACGTCGACCACGCCACCTGGCACCTCACCCTCAACGGCGTGCTCGCCAAGTCCAGCAACATCGGCACCATCCTCGCCACCGGCCAGCTCGGCAAGACCCAGCGGGCGGCCAACGACACGCTCTACACGTATCTGCGCGAGTTCGGCATCGGCCGCTACACCGGACTCGGCTTCCCCGGCGAGACGCCGGGCATCCTCGCGCCCGCCGGCAAGTGGTCCACCTCGCAGCAGTACACGATCCCTTTCGGCCAGGGCTTCTCCATCAACGCCGTCCAGGCCGCGTCCGTGTACTCGACCATCGCCAACGGCGGAGTCCGCGTCGCGCCCACCCTGGTGCGCGGCACCAAGGGCGCCGACGGCCGCTTCACCCCGGTCCCCGAGCCCGCGAAGACCCGCGTCGTCAGCGACAAGACCGCGCGCACCCTCGCCCAGATGCTGGAGTCCGTGGTCGACGACGAACAGGGCACCGGCGTCAAGGCCCGTATCCCCGGCTACCGCGTCGCGGGCAAGACCGGCACCGCCAACCGAGTGGATCCGGCCACCGGGAGGTACCACGGATACACCTCCTCCTTCGCCGGATTCGCCCCCGCCGACAAGCCCCGCGTCACGGTCTACTGCGCCATCCAGAACGCCACCTCCGGCAGTTACTTCGGCGGGCAGATCTGCGGACCCGTCTACAAGCAGGTGATGGAGTTCGCGCTCAAGACCCTCCAGGTCCCGCCGACCGGCGCGAAGGCCGCGAACCTGCCCGTCACCTACCAGCCCTGACCGGCCGCGACAGACCACCGTGCCCCGACCACCAGGAACCAGCCGTGACAACGATCACCCCCGACGACGGGAACCAAACGGGCCCCCGGCCCTCGCTTCGCCCCGAGGCGGGTACTCCCGGTACGCTCACCGCCGTGCCACACGCTGATCAGTCCCAAACCACCCAGAAGGGCGCTTCCGTGACCTACCCGGGACCGCCACGACCGGTTCAGATCTCCGCCACCCCCCTCGCGGAGCTCGCCGATCAGCTGGGGATCGCCGCACCGGCAGGCTCCGCCGACGTCACGGGAATCACCCACGACTCGCGCGCCGTCCGCCCCGGCGACGTCTACGCCGCACTGCCCGGCGCCCGCCTGCACGGCGCCGACTTCGTGACCCAGGCCGCGAGCCTCGGCGCGGTCGCCGTGCTCACCGACCCCACCGGCGCCGAGCGCGCCGAGGCCACCGGACTGCCGGTCCTCGTCGTGGACGACCCGCGCGCGGAGATGGGCGAACTGGCCGCCACCGTCTACGGACACCCGGGCCGCGAGCTGCTCCAGATCGGCATCACCGGCACCTCCGGCAAGACCACCACCGCCTACCTCGTCGAGGGCGGCCTCAAGGCCGTACGCGCCACCGGGCTCATCGGCACCGTCGAGACGCGCATCGGCGAGGAGCGCATCAAGTCCGAGCGCACCACCCCCGAAGCCACCGATCTCCAGGCCCTGTTCGCCGTCATGCGCGAACGCGGCACCGAGGCGGTCGCCATGGAGGTCTCCAGCCACGCGCTGGTCCTCGGCCGGGTGGACGGCTGCGTCTTCGACATCGCGGTCTTCAACAACCTGAGCCCGGAACACATGGAGTTCCACTCCGACATGGAGGACTACTTCCAGGCGAAGGCCCAGCTGTTCACGCCCGAGCGCAGCAGACTCGGCGTGGTCAACGCCGACGACGAGTACGGCCGCAGGCTCGCCGGCGAGGCGGGCGTCCCGGTCGTCACCTTCTCCGCCGAGGGCGACCCGGACGCCGACTGGCGCGCCGAGGACGTCCAGATCGGCCCCATGGACTCGACGTTCACCGCCGTCGGCCCGAACGGCGAGCGCGTGCACGCCCGCTCGCCGCTGCCCGGCCCCTTCAACGTGGCCAACACCCTCGCCGCCCTCGTCGCCCTCGCCGCGGCCGGGATCGACCCGCAGACCGCCGCCGACGGCATCGCCGCCGTGCCCGGCGTCCCCGGCCGCCTGGAGCGCGTCGACGCCGGACAGCCCTACCTCGCCGTCGTCGACTACGCCCACAAGACCGACGCGGTCGAGTCGGTGCTCAAGGCGCTGCGCAAGGTCACCAAGGGCCGGCTGCACATCGTGCTCGGCTGCGGCGGCGACCGCGACCGGACCAAGCGCGCCCCGATGGGTGCCGCCGCCGCCCGGTTCGCCGACACCGCCGTACTGACCTCCGACAACCCCCGCTCCGAGGACCCCCTCGCGATCCTCGCGACCATGCTCGAAGGCGCCGCCTCCGTCCCCGCGCACGAGCGCGGCGAGGTGCTGCTCTTCGAGGAGCGCGCCGCCGCCATCGCCGCCGCCGTGAGCCGCGCGACCGCGGGCGACACGGTGCTGGTCGCGGGCAAGGGCCACGAGCAGGGCCAGGACATCGCCGGGGTGGTCCGTCCCTTCGACGACCGCCAGGTGCTCCGCGAAGCTATCCAGAACACCCAGGGATGAACTTGTGATCGCCCTCTCCCTCGCCGAGATCGCAGCTGTCGTCGGCGGGCAGACACACGACATACCGGATACGTCCGTCACCGTCACGGGACCGGTCGTCCGGGACTCCCGCGAGGTGGTGCCCGGCGCCCTCTTCGTCGCGTTCAGCGGTGAGCGGGCCGACGGCCACGACTTCGCCGAGGCGGTCGTGGCGGCGGGCGCGGTCGCCGTACTGGCGACGCGCCCCGTCGGCGTGCCCGCGATCGTCGTGGACGACGTCCAGAGCGCGCTCGGCGCCCTCGCCCGCCATGTGGTCGAGCGCCTCGGCGCGACCCTCGTCGGGCTGACCGGCTCGGCGGGCAAGACCAGCACCAAGGACCTGATCGCCCAGGTGCTCGGCGGCAAGGCGCCCACCGTCTTCACGCCCGGCTCGCTCAACAACGAGATCGGGCTTCCCCTGACCGCCCTGTCCGCCACCGAGGAGACGAAGTTCCTCGTCCTTGAGATGGGCGCCCGCGGCATCGGGCACATCCGCTACCTCGCCGGTCTCACCCCGCCGAAGGTCGGACTCGTGCTCAACGTCGGCAGCGCCCACATCGGCGAGTTCGGCGGCCGCGAGCAGATCGCCCAGGCCAAGGGCGAGTTGGTGGAGGCACTCCCGCCGGCCGAGGAGGGCGGCGTCGCCGTCCTCAACGCCGACGACCCGCTGGTGCGCGCGATGGCCTCCCGTACCCGCGCGAAGGTGGTCCTTTTCGGAGAGTCGGCCGAAGCGGACGTTCGCGCCGAGAACGTGCGACTCATGGACAGCGGACAGCCTGCCTTCAGGCTTCACACACCCTCCGGTGCAAGCGATGTGACCATGCGCCTGTACGGTGAGCACCACGTGTCGAACGCGCTCGCCGCGGCCGCCGTCGCCCATGAGCTGGGCATGTCCGCGAACGAGATCGCCACCGCGCTCTCCGAGGCGGGCTCCCTCTCCCGCTGGCGCATGGAGGTCACCGAGCGCCCGGACGGCGTGACCATCGTCAACGACGCCTACAACGCCAACCCCGAGTCCATGCGTGCCGCCCTCAGGGCGCTCGCGGCCATGGGCAAGGGGCGCCGCACGTGGGCGGTGCTCGGCAAGATGGCCGAGCTGGGGGACGAGGCGCTCGCCGAGCACGACGCGGTCGGACGGCTCGCCGTCCGGCTCAACGTCAGCAAGCTCGTCGCGGTCGGGGGCATCGAAGCCTCCTGGCTGCAACTGGGCGCATACAACGAGGGTTCGTGGGGTGAGGAGTCGGTGCACGTGTCCGACGCACAGGCGGCGATCGACCTGTTGCGCAGCGAGTTGCGCCCGGGGGACGTCGTGCTGGTGAAGGCGTCCCGTTCCGTTGGTCTTGAGAGCGTCGCCCAGACGCTCGCCTCGGCCGGGACCGAGGGTGAGGTCGCCGCCCGATGATGAACCAGGTCCTGTTCTCAGGCGTCATCGGCCTCTTCCTGACGCTGATCGGCACCCCGCTGCTGATCAAGCTCCTCGCCCGCAAGGGGTACGGCCAGTTCATCCGCGACGACGGCCCGCGCGAGCACGCCAGCAAGCGCGGTACGCCGACCATGGGCGGCATCGCCTTCATCCTGTCCACGATCGCCGCGTACTTCCTGAGCAAGGTGATCACCGGCAAGCCCCCGACGTACTCGGGTCTGCTGGTCCTCGGCCTGATGTTCGGCATGGGCCTGGTCGGCTTCCTGGACGACTACATCAAGATCGTCAAGCGTCGTTCGCTGGGTCTGCGGGCCAAGGCGAAGATGGCCGGCCAGCTGATCGTCGGCATCGGCTTCGCGGTCCTCGCGCTGCAGTTCCCGGACAACCGGGGCAACACCCCGGCCTCCACCAAGCTGTCGTTCATCACGGACTTCGGCTGGACCATCGGCCCGGTGCTGTTCGTGGTCTGGGCGCTGTTCATGATCCTCGCGATGTCGAACGGCGTGAACCTCACCGACGGTCTCGACGGCCTCGCCACCGGCGCCTCCGTCCTGGTCTTCGGCGCCTACACGTTCATCGGCGTCTGGCAGTTCCAGGAGTCCTGCGCCAACGCGATGACCCTGACCAACCCGGCCGCCTGCTACGAGGTCCGCGACCCGCTCGACCTCGCGGTGGTCGCCTCCGCGCTGATGGGTTCCTGCCTGGGCTTCCTGTGGTGGAACACCTCGCCGGCGAAGATCTTCATGGGCGACACCGGTTCGCTCGCCCTCGGCGGTGTCCTCACCGGCCTGGCCATCCTCTCCCGCACGGAGCTGCTGGTGGCCATCATGGGCGGCCTGTTCGTCCTCATCACCATGTCGGTCGTCATCCAGGTCGGCTCCTTCCGGCTCACCGGAAAGCGCGTCTTCCGGATGGCACCGCTCCAGCACCACTTCGAACTCAAGGGCTGGTCCGAAGTCCTGGTCGTGGTCCGTTTCTGGATCATCCAGGGCATCTGTGTCATCGTCGGACTGGGCCTCTTCTACGCGGGATGGGCAGCGGACAAGTGACCAACTCGGTGCCTTCGGGGCAGAGCGAATTCCAGGGCAGGCGCGTCACCGTCGCCGGACTCGGCGTCTCCGGCGTCCCGGCCGCCAAGGCGCTCGCCGAGCGCGGTGCGATCGTCACGGTCGTCAACGACGGCGACGACGAGCGGGCACGGGCGCAGGCCGCCGAACTGGAGGCGCTCGGCGTCACCGTCCGCCTCGGCGACGGGGCCACCCTCCCCGAGGGCACCGAGCTGATCGTCACCGCCCCCGGCTGGGCGCCCGACAAGCCGCTGTTCCAGGCCGCCGAGCAGGCGGGCGTGCCCATCTGGGGCGACGTGGAGCTGGCCTGGCGCCTCAGGGGCCCCGACGCGGCCCCCTGGCTCGCCGTCACCGGCACCAACGGCAAGACCACCACCGTGCAGATGCTCGCCTCCATCCTGAAGGCGGCGGGCCTGCGCACGGCAGCGGTCGGCAACATCGGCGTCTCCCTCCTGGACGCCGTCCTCGGCGACGAGGAGTACGACGTCCTCGCCGTCGAGCTGTCCAGCTACCAGCTGCACTGGGCGCCCTCGCTGCGCGCCTACTCCGGCGCGGTCCTCAACCTCGCCCCGGACCACCTCGACTGGCACGGCTCCATGGACGCCTACGTCGCCGACAAGGGCCGCGTCTACGAGGGCAACAAGGTCGCCTGCGTCTACAACGTGGCCGACCCGCGCACCGAGGACCTGGTCCGCGAGGCCGACGTGGAGGAGGGCTGCCGGGCCGTCGGGTTCACCCTCGGCACCCCGGCCGTCTCCCAACTCGGCGTCGTGGACGGCATCCTGATCGACCGCGCCTTCGTCGAGAACCGGTACAAGAACGCGCAGGAACTGGCCGAGGTCTCCGACGTCGAGCCGCCCGCCCCGCACAACATCGCCAACGCCCTCGCGGCGGCGGCCCTCGCCCGCTCCTTCGGGGTGCCCGCCCAGGCGGTGCGCGACGGACTGCGCGCCTTCCGGCCCGACGCCCACCGCATCCAGCACGTCGCCGACCTCGACGGCGTGGCGTACGTGGACGACTCCAAGGCCACCAACACCCATGCCGCGGAAGCCTCGTTGGCGGCCTACGAGCCCATCGTGTGGATCGCGGGCGGCCTCGCCAAGGGCGCCGAGTTCGACGAGCTGGTGGCCAACTCCGCCAAGCGTCTGCGCGGGGTCGTACTGATCGGCGCCGACCGCGCGCTGATCCGCGAGGCCCTCGCGCGACACGCCCCGGAGGTACCCGTCGTGGACCTCGACCGGACCGACACTGGGGCGATGCTCCAGGCGGTGACCGAGGCGAAGCGGCTGGCCCGGCCGGGCGACACCGTACTGCTGGCCCCGGCCTGTGCCTCCATGGACATGTTCACCAACTACAACCAGCGCGGCGACGCGTTCGCGGCGGCCGTCCGCGAGCTCGGCGCCTGACCCCGGCCGCCCGCCGGGCGGAACTTGGGAGGGACGCGTGGGACGTTCGGTGCTCAGGGGAGGCGTGGATGGCCGCTAGCCGTACCGGACGGCCGCCCGTACAGCGGGCGGCCCGCCGCCCCGCACCCCGGCCGAGCGTGCCCGACAACCCCCTGCGGCGGCTGCGCACCCGCGCCCGCAGGGCGTGGGACCGCCCGCTGACCGCGTACTACCTGATCCTCGGCGGCAGCCTGCTGATCATCGTGCTCGGCCTGGTGATGGTCTACTCGGCCTCCCAGATCACCGCGCTCCAGCTGTCGCTGCCCGGCTCGTTCTTCTTCCGCAAGCAGTTCCTCGCCGCGCTCATCGGCGGCGCGCTGCTCTTCGCCGCCTCCCGGATGCCGGTGCGGCTGCACCGGGCGCTGGCCTACCCGATCCTCGCCGTCGCCGTCTTCGCGATGGCCCTGGTGCAGGTGCCGGGGATAGGGATGTCGGTCAACGGCAACCGGAACTGGATCTCGCTCGGCGGCTCCTTCCAGATCCAGCCCAGCGAGTTCGGCAAGCTCGCCCTCGTGCTGTGGGGCGCGGACCTGATCGCCCGCAAGCAGGACAAGAAGCTGCTGGCCCAGTGGAAGCACATGCTGGTCCCGCTGGTCCCGGTCGCCTTCCTGCTGCTCGGCCTGATCATGCTCGGCGGCGACATGGGCACCGCGATCATCCTCACCGCGATCCTCTTCGGCCTGCTCTGGCTCGCCGGGGCCCCGACCCGGCTGTTCGCCGGGGTGCTCTCGGTCGCGGCGCTGATCGGTGTGATCCTCATCAAGACCAGCCCCAACCGGATGGCCCGGCTCGCCTGCATCGGTGCCACCGAGCCCAAGGCGGGCGCCGCCGACTGCTGGCAGGCCGTGCACGGCATCTACGCCCTCGCCTCCGGCGGAATCTTCGGTTCCGGTCTGGGCGCGAGTGTGGAGAAATGGGGCCAACTCCCCGAAGCCCACACCGACTTCATCTTTGCCGTCACCGGTGAGGAACTGGGTCTCGCGGGGACGCTGTCGGTGCTCGCCCTGTTCGCCGCTCTAGGCTATGCGGGTATCCGCGTGGCCGGACGCACGGAGGACCCCTTCGTGAGGTACGCCGCGGGAGGCGTGACCACCTGGATCACCGCGCAGGCGGTGATCAACATCGGTGCGGTGCTCGGCCTGCTGCCGATCGCCGGTGTCCCCCTCCCGCTGTTCTCCTACGGAGGGTCCGCCCTGCTGCCGACCATGTTCGCCATCGGGCTCCTGATCGCCTTCGCGCGTGACGATCCCGCTGCGCGGGCGGCGCTTGCGATGCGGCAACCCCGCTTTGGTAGAAAGCGGGCGAGCGGCTCCCGTGTCGAGCGGGTGCCGCGGAGATGGAACACGATGCGACGGCGCGCCACGGCGGCGCGTCCGTCCGGAGAGCGGTGAATTTCGGTGCATGTCGTACTCGCCGGCGGGGGTACCGCGGGCCACATCGAGCCCGCGCTCGCCCTCGCGGACGCCCTGCGCAGGCAGGACCCCACCGTGGGGATCACGGCCCTGGGTACGGAGCGCGGCCTCGAGACGCGGCTCGTCCCCGAGCGCGGCTACGAGCTGGCGCTGATCCCGGCGGTCCCGCTGCCGCGCAAGCCCACGCCCGAGCTGATCACGGTGCCGGGCCGGCTGCGCGGCACGATCAAGGCCACGGAGCAGATCCTGGAGCGCACCAAGGCGGACGCCGTGGTCGGCTTCGGCGGCTACGTCGCGCTGCCCGCCTATCTGGCCGCCAAGCGCCTCGGCGTGCCGATCGTGGTCCACGAGGCCAACGCCCGCCCCGGCCTGGCCAACAAGATCGGCTCGCGCTACGCGGCCCGGGTGGCCGTCTCCACGCCCGACAGCAAGCTCCGGGACGCCCGCTACATCGGCATCCCCCTGCGCCGCTCCATCGCCACCCTGGACCGCGCGGCCCTGCGCCCCGAGGCCCGCCACTACTTCGGCCTGAGCCCCAACCTGCCCACGCTGCTCGTCTCCGGCGGCTCGCAGGGCGCCCGGCGCCTCAACGAGGTCGTCCAGCAGGTCGCGCCCTGGCTCCAGCAGGCGGGCATCCAGATCCTGCACGCGGTCGGCCCGAAGAACGAACTGCCGCAGGTGCAGCAGATGCCGGGGATGCCCCCGTATCTCCCGGTAAGTTACCTGGACCGGATGGACCTCGCGTACGCCGCGGCCGACCTGATGCTCTGCCGCGCGGGCGCGATGACCGTCGCCGAACTCTCCGCCGTCGGACTCCCGGCCGCCTACGTCCCGCTGCCCATCGGCAACGGCGAACAGCGGCTCAACGCCCAGCCGGTGGTCAAGGCGGGCGGCGGACTCCTCGTGGACGACGCGGAACTGACGCCCGAGTGGATCCAGCAGAACGTGCTGCCGGTCCTGGCCGACCCGCACCGCCTCTACGAGATGTCCCGCGCCGCCGGTGAGTTCGGCCGCCGCGACGCCGACGACCTCCTTGTCGGCATGGTGTACGAGGCGATCGCCGCAGGCCGATAGGACCGTTGAACGAAGGGACAGTGAGCGTGGCCGGACCCACCGTCGCCGAGCGCGACGCACGCCGACCGGGGGTGTCCGGCCCGCCGCTCGTCCCCCGGCCGCACAGACCGCGGCTTCGTACGATCATCGCCCTGGCGGTGCTGCTCGTCCTCCTCGGAGCCGGTTCCGTCTGGGTGTTGTACGGCTCCGAGTGGCTGCGGGTGCGGCAGGTCGCGGTCTCCGGCACCCGCGTGCTGACCCCGGCCGAGGTCCGCACGGCCGCCGCCGTCCCCGTCGGGGCCCCGCTGGTCTCCGTGGACACCGGCGCCATCGAGGCGCGCCTGCGGCGGGAGTTGCCCCGGATCGACACCGTCGAGGTGGAGCGCTCCTGGCCGCACGGCATCGCCCTGAAGGTCACCGAGCGCACTCCGTCCCTGCTGGTCCGCAAGGGCCCGGATTTCACCGAAGTCGACGCCCGGGGCGTCCGGTTCGCGACCGTCCCGCAGGCCCCGCGCGGAGTGCCGCTGCTCGAACTCACCGTCTCCCGCGAGGACTCGGGCGCCGCGAGCCTGCGCCGCTTCGGCACCGACCGCCTGGTGCGCGAGGCCGTACGCGTCGCGGCCGCGCTGCCCGCCTCCGTCAAGAAGGACACCCGCGCCGTCCAAGTCCGGTCCTACGACGCGATCTCACTGCGCCTCAAGGGCGGGCGCACGGTGGCGTGGGGCAGCGCGGACGGCGGTCCCGCCAAGGCACGGGCCCTCACAGCTCTCATGAAAGCAGCTCCCGGCGCCCGGCACTTCGATGTCAGCGTGCCCACCGCCCCTGCCTCAGCCGGGAGTTGACGTACATCAGTGCAGGCCAGCACCCTGGTTGGGCGCCGCTACGGCTGATCACATAGGGTGAAAAGAAAAACGGGAGGTTCGGCGTGTTCGTTGAACGGGCGCCGCTTGTCGACTTAGTGTCCTGTTCAGAAGACTCCAGGGAACAGACACACTGATAACCCTAAACTTCAGGGTTAGGGTTCGGGTCGGCGTTCGGACCGTCCCAATTCGGCATCCGTCGTCCCGGTCGGGGAACCGCCCGGCGCGACAACGTAATTCGAGGCGAGAGGCCTTCGACGTGGCAGCACCGCAGAACTACCTCGCAGTCATCAAGGTCATCGGTGTCGGCGGCGGTGGTGTCAATGCCATCAACCGGATGATCGAGGTCGGCCTCAAGGGCGTCGAGTTCATCGCCATCAACACCGACGCGCAGGCACTGTTGATGAGCGACGCCGACGTCAAGCTCGACGTCGGCCGTGAACTCACCCGCGGACTCGGCGCCGGCGCCAACCCGGCCGTCGGCCGCAAGGCCGCCGAGGACCACCGCGAGGAGATCGAGGAGGTCCTCAAGGGGGCCGACATGGTCTTCGTGACGGCCGGCGAGGGCGGCGGCACCGGCACCGGCGGCGCGCCCGTCGTGGCCAACATCGCGCGCTCTCTCGGCGCCCTCACCATCGGTGTGGTCACGCGCCCGTTCACCTTCGAGGGACGGCGTCGCGCCAACCAGGCCGAGGACGGCATCGCGGAGCTGCGCGAAGAGGTCGACACCCTCATCGTCATCCCCAACGACCGGCTGCTGTCCATCTCGGACCGCCAGGTCTCGGTCCTGGACGCCTTCAAGTCGGCCGACCAGGTCCTGCTCTCCGGTGTCCAGGGCATCACCGACCTCATCACCACCCCCGGTCTGATCAACCTCGACTTCGCCGACGTCAAGTCGGTCATGTCCGAGGCCGGTTCGGCCCTCATGGGCATCGGCTCGGCCCGCGGCGACGACCGCGCGGTGGCCGCGGCCGAGATGGCGATCTCCTCGCCGCTCCTGGAGGCGTCCATCGACGGCGCCCGAGGCGTGCTGCTCTCCATCTCCGGCGGCTCCGACCTCGGCCTCTTCGAGATCAACGAGGCCGCCCAGCTGGTCAGCGAGGCCGCCCACCCGGAGGCCAACATCATCTTCGGCGCGGTCATCGACGACGCCCTCGGCGACGAGGTGCGGGTCACCGTGATCGCGGCCGGTTTCGACGGGGGCCAGCCCCCGGCCCGCCGGGACAACGTGCTCGGCTCGGCGTCCTCCGGCTCCCCGGCCCAGCGCCGCGAGGAGCAGCCCGCTCCGCCCCGTCAGCAGACCGACTCCCGGCCGACGTTCGGCTCGCTCGGCAGCGTGACGCCGAAGGAGGAGCCGGAGCCCGCGCCCGAGCCGGTGGCCGAGGTCCCGGTGGCCCCGCCGGTGCCCCAGTCCCGGTCCTACGAGGACATCGTCGAGCTGGATGTGCCGGACTTCCTGAAGTGATAGGACAGCGCGAAAGCGTGAGCGGCGCGCACTTCGCCTTCACCGACAGGTGGGGCGGGGTGAGCGCCGCTCCGTATGAGGAGCTCAATCTCGGCGGCGCGGTCGGCGACGACCCCGGCGCGGTACGGGCCAACCGTGAACTGACCGCGAAGGCACTGGGTCTTGACCCGGCGTCGGTGGTCTGGATGAACCAGGTGCACGGCGCCGACGTGGCCGTCGTGGACGAGCCGTGGGGTGACAGGCCCGTCCCCGAGGTGGACGCGATCGTCACCACCCGGCGCGGACTCGCCCTGGCCGTACTCACCGCCGACTGCGTGCCGGTGCTGCTCGCCGACCCGGTCGCGGGTGTGGTCGCGGCCGCGCACGCGGGCCGCCCCGGAATGGTCGCGGGGGTCGTCCCCGCCGCTGTACGCGCCATGATCGAACTCGGGGCGGAGCCGGGCCGGATCGTCGCCCGCACCGGCCCGTGCGTGTGCGGCCGTTGTTACGAGGTGCCCGAAGCGCTGCGCGCCGAGGTCGCCGAGGCCGAGCCGACGGCGCACGCGGTGACGAGCTGGGGCACTCCGGCCGTCGACGTGAGCGCCGGAGTGCACGCGCAGCTCGACCGGCTCGGGGTGTGCGACCGGGCGCAATCGCCGGTGTGCACGCTGGAGTCGGGGGATCACTTCTCCTACCGGCGCGACCGCACCACCGGGCGGCTCGCCGGGTATGTGTGGCTGGACTGAGTGGACATGACGGACCGTAGGACCGAACTCGCCGGAAATCTGGCGAAGGTGGAGGAACGCATCGCGGCCGCGTGCGCGGCGGCGGGGCGTCCCCGTGACGAGGTGACCCTGATCGTGGTCACCAAGACGTACCCGGCGAGCGATGTGAGGATCCTGTCGGAGCTGGGTGTGCGTCAGGTCGGCGAGAACCGCGACCAGGACGCGGCCCCGAAGGCCGCCGCCTGCGCGGATCTGCCCCTGGAATGGCACTTCATCGGCCAGTTGCAGACCAACAAGGTGCGTTCTGTGGTCGGTTACGCCGATTTCGTGCAGTCGGTCGACCGGGACCGGCTCGTCACCGCGCTCTCGCGGGAGGCGGTGCGGGCCGGGCGCGAGGTGGGCTGCCTTCTGCAGGTCGCACTCGACGCGGGGGCGAGCGGCCGGGGCGAGCGCGGAGGCGTCGCGCCCGCCGGAATCGAAGAGTTGGCCGGTCTCGTCGCCGACGCGCCCGGGCTGCGGCTCGACGGACTGATGACCGTCGCCCCGCTCACCGGTGAATACGCGGGACGCGAACAGGCCGCTTTCGAACGGCTCGTGGATTTGTCGACGGACCTGCGCCGATCCCATCCGACTGCAACCATGGTGTCGGCAGGGATGAGTGCGGATCTCGAGCAGGCCGTGGCGGCCGGGGCGACACATGTGCGCGTCGGCAGCGCGGTACTCGGAGTCCGCCCCCGCCTCGGGTAACGTCGCGAAGAAGTCGGACCACAGCAGAAAATATGGTCAATGCCGCCGAAAGCGGTACTAAGGCCACGTGGATCGCGGGCACTTGGCAGTCGTCAGCCGATCCACCACAGAGCGGAGGACTCAGAGCATGGCCGGCGCGATGCGCAAGATGGCGGTCTACCTCGGCCTCGTGGAGGACGATGGGTACGACGGCCGGGGATTCGACCCCGACGACGACTTCGAGCCCGAACTGGACCCGGAGCCCGAGCGGGACCACCGACGACACGAACCATCACACCAGTCGCACAACGTACATTCGCCCCAAAGGGATGAATCCGTGCGAGTGGTGCAGCCGCCGGCGCCGCGCGAGCCGGTCTCGCATTCCGCGGCGCCGACCGCGGATTCGGGGCGTCCGGCGCGGATCGCGCCCGTGGCGTCCATCACACAAGAACGCCAGTCCCTGGAGAAGAACGCGCCGGTGATCATGCCCAAGGTCGTGTCGGAACGAGAGCCGTACCGGATCACCACCCTGCATCCCCGGACCTACAACGAGGCCCGTACCATCGGGGAACACTTCCGTGAGGGCACCCCGGTGATCATGAACCTCACGGAGATGGACGACACTGACGCGAAGCGACTTGTCGACTTCGCCGCAGGGTTGGTGTTTGGACTTCACGGCAGTATCGAACGAGTGACGCAGAAGGTCTTCCTGTTGTCTCCTGCTAACGTCGATGTCACGGCGGAGGACAAGGCCCGCATCGCAGAGGGCGGGTTCTTCAACCAGAGCTGAGAAGCACCACCGGGAAGATGCACGGCACAGGGGAGAGGGAAGCGCAGCGATGAGCGTGTTCGCGCAGGTGATCTACATCGCGCTGATGGTCTTTCTCGGCCTGCTGATCGTCCGGCTGGTCATGGACTATGTCTTCCAGTTCGCCCGCTCGTGGCAACCCGGCAAGGCGATGGTGGTCGTACTGGAGGCCACCTACACTGTCACCGATCCACCGTTGAAACTGCTGCGGCGGTTCATCCCGCCGTTGCGTCTCGGGGGCGTGGCACTCGACCTGTCCTTCTTCGTACTGATGATCATCGTCTGGATTCTCATCTCGGTGGCGGGGAGCTTCGCGCGATGAGAGTGGACGATACGGTCTTGCCGACTGCCGATGACTACGTTGAGGTGAAGAGATGCCGTTGACCCCCGAGGACGTGCGGAACAAGCAGTTCACGACCGTCCGCCTCCGAGAAGGCTATGACGAGGACGAGGTCGATGCCTTCCTCGACGAGGTCGAAGCCGAACTGACCCGTCTGCTCCGCGAGAACGAGGACCTGCGCGCCAAGCTGGCCGCCGCCACGCGCGCGGCCGCGCAGAACCAGCAGAACATGCGCAAGGGTCCGGAGCAGGACCAGCAGCCCGGAGGCATGCCTCAGGGCGGTATGCCGCAGCAGGGTGGCATGCCTCAGGGTGGTATGCCCCAGGGCGGAATGCAGCAGGGTGGCATGCCGCAGGGCGGTATGCGAGGACCCGGCGCTCCGGTGCCCGCCGGCATATCGGGCCCGCCGCAGCAGCAGATGGGTGGCCCCATGGGTGGTCCGCCCCAGCTGCCCAGCGGCGCCCCGCAGCTGCCCGCCGGCCCCGGCGGACAGGGTGGCCCGCAGGGCCCCGGCCCCATGGGCCAGGGTCCGATGGGGCAGGGTCCCGGCCCGATGGGGCAGGGTCCGATGGGCCAGGGTCCGATGGGTCAGGGTCCGGGTCCGATGGGGCAGGGTCCCGGCCCGATGGGCCAGGGTCCGATGGGTGGTCAGCCGCCCATGCCGCAGCAGATGGGCGGCCCCATGGGCGGTCCTCCGATGGGCGCCCCCGGCCTGCCCGGTCAGGGTGGCCCCGGCGGCGACAGCGCCGCGCGTGTCCTCTCGCTGGCCCAGCAGACCGCCGACCAGGCGATCGCCGAGGCCCGTTCCGAGGCCAACAAGATCGTCGGCGAGGCCCGCAGCCGCGCCGAGGGTCTGGAGCGCGACGCCCGTGCCAAGGCCGACGCCCTGGAGCGGGACGCGCAGGAGAAGCACCGCGTCGCCATGGGCTCCCTGGAGTCCGCGCGCGCCACGCTGGAGCGCAAGGTCGAGGACCTGCGAGGCTTCGAGCGCGAGTACCGCACGCGTCTGAAGTCCTACCTGGAGTCCCAGCTGCGTCAGTTGGAGACCCAGGCCGACGACTCGCTGGCCCCGCCGCGCACCCCGTCCGCCCCGTCCCTGCCGCCGTCCCCGGCGCCCTCGATGGCACCGGCCGGCGCGAGCGCCCCGGCGTTCGGTGGCAACCCGGGCATGGGCGGTCCGCCCCCGGCGGCCCCGTCCTACGGCGGACAGCAGCAGATGACGCCGGCCATGACCCAGCCGATGGCTCCGGTCCGGCCGCAGGGTCCCGGTCCGATGGGCCAGGCGCCCTCGCCCATGCGCGGGTTCCTGATCGACGAGGACGACAACTGACGGCCGCTCATGGCCAGTAGTACGCCATAGGCGTCGGCAGCGTTCAGGGCGGGACCCCGGACTTCGGTCCGGGGTCCCGCCCTGTTTTACGCGTGTTGACCGCCAAACGGGAGCTGCGGTCCGTTGTCCGTGGCCCCACCTCGTGCCCGTCCATCACCCCCCCGCGTACGCCGAAGGCCCGGTTCCCCCCTCCGAGGGGAACCGGGCCTTCGTGCGTGGGGTGTTACGCCTTGCGCAGGCGGAACGTCAGAGACAGGCTCTCGTCCGTGAAGGCGTCGCCGTAGGTCCCGTCCGCCTCGCCCTGGGCGAAGTCGGTCGCGAGGACCTCCTCCGCGATCAGGCCGGAGTGCTCGGAGAGGGCGGCGGTCACCGCCGGGTCCGTGGCGGTCCAGCGCAGGGCGATGCGGTCGGCCACGTCCAGGCCGCTGTTCTTGCGGGCCTCCTGGATCAGCCGGATCGCGTCACGGGCGAGGCCCGCCCGGCGCAGCTCCTCGGTGATCTCCAGGTCCAGCGCCACCGTGGCACCGGAGTCGGAGGCCACCGACCAGCCCTCGCGCGGGGTTTCGGTGATGATCACCTCGTCCGGGGCGAGCGTGACGATCTCGCCGTCCAGCTCCACCGATGCGGTGCCCTCGCGCAGCGCGAGCGAGAGCGCGGCGGCGTCGGCGGCGGCGACCGCCTTCGCCACGTCCTGCACCCGCTTGCCGAACCGCTTGCCCAGCGCGCGGAAGTTGGCCTTGGCCGTCGTGTCCACCAGCGAGCCGCCCACCTCGGAGAGCGAGGCCAGCGCGGCCACGTTCAGCTCCTCGGTGATCTGCGTGTGCAGCTCCGGGTCCAGCGCGTCGAAGCCCGCGGCACCGACCAGCGCGCGCGAGAGCGGCTGACGGGTCTTGACGCCCGACTCGGCACGCGTGGCGCGGCCCAGCTCCACCAGGCGCCGTACCAGGACCATCTGCTTCGACAGCTCCGGGTCGATCGCGGACAGGTCCGCCTCCGGCCAGGAGGACAGGTGCACGGACTCGGGAGCGCCCGGGGTCACCGGCACGACCAGGTCCTGCCACACCCGCTCGGTGATGAACGGGGTGATCGGGGCCATCAGCTTGGTGACCGTCTCCAGCACCTCGTGCAGCGTGCGCAGCGCGGCCTTGTCGCCCTGCCAGAACCGGCGGCGCGAGCGGCGCACGTACCAGTTGGACAGGTCGTCCACGAACGCGGAGAGCAGCTTGCCCGCGCGCTGGGTGTCGTACGCCTCCAGTGCCTGGGTCACCTGGTCGGTGAGCGCGTGGAGTTCGGACAGCAGCCAGCGGTCCAGGACCGGGCGGTCGGCCGGGGCCGGGTCCGCCGCGCTCGGCGCCCAGCCGGAGGTGCGGGCGTACAGCGCCTGGAAGGCGACCGTGTTCCAGTACGTGAGGAGCGTCTTGCGGACGACCTCCTGGATGGTGCCGTGACCGACGCGGCGGGCCGCCCACGGAGAACCACCGGCCGCCATGAACCAGCGCACCGCGTCCGCGCCGTGCCGGTCCATCAGCGGGATCGGGTCCAGGGTGTTGCCCAGGTGCTTGGACATCTTGCGGCCGTCCTCGGCGAGGATGTGGCCGAGGCAGACCACGTTCTCGTACGACGACTCGTCGAAGACCAGGGTGCCGACGGCCATCAGCGTGTAGAACCAGCCGCGGGTCTGGTCGATCGCCTCGGAGATGAACTGGGCCGGGTAACGGCTCTCGAACAGCTCCTTGTTCTTGTGCGGGTAACCCCACTGCGCGAACGGCATCGAACCCGAGTCGTACCAGGCGTCGATGACCTCGGGCACGCGCGTGGCCGTGTCGCCGCACTCGGGGCAGGGGAAGGTCACGTCGTCGATGTACGGACGGTGCGGATCGAGGGAGGACTGGTCGGTGCCGGTCAGCTCGGTCAGCTCGGCGCGGGAGCCGACCACGGTCAGGTGGTCGTTGTCGCAGCGCCAGATCGGCAGCGGCGTGCCCCAGTAGCGGTTGCGGGAGAGCGCCCAGTCGATGTTGTTGCTCAGCCAGTCGCCGAAGCGGCCGTGCTTGACCGTCTCGGGGAACCAGTTGGTCTTCTCGTTCTCCGCGATCATCCGGTCCTTGACGGCGGTGGTGCGGATGTACCAGGACGGCTGGGCGTAGTAGAGCAGCGCGGTGTGGCAGCGCCAGCAGTGCGGGTAGCTGTGCTCGTAGGGCAGGTGGCGGAAGAGCAGGCCGCGCTCGCCGAGGTCCTCGGTCAGCTTCTCGTCGGCCTTCTTGAAGAAGACGCCGCCGACAAGGGGCAGGTCCTCCTCGAAGGTGCCGTCGGGGCGGACCGGGTTGACCACGGGCAGGCCGTAGGAGCGGCAGACCTTGAGGTCGTCCTCACCGAAGGCGGGGGCCTGGTGGACCAGACCGGTGCCGTCCTCGGTGGTCACGTAGTCCGCGTTCACCACGAAGTGCGCGGGCTCCGGGAACTCGACCAGCTCGAAGGGCCGCTGGTAGGTCCAGCGCTCCATCTCGGCGCCGGTGAAGGACTGCCCGGTGGTCTCCCAGCCCTCGCCGAGCGACTTGGCGACCAGCGGCTCCGCGACGACGACCTTCTCCTCGCCGTTGGTGGCGACGACATAGGTGACGTCCGGGTGCGCGGCGACCGCGGTGTTGGACACCAGGGTCCACGGGGTCGTCGTCCACACCAGGAGGGACGCCTCGCCGGCCAGCGGGCCGGAGGTGAGCGGGAAGCGGACGTAGACCGAGGGGTCCACGACCGTCTCGTACCCCTGCGCCAGCTCGTGGTCCGAGAGGCCGGTGCCGCAGCGGGGGCACCAGGGGGCGACGCGGTGGTCCTGGACCAGCAGATCCTTGTCGAAGATCTGCTTGAGCGACCACCAGACCGAGTCGATGTACTCGGGGTCCATGGTGCGGTACGGGTTCTCGAGGTCCGTCCAGTAGCCCATGCGGTTGGTGAGCTCGGCGAACGCGTCGGTGTGCCGGGTCACCGACTCGCGGCACTTGGCGTTGAACTCGGCGATGCCGTACGCCTCGATGTCCTGCTTGCCGGAGAAGCCCAGCTCCTTCTCGACCGCCAGCTCCACGGGCAGGCCGTGGCAGTCCCAGCCGGCCTTGCGGCCCACGTGGTAGCCGCGCATGGTGCGGAAGCGGGGGAAGACGTCCTTGAAGACGCGGGCCTCGATGTGGTGGGCGCCGGGCATCCCGTTCGCGGTGGGCGGGCCCTCGTAGAAGACCCACTCGGGGCGGCCCTCGGACTGCTCCAGGCTCTTGGCGAAGATCTTCTGGTCGCGCCAGAAGTCGAGCACGGCGTGCTCAAGCGCGGGCAGGTCGACCTGGGCGGGCACCTGGCGGTACGTCGGCGCTGTCATCTGCGAGCATCCTCCAACGGAACTTGCTGCCTTCCGTCGGAGGGACGAGAGCGTTCTTCCTGTTCACGCCATGTGCGGCGCGCTCCCGCGGTACCACCCTCCTTGGCCCGCCGCCGGTGTTCGTCCGGTGGTGAGCCCCCTCATTGGGGTCGCGAAGCCGGCTCTACTCGCCCCTCGCGGGACTTTCTTCCGGCGGCTCCGGGGTGATCTTCACATCGCGCTCGCCACCGGGCTCCCACCGTCCCCGGCTCGCTCTGGGCTGCTGACGACGCTACTCGTCCCCATCCACGCTTCTCGCTCCGCCCAGTGTACGGCGCCGGGCGGACAGCGGCCGACCGGTTTTCCGGCGGGCGGCGAGGGCGCGGGCGGTGACCCGAATGGCCAGTCCGCCGGGACGCGCGTCAGGGCGCCGTCCCCTGGGCGGATTACCCGCCGGGGAGCTGGGCACAACGGATGCAGGTCTGCTGCGCGGGGGGTGCGGGGCGGGCGAATCGGGCGGCGTGCCCCGTTGCCGCGGGACTCAAGTCGATTTATCGTCCCAGCACGATTCGCGTGCAAGATCACAATATGTGAAGGGGCCGCGGCCATGGTGGCGAAGAAGACCGCCGGTACCTCCGGTGGCTCAGCGGGAACCCTTGCCGGTGTCGGGCCGCCGGGGCAGGTCGGCCGACGTCTGCGGGCGGCCTCGGGAGGCGGCGGGGCGGCGAAGAAGGCGTCCATGAAGAAGGCCGACGGGAAGACGGCCGGCGGGAAGACGGTCGACGGGAGGGCGACTGCCGGGAAGAAGGCTGCCGGGAAGAAGGCCACGGGGAGGACGGCCGCCGGTAAGGATGCGGCCGACGAGAACGTCTCCCAGGAGAAGTCCGTCAGGAATTCCCGGGAGAAGCCCGCCAAGAAGGCGGCCGCCCGCAAGACGGCTGCCGGTAAGACGCCTGTCGGCGAGAACCCCGTCGACAAGACCCCGGCGAAGAAGTCCACCACCAAGAAGGCCACCACCAAGAAGGCTCCCGCGAAAAAGGTCGCCGCGGAGAAGGCCCCCGCGAAGAAGCGGGCGGCCGCCACCGGGAAGACCGCCACTGCCAAGCGCACCACTGCCAGGAAGACCACCACGGGCCGGAAGAAGACGGGCGGCGAGACGGTGACTGCTGAGAAGACGGCCGCCATGGCGACAGCCACCGAGGCGGCGCCCCCCGAGGGCACCACGGCCGCGAAGGCCACCAAGAAGACCGCCGGCGCGGCGGCGAAGAAGACAGCCGAGAAGGCGGTCAAGAAGACGGCGGCGAAGAAGGCCGCGGCCAAGAAGACCGCGGCCAAGAAGACCGGTGCGGCACGGGCCGCCGGGCAGACGGGAGCCACGAGGGTGGTTGCGAAGAAGACTCCTGGCACGGCCACCGCGGAGCAGTCCGCCGTACCCAGGGCGAGGCCCGCCGCCGTCCCCGGCGAGCTGGCGGTACGCCCCGGCGAGGACCCCTGGACCCCGGAGGAGGTCGAGGAGGCCCGCGCGGAGCTGACCGGCGACGCCGACCGGCTCCGCGAGGAGATCAGCTCCTCCGCGACCGCGCTCGCGGGCCTGATGCGGGACAGCGCGGACGGCGCGGGCGACGACGAGGCCGACACCGGCACCAAGAACATCACGCGCGAGCACGAGATGGCGCTCGCCGCCAACGCGCGCGAGATGCTGACCCAGACCGAGCGCGCCCTGGAACGGCTGGACGCGGGCACCTACGGTCTGTGCGAGAACTGCGGCAATCCCATCGGAAAGGCACGGATGCAGGCGTTCCCGAGGGCCACCCTGTGCGTGGAGTGCAAGCAGAAGCAGGAACGGCGCTCCTGAGCGAGGGCGTACGCCGGGGCGTGCCGTAGTCTCGTCGTCAGTCAGGCACCTAGGTTGAGGGACTCACGTGGCAGAGGCGGAGCGCATCATCGGTACGCCGGACACCCCGGAAGACAGCGGCGAGCGGCCCGGTGCGGCCGCCGCGGCGACCGGGCCCGGCACGGACGGACAGGACGCCGCCCGGCGGACCGGACGCGGGCGCCGGATCGCCGTGCTGTTCGCGGTGGCAGCCTTCGCCTACGCCCTCGACCTGGTCAGCAAGCTTCTCGTCGTCGCGAAGCTGGAGCACCACGCCCCGATCCAGCTGATCGGCGACCTGCTGGAGCTGCACGCCATCCGCAACCCCGGTGCCGCCTTCGGCTTCGGCGCCGCCTTTACGATCATCTTCACGGTGATCGCGGCCGTCGTGATCGCGGTGATCATCCGCCTGGCCCGCAAGCTCTACAGCACCCCCTGGGCCATCGCGCTCGGCCTGCTGCTCGGCGGTGCCCTCGGCAACCTCACCGACCGCATCTTCCGGGCCCCCGGCGTCTTCGAGGGCGAGGTCGTCGACTTCATCGCACCCAAGGGCTTCGCGGTGTTCAACCTGGCCGACTCCGCGATCGTGTGCGGCGGCATCCTGATCGTGCTGCTGTCCTTCCGGGGCCTGGACCCGGACGGCACCGTCCACAAGGACTGACGGCCCCGGCGAGGGCAGGACGGCCCGGGTTTTCCACAGGCTCGTTCGGTGCCCTCGCACCCGTCCGGCATACTCGACGGGTGAGCACGATTCCCGAGATCCGAACCCTGCCCGTGCCCGACGGCCTGGAAGGCGAGCGTGTCGACGCCGCCATCTCCCGGATGTTCGGCTTCTCCCGCACCAAGGCGGCGGAGCTGGCCGCGGCCGGCAAGGTCCAGGTCGACGGCGCGGTGGTCGGCAAGTCGGAGCGGGTGCACGGCGGTGCCTGGTTGGAAGTCGAGATGCCGCAGGCGCCCGCCCCCGTCCAGATCGTCGCGGAGCCCGTCGAGGGCATGGAGATCGTGCACGACGACGACGACGTGGTCGTCATCGTCAAGCCGGTCGGCGTGGCCGCGCACCCCTCGCCCGGCTGGACCGGCCCGACCGTCATCGGCGGCCTCGCCGCCGCCGGGTACCGGATCTCCACCTCCGGCGCCGCCGAGCGCCAGGGCATCGTGCACCGGCTCGACGTGGGCACCTCGGGCCTGATGGTCGTCGCCAAGTCGGAGCGGGCGTACACCTCGCTCAAGCGCCAGTTCAAGGAGCGCACGGTCGACAAGCGCTACCACACGCTGGTCCAGGGCCACCCCGACCCCATGAGCGGCACGATCGACGCCCCCGTCGGCCGCCACCCCCAGCACGACTACAAGTGGGCGGTCACCGCCGAGGGCAAGCCCTCCGTGACGCACTACGACCTCATCGAGGCATTCCGCGCCGCCTCCCTGCTCGATGTGAAGCTGGAGACCGGCCGCACCCACCAGATCCGCGTCCACATGTCGGCCCACCGCCACCCCTGCGTCGGCGATCTGACCTACGGCGCCGACCCCACGCTCGCCAAGCGGCTCAAGCTGCAGCGCCAGTGGCTGCACGCGGTCCGGCTCGGCTTCGAGCACCCGGCGGACGGCCAGTGGGTCGAGTTCGAGAGCGAGTACCCCGAGGACCTGCAGCGGGCCCTCGACCTGGTCCGGGAGGAGACCTACGCGTGAGCGCGCCGTACACGGTCCGGGTCGCCGAGGGACCGGCCGACCGCGAGTCCTGCTTCGCGGTCCGCAAGGAGGTCTTCGTCGCCGAACAGGGCGTCCCCGAGGACCTCGAGTACGACGCCCATGACGCGGACGCCGTGCACGTGCTCGCGGCCCGCGACGACGGCACCCCGCTCGGCGCCGGGCGCCTGCTGCACGGCGAGGCGGCCATCGGGCACACCGGCGCGGACGCCTCGGTGGGCTCGCTCGGGCGGCTGGCCGTCACCCGCGCCGCGCGCGGCCTCGGCGTCGGCGCGGCCCTGGTGCGCGCCGTGGAGGACGCGGCCCGCGCGCTCGGCCTGAGCGCCGTGGACCTGCACGCCCAGACCCACGCCCTCGGCTTCTACGAGCGCCTCGGGTACACGCCGTACGGGCCGGAGTTCATGGACGCCGGGATACCGCACCGGGCGATGCGCCGCGCCCTGTAGGCATCTCCCGCCCGCCGGGTCGGACCCCGGCTCCGGCCGGGCGGCGTGGCAGTCTTGAGCCTTGCGGTGTGATCGCGGACTCCCGGAGCGCTCGACGTGGATCAGCTGGCCCTGTTGTTCGTGATGCTGCTCGCGGCCCTGGTGAGCGTCCCGGTGGGGGAGTACTTCGGCCTGCCGGCGCCGGTGCTGATGACCCTGTTCGGCGGGGTCCTCGCGGTGCTCGACTTCGTGCCGACCGTCGACATCCCGCCGGAACTCATCCTGCCCGCGCTGCTGCCCCCGCTGCTCTACGCCGCCGTACGCCGCACCTCCTGGCGGCAGTTCGCGGCCAACAAGCGCCCGATCTTCCTGCTCGCCGTCGCGCTGGTCTTCGTGACCACGGTGTGCGTGGCGGCCGTGGCCCATGCCATCGTGCCCGGGCTGCCCGTCGCCGCCGCGGTGGCGCTCGGCGCGTTGATCGCCCCGCCCGACCCGGTCGCCGCGACCGCCGTCGCCGGACAACTCGGACTGCCCCGCCGCCTGGTGTCGATCCTGGAGGGGGAGGGGCTCTTCAACGACGTCACGGCGATCGTGCTCTACCACGTGGCCATCGCCGCCGCGATCAGCGGGGAGTTCTCGCCCTGGGGCGCGGGGCTCGACCTGGTGCTCTCCGCCGTGGTCGCGGTCGTCGTCGGACTGGTCCTCGGCTGGGGCGCCAACAAGCTGATGGACCTGCTCGGTGACGCCACCCTCCAGATCGGGCTCACCCTGCTCGTGCCGTACGCCTCGTACGTGCTGGCCGAGGGGCTGCACGGCTCCGGGGTCCTCGCGGTGCTCACCACCGCGCTGTTCCTCGCCGAGTACGCCACCGACGCCGACGACGTGATGACCCGGCTCGCCGGGCACACCTTCTGGGACATCATCGACACGCTCGTGACCGGCGTGGCCTTCGGACTGATCGGCCTCGAACTCCACAACGCGATCCGCACCGCCTCGGGCCGCTGGGGCGAGCTGCTCGGCTGGGCGGCGGCCGTCGCGGCCACCGTGATCCTCGTACGGCTGCTGTGGCTGATGCCCGCGACCTGGCTCACCAAGCGGCTGCACGCCCGGCGCGACTACGACGAGGACATCCCGGTCGGCTGGCGGGAGACGGTCGTGATGTGGTGGTCCGGGATGCGCGGGGTGGCGTCCGTGGCGCTGGCCCTCGCCGTCCCGCTGAGCACGAAGGCCGGTGCGCCCTTCCCGGACCGGGACGTCATCGTCTTCATCGCCTTCGGGGTGATCATCGCCACTCTGGTGCTCCAGGGACTGACGCTGCCCTGGCTGGTGCGCAGGCTCGGGGTGCGGGCGGACTCCGAGCGGGAGAAGGAGTTCGAGACCGAGCTGGCGGTGCGCGCGACCAAGGCCGCGCGGCGCCGGCTGCGGGAGATCGAGCAGGTCGAGGAGCTGCCCGAGGAACTGTCGGAGCAGATGCTGCGCCGCGCCTTCGACATCGGCATCCGGATCAGCCCCGACATGGGCGAGGAGGAGCGCCGCGAGGCCCACAAGCAGCGGGCCCGGCGGCTGAAGCGGGTACGCAAGATCCAGGCGGAGATGATGAGCGCGGCCCGCCACGAGGTGCTGGCCGCGCGCAGCGAACCGGGTGCCGATCCGGAGATTGTTGACCGGGTGCTGAGGCACCTGGACGTGCGCAGCCTGCGCTGAGCCGGAAGCCCCGCTAACCCCGGCCGGTGCGCGGGAACTCGTAGGCGTGGCGCAGGGTCTTGCGGTCCGGGGACGGGATCTGGTCCGGGGCGGGCACCGCGTCGGCGGTGTTGACGCGGGGGAGGGCGTAGGGGTGCTCGGTGCGCAGCCAGGAGATCATCCGCTCGCGGACCGCGACCCGCACCGTCCAGATGTCGTCCGCGTCCTTCGCGGTCACCAGGGCGCGCACCTCGATGGTGTTCGGGGCCGTGTCCGTCACCACCAGACTGTGCGCGCGGCTGTCCCAGGCGGGGCACGCGCGCAGGATGTCCCGCAGCCGCTCGCGCATCGCCTCGACCGGCGCGCTGTGGTCGAGCTGCCAGAAGACGGTGCCGGTCATCTGCGGGGTGCCCCGCGACCAGTTCTCGAAGGGCTTGGAGGTGAAGTACGAGACCGGCATGGTGATCCGGCGCTCGTCCCAGGTCCGCACGGTCAGGAAGGTCAGGGTGATCTCCTCCACGGTGCCCCACTCGCCGTCCACGACGACCGTGTCCCCGATGCGCACCATGTCGCCGAAGGCGATCTGCAGCCCGGCGAACATGTTGGCCAGCGTGGACTGCGCGGCCACACCGGCGACGATGCCGAGCACACCGGCCGAGGCCAGCAGCGAGGCACCGGCCGCGCGCATCTCCGGGAACGTCAGCAGCATCGCGGCCACCGCCACCACCCCGACGATCGCGGACACCACCCGCATGATCAGGGTCACCTGGGTCCGCACCCGGCGCACCCGCGCCTGATCCCGGTTCGCGCGGGCGTAGCGGCTGTACGAGGTCTCGACGACGGCCGCCGCGATGCCGATCACCAGCCAGGCGATCGAGCCGATCAGCACCAGGGTCAGCGTCTGCCCGATGCCCACGCGGTGTCCCCGGAGCGCGGGCACCTGGGCGAAGGTGCCTCTGAGCAGCGCGGCCAGCAGCACCAGTTGATAGGGGATGCGGCAGCGGCGCAGCAGGCCCCACAGCGGGGTCTCGCCGTGCTGTTCGTCGGCCTTGCGCAGCAGCACGTCGGTGCCCCACCCGATCAGCACGGTGAGGACGACGCAGCCGCCGACCACGATCAGGGGTCGGATGTCGTTCTCCATGCGGGTGCGCCTAACCGCGAGACGCCGTCATGAACCTGCGTGTTCCCCGGTGGAGCGGGTAGGGGGCCGTGCCGGTACGGGGGTTCGGGGCCCCGGCTGGCACCATGGGGCCATGAACATCATGCTCTTTCACTCCGTCCTCGGGCTCACTCCCGAGGTGCGCGACGCCGCCGACCGGCTGCGCGCGGCCGGCCACGAGGTGTGGACGCCGGACCTCTTCGAGGGGCGCACCTTCGACACGGTCGAGGAGGGCATGGAGTTCAAGGAGGAGGTCGGCAAGGAGGAGGTCCTGAAGCGGGCGGTGCTCGCGGCGGCGCCCTACTCCGAACGCGGCCTGGTCTACGCCGGGTTCTCGCTCGGCGCCTCCGTCGCCCAGACGCTGGCCCTCGGCGACGAGAAGGCACGCGGGCTGCTGCTCCTCCAGGGCACCTCGGACATCGCGCCGACCGCGCACGTGGACGAGCTGCCGGTCCAGCTGCACGTCGCCGAGCCGGACCCGTTCGAGACGGACGACTGGCTGAGCGCCTGGTACCTCCAGATGGGCCGCGCCGGTGCCGACGTCGAGGTCTACCGCTACCCCGGCGCCGGTCACCTCTACATGTTCCAGGACACCCCGGACTACGACGCCGAGGCCACCGAGGCCACCTGGCGGGTGGCGCTCGGCTTCCTCGACAGCCTGTAGCGGCTTCGGCGGAGCCGGACAGGCCCGGACCGCGCAGACGCACGCGCGGTCCGGGCCGAGTGCTCAGCCGGGGAAGCACTCCTTGGGCGGGTGGACCAGCGACTGGAAGTGCCCGGAATAGACCCAGCCCGTCGGCTGGGAGTCGTAGATCCTGAACCACAAGGCGCCCGAGGGCGTCTTGGTGGTCGAGCACTGGATCCGCAGGGTCGTCCCGGCCTTCTCCACGCGGTACCGCGTGGAGGAGCTCGTCGGCTGGGCGTAAACGGGGGCGCCGTGCTGGTCCAGCACCGTCAGATTGACGAACGCCGGTGCCGCCGAGGCCTCCTGCGCCTGGCCGACGAGGGCGATCCCGGCCGCGGTCATGGCGGCCGCGAGGAGCGCGGTCTTCTTCAAGGCGCCTTGGGGGGTGGCCATGTGTCTCCCGTCTCGATGTAGGTGACGGGGCGTCACCTACATCGTCAGATGCAAAGATCGTCGTACCGGTTGTTTCCGGGTACCGGTTTCCTTCCGGCCCGCCGTGACGAACGGCTACACCGGGTCGTACGTCCGCTCGACGCTCTGCGTGCCGCTGCGGGTGCGGTACGAACGTGCCCACGCGGAGGTCGCGTTCGGGTCCGAGCGGTCGGAGACCACGTAGTAGTCCATCTGCGCGCGGTCGGCGGTGATGTCGAGGACGCCGTAGCCGTGCCGGTCGGTGTCCACCCAGTGGACGTGCCGGTTGGCGGCCCTGATGACCGGCGCGGCGAGCGCCGACACCGTGCCCTCGGGGACCTTCACGATGTCGTCGAGGTTGTCCGAGGTGAGCGAGGTGACCACGAACTCGGTCGCGGCGGACGCCGAGAGCGGATAGGTGCCCGCGTCGTACGGCACGTCGTTGGCCCACGCCATGTGGATGTCACCGGTCAGGAAGACGGTGTTGCCGATGGCGTTGGTCCGCAGATGGGCGAGGAGTTCGCGGCGGTCGTCGGTGTAGCCGTCCCACTGGTCGGTGTTGAGGGCGATGCCCTCCTGCGGCAGGCCGAGCAGCTTGGCCAGCGGCTTGAGCAGGTCGGCGGAGAGCGAGCCCACCGAGAACGGCGAGATCATCACCGAGTTGCCGACCAGGCGCCACTTGGTGTCGGACGCCTTGAGCCCGGCCTTCAGCCAGTCCAGCTGGGCCCGGCCGGTGAGCGTGCGGTCCGGGTCGTCCACCGTGCCGCTCGCGGTGGCCGCCTGCTGGGAGCGGAAGGAGCGCAGGTCGAGCAGGGAGAGATCGGCCAGCTTGCCGAAGCGCAGCCTGCGGTAGGTGGTGCCCGCGACGGCCGGGCGGACCGGCATCCACTCGAAGTACGCCTGCTTGGCGGCGGCCTGACGTGCCGACCAGGTGCCCTCGGCGCCCTCGGTGTGGTTGGAGGCGCCCCCGGACCAGGCGTTGTCCGCGAACTCGTGGTCGTCCCAGATCGCGACGACCGGCGCCTTCAGGTGGAGGGCCTGGAGGTCGGGGTCGGTCTTGTACGTGGCGTGCCGGACGCGGTAGTCGGCCAGGGTGAGGATCTCGTGCGTGGGGGCGTGCGGGCGGACGACCTTGTCGCGGGTGCCGTACTGGCCGGTGCCGTACTCGTAGATGTAGTCGCCGAGGTGCAGCCAGGCGTCCAGGTCGCCGCGGGCCGCGAGGTGGCGGTAGGAACTGAAATAGCCTGCCTCCCAGTTGGCGCAGGAGACCACGCCGAAGCGCAAGCCCGCGACGTTCGCGTCGGGGGCCGGGGCGGTGCGGGTGCGGGCGACGGGGGAGTCGGTGCCGCCGGAGGAGAAGCGGAACCAGTAGTCGGTGGCGGGCGCGAGGCCCCGGATGTCGGCCTTCACGGTGTGGTCGGCGGCGGCCGTCGCGGTGGTCGATCCGGTGGCGACGACCGAGGTGAGCGCCTTGTCCCGGGCGACGACCCAGCTCACGTCGGTGTCGGGGCCCACCCCGGAGCCGGGCAGCGCCTCGGGCGTGGGGGTCACCCGGGTCCACAGCAGCACGCCGTCGGGCAGCGGGTCGCCGGAGGCCACGCCGTGCGCGAAGACGGGAGCGGCGGAGGCGGCGCGCGCGGGGAGCGCGGCGGCGAGCGGCCCGGCGAGCGCGGCGGTGGCGGCAGCGGCCTTGACGACGCTACGGCGGCTGGGCGCAAGGGAGTTGAGGGCCTGGGCGGCCGCGAGAGGTCTCGATGGTCTGGTCACGGCCGATCAGGCTACTGATCGGTAAGCGAAAGAGCGGGCGAACTCCGAAAGTTCGCCCGCTCTTCATTCGGGAAAGGGGGTCAGCCCTTGAGGGCCGCGCCCACCACCTTGTTGAAGTCGTCCACCGTCAGAAGCGGGCTGCCGCCGTTGAGCTGCTTGCCGTCCATGACGAAGCCCGGCGTGCCGGTCACGCCGTCCTTGTTGTCGTCGAACGTCTTCGACATGCGCATCGCCCAGGCGTCGTAGGTGCCCTTCTCCACCGCGTCCCGGAACGCGGTGTTGTTCTTCAGTGCCGGGACGGTGTCCGCGACCTTGATGAGGTAGCTGTCGTCCTTGAACTTGTCGGCCGTCTCGTCCGGGTGCCACTTCGTCGAGTACAGCGCGGACTTGTAGTCGAGGAACGCCTGGGGGCTGACGTTCAGCGCGGCGCCCAGGGCGCTCAGCGCGTTCTTGGAGCCCTCACCGTTGTCGTGGCTGTCGATGAACGTGGCGCCGACGTACTGGAACTTGAACTTGCCGTCGTCGATGTCCTTGTGCACGGTCGTGCCGACCTTCTGCTCGAACTCGGCGCACACGGGGCAGCGCGGGTCCTCGAAGACCTTGAGCGTCTTCTTGGCGCTGTCCTTGCCGATGACGACCGTGGTGCCGTCCTTGCCGGACGTGTTGGCCGGCGCGACGACCTTGGCGGTCTTGGCCGCCTCCCAGGCGCTCGGCTTGTTCGCCTGGACGACGGCGTAGCCTATGCCGCCCGCCGCGGCCAGCACCGCGATCGCCGACACGGCGACGACGATCTGCCGCTTGACCTTGGCCCGCTTGGCCTCGCGCTCGCGCTCCTGGCGCAGTCGCTCGCGGGCCGCCGTCTTCGCCGCCTGGGTGTTCCGGTTGCTCATGGTGTGATCTCCATAGGGATGCGCACATGACGTGCTCAGGGCACAGCTGCGCGGGGATACGTGTGGGCAGCCGAGTCGTGCTCGGCTCCGCCCCTCAGGGGCAGGCGAGGGCGGGCGGGCAGGGAGGGCCGCGTCGTCCCAGGGAGTGCGTGAGAAGGAGGCCGCGCGGGACCGCCGGGCGCGGCCGGGGGCGCGGGGCACGGTGGGCCGGGGCCGGGCGGACCGCCACGGCGGCCACCGCGAGCAGCAGCGGGCGGAACGTGGTGGCGGCCGCCGCGCGCAGCAGCGCGGCGAGGGCGTGCTCGCCCCGCCGCAGCCAGGCGGCGGCCAGCAGCCCGACCGCGATGTGCGCGGCGAGCAGCAGCCAGGCGGTGGCCGGGGCCGGGTGCGCGAGCGGCGCGGCCGCCCGCGCGGGCACGCCGGTCAGCCGGGCCAGCGGGGTACCCAGCGTTCCGCCCCGGCACAGCAGGTCGAGGCCGAAGGCGTGCAGCGGGCCCGCCACCGGGCCGCCCGCGCGGCCGTAGCAGGCGTGCTGCCCGGTGGTGAAGACCGTGTCCGCCGCCAGCTCCAGCGGGACCAGCAGGGCCGCGATCCGGCCGAAGCCGCGCTCACGGCCCGCCAGCGCGTACGCCGCGAGGAACACCCCGGCGGCGACCGTGAGCACGGTCGCCGCCGGCAGCGGGGTCCGGGACAGCAGGACGTGCGACGCGGCGGCGAGCGTCACGGTGAAGGCCGTGAACAGCGCCGCGCGCACGGCCCTGAGCTGAGTCCCGGATATGTCCATGGTGAGAGGAGAGTCTGTCACGTACGCGGTGAAGGGGACCTCAAAGGTCCCGGGCGGAGCCGGGAAGGTTACAGCCCCGGAATCCGGCCGTTGCGGAACAGGTCGAGGAAGATCTGGTGGTCGCCGCGGGCGCGGGCGCCGTAGGTGTGGGCGAAGTCCACCAGGAGCGGGGCGAAGCTCTCCTCGTCGGCCGCGAGGGCCGCGTCGATGGCGCGCTCGGTGGAGAACGGCACCAGCGACTCGCCCGACTGGTCGTCGGCGGCCGCGTGCATGGTGGCCGTGGCCCGGCCGAGGTCGGCGACGACGGTCGCGATCTCCTCCGGGTCGTCGATGTCGCCCCAGTCCAGGTCGACGGCGTACGGCGAGATCTCGGCGACCAGCTGGCCCGCGCCGTCCAGCTCGGTCCAGCCGAGCCACGGGTCGGCGTGCGCCTGGAGGGCGCGCTGGGAGATCACCGTGCGGTGGCCCTCGTGCTGGAAGTAGTCACGGATCGCCGGGTCGGTGATGTGCCGGGAGACGGCCGGGGTCTGGGCCTGCTTGATGTAGATCACCACATCGTTCTCCAGGGCGTCGGTCGCGCCTTCGAGGAGGACGTTGTACGACGGCAGCCCGGCCGAGCCGATGCCGACGCCGCGCCGCCCCACGACGTCCTTCACCCGGTACGACTCTGGGCGGACCAGGCTGCTCTCCGGCAGCGTCTCCAGATAGCCGTCGAAGGCGGCCAGGACCTTGTAGCGGGTGGCCGCGTCGAGCTCGATGGAGCCGCCGCCCGGCGCGAAACGGCGCTCGAAGTCGCGGATCTCACTCATGGACTCGAGGAGCCCGAACCGGGTCAGCGAGCGGGCGTCACGCAGCGCGTCGAGGAGCGGACCCTCCGCGGTGTCCAGCGTGAACGGCGGCACCTCGTCGCGCTTGGCGCCGGTGGCCAGCGCGTGGATGCGCTCGCGGTAGGCGGCCGCGTAGACCGTGACCAGCTCGGTGATCTGCTCGTCGCTGAGCGCCTTGGCGTACCCGATCAGCGCGATCGAGGCGGCGAAGCGCTTGAGGTCCCAGGTGAAGGGGCCGACGTACGCCTCGTCGAAGTCGTTGACGTTGAAGACCAGACGGCCGTTGGAGTCCATGTACGTGCCGAAGTTCTCGGCGTGCAGATCACCGTGTATCCACACGCGCGAGGTGCGCTCGTCCAGGTACGGGCCGCCGCGCTTTTCAGCGTCCAGGTCGTGGTAGAAGAGGCACGCCGTGCCCCGGTAGAAGGCGAAGGCGCTCGCCGCCATCTTCCGGAACTTCACCCGGAACGCGGCCGGGTCGGCGGCCAGGAGCCGGCCGAAGGCGGTGTCGAAGACGGCGAGGATCTCCTCGCCGCGCTGCTCGTCGCTGAGCTGGGGAACCGACATCGCGGGATGCCTCCTGGTGCTGGTGCGGTACATGCGAAAAATGCGGGAACGGCCACGGCGCGCTTCCCCCGTCTCCAACGGGCGACGCGGCGCGGGAGTGCCCGGTTCCCGATGAAGGTACGTGGACGGAACCCGGGAGTGTCAGTCCCGGGGCATAGACTTCTTCGCTGTCCCCCTGCCGTCCCACCCGTCGCCCGACCACCGCCCCTCAACGAGGCGCTTGCGCGCCGCCCCCGCTTTATCTGGAGGCCAAACCGTGTCGAAGCCGCCCTTCACGCACCTGCACGTTCACACCCAGTACTCGCTGCTGGACGGTGCCGCGCGGCTCAAGGACATGTTCAATGCCTGCAATGAGATGGGCATGACACACATCGCCATGTCCGACCACGGCAACCTCCACGGCGCGTACGACTTCTTCCACTCCGCGAAGAAGGCCGGAATCACCCCGATCATCGGGATCGAGGCGTATGTCGCCCCCGAGTCCCGGCGCAACAAGCGCAAGATCCAGTGGGGCCAGCCGCACCAGAAGCGGGACGACGTCTCCGGCTCGGGTGGTTACACCCACAAGACGATGTGGGCGGTGAACAAGACCGGCCTGCACAACCTCTTCCGGCTCTCCTCCGACGCGTACGCCGAGGGCTGGCTGCAGAAGTGGCCGCGCATGGACAAGGAGACCATCGCGAAGTGGTCCGAGGGCATCGTCGCCTCCACCGGCTGCCCCTCGGGCGAGGTGCAGACGCGGCTGCGCCTCGGCCAGGAGAAGGAGGCGCTCCAGGCCGCCTCCGACTACCAGGACATCTTCGGCAAGGAGCGGTACTTCCTGGAGCTGATGGACCACGGCATCGACATCGAGCACCGGGTCCGCGAGGGTCTCCTGGAGATCGGCAAGAAGCTCGGCATCCCGCCGCTGGTCACCAATGACTCGCACTACACCTACGCGCACGAGGCGAGCGCCCACGACGCCCTGCTGTGCATCCAGACCGGCAAGAACCTCTCCGAGCCCGGCCGCTTCAAGTTCGACGGCACCGGCTACTACCTGAAGTCCACGGACGAGATGTACGCCATCGACTCCTCGGACGCCTGGCAGGAGGGCTGCGCCAACACGCTCCTCGTGGCCGAGATGGTCGACACCACGGGCATGTTCGAGGCCAAGAACCTCATGCCCAAGTTCGACATCCCCGAGGGCTACACCGAGGTCACCTGGTTCAAGGAGGAGGTCCGCCTCGGCATGGAGCGCCGCTTCCCCGGCGGCATCCCCGACGACCGCCAGAAGCAGGCCGACTACGAGATGGACACCATCATCTCGATGGGCTTCCCCGGCTACTTCCTCGTCGTCGCCGACTTCATCATGTGGGCCAAGAAGCAGGGCATCGCCGTCGGCCCCGGCCGAGGCTCCGCGGCCGGCTCGATCGTCGCCTACGCCATGGGCATCACCGACCTCGACCCCATCCCGCACGGCCTGATCTTCGAGCGGTTCCTCAACCCCGAGCGCATCTCGATGCCCGATGTCGACATCGACTTCGACGAGCGCAGGCGCGTCGAGGTGATCCGGTACGTGACGGAGAAGTACGGCTCCGACAAGGTCGCCATGATCGGCACCTACGGCAAGATCAAGGCCAAGAACGCCATCAAGGACTCCGCGCGCGTGCTGGGCTACCCGTACGCGATGGGTGACCGGCTCACCAAGGCGATGCCCGCCGACGTCCTCGGCAAGGGCATCGACCTGAACGGCATCACCGACCCCTCGCACCCGCGCTACAGCGAGGCCGGCGAGATCCGCGGCATGTACGAGAACGAGCCGGACGTCAAGAAGGTGATCGACACCGCCAAGGGCGTCGAGGGCCTGGTCCGGCAGATGGGTGTGCACGCCGCCGGCGTGATCATGTCCAGCGAGACCATCACCGAGCATGTCCCGGTCTGGGTGCGGCACACCGACGGCGTGACCATCACACAGTGGGACTACCCGAGCTGTGAATCGCTCGGCCTGCTGAAGATGGACTTCCTGGGCCTGCGCAACCTCACGATCATGGACGACGCCGTCAAGATGGTGAAGGCCAACAAGGGGATCGACATCGATCTCCTGAGCCTCCCGCTCGACGACCCGAAGACCTTCGAACTGCTCCAGCGCGGCGACACCCTCGGCGTCTTCCAGTTCGACGGCGGCCCCATGCGCTCTCTGCTGCGTCTGATGAAGCCCGACAACTTCGAGGACATCTCCGCCGTCTCGGCGCTCTACCGTCCCGGCCCGATGGGCATGGACTCGCACACCAACTACGCCCTGCGCAAGAACAAGCTCCAGGAGATCACGCCGATCCACCCCGAGCTGGAGGAGCCGCTCAAGGAGGTCCTGGACGTCACCTACGGCCTGATCGTCTACCAGGAGCAGGTGCAGAAGGCCGCCCAGATCATCGCGGGCTACTCGCTCGGCGAGGCCGACATCCTCCGCCGCGTGATGGGCAAGAAGAAGCCCGAGGAACTGGCGAAGAACTTCGTCCTCTTCCAGGGCGGCGCCCGCAAGAAGGGCTACAGCGACGAGGCCATCCAGGCGCTGTGGGACGTGCTGGTCCCGTTCGCCGGCTACGCGTTCAACAAGGCCCACTCCGCCGCGTACGGCCTGGTGTCCTACTGGACCGCCTATCTGAAGGCCAACTACCCGGCCGAGTACATGGCCGGACTGCTGACCTCCGTCAAGGACGACAAGGACAAGTCGGCGGTCTACCTCAACGAGTGCCGCCGCATGGGCATCAAGGTGCTCCCGCCGAACGTCAACGAGTCGGAGTCCAACTTCGCCGCCCAGGGCGACGACGTGATCCTCTTCGGCCTCTCCGCGGTGCGCAACGTCGGCACCAACGTGGTCGACGCGATCATCCGGGGCCGCAAGGCCAAGGGGAAGTACCTCTCCTTCCCGGACTACCTCGACAAGGTCGAGGCCGTCGTCTGCAACAAGCGCACCACCGAGTCACTGATCAAGGCCGGCGCCTTCGACTCGATGAACCACACCCGCAAGGGCCTCACCGCGCAGTACGAGCCGATGATCGACAACGTGGTCGCGGTCAAGCGCAAGGAGGCCGAGGGGCAGTTCGACCTCTTCGGCGGCATGGGCGAGGAGGCGAGCGACGAGCCCGGGTTCGGACTCGACGTCCAGTTCACGGACGACGAGTGGGACAAGACCTATCTCCTCGCCCAGGAGCGGGAGATGCTCGGCCTCTACGTCTCCGACCACCCGCTCTTCGGCCTGGAGCACGTGCTCTCCGACAAGGCCGACGCGGGCATCTCCCAGCTGACCGGCGGCGAGCACTCCGACGGCGCCGTGGTGACCATCGGCGGCATCATCTCCGGCCTCCAGCGCAAGATGACCAAGCAGGGCAACGCCTGGGCCATCGCCACCGTGGAGGACCTCGCGGGCTCCATCGAGTGCATGTTCTTCCCGGCCACCTACCAGCTCGTCTCGACCCAACTCGTCGAGGACGCCGTGGTGTTCGTCAAGGGACGGCTCGACAAGCGCGAGGACGTGCCGCGGCTCGTCGCCATGGAGCTCCAGGTGCCCGACCTGTCCAACGCGGGCACCAACGCGCCGGTGATCCTCACCATCCCGGCCACCCGCGTCACCCCGCCCATGATCAGCCGCCTCGGCGAGATCCTCAGCCATCACAAGGGCGACAGCGAGGTCCGCATCAGGCTCCAGGGACCGCACAAGACCACGGTGCTGCGCCTGGACCGGCACCGGGTCAAGCCCGACCCGGCGCTCTACGGCGACCTGAAGGTGCTGCTCGGCCCGTCCTGCCTGGCGGGCTGAACACACCGGGTACGGAAGTGAAAAAGGGGCGCACCCCATGGGGTGCACCCCTTCTTCATGTGCTCGCAAGGCTCACATGCCCTTTAAAAGCACTCAGTTGTGCCCGAAGCGCTTGTTCTGCTTGCGGGCGTGGTCCGAGGTGCCGCCGATGCCCTGCGCGGCGGACTCGTGCGCCTCGGCCGCCTGCCGCTGCGAGTTCTCCGGGGCCTGCTCGGCCTGGGACGAGCGGCTCTTCGGGCCGGTCTGCTTGCGGTTCTTGTTCTTGGCCATGGGGATCTGCCTCCTGAAGGGGGTCTAGGGGCCAGGGCCGTCATCAGATTCACATACGCTGACATCAATCGCATGTCGGATAATTACCGTCTGTGACAGGGGTGGTGGGGGCGTGGGCGCCGGAAACGCCACGCCGAAGATCGAGTTCGGGCCGTTAACCCCCGGGCGGTCGGGCAGACTCGAAGGAAGTCCGAAGCAAAACCTCCGGGGAAGAGGGTGAGTCGCGTGGACCGCTGCATCGTCCTGGTGGACGCCGGGTATCTGCTGGGTGCCGCCGCCAGCCTCCTCGCCGGTGAACCCTCGCGGTCCCGGATCACCGTCGACCACCCCGCGCTGATCCAGGCCCTGCGCGAGCGCGCCGAGGCCGAGACCGGGCGCCCCCTGCTGCGCATCTACTGGTTCGACGGCGCCCCCGACCGGGTGCCGCAGCCCGAGCACCGCAGGCTGCGCGTGATGCCCCGGGTCACCGTCCGGCTGGGCGCCCTGACCCGTACCGACGGACGCTGGGCGCAGAAGGGCGTCGACGCGGCCATGCACGCCGAGCTGACCGAGCTGGCCCGCAACCGCGCCTGTTCCGACATCGTCCTGGTCACCGGCGACGGGGATCTGCTGCCCGGCATGATGGCCGCCAAGGAGCACGGCGTCGCCGTCCACCTGTGGGCCGTGCAGGCCGCCGACGGCGACTACAACCAGTCCGAGGACCTGGTCGCCGAGGCCGACGAGCGCCGTGTCCTCGACCGCGCCTGGATCATCCAGGCCGTCCGCGCCAAGGACTTCACCGGAGTCTGCGCCCCGCCGCCCCCGCCCCGCCCCGACATCGCCGCGATCCTCTCCGCCCCGCTGCCCGACTCCGCGCTCGCCCCCGCCGGGGAACGTGCCGACGAGGAGACCGCCCACCCGCACCCGGTGGGAGGGCCCGCCCGCAACGGCACCGAGGAGCGGCCCAGCGCCCCCAAGGGCGTCCCCACCCCCAAGGACCTCGCCGCGCTGCGCGCACCCGGCGTACCCGCCCCGCATCCCGCGCAGCACCCGGCCGGCGCGACGCTGCGCTGGTCCTCCGACAAGGGCTGGGTGGACCGCCCCGCCACCCCCGCCGAGCCGCCCGAGGTCGCCTCCATGCCGACGCTCGCCCAGCTCACCACCGCCGAGCAGCGCTGGGCGGACCGCGAGGAGGACATCACCACCGTCGGCGGCGATCCGTACGAGGTCGGCCAGGTCTTCGCCCGCCGCTGGATGTCCCGGCTCGGCGACCAGGGCCATCTGCACCGGCTGTCCTCGATGTACCCGCGCATCCCGCACCGCATCGACGGCGAGCTGCTGCGCTACGCCGCCCGCTTCGGTCTGCTCGCCCACAAGGACGACCAGATCGACGAGCACGACCGTTACGCCATCCGGGCGGGCTTCTGGCGGGAGTTCGACGTCCCGGCGGCGGCCGCCGACGCCCCGGCCGGGGAGTGAGCCGGGCCTGAACCGGGGGATGCCGAGATGAGGTGCCCCAAAGACGAGTAAAGGGTCCGCACCCCGTACGCTCCTCCCTTGTGAGTACGCGCGCGGGACAGGCACTTCGGTACGACGAGGCCGTACGTGTGCGCGGGCTCAGCAAGACCTACCCGCCCGTCGGGGGACGGCGCGGAACCCCCGGCACGCCCGAGGTACGGGCCACCGACCAGGTCGACCTCCAGGTGCGCGGCGGCGAGGTCTTCGGCCTCCTCGGCCCGAACGGCGCCGGCAAGTCCACCCTGGTCCGCCAGCTCACCGGGCTCCTGCGCCCCGACTCCGGCAGCGTCGAGATCCTCGGCCACGACATCGTGCGCCACCCCGAGCGGGCCGCCCGCATCCTCGCCTACCTCGGCCAGGAGTCCTCCGCCCTCGACGAGCTGACCGTCGCCCTCGCCGTCGAGACCACCGCGCGGCTGCGCGGCCTGGACGCACGGCGGGCGCGGGACGAGCGGGACGCCGTACTGGACGAGCTGGAGCTCGGCCCCCTCGCCGGGCGCCCGCTGACGAAGCTGTCCGGCGGACAGCGGCGGCTCGCGTGCGTGGCCGCCGCGCTCGTCGGGGACCGCCCGCTGCTCGTCCTGGACGAGCCCACCACCGGCATGGACCCGGTGGCCCGGCGCGCGGTCTGGAGCGCCGTGGACCGGCGGCGTGCCGAGCGCGGCACGACCGTGCTGCTCGTCACCCACAACGTCATCGAGGCCGAGACCGTCCTCGACCGGGTCGCCGTCCTCGACCAGGGCCGGGTGATCGCCTGCGACACCCCGGCCGGCCTCAAGGACCGCGTCTCCGGCGAGGTCCGGGTGGAACTGGTGTGGCGCGAGCGGGCGCCCCTGGAGGTGCCCGAGGTCGCCGACCTGCGCGAGCGGGCCACCGAGTCCGGCCGCCGCTGGACCCTGCGGCTCGCCCCCGAGGAGGCGCGGGCCGCCGTCGCCACCGTCACCGGCGGGGCCGCCTTCGCCGCGCTGGACGACTTCACGCTGGCCACCCCCAGCCTGGAGGACGTCTACCTGGCGCTCGGCGGCGCGGCCCGGCAGGGGCTGGTGAAGGGATGAGCGAGAGGCTCGCCGGAGCCGCGCTGAGCGCGGAACCCGCCGCATCCGTATGGTCCCGGTGGACGCCGTGGTCCCTGGAGGACGGCGCCCCCTCAGCCGTCGGGAAGAGGAGCAGCTCGTCGTGAGTGTCGTACCCGCGGAGGTCAGGGCCGGTGCCGTGCGGACCGTGCCCGAGCAGACCCGGCGCGCGGTCGAACTGGGCCCGCCCGCGCGGTTCGGACCGTCGCTGGCCGCCGTCTACCGCGCACAGCTCTCCCGCGCCCGGGTGGCGCGCATCCCCCTGCTGTTCGTGGCGGTCTTCCAGTCCGTCGGCATCGCCGTGATGATGCGCGGGGTCGTCGACGGCGGCCCCGAGGCGTGGTCGGTGGTGGCCGGCTCGTCCGTGCTGGTCGTCGCCTACGTGGCGCTGAACCTGCTCTCGCAGTACTTCGGCCAGCTGCGCGCGAGCGGCGGCCTCGACCACTACGCCACCCTGCCGGTGCCGCCCGCCGCCGTGGTGCTGGGCGCGGCGGCCGCGTACGCCTCCTTCACCGTGCCCGGCACGCTCGTCACCGCGCTCTTCGGCTGCGCGCTGTTCGGCCTTCCGGTGTCCAACCTGTGGGTCCTGCTGGCGGTGATCCCGCTCGCCGGGGCCGCCCTGTCCGGCGTCGGCGCCGCCTGCGGACTGCTCGCGCCGCGCCCCGAACTGGCCACCCTGCTCGGCCAGCTGGGCATGTCGGCGGCCCTGCTGCTCGGCGTGCTGCCCGCCGACCGGATGCCGGGGATCGTCCGGCTGGCCCGCGACCTGCTGCCCTCGACCTACGGCGTCGAGGCGTACGCCCGCACCTTCGCCCCCCACCCCGACTGGGGCGTGGTCCTCGCTGACCTGGGGGTGTGCGCGGGCGTCGGCGTGATCTCGCTGGCGGTGGCCACCCGGGCCTATCGCCGGGCCGCCGTCCGGTGACGCGGCCCACAGCACGACCTGGCACGATGTCAGGGTGACCGCACCGCTGACTCCCCCTCCGCCGCCGCACGAAGACTCCGCGCACCCGGTCCGGCAGGGACCGCCCGACGGTGAGCCGGTCGCGGAACGGTACGAACAGGACGGCCCCGGAATGAAGACCGAAGTGCGGGAGTCCGCCGTGATCGCGGTCGTGGTGGCGCTGAGCGGGGTGCTGCTCGGCCTGCTGTGGTGGCAGCTGGCCCCGCACGTGCCGCTCGTCGGGGACACGGCGGACCACAGCTGGGTCGTGTACCTCAAGGACAGCGAGGGCGAGCAGGCGGTCGGGGTGGACGGCACGTTCACCCTGCTGGCCCTGGCCTTCGGCGTGCTCAGCGCGCTCGGCGTGTTCCTGGTGCGCAGGCGCGGGGGCGTGCCGCTCACGGTGGGTCTCGGGGTGGGCGGACTGCTGGCCTCGGTGCTGGCCTGGCGGCTCGGGGTGTGGCTCGGGCCCGGGCAGGACGTCATCGCCCGAGCGAAGGCGGTGGGCGCCGGGGTCACCTTCGCGGCCCCGCTGCGCCTGGGTGCCAAGGGCGCGCTGCTGGCCTGGCCGTTCGCCGCGCTCCTGGTCCATCTGGGACTGACGGCGCTCTTCGGGCCCCGCGATCCGGAGGAGCACGAGGACTACGGCCGGCCGGGCGACTACGGGCCGCCGCCGCAGTAGGACATCAGCCGGTTTTGCGTGAGGGCCCCGGACGCGGGGCCCTCACGCATGTTCCCTGGCCGCTACGCGCGGGCGATCGGGGCCAGCACCGCCGAGGTCAGCTCGGCCAGCGCCTTGGGCGCGAGTTCCACCTCCAGGCCCCGGCGGCCCGCCGAGACGCAGATCGTGGTGTGGTCCTCGGCCGAGGCGTCCAGGACCGTGGGCAGGCGCTTGCGCTGGCCCAGCGGGGAGATGCCGCCCCGGACATAGCCGGTCGTGCGCTCCGCGAGCGCCGGGTCGGCCATCGCGGCCCGCTTGCCGCCCACCGCCGACGCCAGCGCCTTGAGATCGAGGGTGCCGGAGACGGGGACCACGGCCACCGTCAGCGCGCCGTCCACCTCGGCCACCAGCGTCTTGAAGACGCGCTCGGGGGAGACGCCCATCGCCTCGGCCGCCTCCTCGCCGTAGGAGGGATGGGCGGGGTCGTGCTCGTAGGCGTGGACCGTGTGGTCCACGCCCGCCGCGGTGAGCGCCACCGTCGCCGGGGTTCCGCCGGACTGCTGCTTCTTGGACTTCTTCGCCATCGGGGGTTCGGCCTCGGTTCGGGTCAGTTCAGGCTGGTGCGCGCCCGGGTCAGCTCGAACGCGGGCAGCGACGGCAGGCTACGGATGATGGCGGTCTCCGAGCGAAGGAGTTTCAGCTCGTCCCGCAGCCGGGAGGCGGTGTCCGGCGCCTGGAGGAGGCGCTGCTTGGTCGGGGTGTCCAGGACCATGGCCGCCGCGACCAGGTAGGAGGCCACACCCGGGTCGTCCGGCAGCTCGGTGTCGGCCAGGGAGTGCTCGGCGGCACCCGCCAGCCGCTTCTGGTACCGGATGAAGTAGTCGAGGACGCCCTCCGCGAGCGCGCCCGCCTCGTCGCCGGGCTCCTCCGTCAGCTCCTCGACCTCGGCCGTCAGGAAGGCGCCCGAGGAGTCCACCGACAGCAGCCGCACCCGCCGGGTGCCGGTCGCCAGCACCTCGAAGGTGCCGTTCTCCCGCTCCCTTATGGTCGCCGCGTCCGCGACACAGCCGATCCGGTGCACCGCCTTGAGGGGGTCGGGGCCGAAGCCCGCGGCCGGGCCCTGGTCGGGCAGCGCGGTCGGGTCCGGCATCCCCGGGGCGCTCGGCGCCACCTCGTGGCCGTCCCGGATGGCCGCGACCACGAACCGGCGCGGCTCCTCCTCCGGGGTCTTCAGCAGCTCGCGCATCATGGCGCGATACCGCTCCTCGAAGACGGTCAGCGGCAGCACGAGACCCGGGAACAGCACCGTGTTCAGCGGGAAGAGGGGCAGGCGGGCGGTGGTCACGACGCCCCAGCCTAATGGTCATGGCCGCCGCCGGACCCCCGCCGTCCGCCGTCCGGCCGCCGGGGTGTCGGGATCAGCCCCGCGAGCGCGGCGGCCGGACCCCCGGCGAGCAGCGCCTCGCGCACCCGCACGAAGTGGCCGAGCGGGTCGTCGGAGACCAGGGTCCAGGGGAACGAGGTGGCGTACGGGCCGATCAGGGCGGCCTGGTCGCGGGCGTCGTCCCAGCGCTCCAGGCGCAGCAGCACGAAGAGCAGTTTGTTGCGGACCTCGGCGGCCCGCGGGTCGGCCGCCGGGAAGCGCCCGGAGAGGTCCGCCGCGCGGTCGGCGGCCCCGTCGAGGCGGCCCCTGCCCACCTCGGGGCCGCACAGGTCCGTCAGATAGCCGAAGGCGGCCCGCACGGGCAGCGCCTGCACCAGCGAGTCCGCGGGCGCGTCCTGCGCGGCCCGCTCGGCGAAGTCGAAGCACTCGCCGTGCGAGCCGTGCCAGAAGGTGCCCAGATAGCGCAGCGCGGCCACATGGCAGCCGTAGTGGTGCGGGGCACGGCGTACGGCCGCCTCCCACAACTCTTCGAAGTAGCGGTGCCCGGCCTTCGAGCCGCGTGCGTGGTCCAGCGCGATCCGCCACGGCACCGGGTCGCGGTCGTCGGCGCGGGCGGCGGCCGTGATCAGCGGGCTCACCGCGCGCAGCAGTTCGGCCCGGGCGGGGGAGGGCCAGAGGCGGTCCACCGCCAGCTGGGCCGACACGAGCAGCGCGCCGGGGTCGTCGGGGGCGGCCGTACGCCAGGCGTCGAACCACTCGGGGCGCGCGTGGGCGAAGGCGGCCAGGCGCCGCGCGTACCCGTCCCGGTCCTCCCAGCGGGCCGCCGCGCGGGTCGCGGCGAGCAGGGCGGCGGCGGGTTCGTACTCACCGCGCGCGGCGGCGACGAGCACGGGGGAGAGGTGGTCGTCCGGCGCGTCGAGGACGGCGTCGTCGGCGGCCGGGGTGGGGCCGGCCAGGCGCGCGGCGCGTCGTGTCTTCCGGGTGGGGCGGAGGAACGCGGGCAGTGGAACCATGGTGTCGACCATTGAAAGTCCGCAGGTCGCGGCCGCGCCAGAGGGTTGGGGCAAGTCGTCGAAGGTTGTATCGCACCAGGTCAAGACAGGGTAAAAAGGTGACTTCTGCGGTCTTGTCGGGAGCCCGATGAAATGTCCGCTCCTTCGACTCGCGCCCCACCCGCGACTCCTGCCCCACCCGGCCCCGCCGCTCACCCCCGCCGCAGCAGTCTCGTGGCCCCCGCCGCCACCGCCGTCGCCAGCACCCAGCCGAGCAGGATCAGCGCCGCCACCAGCCAGGGCCAGGCCCCGCGCAGCCGCCACTGGCCCGCCATGCCGAGGTCCACCACCGGCAGCAGCAGATCCAGGGTGAACAGCGCGGGGCTCCAGGCGGGATGCGTGTCCGGGTCCGTCGGATGGTGCCCGGCGTGCCGGAACGCCAGCGTCCCCGCCGCCCACAGCACCGCCATCCACACCGCGGCCCGCCCCGGCCGGTAGCCGTACGCCACCGCCCAGTCCTGCGCGTACCCCCAGAGCTTGGCCGCGAGCGGCAGCGTCTCGCGGCGTCGGCGCTGCTTGGCGAGCAGCACCTCGCGCGCGTCCTCGTCCTCCCCGGCCGCCCGCAGCACGGCCGCCAGCCGCTCGTACGGCTCCGGGTGGTACTCGGCGGTCGCCGCCGCCACCCAGTCCAGGCGCCGGGTCAGCGGGAACGGCCCCCTCGGCACCAGGTTCTCGTACGCGAAGCCGCCCATCTGGAGGTTCCCCGGCTCCGGCCAGCTGCCCGCGTGGTCCACCAGGTTCACGATCCGGGCGCCGGAGAGCACCACGCGCCCGCGCGACAAACGGTCCCCGAGGAAGCGCAGCTCGGGCGTCTGCACCCGGCGCAGCGACACCTCCTGGTCGTCGCCGAGCACGAACCGGGCCCGCTCCAGGTCCACCGCGTCCCCGAACCGCCCGTCGTCCAGGCGCACCCCGCCCCGGCACTCGAAGGGCTGCACCCGGGTCCCGCGCGCCGGTGTGGTCCCGCTCAGCAGGGGGCTGCCCACTCCGGCCGGGGTCATGTACAGCGTGCGGCCCACGGTGAGCTGCGGGGCGTTCAGCGCGCGCCGCGCGTACGGGTTGACCAGCCGGGCCCCGCGCAGGCTCAGCGACACCCCGACCGTCGCGCCGCGCAGGCTCAGCTCGCCGTAGGACTCCAGCATCTCCGCCTGGAGGTCCTGGCCCACGCTCATGCCGTCCCCCGCGAGGGACCGCCCGCTGCGGTCACGGTGCGCGACGGCCTGGTTGAGCAGCAGATCGGTGCCGATCTGGGCGTCGGTCAGCCGCACCCCCTCGCGGAAGCGGCAGCGCGGCAGATGGAGGTCGCCCTCGGTGTGCACCCGGGCCGCCTCCAGGCGCGGCACCGCGCAGTCCACCAGGCGCAGCGTCGTGAAGTGCGCCTCCGGCATCCGTACCTCGTCGTCGAAACGGCAGCCGCGCAGCTCCACGTACGGCGTGATCGTGCCGCCCGCCACGTCCAGCGTGCCGGTGATCCGCACCCCGCACAGCTTCAGCGCGGCCACCCGGCCCGAGAGCGCGGGCGGCCCGTCCAGCAGCAGCCAGGACACGATCCGCGCCCGCACACTGCGTCCAGGACCCCACAGATAGTCGCCGTGCGGATCGTCCACAGCGGCGTCCCCGCAGGTCAGGTCGTACAGACTGCCGTCACGGAATGCCTGCCACATGCCCGCCTCGGCGGGCGTCAGGTCCTCCGGCGGGCCCCCGGTGCCCTGTCCGGACCCATCGGTCACCGGGTGCCTCCGAGGATGCCCCGGCCTTCAGGCCGGGGTGGGGGTACCTCCCGCTTGCGGGGGAGAATCGGACTCCTGGGGGGCAGGGCAGGAAAAGGTGAATCGCCGTCAGGGCGATTCGGCGTCAGACGCAGCGGCATCGCGTTCGACCTCCAGCCGGTAGACGATCTCGGAGTTGAGGGACCTGCGGGCCGACTTGGCCTGAGCGGCCAGCCATGCGTGCAGGTCGGCGGGCAGGCGGAGGGTGATGCGCTTCTCTTCATCCATGACTTCAGAGTAGTTGCCTGCTGCCACCAGGCAAGCGGTAGAATGACACCATGACGACACTCAAGCAGGGTTCGGAGGACACCGGGCATGCCCGGTACACCTACCGCCTGCGCGTGTCGAAGACCGCCCGTACCGGCCTTGAGGCCGAGTGGGCGCGCTGCCGGTGGGTGTGGAACGAGTGCGTGGCCAGGTCCCGCAAGGTCCACGCCCTGAACCGGGACGCCGCCGAGAAGACGACGTGCGGCCCGGCGCAGCTCGACAAGATGCTGACCGAAGCCCGCGCCGTCATGGGATGGCTCCGTGAAGGCTCGTCGGTGCCGCAGCAGCAGACCATCCGCGACTTCGGCACCTCCCGCGCCAAGGCGCTCAAGGACGTCAAGGCGAAGCTGCCGATGCGACAGCGCGCCGGAATGCCCCGCACCAAGCGGAAGCGTGACGCTCTGCCCACGCTGAACTACACCCAGCGCGGCTTCCGGTTGAAGGACGGTCGCCTGCATCTCGCGGGTGGGATCGTACTGACGGTGGTGTGGTCCCGTGAACTTCCTTCCGATCCCTCGTCGGTGCGCGTGTACCGCGACACCCTCGGGCACTGGTACGCCTCGTTCGTCGTCGCCGTCCAGGCGCATCCGCTCCCCGCGACAGGGGCCGTCCTCGGTGTGGACTGGGGGGTCAAGGAGACCGTCACCGCCACCTCCGACGCCCACGACCTTCCCCACCCGCAGCACGGGAAGGCCGCGGCGCGGAAGCTGGCCCGCTACCAGCGGATGATGGCCCGCCGTAAGCCCGCGCGCGGGCAGGCCGCCTCGAAGGGCTACCGGCATGCGCGGCGACAGACGGCCAAGCTGCACAAGAAGGTGGCGCGGCAGCGGCAGGACACGGCCCGCAAGTGGGCCAAGCGTGTGGTCCGTGACCACGACGCGATCGCGGTCGAGGACTTCCGGCCGAAGTTCCTCGCGAAGACCACCATGGCCCGCAAGGCTGCCGACGCGGCGATCGGCGCCACGAAGACGGCCCTTCTGGAGATGGGCCGCAAGCACGGGCGGGACATCCGTCTCGTGCATCCCGCGCACACCACGATGGACTGCGCGTCGTGCGGAGCGAGAACCAAGCACGCACTGCCTCTTTCGGAACGTACCTACACCTGCACCGCGTGCGGAGCCGTGTCCCCCCGGGACAAGAACTCCGCCCGCGTGATGCTCGTCCGGGCTGGTCTCAACCCGGCTGGTGCCGAGGGCGCAAGACCTCCGGGAGCGCCGCTCCCAGAGGCAGCCTGAGCCAGGAATCTCCCTCCTTCAGGAGGGGGTGGAGTCAAAGCGGCCTCCTCGTCGTCCTCGGCCACCCGTACGCCGCTGATGCCCGCCCGGTGACCTCCGCAACACACCACGTGACGGCGTTTTGGCCACGCTCTGTACCGCCGGTTGTCCCACGAGTCGTATCAGCCACTGATACGCGCGGACGGCCCGCTGCGGCGGTCTGAGAGAATTGGGACTGTGATCTCCCGAATCGATCTGCGCGGCGACGCCCTCCCCGAGGGCCCCGCACTGCGCGACCTGCTGCCCCGAGCCGACTTCGACGTCTCGGCCGCCCTGGAGAAGGTGCGTCCGATCTGCGAGGCCGTGCATCATCGTGGCGACGCGGCGCTGATCGACTTCGCGGAGAGGTTCGACGGAGTACGGCTGGAATCCGTCCGTGTCCCGGCCCAGGCGCTCACCGACGCGCTGGAGGCCCTCGATCCCGCCGTGCGCGCGGCCCTGGAGGAGTCCATCCGCCGCGCGCGCATGGTCCACTCCGCCCAGCGCCGCACCGACCACACCACCCAGGTCGTCCCCGGCGGCACCGTGACCGAGAAGTGGGTGCCCGTCGACCGGGTCGGTCTTTACGCGCCCGGCGGCCGCTCGGTCTACCCCTCCTCCGTGATCATGAACGTGGTGCCCGCGCAGGAGGCCGGGGTCGGGTCCATCGCCCTCGCCTCGCCCCCGCAGGCCGAGTTCGGGGGCCTCCCGCACCCGACGATCCTCGCCGCCTGCGCCCTGCTCGGCGTGGACGAGGTGTACGCGGCCGGTGGTGCCACCGCCGTGGCGATGTTCGCCTACGGCACCGAGTCCTGCCCGCCCGCCAACATGGTGACCGGCCCGGGCAACATCTGGGTCGCCGCCGCCAAGCGCTTCTTCACCGGCAAGATCGGCATCGACGCCGAGGCGGGCCCGACCGAGATCGCGGTCCTCGCCGACGAGACGGCCGACCCGGTGCACGTCGCCGCCGACCTGATCAGCCAGGCCGAGCACGACCCGCTGGCCGCCGCCGTCCTCGTCACCGACTCGGTGGAGCTGGCCGACGCGGTCGAGGCCGAGCTGAAGACGCAGGTCGCCGCCACGAAGCACATCGACGACCGGATCGTCCCCGCGCTGAACGGACAGCAGTCCGCGATCGTCCTCGTGGACGGCGTGGCGGAGGGCCTGCGCGTGGTCGACGCGTACGGCGCCGAGCACCTGGAGATCCAGACCCGCGACGCGGCCGCCGTCGCCGACCGGGTGCGCAACGCGGGCGCGATCTTCATCGGCCCCTGGGCGCCCGTCTCCCTCGGGGACTACGCGGCCGGGTCCAACCACGTGCTGCCCACCGGCGGTTGCGCCTGCCACTCCTCGGGCCTGTCCGTGCAGTCCTTCCTGCGCGGCATCCACATCGTGGACTACACGAAGGACGCGCTGGCCGAGGTCGCCCACCACGTGGTGACGCTCGCGGAGGCGGAGGACCTGCCCGCGCACGGCGCGGCGGTCAAGGCCAGGTTCGGCTGGAAGGTACCGACGACCAAGTGACCGGCATCGACGATCTCCCCGTACGGGACGAGCTGCGCGGCAAGTCCCCCTACGGCGCGCCCCAGTTGGACGTCCCCGTCCGGCTCAACACCAACGAGAACCCCTACCCGCTGCCCGAACCGCTCGTCGAGCGGATCGCGGAGCGGGTGCGCGAGGCCGCCCGGAACCTGAACCGCTACCCCGACCGGGACGCGGTCCAGCTCCGCACGGAACTGGCCAAGTACCTCACCAAGACCGGGCATCACCCCCTCGGCGTCGAGAACGTCTGGGCGGCCAACGGCTCCAACGAGGTCATCCAGCAACTCCTCCAGACCTTCGGCGGCCCCGGCCGTACCGCGATCGGCTTCGAGCCCTCGTACTCCATGCACGCGCTCATCGCGCGCGGCACCGGCACCGGCTGGATCTCCGGCCCGCGCGGCGAGGACTTCACCATCGACCTCGCGGCGGCCGAGCGCGCCATCGCCGAGCACAAGCCCGACGTCGTGTTCATCACCACGCCCAACAACCCCACGGGCAACGCGGTTCCGCCCGGGACGGTCCTCGCGCTGTACGAGGCCGCGCAGGCGGCGAAGCCGTCCATGGTGGTCGTGGACGAGGCGTACATCGAGTTCAGCCACGGCGACTCGCTGCTGCCGCTGCTCGAAGGCCGCCCGAACCTGGTGATCTCGCGGACCATGTCCAAGGCGTTCGGCGCCGCCGGGCTGCGGCTCGGCTATCTGGCCGCCGATCCCGCCGTGGTGGACGCCGTGCAGCTGGTCCGGCTGCCGTACCACCTGTCGGCCGTCACCCAGGCGACCGCGCTGGCCGCCCTGGAGCACACCGACACGCTGCTCGGCTATGTCGAGCAGCTCAAGACCGAGCGGGACCGCCTGGTCACCGAACTGCGCGCCATCGGTTACGACGTGACCGAGTCCGACGCCAACTTCGTGCAGTTCGGCCGCTTCACGGACACCCGGGCGGCCTGGCGCCGCATCCTCGACCACGGCGTCCTCGTCCGGGACAACGGCGTCCCCGGATGGCTGCGGGTGTCGGCCGGCACCCCCGAAGAGAACGACGCGTTCCTGGACGCGGTTCGGGAACTGAAGAAGGAGCTCGACGCATGAGCCGCACAGGCCGCGTGCAGCGCACCACCAAGGAGACCTCGGTCCTCGTCGAGATCGACCTCGACGGCACCGGCAAGACCGACATCGCCACCGGCGTCGGCTTCTACGACCACATGCTCGACCAGCTCGGCCGCCACGGTCTGTTCGACCTCACCGTGAAGACCGACGGCGACCTGCACATCGACACCCACCACACCATCGAGGACACCGCCCTCGCGCTGGGCGCCGCCTTCAAGCAGGCGCTCGGCGACAAGGTGGGCATCTACCGCTTCGGCAACTGCACGGTCCCGCTGGACGAGTCCCTCGCCCAGGTCACCGTCGACCTCTCCGGCCGCCCCTACCTCGTGCACACCGAGCCCGAGAAGATGGCGCCGATGATCGGCGAGTACGACACGACGATGACCCGGCACATCCTGGAGTCCTTCGTCGCCCAGGCGCAGATCGCGCTGCACGTGCACGTGCCGTACGGGCGCAACGCGCACCACATCGTGGAGTGCCAGTTCAAGGCGCTCGCGCGCGCCCTGCGCTACGCCAGCGAGCGCGACCCGCGCGCGGCCGGCATCCTCCCCTCCACGAAGGGCGCGCTGTAACCCATGACCGGCCTGTCCACCATCCTGATCGTCGTCGGCCTCTTCCTGGTCGGCGGCATCATCTCCTTCGTCAAGCAGAAGATGCCCACCAGCCTGATCGTGCTGGTCTCCATCGGCGCGGCCATGTGCCTGGTCGCGGGCGTCATGCGGCTGGGGGTGTGGAGTTGAGCGACCTCAAGAAGGTCGTGGTCTTCGACTACGGCTTCGGCAACGTCCGCTCCGCCGAGCGCGCCCTCGCCCGTGTCGGCGCCGACGTCGAGATCACCCGTGACTTCGACACCGCCATGAACGCCGACGGCCTGCTCGTCCCGGGTGTCGGCGCGTTCGCCGCCTGCATGGAGGGCCTGCGCGCGGCCCGCGGCGACTGGGTGATCGACCGCCGCCTCGCCGGGGGCCGCCCGGTGCTCGGCATCTGCGTCGGCATGCAGATCCTCTTCGCCCGCGGCATCGAGCACGGCGTGGAGACCGAGGGCCTGGACGAGTGGCCCGGCACGGTCGGCCCGCTCAAGGCCGAGGTCGTTCCGCACATGGGCTGGAACACCGTGGACGCCCCGGCCGACTCGCGGCTCTTCGCGGGCCTCGACCCGGAGGACCGCTACTACTTCGTGCACTCCTACGCCGTGCAGGACTGGGAGTTCGAGCAGCTCAACGCGGCCATGACCCCGCCCGCGGTGACCTGGTCGACCTACGGCGGACCGTTCGTGGCCGCCGTGGAGAACGGCGCCCTCGCCGCCACCCAGTTCCACCCCGAGAAGTCCGGCGACGCCGGCGCCCAGCTCCTCACCAACTGGATCGGAACCCTCTAAGACCATGGCCAAGCTCGAACTGCTCCCCGCCGTCGACGTCCGCGACGGCCAGGCCGTACGCCTCGTGCACGGCGAGTCCGGCACCGAGACCTCCTACGGCTCCCCGCTGGAGGCCGCCCTCGCCTGGCAGCGCGCGGGCGCGGAGTGGCTGCATCTGGTCGACCTGGACGCCGCGTTCGGCACCGGGGACAACCGGGCCCTGATCGCCGAGGTCGCGGGCGCGATGGACATCAAGGTCGAGCTGTCCGGCGGCATCCGCGACGACGACACCCTCGCCGCCGCCCTCGCCACCGGCTGCACCCGCGTCAACCTCGGCACCGCCGCCCTGGAGACCCCCGAGTGGGTCGCCAAGGTCATCGCCGAGCACGGCGACAAGATCGCGGTCGGTCTGGACGTGCGCGGCACCACCCTGCGCGGCCGGGGCTGGACCCGTGACGGCGGCGACCTCTACGAGACGCTGGACCGCCTGAACAAGGAGGGCTGCGCGCGCTACGTCGTCACCGACATCGCCAAGGACGGCACCCTCCAGGGCCCCAACCTGGAGCTGCTGAGGAACGTCTGCGCGGCCACCGACCGCCCGGTCGTCGCCTCCGGCGGCGTCTCCTCGCTGGACGACCTGCGCGCCATCGCCGACCTCGTGCCGCTCGGCGTCGAGGGCTCCATCGTCGGCAAGGCGCTGTACGCCGAGGCGTTCACCCTGGAAGAGGCCCTCGCGGCGGTGTCCCGGTGAGCGACGTGCGCCGGGTGAGCACGGGCGCGCCCTGGGAGGACCAGTTCGGCTACTCCCGCGCCGTCGAGCTGCCCAACGGCCTGGTGCTGGTCTCGGGCTGCACCTCCATCGTGGACGGGCAGATCGCCGGGGGCGGTCCGTACGAGCAGGCCGTCAACGCCTTCAACGTCGCGCTGGGCGCGCTGGAGCAGGTGGGCCTCGGTCGTGACGATGTGGTGCGCACCCGTATGTACATCACCCATGCGCGGGACGTGGACGATGTGGGGCGCGCCCACAAGGAGCTGTTCGACTCCGTCCGGCCCGCCGCAACCATGATCATCGTCTCCGGTCTCGTGGACCCCAGCCTGGTCGTCGAGGTCGAGGTGGAGGCGTTCCGAGGAGTGTCCGCATGAGCCTGGCCGTACGAGTGATCCCCTGCCTGGACGTGGACAACGGCCGGGTCGTCAAGGGCGTCAACTTCCAGAACCTGCGCGACGCGGGCGACCCGGTGGAGATGGCCAAGGTCTACGACGCCGAGGGCGCCGACGAGCTGACCTTCCTGGACATCACCGCCTCCTCCGGCAACCGGGAGACCACCTACGGCGTGGTGCGCCGCACCGCCGAGCAGGTCTTCATCCCGCTCACCGTGGGCGGCGGCGTCCGCACCGCCGAGGACGTGGACAAGCTGCTGCGCGCGGGCGCGGACAAGGTGGGCGTCAACACCGCCGCCATCGCCCGTCCCGAGCTCATCCGCGAGATCGCGGAGCGGTTCGGCAGCCAGGTGCTGGTCCTCTCGGTGGACGCCCGCCGCACGGCGTCCGGCTCCTTCGAGGTCACCACCCACGGCGGCCGCAAGGGCACCGGCATCGACGCGGTCGAGTGGGCGCACCGGGCCGCCGAGCTGGGCGCGGGCGAGATCCTGCTCAACTCGATGGACGCGGACGGCACGAAGGACGGCTACGACCTGGAGATGCTGTCCGCCGTCCGGGGGCACGTCTCCGTCCCGGTGATCGCCTCGGGCGGTGCGGGCACGCTCTCCCATTTCGCCCCGGCGGTCGAGGCGGGCGCGGACGCGGTCCTCGCGGCCTCGGTCTTCCACTTCGGGGACCTGCGGATCGGGGACGTGAAGCGGACGCTGCGGGAGGCGGGGCACCCCGTGCGGTGACGCTGCGCTGAGCTTCGGCAGATGCGAAAGGAAAGTTGCGCAAGATTTATTGTGCAAGTTTCCTTTCGCATCTACAGTCGTGCCCATGGCAAGCAAGGAGAACCGGCGCATCACCGACGTCGGCACCCTCAAGGCGCTCGCGCACCCGCTGCGCGCCGACCTGTACCGGCTGCTGTGCGTGGAGAACGTCGCCACCGCGTCCCGGCTGGCCGAGCACGTGGACGAGGCCGTGTCCCTGGTCAGCTATCACCTGCGCAAGCTCGCCGAGCACGGCCTGATCGAGCAGGCGGAGTCGCGGACCGGTGACGCCCGTGAGCGCTGGTGGCAGCCGTCGTCGGACGGCGTGAGCATCCGGGACGAGGACTTCCGCGACGCCCCCGAGAAGGCGGCGGCCCACCTCGCCGCCGCCCGCCTCTTCCACGAGCAGCGTGCCGACCTCTACCGGCGCCACCTCGACGAACGCCCGACCTGGTCCGCCGAGTGGGCCGCGGCCTCCGGGGACAGCGAGGCCCTGATGCGCCTCACCGCTTCCGAACTGGAGCGGCTCCGCGAGGAGTTGACCGCGGTCGTCAGGAAGTACGACGAGAAGGGCCGGGCGGCCGAGGCCTCCGGCGACACCGAAGGGCGCGAGAACGTCGCGCTGTACATGTACGGCTTCCCGTTCCGCGTCTGAGAAGGATCACCGACTTGACCACCGTCACCGCCGTACCGGCCGTGGGCCGCCCCGCCCACCGCGACCCCAACGTCCTGCGCTGGCTCGGGGCCTACGCCTCCTCCATGGTCGGCGACAACGTCTTCTACCTCGCCCTGTCCTGGGCCGCCGTGCGGGCCGGGAGTCCGGCGGAGGCCGGGGTCGTGGTGTCGGTCAGCGCGCTGCCGCGTGCCGTGCTCATGCTGGGCGGCGGGGTGGTGGCCGACCGGTTCGGGCCGCGCCGGGTCGTCATCGGCAGCGACACCGTGCGCTGCGTGGCCGTCCTCGCCGTGGCCGCGCTGCTGTTCCTCGCCCACCCCGGACTGTGGCCGCTGGCCGCGCTGGCGCTGCTGTTCGGCGCCGTCGACGCCGTGTTCGTCCCGGCCGTGGGCGCCCTGCCGGCCAGGATCACCGGCACGGACCAGCTCACCCGGGTCCAGGGGATGCGCGGCCTCGCCAACCGGTTCGCGTCCGTCGTCGGCGCCCCGCTCGGCGGACTCGGCATCGCCCTGGGCGGCGCGGCGACCGCCTTCGGCCTGGCCGGAGCGCTCATCGCGATATCGGTGCCGCTGCTGGTCTCGGTGCGGATACGGGAGCTGCCCCGGCGGGACGCGGTCGAGCAGACCGGTGTGCCGGAGGGGACGGGCGGGCCGGGGCAGGCGCCTTCGGGCGCCGTGGCCGCGGAGGCCGTCCCGGCCGGTCCGGACGCGGCGGCGACGGCGGCGGTGCCGTCCGCGGGGACCGTTCCGCCCGTGGCCACCGTGCCGCTCGCGCCGACCGCCCCGGACACCCTGGACGCCGTGACCGTCCCGGCCGCGCCGGACGCCGTGACCGTCCCGGCCCCCGCCTCGCGTCCGGGCCGCGCCGCCTGGCACGATCTCCGCGCCGGGCTCGCCTACCTCCGTCACCACCGCGTCCTCGGCCCCCTGGTGCTGGCCATCGCGCTCGGGGACCTCGGGTTCGTCGCGCCGCTGAACATCGGACTGACCCTGCTGGCCGACCAGCGCGGCTGGGGGGCGTCCGGCATGGGCTGGGTGCTCGCCGGGTTCGGGGTCGGTGCGGGCGCCGTCTCGATGCTGCTCGCCGTGCGGGGGCGGCTGCCCCGGGCCGGACTGGTCACGGGGTGCGCCTGCGTGGCCGGTGCCGTCGCCGTCGGGGCTCTCGGCCAGGCACCCGCGCTGCCCGTCGCCGTCGGCATCGCCCTGCTGATCGGACTGCTCACCGGACTGAGCGGGGCCCTGTGCGGGGCGCTGCTCCAGACCCAGGGCGACCCCGCCTACCTCGGCCGGGTCATCTCCGTCGCCAGCCTGGTCAGCCTCGGCATCGCCCCGCTGAGCATGCCGTTCGCCGCCGCCGCGATCGGCGTCTGGGGCGTCGGACCGGTGTACGCCGTCAGCGCCGCCGTCTGCGGCCTGGGCGGGGTCGTCGTCCTCGCGTTCCCCGCGCTGCGCCGCGCCGAACTGCCCCGATGACCCGATGACCAGGTCCCGTCAGGGGATCGGCTGGGTCAGCTGGACCAGATTGCCCACCGTGTCGTCCAGGACCGCCGCCAGCAGCGGGCCCTGGACGGTCGGGGGGTGCGGGAAGCGCACGCCGAGGCCGCGCAGCCGCTCGTACTCGGCGAACAGGTCGTCCACCGCGAACACGATGGACGGCAGCCCCGCCTCGTACAGCGCCGCCCGGTACGGCTCCGCGATCGGGCCCTCGCCGGGCTCCAGCAGGAGCTGCACGTCCGGCTGGACCCCGTCCGGCGCGCCCACCGTGACGAACAGCGCGCCGTCGCCGAGGTCCACGTGCAGCCGCGTCTCGAAGCCCAGCACCTCCGTGTAGAAGGCGTGCGCCCGCTCGACGTCGTCGACGTACACCCCGGTCATCGCGACCTTGATCACGGCGGCGCGCTCCCGGACGTCAGATGCCGAGCTGCCGGGAGTCGCCGATCCTGTCGATCGCGTCCGGGTCGCCGTCCAGGACCACCTTGGCCGCGTCCTGCCGCCCGAAGACGAACATCAGCAGCTCGGCGGGCTCGCCGGTCACCGTCACCACCGGCGCGCCCTTGTGCGCCACCACCGTCTGCCCGTCCGGGCGGCGCAGTACGAGCCCGGTCGGCGCCTTGCGTCCCGCGAGCCGGGCCGCGCGCTCCAGACGCGACCACAGCGCGTCCTGGAACACCGGGTCCAGCTCGCGCGGGCTCCAGTCCGGCTGGGCACGGCGCACGTCCTCGGCGTGGACGAAGAACTCCACCGTGTTCGACGCCTCGTCCACCTGCTTGACGGAGAACGGCGAGAGCTTCGGCGGGCCCGTCCGGATGAGCTGGATCAGCTCCTCGTACGGCTTCGCGGCGTACTCCTCCATCACTCGGTCCAGGCGCGGCGCGAGCTGCTTCACGAACTGGCCCGCGACCGCGTCCGGGCGGCGCTCGCGCACCACCACATGGGCGGCCAGGTCCCGGGTGGTCCACCCCTCGCACAGCGTCGGGGCTTCCGGTCCGGCGGTTTCCAAGAGGTCGGCGAGCAACAGCCGTTCACGCTTGGCGAAGGTCGACATGGGCTCAGCCTACGACCATACGGAAGGACCGCACAGCGGACACGGACCGTGACGCGCCGCCCCGCACGGCACAATGGCACCCATGACCCGTACGACCGGCAGCCCCCGCCCCAGCGGCCTCGACCCGGAGATCGCCGCCCGCCTCAAGCGCGACCGCGACGGACTCGTGCCCGCCATCGCCCAGCAGTACGACACCGGCGAGGTACTGATGCTCGGCTGGATGGACGACGAGGCGCTGCACCGCACCCTGACCACCGGCCGCTGCACGTACTGGTCCCGCAGCCGCCAGGAGTACTGGGTCAAGGGCGACACCTCCGGCCACGTCCAGCTGGTGAAGTCCGTCGCGCTGGACTGCGACGCCGACACCCTGCTGGTCAAGGTCGACCAGACGGACGCCGCCTGCCACACGGGTGACCGCACCTGCTTCGACGCCGACGTGCTGCTGAAGGGTGAAGGCCAGTGAGCGCCATGGACCTCGACACCTTCCGCAAGCTCGCCGCCGACCGGCGCGTCATCCCCGTCACCCGCAAGCTCCTCGCCGACGGCGACACCCCCGTCGCCCTCTACCGCAAGCTCGCCGCCGAACGCCCCGGCACCTTCCTCCTGGAGTCCGCCGAGAACGGCCGCTCCTGGTCGCGCTACTCCTTCGTCGGCGTCCGCTCGGCCGGCACCCTGACCACGCGCGACGGCCAGGCCCACTGGCTCGGCACCCCGCCGGTCGGCGTCCCCACCGACGGCGACCCGCTCGCCGCCCTGCGCGCCACCCTCCAGGCCCTGCACACCCCGCACCAGGAGGGCCTGCCGCCCTTCACCGGCGGCATGGTCGGCTACCTCGGCTACGACATCGTCCGCCGCCTGGAGAAGATCGGCCCCGGCGAGCGCGACGACCTGAAGCTGCCCGAGTTGACCATGCTTCTGACCAGCGATCTCGCGGTCATGGACCACTGGGAGGGCTCGGTCCTGCTGATCGCCAACGCGATCAACCACAACGACCTCGACACCGGCGTGGACGAGGCGTACGCCGACGCGGTCGCCCGGCTCGACGCCATGGAGGCCGACCTGGCCCGCCCGGTCGCCCAGCCCCCGGCCGTACTGCCGCCCTCCGAGCTGCCCGAGTACACCGCCCTGTGGGGCGGCCCCGACTTCCAGGAGGCCGTCGAGGACGTCAAGGAGCGCATCCGCGCGGGCGAGGCGTTCCAGGTCGTCCCCTCGCAGCGCTTCGAGACCCCGTGCACCGCGAGCGCGCTGGACGTCTACCGGGTCCTCCGGGCCACCAACCCGTCCCCGTACATGTACCTGTTCCGCTTCGACGGCTTCGACGTGGTCGGCTCCTCGCCCGAGGCGCTGGTCAAGGTCGAGGACGGCCGCGCCATGGTGCACCCCATCGCGGGCACCCGGCACCGGGGCGCCACCCCGCAGGAGGACCAGGCCCTCGCCGACGAGCTGATGGCCGACCCCAAGGAGCGCGCCGAGCACCTGATGCTGGTCGACCTCGGCCGCAACGACCTCGGCCGGGTCTGCGAACCCGGCTCCGTGGAGGTCGTCGACTTCATGTCGATCGAGCGCTACTCCCACGTCATGCACATCGTCTCCACGGTCACCGGCAAGGTCTCCGGCGGCCGCACCGCCTTCGACGTGCTCACCGCGTGCTTCCCGGCGGGCACCCTCTCCGGCGCCCCCAAGCCCCGCGCGATGCAGATCATCGACGAACTGGAGCCCTCCCGGCGCGGTCTGTACGGCGGCTGCGTCGGCTACCTCGACTTCGCGGGCGACTCCGACACCGCCATCGCCATCCGCACCGCCCTGCTGCGCGACGGCACGGCGTACGTCCAGGCGGGTGCCGGGATCGTCGCGGACTCCGACCCGGTCGCCGAGGACCAGGAGTGCCGCAACAAGGCCGCCGCGGTGCTCCGCGCGGTGCACACCGCCAACCGGCTCGGCACCGTCTGACGCCTTCCTGGTGAACCCCGGGTGACTGATCGCCCGGGGTTCAGGCGATAGTGGAGTACGTGACTGCCGTACCTCACCCCCGTACCGAAGCCGCCGCGCCCGTCCGGTCCAGCCGGCGCAGCCTCGCCGCGGCCCTGCTGTTCGGCGCGCTCGGCGCCGCCGTGGCGCTGCTCGCGACCCGGCAGCGCTGGTCCGAGGGCACCGCGACGGTGGCCGGCGGCACCTTCCCGCTGACCGCCAAGGGCAGCGACGTCACCGGAGTCCCGGCGGCGCTCGCCGTCGTGGGCCTGGCCGCGCTGGTCGCCGTCTTCGCGGTCCGCCGGGCCGGCCGGTTCGCCGTCGCCGGGCTGCTCGCGCTCTCCGGCGCGGGCATCGTCGCCGCCGCCCTCGCCGGAGCCTCCGACGGCTCCGCGCTGGACGAGAAGGCCGCCCGCGCCACCGGCGACACCTCGGCCACCGTCGCCGCCCTCACCCACACCGGCTGGCCGTACGTCGCGGCCGTCGGCGGTGTGCTGATCCTGCTCGCCGGGGTACTCGCCCTGCGGTACGGCCGTCTGTGGCCCGCCATGTCCGGGCGCTACGAGCGCGGCGCGCAGCGTCCCCGGCGCACGGCGCGCCCGGTCGACCCCGAGCGTCCCGAGGAGATGTGGAAGGCCCTGGACCGGGGCGAGGACCCCACCGGCACCTGAGCCCTGCCGCGGGTGTGGCCTACGGGTGTGGTCAACGGGTGTGGCCAACCAGACTCGACCCCCGCGTCGGTCTCCCGCGCGCGTGCGCGACAATGGGCGTCGGGCGTCCGGCCCGTACCGACCGGCGGCCTTCAAAAACGTACGTCACGTACACAGCAGCTAGGAGCAAGTCATGGCGGGCAGCAGCCACGGTCACACCCCGGCCGCCTGGACCGGTGTCATCATCGCCTTCATCGGTTTCTGCGTCGCGGGCGCCTTCATGGTGATGGCCCAGCCGCTCGGCTTCTGGGCCGGCATGGTGATCGTGGTCCTCGGCGGTGTCGTGGGCATGGTCATGCGCTCGATGGGTCTCGGCCAGCCCAAGGAGAACCCTCAGATCGCGCACCTGACCACCGCCACGACCCGCGAGCCGGTCACCGCCGAGAGCTGACCGCCCTGGCACACCGCACCCGGGGGGCGGCCCCGCACATCTGTCCGGGGACGCCGCTCTGGTCCCGATCCGGGTTCCGGCCGGCCATCGCCGCCTGAGCCCCACGGACGGTCCTGGGAGCGCACGAGGACGCCCCGCCGGTATTCGGCGGGGCGTTTCTGTGTCCTGGGGGAGCGACGGGTACCCCATGACGGGTCTACGCCGCCCCGGACTGTCCCAGCAGCAGCTCATCCCCGGCGCGGAAGCGCTCGGTGCCGCCCTCTTCCCAGGCGACGACCACGAACAGGCCACCCATCGCGCCGATGCCGGTCTTCGCCGCCTTGCCCGTGCGCCACTGTCCCTCGTAGCCGATCCGGTCTCCGGGGCCGACGAGCGCGGAGCCGGGGCATCCGGGCCAAGACGGCGGACGGCGTGTACGTCGGCCGGGTGCGCATCGTGGACAACCCGTCGACCGAGGGGCAGCGGTACCTGCTCTCGCGCACGCCGAGAAGAACGCCGCCTGTGGCGAGGAAGTACGCAACATGTGGCGCGAGGACGCGAAGCGCGTCAACCTGCCGGATGAGGACTTCTGGATCTTCGACTCGTACATCGTCGCCGTGTGCATCTTCGATGACGACGACAACCTGACGGGTGCCGAGCTGATCACGGAACCGGCGCGCGTCAACCAGTACAACCGACTGCGGGATGTGGCCCAGCACTACGCCACGCCGTTCAGGAAGTTCGTGGCGGAGCTGGCCGCGAAGGAGGAGTAAAGCAGGTATGCGCCGGTGAGCACCGACTACCAGCAGGCCCGCGAAGCGCTCGGGGTACGGCTCCGGGAGCTTCGCCTGTCCTGCCCTGACGGTCGACTCACCGGCACCGCTCTGGCCCGCAAGCTCGGGTGGCCCAACTCGAAGGTCTCGAAGCTGGAGTTGAGCAAGCAGACGGCCACGCCCGAGGACCTTGAACACAGGAGGGTTTGTACCAGCCGGGCAGGATGTACCGGATCATGATGTGGGAAGGCGCGTTGCGCTCCCTGGTCTGTCCACCGTCCGTCCTCGCGGCGCAGCTTCACGCGGAACTGTGGCTCGACGACGCCGACAGCGTCGCCCTCCACCTCCGCACGTGGAACACCTTGCGCGAGTCGGCCGTGTACGGGTCCGACGCCCACAACGTCATCAACGCGGCATGTCGTGCACTGAACCTGCGCTGACGCGCGGAGGCCCGTCCCGCGCGCCCGCGCACCCCGCGCGGCACAATGCGAGCGTGAACGCCGACACCCCGCCCGCACCCGGCCGCCCGCACCCCTCCGCCGCACCGGCACCCGCCCCCCTGCTGCGGCGGCTCGCCGCGCCCGCCGGGACGCTCGTGGCCGTGGCCGGGGCGTTCGCCTATGTCGGGGCCGTGGATCCGAACCAGCCCGGCCACTATCCGGTCTGCCCGCTGTACGCGCTCACCGGGCTGTACTGCCCCGGCTGCGGGGGGCTGCGCAGCGCGCACGCCTTCGTGCACGGCGATCTCCTCGGCGCGCTGCGTGACAACGCGTTCGGTGTGGCCGCCTACGTCGCCTTCGCCGTGCTGTGGACCGTCTGGGCCGTACGGGCGGCACGCGGAAAGCCGCTGCGGATCGACATCCCGACCGCCCGGCTGTGGGTCCTCGGGGGAGCCCTCCTGGCGTTCACCGTCGTCCGGAACCTGCCGTTCGGTGGCTGGTTGCATCCTTGATCAACTACGAATGTCCAGGTAAGGGGACCGCCGCGCACCGGATGCGAAGTCGGACACCTCCTGCGGATACCATCGCAGTGACCACGGGTTTTCGAACCCCGCAGGCTTAACGGCCTGATCTTCACGACCGTCTGGAAGGGGGCCGCTCCCGTGAGCGTGCTCGACGAGATCATCGACGGAGTCCGGGCCGACCTCGCGGAGCGCCAGGCACGCGTCAGCCTCGACGAGCTCAAGGAGCGTGCCGCCAAGGCTCCCGCCGCCAAGGACGGGGTGGCCGCGCTCAAGGGCGACGGCGTCAAGGTCATCTGCGAGGTCAAGCGCTCCAGCCCCTCCAAGGGCGCGCTGGCCGCCATCGCGGACCCGGCGGGCCTCGCCGCCGACTACGAGGCGGGCGGTGCCTCCGTCATCTCCGTCCTCACCGAGCAGCGCCGCTTCGGCGGCTCGCTGGCCGACCTGGAGGCCGTCCGCGCCCGCGTGGACATCCCGGTGCTGCGCAAGGACTTCATCGTCACGTCGTACCAGCTGTGGGAGGCCCGCGCCTACGGTGCCGACCTCGCGCTGCTGATCGTGGCCGCCCTGGAGCAGCCCGCCCTGGAGTCCCTGATCGAGCGCGCCGTCTCCATCGGCCTCACCCCCCTGGTCGAGGTCCACGACGAGGACGAGGTGGAGCGCGCCGTGGACGCGGGCGCCCGGATCATCGGCGTCAACGCCCGCAACCTCAAGACCCTCGAGGTCGACCGCACCACCTTCGAGCGCGTCGCCCCCGAGATCCCCGACGACCTCGTCAAGATCGCGGAGTCCGGCGTGCGCGGCCCCCACGACCTGATCGCCTACGCCAACGCGGGCGCCGACGCCGTCCTGGTCGGCGAGTCCCTGGTCACGGGCCGCGACCCCAAGACGGCCGTGGCCGACCTGGTGGCGGCCGGGGAGCACCCCGCGCTCCGGCACGGCCGGGGCTGACCACCCGGTAGGCTGACACCGATGAACAGGACCCTGACCACCGTGGACCGGCACGCCCGCCTCGCGCGCGGCTGCCGTCCCCGTGGCTGCCGCGCCCCGGCCCGCCGGGTCCACGGTCGCAGGGTGAGGTACCACATCGGCGCGGAGCCCGGCCAGATCAATGGCATGCGATGGCAGCAGCAGCCCCTCAGGGGCGCGGGGCTCCGATCGATCATGCGGCTCCGCCGCGTGGGCGCGACAAGCCACTAACGGCTCGCAGCCAACAGACGAACCCCGCCCCCACGGCGATTAGTGTTTTTTCCACGCACTCACCGTGAGGTACTGGCATGCCCAGCAACTACTTCTTCCCTGACCCGGAAGGCCAAGTCCCCACCGCCGAGGGGTACTTCGGCGCCTTCGGCGGCAAGTTCATCCCGGAAGCCCTCGTGGCCGCCGTGGACGAGGTCGCCGTCGAGTACGAGAAGGCCAAGCAGGACCCGGAATTCGCCCGCGAACTGGACGACCTCCTGGTCAACTACACCGGCCGCCCCAGCTCCCTGACCGAGGTTCCCCGGTTCGCCGAACACGCCGGTGGCGCCCGCGTGTTCCTCAAGCGCGAGGACCTCAACCACACCGGCTCACACAAGATCAACAACGTGCTCGGCCAGGCCCTGCTCACCAAGCGCATGGGCAAGACCCGCGTCATCGCGGAGACCGGCGCGGGACAGCACGGCGTCGCCACCGCCACCGCCTGTGCCCTGTTCGGTCTCGACTGCACGATCTACATGGGCGAGATCGACACCGAGCGCCAGGCCCTCAACGTGGCCCGGATGCGGATGCTCGGCGCCGAGGTCGTGGCCGTGAAGTCCGGCAGCCGCACTCTGAAGGACGCCATCAACGAGGCGTTCCGCGACTGGGTCGCCAACGTCGACCACACGCACTACCTGTTCGGCACCGTCGCGGGCCCGCACCCGTTCCCGGCGATGGTCCGCGACTTCCACCGCGTCATCGGCGTGGAGGCCCGCCGCCAGATCCTGGAGCAGGCCGGACGCCTCCCGGACGCCGCCATCGCGTGCGTGGGCGGCGGCTCCAACGCCATCGGCCTCTTCCACGCCTTCATCCCCGACGCGGACGTCCGCCTGATCGGCTGCGAGCCTGCCGGACATGGCGTGGAGACCGGCGAGCACGCGGCGACCCTCACCCAGGGAGAGCCCGGCATCCTGCACGGCTCCCGCTCCTACGTCCTCCAGGACGAGGAGGGCCAGATCACCGAGCCGTACTCGATCTCGGCCGGCCTGGACTACCCGGGCATCGGCCCCGAGCACGCCTTCCTGAAGGACTCGGGCCGCGGCGAGTACCGCGCCGTCACCGACGACGAGGCCATGCAGGCGCTGCGGCTGCTCTCGCGCACCGAGGGCATCATCCCGGCCATCGAGAGCGCCCACGCGCTCGCCGGTGCCCTGGAGGTCGGCAAGGAGCTGGGCCCGGACGGCCTGATCATCGTCAACCTCTCCGGGCGCGGCGACAAGGACATGGACACCGCCGCCCGCTACTTCGGCCTCTACGACACCGACGCCGAGGTGGCCGCCGACCAAGCCGACACCGCCGAGATCGAGGGGGACGCCAAGTGAGCGGGAACATTCAGCTGCTGTCGGACACCCTCGCCGCCGCGAAGGCCGAGGACCGCGCCGCGCTCATCGCCTACCTCCCGGCCGGGTTCCCGACCGTGGACGGCGGCATCGAGGCGATCAAGGCCGTCTTCGACGGCGGGGCCGACGTCGTCGAGGTCGGGCTGCCGCACAGCGACCCGGTCCTGGACGGCCCGGTCATCCAGACCGCCGACGACATCGCGCTGCGCGGCGGCGTGAAGATCGCGGACGTGATGCGCACGGTCCGCGAGGCGCACGCGGCCACCGGCAAGCCGGTGCTCGTCATGACGTACTGGAACCCCATCGACCGCTACGGCGTCGAGCGGTTCACCGCCGAGCTGGCCGAGGCGGGCGGCGCGGGCTGCATCCTGCCCGACCTGCCGGTGCAGGAGTCCGCGCTGTGGCGCGAGCACGCCGAGAAGCACGGTCTCGCGACCGTCTTCGTGGTCGCCCCCAGCAGCAAGGACGAGCGGCTCGCCCGGATCACCGCGGCGGGCAGCGGCTTCGTCTACGCCGCCTCGCTGATGGGTGTCACCGGCACCCGTGAGTCGGTCGGCGCGCAGGCCCAGGACCTGGTGGAGCGCACCCGCGCGACCAACGGCGACCTGCCCGTCTGCGTCGGCCTCGGCGTCTCCAACGCGGCCCAGGCCGCCGAGGTGGCGGGCTTCGCCGACGGCGTGATCGTCGGCTCGGCCTTCGTCAAGCTGATGCTGGACGCCCCGGACGAGGCCGCCGGTCTCGAAGCGGTCCGCGCGCTCGCCGCCGACCTGGCGAAGGGCGTGCGCGGCACGGTCTGAGCCGCCGCCCCGACGGGCACGGAGACGGGCACGGAACTCCGTGGTCACTCGAACGGGTGGACCTACGGCCGGGGAGGCGCAATGCGCCTCCCCGGTTCGTTCAGGGGGTGTGAGCGAGAAGAACCGTGACGGAAAGCGCACCGCCCGGCAGCGGATTGCGGCGGAGCGCGAGAAGCAGAAGTCCGCGGAGAGGCGGCGCCGGGCGCTGATCGTGGGCGCGAGCGTGGTCTGCGTCCTCGGCCTCGCCGCGGTGATCGGCATCATCGCCGCGAACGCGGGCAAGGACAAGGGCAGCAAGAACGCGGGCCCGGTCGTGGCCCCCTCCGGCGCCCAGGGCAAGGACAGCCTCGCGATCCCGGTCGGCAAGGACGGCGCCAGGTCGACGCTCACCGTCTGGGAGGACTTCCGCTGCCCGGCCTGCCAGGCCTTCGAGGTGCGGTACCGCCCGGTGCTGCACGAGCTGACGGACGCGGGCAAGCTCCGCGTCGACTACCACCTGGTCCGGCTGATCGACGGCAACCTGGGCGGCACCGGCTCCCTGCGCGCGGCCAACGCCGCCGCCTGCGCGCAGGACGCGGGCAGGTTCCGCGACTATCACGACGTGCTCTACGCCAACCAGCCCGAGGAGTCGGACGACGCCTTCGCGAGCGACGACAAGCTGATCCAGCTCGCCGGCAAGGTCAAGGGCCTGGACACCCCGGCCTTCCGCTCCTGTGTGAAGGACGGCACGCACAACAGCTGGGTGAACCGCTCCCACCAGGCGTTCGAGGCGGCCAAGCTCGGCGGGACGCCCACGGTGCTGTTCGACGGCAGGAACATCTACCAGGACCAGACCATGACCCCGGAGAAGCTCAAGCAGCTGGTGGAGGCCAACGACCGAGGGTGAGCCACGTTTCTCACCTGCCCGTTATGGAGCCGTAGCCCGGTCGCCCGGCGTCCGCGCGGCCCGGCACGGTAGCGTCGACCCTGCCATGGATATTGCCTACATTCCCAGTCCGTCGCGCGGGGTGCTGTACCTCGGCCCCATTCCGCTGCGCGGTTACGCCTTCTGCATCATCATCGGCGTCTTCGTCGCCGTCTGGCTCGGCAACAAGCGCTGGGTCGCCCGGGGCGGCCGCGCCGGCACGGTCGCCGACATCGCCGTGTGGGCGGTGCCCTTCGGCCTCGTCGGCGGACGGCTCTACCACGTGATCACGGACTACGAGCTGTACTTCAGCCCGGGCCGGAACTGGGTGGACGCCTTCAAGGTCTGGGAAGGCGGCCTCGGCATCTGGGGCGCGATCGCGCTCGGCGCGCTCGGTGCCTGGATCGGCGCCCGCCGCCGGGGCGTCGCGATGCCCGCCTACGCCGACGCCGTCGCCCCCGGCATCGCCTTCGCGCAGGCCATCGGCCGCTGGGGCAACTGGTTCAACCAGGAGCTGTACGGCCGCGAGACCCATCTGCCCTGGGCCCTGCACATCACCTCCTCCGAGGGCGGCCGGGTGCCGGGCTACTACCACCCGACGTTCCTGTACGAGTCGCTGTGGTGCGTCGGCGTCGGTTTCCTGGTCATCTGGGCCGACCGCCGCTTCAAGCTGGGCCACGGCCGCGCCTTCGCGCTCTACGTCGCCGCCTACTGCGTGGGCCGCGGCTGGATCGAGTACATGCGCGTGGACGACGCCCACCACATCCTGGGCCTCAGGCTCAACGACTGGACCGCGCTGATCGTCTTCCTGCTGGCCGTGACCTACCTGATCGTCTCGGCGCGGATGCGTCCGGGCCGGGAGCCGGTCGTGGAGGCGGGCGCCGCCGAGGGCGCCGAGGGCGCCGAAGCGGTCGAGGCGAAGGGCGACGCGCCCGAGGGCGACAAGCCGGAGGGCAAGGACGAGGCGAAGCCCGAGGACGGCGCGGCGAAGCCCGAGCAGTCCGAGAAGGCCGAACCCGAGGACACCGCCGGCACGGCACCCAAGGTCGACATGGCCAAGGACACCGCCGAGGCCAAGAAGGGCTGACGCGCACACGGCACGCGCATGTGGCACAGGGAGAGGGCGCCCGGGGATTCCCCGGGCGCCCTCTTCGCGTACGTGCCCCGCAGGGACCCCGCCCTCAGCCCCGCCGCACCAGCGACAGCGTGCGCCGGGCCAGGGCCACCGTCGCCGCGTCGATGAAGCGGCCGTCGGGGAGGGCCTGGGCGCCCTGCTCGGCGGCGGCCGCCTTGACCACGGTCTCGGCCTCCTCCAGCTCCGCCGGGGTCGGCTGGTAGGCCCGCTCGATCACCGGGAGCTGGCGCGGGTGGATCGCGGCCCGGCCCAGGAAGCCGAAGGCGCGGCCCCGGGCGCAGGAGGCGGCCAGACCGTCCAGGTCCCGGATGTCGGGGTGGACGGACTGCGGGGGCGGGGCGAGTCCCGCCGCGCGGGCGGCGACGATCACCCGGGACCGGGACCAGTCGAGCCCCGAGTCGGCCCGTACCCCGAGGTCGGCCCGCAGGTCCGCCTCGCCCAGCGAGATCCCGCGCAGGGAGGGATGGGCGCGGGCGATGGCGTGGGCGTGCTCGATGCCGAGGGCGGATTCGAGGAGCGCGTACAGCGGCAGCGCGGTGAGGACGGCGGTGTGCCGTACCTCGTCGGGGGAGGCGACCTTGGGCAGCCGGAGTCCGGACGCGCCGGGCAGGGAGGCCAGGGCGGCGAGGTCCGCCGCGCCCCAGGGCCCTTCGGCCGCGTTCAGCCGGACGTGCACCGGGACCGGCTGGTGCTCGGAGAGCCGTTCGGCGGTGGCCGTGCGGGCGTACTCCTTGCGGTCCGGGGCGACCGCGTCCTCCAGGTCGATCACCACCACGTCGGCGCCCGCGACGAGCGCCTTGTCCACCACGTGGGGCCGGTCGCCGGGGACGTAGAGCCAGGTCAGCGGGGTGCGGGTCACAGGGCGCCCTCCTCGCGCAGGGCGCCGAGCTCGGCCGGGCCGAGTCCCAGTTCGGTGAGTACGTCCTCGGTGTCGGCGCCGTGGGCCCGCCCCGCCCAGCGGATCGCGCCGGGGGTCGCGGAGAGCCGGAAGAGGACGTTCTGCATCTTCAGCGGGCCGAGGTCGGGGTCGGCGACGGTGGTGACCGTGTCCAGGGCCAGGTACTGCGGGTCGGTGAACACGTCCCGTACGTCCTGCACGGGGGCGATCGCCGCCTCCGCCTTCTCGAAGGCGGCCAGCACCTCGTCCCGGTCGCGGGCCGCGATCCAGGAGCCGACCGCCGCGTCCAGGACGTCGGCGTGCGCGGCCCGCTGGGCGCCGCTCGCGAACCACGGTTCCTCGATCAGCTCCGGCCGGCCCACCAGCCGCATCACCCGCTCGGCCACCGACTGCGCCGAGGTGGAGACCGCGACCCAGGAGCCGTCGGCGGTGCGATAGGTGTTGCGCGGGGCGTTGTTCGCGGAGCGGTTGCCGGTGCGTTCCTGCACATGGCCGAGCTGGTCGTACCAGGTGGGCTGGGGGCCGAGCACGGCGAGCATCGGCTCGATGATGGCCATGTCCACGACCTGTCCGGTGCCGGTGCGGTGCCGGGCGGCGAGCGCGGTGAGCACGGCGTACGCCGTCGCCAGCGCCGTGATCGAGTCCGCGAGCCCGAACGGCGGCAGGGTCGGCGGCGCGTCCGGTTCGCCGGTGAGCGCCGCGAAGCCGCTCATGGCCTCCGCGAGCGTGCCGAAGCCGGGCCGGTGCGCGTACGGCCCGAACTGGCCGAAGGCGGTGACCCGGGTGAGGATCAGGCGGGGGTTGACGGCCGACAGCTCCGGCCAGCCGAGGTCCCACTTCTCCAGGGTGCCGGGGCGGAAGTTCTCGATCACCACGTCGGCGGTGGCCGCGAGCCGCAGCAGGGTCGCGCGGCCGCCGGGGCGGGAGAGGTCGAGGGTGATGGCGCGCTTGTTGCGGCCGAGCACCTTCCACCACAGGCCGATCCCGTCCTTGGCCGGGCCGTGCCCGCGCGAGGGGTCGGGCCGCCGGGGATGCTCCACCTTGATCACCTCGGCGCCGAAGTCACCGAGCATCGTGGCGGCGAGGGGACCGGCGAAGAGCGTGGCCAGGTCCAGGACGCGCAGTCCGTCCAGCGGCTGGACGGACGGGCGCGGGGCGCGGGGCGTGTTCTCGTCTCGGCTGCTCATGCGGTGTACTGCGCCTCGATCTCCTGGCGGTACGGCATGGACGCCGACGCGCCCTCCCGCTGCACCGACAGCGCCGCCGCGGCGGACGCCCACATCAGGGCCTCGCGGATGGGCCGTTCCTCGGCGAGGGCGACCGCGAGCGCGCCCGCGAAGGTGTCGCCCGCGCCGGTGGAGTCCACGGCGGTGACCACGGTCGCGGGTACGGCCAGCGGCTCCTTGCCGCGTGCGACGTAGAGGCTCCCGGCCTCGCCGAGGGTCACGACGACCTCCGGCACGAGGTCGAGCAGGGCGGTGGCCGCCTCGCGCGGGTCGATGCGGCCGGTGAGGGTGATGGCCTCGTACTCGTTGGGGATCAACAGGTCGGTCGCTTCGAGGAGTTCGGGGGGCAGCGGCTGGGCGGGGGAGGGGGTGAGCACGGTGCGCACGCCGTGCCGGCGGGCGGCCTCGGCACCCGCGAGGACCCCGTCGAGCGGGATCTCCAGCTGCAGCAGCAGGGCGTCGGCGGCGGTGAGGGCGCCCTCGTCGCCGGGGGCGAGGTGGTCCACGGTGCCGTTGGCGCCGGGGATGACGACGATGGAGTTGCCGCCCTCGTCGTCCACGACGATGTGCGCGGTGCCGGAGGGGCCCTCGACCGTGCGCAGGAAGTCGGTGTCCACGCCGGAGTGTTCGAGGGTGTCGCGCAGCCGGAGCCCGAAGGCGTCGTTGCCGACCGCGCCGATCATCGAGACGGTGGCGCCGCACCGGGCGGCGGCGATGGCCTGGTTGGCGCCCTTGCCGCCGGGGATGGTGTGGAACTCGCGCCCGGTCACGGTCTCGCCGCGCTGCGGGGCCTTGGCGACGTAGGTGACGAGGTCCATGTTGGTGCTGCCGAGGACCGCGATGTGGGTCATGGTCGGGTCGCCTCCAGGTGGGTGAGGTGGGCCAGGGTGTCGAAGCCGGTGCCGTCGAAGTCGGCGACGGTGGTGGCGAGCCGGTTCTTCAGCGGGGACCGCCAGCGCTCGGGCAGCGCCTCGGGGGAGCCCGCGAGCAGCCCCGCGACGCTGCCCGCCGTCGCCCCGTTGGAGTCGGTGTCCCAGCCGCCGGACACCGCACGGCAGATGGAGCCGGAGAAGTCGCCGTCGGCGTGGGTGAGGGCGGCGGCGATCAGGGCGGTGTTGGGGATCGCGTGCACCCAGTGGTGGGTGGCGTCGTAACGGGTGTGGAGCCGGTCCACCACGTCGTCGAAGTCGTCGTGCTCGTGCGCCAGTTGGATCGCGTGGTCGAGTGCCTCGGCCAGCCGGGAGCGGGCCGGGACGACCGTGCGGCCGGTGCGCAGACAGGCGTGCACGTCCTGTGTGCCGGTCGCGGCGGCCGCGAGGACGGCGGCGGTGAACATCGCCGCGTAGACGCCGTTCGCGGTGTGGGTCAGCACGGCGTCGCGGTATGCCTGTTCGGCGGCGGCCGCCGGGTCGCCCGGGTTGGTCCAGCCGTGGACGTCGGCGCGGATCAGCGCGCCGATCCACTCGCGGAACGGGTTGCGGTACCGGGCGGTGCGCGGGGGTTCGATCCCGCCCAGGAGGTTGCGGAAGGCGACGCGCTCGGCGGTGAAGGCGCGGCCGGGCGGGAGTTCGTCCAGCCAGAGCGCGGCCACCTGGTCGGTGGTGAAGGCGCGGCCGTGCCGCCGGAGCAGCAGCAGGTTGAGCAGGGGGTAGTTGAGGTCGTCATCCTCGGGCATCCCGTCGATGTTCTCGGCGAGCGAGGTGGTGGCCGAGCGGCGGTTCCAGGGGTGTCGGGCCAGCAGCTCGGCGGGGACGCCCTTGGCGGTGAACCAGGTGGTCAGCGGGCGGTTCCCGGCGGCCTCGGCGAGGGCGCGGATGCCGTCCAGCGGCAGCTTCTCCACGGGCTTGCCCAGCAGGCACCCGGCCGCGCGGCCGAGCCAGGCGGCCTCCAGGGCGGCGGGGGAGACGCGGGTACGGCCTTGCGAGGCAGGCCAGTGGGGACACGCCTCGGTGAGCGCGGTCCACTCCGTCGGCTCGTCCGCCTTCAACGCGCTGGGCAGATCGGCCAGTTCGTCGAGCAGGTCCTCGGCGAGCAGCCGCAGCGAGCGGGAGACCGGTTCCGGGGAGGCACCGGCCCGCCCGGGGGCGTCCGGGCCGCCCGCCGCCTGCCAGCGTGCCTCGATCCGCGCGGGCTCCCGGCCGTCGAGGCGGGCCTGCCGGATCTCGTGCCCGAGCAGGTCCTCGGGCTGGACCCAGGTCAGCCGGATCATGCCGGGCCCCCGAGGGCGGCGAAGGCCAGCTCGTGCGCGCGCCGCCGGGCCACGTCCCGTGCGAAGACCTCCCGGGCGACCCCGGCCAGTTCCCGCGCCGGAGCCCACAGGTCGAGGCGGCTGGCCTCGGCCACCGTCTTCGCCCACTCCTCGGGCACGGGCGAGCCGAGCGCGCCGGTGATCGCGCCCGCCATGGTGGCGATGGAGTCGCAGTCGCGCCCGTAGTTCACCGAGCCGAGCACCGCGTGCCGGTAGTCGCCGCCCGCGACCACCACCATGCCGAGCGCCACCGGCAGTTCCTCGATGGAGTGCAGCCGCGAGGGGCGGCGGGCGCCGAGCGAGGGGGCGCGGTAGTCGGGGCCGACCGTGTCGTACGGGGCGACCGCCGCGCGCAGCGGGACCAGCGCCGACTCGAAGTCGCCGTACCCGGCGGCCGTTTCGCAGACCTCCTCGATCGCCTCGCGCGTGCCGTCCTTCGCCAGCGCCAGGCAGGCCGCCACCACCGAGTCCGGGGTGGCCCCGGGCGCGGTCGCGGCGGCGACGGCCGCGGCGAAGACCCCGGCGGCCTCCCTGCCGTACGACGACTGGTGCGCGCCCGCGACGTCCAGTGCCTCGGCGTACGCGGCGGCCGGGTCGGCGGCGTTGACCAGGCCGACCGGGGCCATGTACATCGCCGCACCGCAGTTGACGATGTTTCCGCTGCCCGCCTCGCGCGGGTCCACGTGACCGTAGGCCAGCCGGGCCACCAGCCACTTCTCGGCGAGGAAGATCCGCTGGAGCGGCAGCGCCTCCGCCTCCAGCTCGGGAATCCAGCGGGGGTTGGTCATCAGGTCCGGGACCAGGTGGTCGGCGACCGCGTAGGCGTCGAGATGGTCCCGGACGCGCTCGTAGACCCGGATCAGCGCGTGGGTCATCAACGTGTCGTCGGTGACGTGCCCGTCGCCCTTGTGGTACGGCGCGATGGGGCGGGCGGTGCGCCACTCGTCGCCGTTCCAGGGGCCGACGAAGCCGTGGACGCGGCCGCCGTGGCGATCGGCGATCTGGTCGGGGGAGTAGCCCTCGACGGGGCCGCCGAGCGCGTCGCCCACGGCGGCGCCGACCAGGGCCCCGGTGATCCGGGCGTCCAGCGCGGTCAGTCCCGGGCCGGGGGCGCCGGAGCCTTCTCGGCCGACGGCTCCCGGACCGGGGAATTCTTCCTTTTCGGGCGTCATGCCCGAATCATCCCTCCGGTCGGGCCCGTTGTGCGGCTTCCAGCAGCCCGGCGAGTTCCACGAGGTCCGTACCGGTGAGCCGGGGCAGCGCGCAGCCGGACAGGACACGGCACGCGTCCCGCCAGGTTCCGGGCACGCACGCGCCGCCGCCCAGCGCGCCGGTGAGCGCCCCGGCCAGCGCCGGAGCGGAATCCGCGACCCGGGAGAGACAGGCGGCGGCGGGAACGGCCTCGCGGATACGGCCCCCGGAGGCGGCGGTCAGCGCGAGCGCGACGGGGACCGTTTCGGCTGCGGCCACGCCGTAGCTGTACACATGATCGACGATCCGGTGCTCCAGGAGAGGGATCAGCTCGAAGGCCGAGCCGCTGTCCGCGACCAGTGCGAGCGCCTGGCGGGCGTTGCGGCCGATCTCCGTCCCGGCGGGGAGTTCCGCGAGCGCCGCCGCGACGCACTCGTCCGGTTTCGCCCCGTCGAGGGCCGACGCCAGGGCCGCCGCCATCGCCCGCGCGCCGTGCACGCCGTCGCCGTCCTGGGTGTAGCGGGCGTCGAACTCCGCGAGGTCCGCCGCGCGCCGGGGATCGCCGGGGTGGGCCACGGCGAGGACGCAGGCGCGCACGCAGGCGGCGTCGTCGAAGTAGTGCGGGTTGTCGTGCCCGGTGGCGGGCGGCCGCAGCCCGGCGGCCAGATTCCCGAGGCCCGCGCGGACCGAGATCCGCGCGCGCAGCGGCAGTACGGCGGACTCGATCTCCGGGGCCCGGTCCGCCGCCGCCGACACCTCCGCGGCCACTGCGGTCCAGGTCAGGTCGATGGCCGCGCGCATCCTGCGCTCCCGGCTGAGGTCCCCGAGCACGTCGTCCCCGGCCCGCAGCACCGCCTCGGCGGCGAACGCGGCCCACTCGGCGTCGTCGGAGGGGCCGAGCCGCAGCGGCTCCGGGGGCTGGTTCAGCGCGACCGGCACGGGCAGCGTGGTCGTCGCGTTCTGCTCCGCGAACGTGTCCAGCTCCCGGGTGAGCCGCCGCGTCCACTCGGGCATCCGCGCCGCCCGGTGCCGCGCGGCGGGCCACCCGGCGGCGTCCCCGGCGGCGAGTCCGAGCAGCAGTCCTTCGATACGGCGGCTCACGCGGGGACCTCCGAGTCGGTGCGGGCGGCTGTGGCCCGGGTGGGTGCGGCGGGGTCGGGCGGCACGGAGGGGGTGAGGGCCCCGCCCTCCGGCACGGCCCCGCTTCCTGCGGACACCAGCTCCCGCGTCTCTTCCGGTACGGCGCCGCTCCCGGCCGTCACCAGTTCCCGCACCTCCTCGCTTCCGGCCGTCACCAGCTTCCGCACCTCTTCGCTGCCGACCGCCACCAGTCCCTGTACCTCTTCGCTTCCGGCCGTCACCAGTTCCCGCACCGTCTCCGGTGCCGTGCCGTTCCCCGCCGGAGCCGCCTCGCGGAGCGCCCCGCCCCGCACCAGCTCCCGTACCTCCACCGGCAGGAAGTCCGGGACGGCCAGCGCCTCGCCCCACTTGCCGCCCTCCTCCGGGACCAGGAGTTCGGCCACGTCCAGGATGTGATGGCCGGCCATGGCGGGGAGGCAGCGGCCTCGGGCGGGGCCGATGGCGGCGGCCCAGTCCGCGGGGATGGCGGAGGCGCCCCGGGTGGCGCCGGCCAGGGCGCCCGCGACGGCCGCCGTGGTGTCGGCGTCGCGGCCCATGTTGACGGCCGTCAACACCGCTTCCCGGAAGTCGCCGTCGGCCGCCGCGTACGCCCCGAAGGCGAGGGCGACGGCCTCGGGGGCGAGGTCGGTCCAGGGGTAGCCGCCGATGACCACGGCGGACCGGACCGCACGCTCGCCCCGGTGGGCGACGGCGACCGCGCGGCGCAGCGAGCGGGCGGTCCAGGAGTCGTCGGGTACGGCCGCGAGCGCGGCGGCGACGACCACGGCCGGGTCGGCGCCCGCCATCGCCGCCGCCACCCCAGCCGCGACCGCCTGCCCGCCGTGGATGCCCTCGCCCTCGTGGCTGACCGAGCCGTCGATCGCCACGAGCCGGGCCGCCTCGGCGGGCCGCCCGGCGGCGAACACCCCGAAGGGCGCCGCCCGCATCGCGAGCCCGTCGCTCCAGGCGTGCCGGTGCTGGGCGGAGATGGGGGCCGCCAGGCCCCGCCGCAGGTTCTCCAGGGTGCCGCGCTCGCTGAAGCCCGCGCCCCGGAAGGGGCCCTCGGCCCGGTCCGCGATCCACTGGTGCCAGGCCGCCTCGACATGCGCCGGGGTGAGCGCGGAGCCGTGCCGGGCGAGCAGCAGCCCCGAGAAGATCGCGTACTCGGTGTCGTCGGTGCCCGAGGGCCGGTCGGTGACGTACCCGGTGATACGGCCCCAGCGGGCGCGGATCTCGGAGGGCTTCATGTTCTCGGCCGGCGCGCCGAGCGCGTCGCCCACCGCCAGGCCGAGCAGCGCGCCGCGCGCCCGCTCGCGCGGTCCGGGCCGGTCCCCGTGCGCCGGGTCCGGGGCGGGATCCGGGTCGGGGTCTGGGGCGGGGTCCGGGGCGGTGCGGGCGGTCGAAGCCATGGCGGACTCTCCTTCGGCGGTGGGCCGCGCCAGGTCCTGTCGGCCGCGCGGCCCTTTGCGGATGTGTCCCCCGCGACACGCGCCGACCAGCCTCCGGAGGGCCGGTATCACCCTCTCGGCATCTGAGCGTCTGAATCCTCGGATGAGCAAGAAAAGGTAAAGCCGCAGGTTAGCGCAGCCTTTCCTTGCTGGCGGGCGTGGAATGGCCGACGTAGGTTGATGGTTGTCAAAAGATAGAAACAGTCCAAAGTTAGCTTTGGCTAAGCTTCCCGGGGGTTCTGGATGGCCATCATCGACACCGAGGCCACGCTGCACGAGGCGCACCGTGACAACCACACGCACCGCGACGTCAACGGCGGCTGGCTGCGCCCCGCCGTCTTCGGCGCGATGGACGGCCTGGTGTCCAACCTCGCCCTGCTGACCGGCGTCGCGGGCGGGTCCGTCGGCCATCAGACGATCGTGATCACGGGCCTCGCCGGGCTCGCCGCGGGCGCCTTCTCCATGGCGGCCGGCGAGTACACCTCCGTCGCCTCGCAGCGCGAGCTGGTGCTGGCCGAGCTGGACGTCGAGCGCCGTGAGCTGCGCAAGCACCCGCAGGCCGAGGAGGAGGAGCTGGCCGCGCTGTACACCGCGCGCGGAGTCGAGCCCGGCCTCGCCCGCGAGGTCGCCCGGCAGCTGTCGAAGGACCCCGAGCGCGCCCTGGAGATCCACGCCCGCGAGGAGCTGGGCATCGACCCGGCCGACCTGCCCTCGCCGCTGGTGGCCGCCGTGTCGTCGTTCGCCTCGTTCGCGCTGGGCGCCCTGCTGCCCGTGCTGCCGTTCCTGCTGGGTGCGACCGTGCTCTGGCCCGCCGTGCTGCTGGCCCTCGCCGGGCTCTTCGGCTGCGGTGCGGTGGTGGCCCGCGTGACGGCGCGGAGCTGGTGGTTCAGCGGACTCAGGCAGCTCGCCCTCGGCGGTGCCGCGGCCGGTGTGACGTACGCCCTGGGCAGCCTGTTCGGTACGGCCCTAGGATGATGTCCACGGTATGTATGCGAGGGCCCGTATAAATAATCGTTACTCGCGGGTTTCGAACGCTTAACCACGGGGCATGACCTGTGAGCACTGGCACTGCGGGCAATGACGCCTGCGGTGCGCCCGCGGATCGGGGGAAAGACACCCGGCCCGCCCCCCTCGGACCGGCCCGGTCCCGATCCGACCGATCATCCCCGGCCCGGCCTTCACGCACCTTTCCCGCCGCCGTGCGCGGCACCCGCCGCGAACGACCCCGCGGCACCCGCCGCGACCCCTGCGGCACCCTCGCCGCACCCCCGCGGCACCCGACGCGACCTTCCGCGTGGCGTCCGCATGGTGGAACGGTCTATCCGGTTCCCGGGAGCCGTCCCATCATGTAACCTGCACGAAATTTTGCACTCCACGCAGAGGGCCAGCGTCGTCCCTCGGTACCGCACATGGCCAGATGACGACGACGGGAGAGCCGATGCGTACGCCGCGCCAGCCGTCCCAGCACTCCGTGACCGACCGCCCCTGGTCCTTCATGGATGCCCGCCCTGTGGCTCAGGGCATGTACGACCCCCGCGACGAACACGACGCCTGTGGCGTCGGTTTCGTGGCCACCCTCACCGGCGAGGCGAGCCATGCGCTGGTCGAGCAGGCGCTGACCGTACTGCGCAACCTGGAGCACCGGGGCGCCACCGGCTCCGAACCCGACTCCGGGGACGGCGCGGGAATCCTCTCCCAGGTGCCCGACGCGTTCTTCCGTGAGGTGGCCGGATTCGATCTGCCGGCCGCTGGTTCCTATGCGGTCGGCGTCGCCTTCCTGCCCGAGGACGGCACCTCCGAAGCCGTCTCACGGATTGAGACGATCGCCGCCGAGGAGGGCCTCACGGTCCTCGGCTGGCGCGAGGTCCCGGTGGCGCCCGAGCTGCTCGGCGCGACCGCCCGCTCGACCATGCCCGCCTTCCGTCAGCTGTTCGTCGGCGACGGGGTCAGCGAGGGCATCGCGCTCGACCGCAAGGCGTTCGTGCTGCGCAAGCGCGCCGAGCGGGAGGCGGGGGTCTACTTCCCCTCGCTGTCCGCCCGGACCATCGTCTACAAGGGCATGCTGACCACCGGCCAGCTGGAGCCCTTCTTCCCGGACCTGTCCGACCGCCGCTTCGCCTCCGCGATCGCGCTCGTCCACTCGCGCTTCTCCACGAACACCTTCCCGTCGTGGCCGCTCGCGCACCCGTACCGCTTCATCGCGCACAACGGTGAGATCAACACCGTCAAGGGCAACCGCAACTGGATGCGCGCCCGCGAGTCCCAGCTCGGCTCGGACCTGTTCGGCACCGAGGACAACCTCACCCGGACGTTCCCGGTCTGCACGCCGGACGCCTCCGACTCGGCGTCCTTCGACGAGGTGCTGGAACTCCTGCACCTGGGCGGCCGCTCGCTGCCCCACTCCGTGCTGATGATGATCCCGGAGGCGTGGGAGAACCACGACTCCATGGACCCGGCCCGGCGCGCCTTCTACCAGTTCCACTCCACGATGATGGAGCCCTGGGACGGCCCCGCCTGCGTCACCTTCACCGACGGCGTCCAGGTCGGCGCCGTACTCGACCGCAACGGCCTGCGCCCCGGCCGCTACTGGGTCACCGACGAGGGCCTGGTCGTCCTCGGCTCCGAGGTCGGCGTCCTCGACATCGACCCCGCGCGCGTGGTCCGCAAGGGCCGCCTCCAGCCCGGCCGCATGTTCCTCGTGGACACCGCCGAGCACCGCATCATCGAGGACGACGAGATCAAGGCGTCCCTCGCCGCCGAGCAGCCCTACGGCGACTGGATGGAGGCCGGGGAGATCGAGCTGGGCGACCTGCCCGAGCGCGAGCACATCGTGCACACCCACGCCTCCGTCACCCGCCGCCAGCAGACCTTCGGCTACACCGAGGAAGAGCTGCGCGTCATCCTCGCCCCCATGGCCAAGGCGGGCGCGGAGCCCATCGGCTCCATGGGCACCGACAGCCCCATCGCGGCCCTCTCCGAGCGCCCCCGGCTGCTCTTCGACTACTTCACCCAGCTCTTCGCCCAGGTCACCAACCCCCCGCTGGACGCCATCCGCGAGGAACTGGTCACCTCCCTGCGCTCCTCGCTCGGCCCCTCGGGCAACCTGCTCGACCCGACCGCGGCCTCCTGCCGCTCGGTCCTGCTGCCGTTCCCGGTGATCGACAACGACGAGCTGGCCAAGCTCATCCACATCAACGCCGACGGCGACATGCCCGGCTTCAAGGCCGCGACCCTCTCCGGCCTCTACCGGGTCTCCGGCGGCGGCGAGTCCCTCGCCGCGCGCATCGAGGAGATCTGCGCCGAGGCGGACGCCGCCATCGACAACGGCGCCCGGCTGATCGTCCTGTCCGACCGGCACTCCGACGCCGAGCACGCGCCGATCCCCTCGCTGCTGCTCACCGCCGCCGTCCACCACCACCTCATCCGCACCAAGCAGCGCACCCACGTGGGCCTGCTGGTCGAGGCCGGTGACGTGCGCGAGGTCCACCACGTCGCCCTGCTGATCGGGTACGGCGCCGCCGCCGTCAACCCGTACCTGGCGATGGAGTCCGTCGAGGACCTGGTCCGCGCGGGCACCTTCCTGCCCGGCATGGAGCCCGAGCAGGCCATCCGCAACCTGATCCACGCCCTCGGCAAGGGCGTCCTCAAGGTCATGTCCAAGATGGGCATCTCCACAGTCGCCTCCTACCGCGGGGCCCAGGTCTTCGAGGCCGTCGGCCTCCAGGACGAGTTCGTCGCGAAGTACTTCGACGGCACCACCTCCAAGATCGGCGGCGTCGGCATCGACGTCATCGCGCGTGAGGTCGCCGCCCGCCACGCCAAGGCGTACCCGGCCAGCGGCATCGCGCCCGCGCACCGCACGCTCGACATCGGCGGCGAGTACCAGTGGCGCCGCGAGGGCGAGCCGCACCTGTTCGACCCCGAGACGGTCTTCCGCCTCCAGCACTCCACCCGCGCCGGCCGGTACGACATCTTCAAGAAGTACACCGACCGGGTGAACGAGCAGTCCGAGCGCCTGATGACGCTGCGCGGCCTGTTCGGCTTCACCTCCGGCCGCGAGCCGATCCCGGTGGAGGAGGTCGAGCCGGTCTCCGAGATCGTCAGGCGCTTCTCCACCGGCGCCATGTCGTACGGCTCCATCTCCCGCGAGGCGCACGAGACGCTCGCCATCGCGATGAACGAGCTGGGCGGCAAGTCCAACACCGGCGAGGGCGGCGAGGACCCGGACCGGCTCTACGACCCGGCCCGGCGCAGCGCCATCAAGCAGGTCGCCTCCGGCCGCTTCGGCGTGACCTCCGAGTACCTGGTCAACGCCGACGACATCCAGATCAAGATGGCCCAGGGCGCCAAGCCCGGCGAGGGCGGCCAGCTGCCCGGCCACAAGGTCTACCCGTGGGTCGCCAGGACCCGGCACTCCACGCCCGGCGTCGGCCTGATCTCCCCGCCGCCGCACCACGACATCTACTCCATCGAGGACCTGGCCCAGCTGATCCACGACCTGAAGAACGCGAACCCGCAGGCGCGGATTCACGTGAAGCTGGTCTCCGAGGTCGGCGTCGGCACGGTCGCGGCGGGTGTGTCCAAGGCGCACGCGGACGTGGTGCTCATCTCCGGCCACGACGGCGGTACGGGTGCCTCCCCGCTCACCTCGCTCAAGCACGCGGGCGGTCCCTGGGAGCTGGGCCTCGCCGAGACCCAGCAGACCCTGCTGCTCAACGGGCTGCGCGACCGGATCGTCGTCCAGACCGACGGCCAGCTGAAGACCGGCCGCGACGTGGTGATCGCCGCGCTGCTCGGCGCCGAGGAGTTCGGCTTCGCCACCGCGCCCCTGGTCGTTTCCGGCTGCGTGATGATGCGCGTCTGCCACCTGGACACCTGCCCGGTCGGCATCGCCACCCAGAACCCGGTGCTGCGCGAGCGCTTCAACGGCAAGGCCGAGTACGTCGTCAACTTCTTCCGGTTCATCGCCGAAGAGGTCCGCGAACTCCTGGCCGAGCTGGGCTTCCGCTCCATCGAGGAGGCCGTCGGCCACGCCGAGGTGCTGGACGTCGAGCGCGCGGTCGACCACTGGAAGGCCCAGGGCCTGGACCTCGCCCCGCTGTTCCACGTGCCCGAGCTGCCCGAGGGCGCGGTGCGCCACCAGATCACCACCCAGGACCACGGCCTGGAGAAGGCGCTCGACAACGAGCTGATCAGGCTCGCCGCCGACGCGCTCGCCGCCCCGGACGCCGCCGAGGCCCACCCGGTGCGCGCCCAGGTCGCCATACGCAACATCAACCGCACGGTCGGCACCATGCTCGGCCACGAGGTGACCCGGAAGTTCGGTGGCGCGGGCCTGCCCGACGACACCATCGACATCACCTTCACCGGCTCGGCCGGCCAGTCCTTCGGCGCCTTCCTGCCGCGCGGTGTCACCCTCCGCCTGGAGGGCGACGCCAACGACTACGTCGGCAAGGGCCTCTCCGGCGGCCGCATCGTGGTCCGCCCCGACCGCGCCGCCGACCACCTCGCCGAGTACTCCACCATCGCGGGCAACACGATCGGCTACGGCGCCACCGGCGGCGAGCTGTTCCTGCGCGGCCGCACCGGCGAACGCTTCTGCGTCCGCAACTCCGGCGCCCTGGTGGTCTCCGAGGGCGTGGGCGACCACGGCTGCGAGTACATGACCGGCGGCCACGCGGTCGTCCTCGGCGAGACCGGGCGCAACTTCGCGGCGGGCATGTCCGGCGGCATCGCCTATGTGATCGACCTCGACCGGGACAACGTCAACCCCGGCAACGCGGGCGCGATCGAGCCCCTGGACGACGCCGACCGTATCTGGCTGCACGAGGTGGTGCGCCGCCACGCGGAGGAGACCGGCTCCACGGTCGCCGCCAAGCTGCTCGACGACTGGGACCGGGCCGTCGAACGCTTCAGCAGGATCATCCCCAGCACCTACAAGGCAGTGCTCGCCGCCAAGGACGCCGCCGAGCGAGCCGGTCTCTCCGAGACCGAGATCACCGAGAAGATGATGGAGGCGGCGACCAATGGCTGATCCCAAGGGCTTTCTCCACCACGGCCGCGAGGTCGCCCGCTCCCGCCCCGTGGACGTGCGCCTCAAGGACTGGAACGAGGTCTACGTCCCCGGCTCCCTGCTGCCGATCATCAGCAAGCAGGCCAGCCGGTGCATGGACTGCGGCATCCCGTTCTGCCACAACGGCTGTCCGCTCGGGAACCTGATCCCCGAGTGGAACGACTACGCCTACCGGCAGGACTGGGCCGCCGCCTCCGAGCGGCTGCACGCGACCAACAACTTCCCGGAGTTCACCGGCCGCCTCTGCCCCGCGCCCTGCGAGTCGGCGTGTGTGCTGGGCATCAACCAGCAGCCGGTCACCATCAAGAACGTCGAGGTCTCCATCATCGACAAGGCGTGGGAGACCGGGGACGTCGCCCCGCGCATCCCCGAGCGCCTTTCCGGCAAGACCGTCGCCGTCATCGGCTCGGGCCCGGCCGGGCTCGCCGCCGCCCAGCAGCTCACCCGCGCCGGGCACACGGTCGCCGTCTACGAGCGCGCCGACCGCGTCGGCGGCCTCCTGCGGTACGGCATCCCCGAGTTCAAGATGGAGAAGCGGCACATCAACCGCCGCATAGAGCAGATGCGCGCGGAGGGCACCCGCTTCCGCACCGGCGTCGAGATCGGCCGCGACCTCAAGGCGACCGACCTCAAGAAGCGCTACGACGCCGTCGTCCTCGCCGTCGGCGCCACCACCGCCCGCGATCTCCCCGTCCCCGGGCGGGAGTTGAACGGCATCCACCAGGCGATGGAGTACCTGCCGCTGTCCAACAAGGTCCAGGAGGGCGACTACGTGGCCCCGCCGATCTCGGCCGAGGGCAAGCACGTCGTCGTCATCGGCGGCGGCGACACCGGCGCCGACTGCGTGGGCACCGCCCACCGCCAGGGCGCGGCCTCCGTCACCCAGCTGGAGATCATGCCCCGCCCGAACGACGAGCGGCACGCGCTGAACCAGCCCTGGCCGACCTTCCCCATGCTCTACAAGGTCACCAGCGCCCACGAGGAGGGCGGCGAGCGGGTCTACTCCGTCTCCACCACCCACTTCGAGGGCGACGAGGACGGCAACGTCCAGTGGCTGCACCTGGCCGAGGTCGAGTTCATCGAGGGCAGGCTCACCCCGAAGCCCGGCAGCGAGCGGAAGATCCCGGCCCAGCTGGTCACCCTCGCCATGGGCTTCACCGGCACCGACCGCGAGAACGGCCTGGTCGAGCAGTTCGGCCTGGAACTGGACGAGCGGGGCAACATCGCCCGCGACGACGACTTCCGGACCAACGTGCCCGGCGTGTTCGTCGCCGGTGACGCCGGCCGCGGCCAGTCCCTCATCGTGTGGGCCATCGCCGAGGGCCGCTCCGCCGCCCGCGGCGTGGACCGCCACCTCACCGGGGCGAGCGACCTGCCCGCCCCGATCCGTCCGACCGACCGCTCCCTGGCGGTCTGACGGTCCCTTCCACCGGATGTCCCGTACAACGACGTACGCGGCATCGGGCGGCGCCTGCCCGACAGTCCCCGACCGGACGCCCAGGCAGGCGCCGCCGCCTGTTCACGTCATGCCATGACGCTCGTGAAGCCCGCCACCTTCACCCACGCCAGCACCAGCAGTACCACCACCAGCGCCGCGCACGCCCCCGCCTGGATCAGCGTCCGGCGCTTGTCGCGGGGCGCGTAGGCGTACGCCAGCGTCACCAGACCGCCCGTCAACAGGCCGCCCAGATGCGCCTCCCAGGACGTCATGAACGCCGAGACCACCAGCCACACCAGCAGACCGGTCATGTACTGGTTGACCGCCTTCATGTCGTAGCCCAGCCGGCGCCCCATCACCCAGTACGCCGCGCCCAGGCCGAAGATGGCGCCCGAGGCGCCGATCGTCAGCTCGTCCGGGGCGACAAGGAGCACCAGCACCGAACCGCCCAGCGCCGCCAGCAGATACAGCGCGAGATAGCGGGCCCGGCCCAACTGGGTCTCCACGACACGGCCGATGCTCCACAGCGAGACCATGTTCATCACGATGTGCACCATCCCCATGCCCTCGTCCGGCGGCATGTGCAGGAACTCACCGGTCAGCAGCCGCTCCCACTGGCCGCCCGCCAGACCCTCCGGGCGCAGCACCGGGTCGTACGGGTACTGCCACAGGTAGTGCCCGCCGTGCGGGCCGAGCAGCCCCGCGCCCAGCATCCCGAACCGGTCCACGAGCGACGGCCGGGCCAGCTCCAGGAGATAGGCGGCCACGTTCAGGCCGACCAGCGCATAGGTGACCAGCGGGACCGCGCTGATCCTGCCGCCGAACGCCGTGCGCGCCTGCCGGACCGACCGTGTCCCCTCCTTCACGCACTCCACGCACTGGTGGCCGACCGCAGCCTCGCGCATGCAGTCCGGGCAGATGTAACGGTCGCAGCGGGTGCAGCGGACGTGCGACTCCACCTTGGGATGGCGAAAACAGGTGGTCACGTCGGACTCGGCGGTCACGGCCGGCTCCTCGGGGGAAGACTCGGGGAAGACTGGGACAGGATGGGCCGGTGGGGCGGCGGCGAACAAACTATCGGACCGGGGCGGACGGCGGGAGAACGGCCGGGGAGGGCCGCCGCTCCGGCTGTGATCACCTGATTTCCCGACGCCGCGTCACCGTCCCGCAGCCCGCGCACTCTTAGGGATGACAGGACCGGTGAGGCACGTATCCGCTGGTCGGAGTGCGTGCTGATGATGTCCCCGATCATCGCGCCAACCGCAGTCGCCCAGCCCGCATCCGACGGGCTGCTGCGCCGTGCGCAACCGGGGCATCGTCCGCCCGGTGATCATGGCCGACGGCTTCAACCTTGGCCGCAGCGACCTCGACTGGCTCTGCACGGGCCTCGACCAGACAGCCCCGCCGCCCGCCAGATGCTCTGGCGCCACTACGACCCGAAGACCGGCGAGACCGTGCTCACGGTGGACCGGATCTACCCCGGCACCGCCTTCCACGCCCAGGCCCAGGGCAAGGACGTCACGGTCGCCGAGCTGAAGCGGCGCTTCCCGGCCGCCGAGAAGACCATCACCACCAGCGGCTTCCCCGAGCTGGACGGCGCCCCCGGCGGCACCCTGAGGTCTGTTTCGTGCCGAGGAACTGGCCACCTGGCTGCTGGACCGGCTCCCGGACTAGCCCCCCCCGCCGCTCAGGTGTCGCACTCCAGCACCGTCCGGCACAGCCCGCACCGCGCCTTGACCCGGCCCCGCACCGGCACCCTGATCCGCTGGTGGCAGACCGGGCAGTCGAAGGAGACACGCGGGTGCCCGTCGGCCCCGGAAGTGAAGGTGTAGCCCGCCTCCGGGTCCGGCGGGGTGCGCGGAGGACGGCGGCGCTGATGGGCGTAGCGCAGCCGGGCCGGGCGGCCCGCCGCCGTCAGCGGGGGCCTGCGCTCGTCGTGCCGGGCCCGGGCGAGACCCCTGGCGTACGCGTCCGCCGCCTGCGGGCTGGTGAACCACACCGCCGGGTCCTCGTGGAACAGCAGGGCCCGCTTGGCCAGCACGTACCCGAACTCCTCCGGGGTGAGATAGCCCAGCTTCTGCGAGGCGGGGCCGTGCTCGCGGTAGGCGTCCAGGAGCAGCCAGCCCGCGCCCAGGTAGACCGCCACCGTGTCGGTCAGGATCTCGTTCTCCGCCGTGGTCGGGAAGGCCAGGCCGAGCCGGTGCAGATAGACGTGCGTGACCTCGTGCGCGAGGGCCGCGCCGATGTCCTCGCGGTGGGTGCGGAAGCGGTCGTTCAGCTCCACGAAGTACTCCGGGCCCGCCGCCAGCTCGACGTTCGCCGCGTGGGTCATCTCCCGGAAACCCACGATCAGCCGGGCGTCCGGCAGCCGGAAGTGCCGCACCAGCTCGCGCGCCACCCGCTGGGCGCCCAGATGCAGGTCGTCCGCGTCCCCGAAGGCCACGTCGGCCGGGGCCACGCTGGCCGAGAAGGTCTCCACCACGTCGTACGACAGCCGCTTGTAGAGCGCGGTGACCGCCCGCCGTACCGTCGCCAGATGCGGGAAACCATGCTCGACCGGTCCGCCGTTCGCCACGTCCGCACCCCCAAAGACGCCGGGAAGCCCCCTCCACCATAGGTCCGTCCCGACCGTCCCGGAACGGGGCCGGGCCGCGCCCCGTAGGGTTGTCGCCCATGACCATCAGCAACACCGGTACCGGTGACGTCGAGCCCGAGGTCCGCGAGGAGCTGGAGCGGCTGCGGGCGAGCATCGACAACATCGACGCGGCCGTCGTCCACATGCTGGCCGAACGCTTCAAGGCCACCCAGCAGGTCGGCCGCCTCAAGGCGCGCCACCGGCTGCCCCCGGCCGACCCGGCCCGCGAGTCCCGCCAGATCGCCCGCCTGCGCAGCCTCGCCGAGGACGCCCGCCTCGACCCGGCCTTCGCCGAGAAGTTCCTCAACTTCATCGTGGCCGAGGTGATCCGCCACCACGAGCGCATCGCCGAGGACACGGTGCGGCCTCCGGCGAACTGAGGGAGGAGCGGGGCGCGCAGCCTCCGGTGAGCCGGGGGAAGCGCGCGCGAGGGGCGGGCGAGGGGCGGACATAAGCCATGTACCGGTCCGCCCCTGTCCGGCACCGGCGGCATCGGGCAGCATGGCCTGCATGTCCGTACTGACGCGCGACGAAGCGCAAGCCCGAGCACAGCTCATCGACGTCCACCGCTACACCGTCGACCTCGACCTCACCACCGGGGACGAGACCTTCGGCTCCCGTACCGTGATCGCGTTCGGCGCGCGGTCCGACGGGGACACCTTCGTCGAGCTGAAGCCCGCCGAGCTGCGCTCCGTCACCCTGGACGGACAGCCCCTGGACCCCGAGACCCTGGACGGCAACCGGCTGCCGCTCAAGAACCTCACCAAGGGCCCGCACGACCTCGTGGTGGACGCCGTCATGCGCTACTCGCGCACCGGCGAGGGAATGCACCGCTTCACCGACCCCACCGACGGCGAGACCTACGTCTACACCCAGCTCTTCCTCGACGACGTCCAGCGCGTCTACGCCGCCTTCGACCAGCCCGACCTCAAGGCCGTCTTCGACGTCACCGTGACCGCCCCCGAGGACTGGACCGTCCTCGCCAACGGCATCACCGAACACCTCGGCGAGGGCCGCTGGAAGGCCGCCACCACCCCGCTCATCTCCACCTACCTCCTCGCCGTCGCCGCGGGCCCCTGGCACTCGGTGCGCACCGAACACCGCGGCCTGCCCTTCGGCATTCACTGCCGCCGCTCGCTCGCCCCCCACCTCGACGCCGACGCCGACGAGATCCTCGACGTCACCCGCGCCTGCTTCGACCGCTACCACGAGAAGTTCACGGAGCCCTACCCCTTCGACTCCTACGACCAGGCGTTCGTCCCCGAGTTCAACGCCGGTGCCATGGAGAACCCCGGACTCGTCACCTTCCGCGACGAGTTCGTCTACCGCTCCGCCGTCACCGACACCGAGCGGCAGACCCGCGCCATGGTCATCGCCCACGAGATGGCCCACATGTGGTTCGGCGACCTCGTCACCCTCAAGTGGTGGGACGACATCTGGCTGAACGAGTCCTTCGCGGAGTACATGGGCTACCAGACCACCCTGGAGGCCACCCGCTTCAGCGAGCCCTGGGTCGAGTTCGGCGTCACCCGCAAGGCCTGGGGCTACGACGCCGACCAGCGCCCCTCCACCCACCCCGTCGCCCCCGAGGCCGTCGACGACACCGCCGCCGCCCTCCTCAACTTCGACGGCATCTCCTACGCCAAGGGCGCCTCCGCGCTGCGCCAACTCGTCGCGTGGCTCGGCGAGAAGGACTTCCTCGCGGGCATCAACATCCACTTCGAGCGGCACCGGTTCGGCAACGCCACCCTCGCCGACTTCATCGACTCCCTCGCCGCCGCCACCGAACGCGACGTCCACGCCTGGGCCGACGCCTGGCTGCGCACCACCGGCGTCGACAAGCTCACCGCGCACATCGGCTCCGCCGAGGACGGCACCCGCACCCTCACCGTCGAGCACGACGGCAGCCGCCCGCACCGCGTCACCGTCGGCCTCTACGACCACGACCTCACCGAGGAGGGCCGCCTCACCCCGCGCGGACACCTCGGCCTCGACATCCCGCACACCGGGCCCGCCCCCATCGGCAAGCGCCCCGCGCTGGTCGTCCTCAACGACGGCGACCAGACCTACGCCAAGATCCGCTTCGACGCCGACTCCTTCGACACCGTCCGCACCAGCCTCTCCGGCCTGCCCGACCCGCTCACCCGCGCGGTCGTCTGGAACGCCCTGCGCGACGCCGTACGCGACGGCGAACTCCCGCCCGCCGCCTACCTGGAGGCCGCCCGCGCGCACCTCCCGCTGGAGACCGACCTCGCCCTCGTCGAGGGCGTCCTCGCCTTCGCCATCGGCAACATCGCCCTGCGCTACCTCACCCCCGAGGAGCGCCCCGCGGCGCTGGCCACCCTCACCTCGCTCTGCCGCGACCTCATCCGCCGCACCGAGGACGGCGACAACCCCGGCCTGCGCCTGATCGCCGTACGCCGCCTCATCGACGTCGCCGCCCACCCCGACACCATCGCCGCCTGGCTCGCCGACGGCACCGTGCCCGGCGGACCCGAACTCGACCCCGAGCTGCGCTGGCGCATCCTCGGCCGGCTCGCCGTGCTCGGCGACACCGACGAGGCCGCCATCGCCGCCGAACTGGAACGCGACCCCTCCGCCAGCGGCCAGGAGGGCGCCGCCCGCTGCCGCGCCGCGCTGCCCGACCCGGAGGCCAAGCGGACCGCCTGGGACGCGATGTTCACCGGCGACGACCTCTCCAACTACCTCTTCAAGGCCGTCGCCCAGGGCTTCTGGCAGCCCGAACAGGCCGACCTGGTACGGGAGTACGTCCCCCGCTACTTCAAGGAGGCCCCCGCCCTCGCCGCCCGCCGCGGCCCCGCCATCGCCGCCGCCGCGGGCGTCTGGGCCTTCCCCCGGCACGCCGTCGACCGCGAGACCCTGGCCCTCGGCGAGACCTGTCTGCGCGAGGACGCCCCGCCCACGGCCCTGCGCCGCAAGCTGATCGACGAACTGGACGATCTGGCACGGGCGTTGCACGTACGGGGCGAGTAGCCGACCGGGGCGCCGGGCGGTGCTGTCAGGCGGAAGCCGCTCTCCGCAGCACCGCCCGGCGCGGCGCCCCCGCACCGCGACCGGCCGCCCCCGCCGACGCCGTCCATTCCGGTGCTGTCCCCTCCGGCGGGCCGTCCAGCGTGAAGCCGAGGCGGGTCAGAAAACGCTCACCCGGCACCCAGCCCGGCGGAACCGTCGCCGTCACCAGCGCGGGCTCGCCGAAGCGGGGGAGGAGCGCCTCCGACACGGCCCGCCCCAGGCCCCGCCCCCGCGCCCACGGCGCCAGCAGGAACAGGCCCACCGCCACCGCTCCCCGCTCGGGATGGTCCCGCACCGCGTCGATCACCCCCGCGACCTCGCCGTTGCGCTCCACCACCAGCAGCGCCTTGGCCTCCGGGTCCGCGCCCGGCGGCAGCGCGTAGAACAGACTCTGCACATCACCCGGCCCCGACGGCAGCCCCGTCGCCGCCAGGAACCAGTCCTCGCACTCCTCGAACAGTCTGAGCAGCGGTCCCTCGTCACGGGGGCGCACCTCCCGGACGAGAACGCGCTCACCTGGGACGTCGACCGGCCACACCTCGTTCATCCCGCCGACGATATGCCCGTACACGCACTCCTCCGACGCGTTTTCCCCGTACGGCAGTACCCACGACCGCCCCGCGTCGTTGGACATCGCGGACACCCGGCCCCAAATCCGCCCGGCCGGACGTCCCCCGCCCCGCAGGAGAGCCCATGAGCACCCCGCCCCTCGCCGCCGGACCGCACGGCCCCGACGCGCTGCGGCCCCTGCTGGACACCGTGCTCGACGCGCTCGCGGCGGGCGCGCGCGACAGGGGCGGACCGCTGCCCGCCGGAGGGCCGCACGCCGTGGACGCCCGGGTCGAGGAAGCCCTCGGGGACGTCCTCCCCGAGCACGGCGACCCCGACGCCCTGCGCACCCTCGTCCACCTCCTCGCCGCCGGTGCCGCCGACCCCGCCGACCCGCTCTGCGCGGGCCATCTGCACTGCCCCCCGCTCGCCGTCGCCACCGCCGCCGACCTCGCCGCCGGCGCCCTCAACCCCTCCATGGACTCCTGGGACCAGGCCCCCGCCGCCTCCGCACTGGAGGCCCGCGTCACCCGCACCCTCGCCCACGAGGCCGGACTCGCCGACGCCCTGGTCACCACCGGCGGCACCGAGTCCAACCAGCTCGCCCTGCTCCTCGCCCGCGAAACCCGTGGCAGCGCCCTCACCCTCGTCTGCGGGGCCAACGCCCACCACTCCCTGCCCCGCGCCGCCTGGCTCCTCGGCCTGCCCGACCCGCTCGTCCTGCCCACCCCGAACGGCACCCTCGACCCCGCCGCCCTCGACACCGCACTCACCGGACTCGCGGGCCCCGCCCTCGTCGCCGCCACCGCGGGCACCACCGACGCCGGACTCATCGACCCGCTCCCCGAGATCGCCGCCCGCTGCGCCGCCCACGGCGCCCGCCTCCACATCGACGCGGCCTACGGCGGCGGACTCCTCTTCAGCGACCGCCACCGCCCCAAACTCGCCGGACTCGACGCCGCCGACACCGTCACCCTCGACCTGCACAAACTCGGCTGGCAGCCCGTCGCCGCCGGACTCCTCGCCGTCGCCCGCCCCACCGAACTCACCGCACTCCACCAGCGCGCCGACTACCTCAACGCCGACGACGACACCGACGCCGGCCACCCCGACCTCCTCGGCCGCTCGCTGCGCACCACCCGCCGCCCCGACATCCTCAAGGCCGCCGTCACCCTCAAGACCCTCGGCCGCACCGGACTCGCCGAACTGGTCGACCACGTCTGCGCCCGCGCCGAGGAGTTCGCCGCCCTCGTCCACGACCACCCCCGCTTCGAGCTGTACGGCCCGCCCGGAATCAGCACCGTCCTGTTCCGGCCCGCCCACGCCCCCGACGACACCGTGGCCGCCGTCCGCCGCACCCTGCTCCACCAGGGCCGCGCCGTCCTCGGCCGGGCCCGCGCCGACGGCCGCCTCTGGCTCAAGGCCACCCTCCTCAACCCCCACACCCGCCCCGACGACCTGGCCCACCTCCTGAAACTCGTCGAAGGACACACGACCGGATGACCCAGCCCCCACAGCACGAGCCCGCATCCCCCCGCGACCTCGTCGGCATCGGCATCGGCCCCTGCAACCTCTCCCTGGCCGCCCTCGCCCACCCCCTCGCCGAACTCGACGCCGTCTTCTACGAACAGCGCCCCGGCTTCGACTGGCACCCCGGCCTGCTCATCGACGACGCCACCCTCCAAGTCCCCTTCCTCGCCGACCTCGTGACCCTCGCCGACCCCACCAGCCCCTGGAGCTTCCTCAACTACCTCCGCGCCCGCCAGCGCCTCTTCCCCTTCTACTTCGCCGAGCACTTCCACATCCGGCGCGCCGAGTACAACGCCTACTGCCGCTGGGTCTCCCGGCACCTGCCCGGACTGCGCTTCTCCCACCAGGTCGACACCGTCCGCTGGGACCCCGAACGCGACGTGTTCGAGGTCGACTTCACCCGCCTCGACGCCGAAGGCCACGCCGAATCCCTCGGCCGCACCCGCACCCGCAACCTCGTCCTCGGCATCGGCACCGCCCCCCACATCCCCGAACCCCTGCGCCCGCTCGCCGCCGCCCCCGGCGTCCCCGTCCTGCACGCCGCCGACTACCTCACCCACCGCGACGCCCTCCTCGCCGCAGGACACGTCACCGTCGTCGGCTCAGGACAGTCCGGCGCCGAGGTCTTCCTCGACCTCCTCCGCCACCGCCCCCAAGGCCACGAGGGCCTCCACTGGATCGGCCGCACCCCCGCCTTCGCCCCCATGGAGTACTCCAAGCTCGGCCTGGAACACTTCACCCCCGACCACACCCGCTACTTCCACGCCCTCCCCGAACCCGTCCGCGACCGGCTCGTCCCCGCCCAATGGCAGCTCCACAAGGGCGTCGACGCGGGCACCCTCGCCGCCATCCACGACGAGCTCTACCGCCGCACCCTCCACGGCGGCTGGCCCGACGCCGTCCTCACCCCCGGCGTCCACGTCCGCACCGCGGGCCGCCTCGGCACCGGACAGGTCGAACTCCACCTCGAACACCACGACCAGGGCACCCGTACCCGCCTCGCCACCGACGCCGTCGTCCTCGCCACCGGCTACCGCGAACGCCCCCTCGACGGCGTCCTCGCCGGACTCACCCCGCACCTGCGCCGCGACAGCCACGGGCGCCCCTTGATCGACGACGAGTTCCGGCTCGTCCTGGACCCCGCCGTCACCGGCGCCGTCCACGTCCAGAACGCCGAACTCCACACCCACGGCGTCGGCGCCCCCGACCTCGGCCTCACCGCCTGGCGCAGCGCGAGCATCCTCAACTCCCTGACGGGCAAGGAGCAGTACCCGCTCCCCACCCGGACCGCCTTCACCACCTTCGGACTCCACCCGCAACGCACGAACCCCGGCGACGGCAGGACCCACCAGGTCCGCACCGTCACCGGGGCACCGGTCTAGAAGACGACTCAGAACACCGGCGTGCCGTTCCGCGTCAGCTTCCAGTCCACCGACGCGAAGTCCTTCGGGTCCAGCTCACCCTTGGCCGTCACCCACTCCGCGATCCGGGTCCGGATCTCCGTGGACTCCGACCACAGCTCCTTCGCCGACGCCACGAACGGGAAGGCGCCGCCGCCGTTCGCCCGGTAGTTGTTCACCGCGAACACGAACTGCGCGGCGTCGTCCAACGGCGCCCCGCCGAACGTCAGATTCCTGATCCGCGACCCGGCCGGCTGCGCCACGTCGATGTCGTACGACAGCCCGGACACATAGTCGTAGTTGTAGTCCGGGCGGCCGTTCGCGTTCGTCAGCTTGTCCACGTCCACCGCGGCACCCGGCGCCGTCTGCGCGAAGTACTCCGCCGAGTACTCCAGGTACGCCCGCACCTGCGCCCCCGTCAGCAGCTTCGCCACCAGCGTGTTGTCGTACACGTACAGGCTCGACAGATCCCGGATCGTCACCTCGCCCGCCGGGATCTCACTGGTCCGCGAGAACGGCGACGCCTGCGACAGCACCGGCAGCGACGCATACGCGGTGCCCGCGAGCGCCGCCTTGACCACGTCCTCCTGCACCTTGTTGATCAGATCGATGATCGGCGCGTCCTTGTACCGCGCGTCCACCGTCGTCAGCGTCTCGGTCGCCCGGCCCACCACCTGGTTGACGTACGCGACCACCTTCGTGTGCTCCGCCGTCAGCAGCTTGGTGATCTTCGGGTCGTCCGCGACCGTCCGCGAGTCCCGCAGCGACGCCGCGACCGACTCCACCTCCCACTTGCCCCGCCGGAGCACCAGCTCCACGTCGAACAGCGTCAGCCGCTCCGCGAAGCACAGCGGCTCCGACAGCACGACCGTCTTCCCCGACTTCTCGTTGACGACCCGCAACTCCGGGATCTCCACATGCGCGTGCCCCACCAGAATCGCGTCGATCCCCGGCACCAGCCGCGCCACGTTCGCCGCCGCGTTCTCCACGTACGGCACCTGGTCACCGTACGACGACGTGCCCGACGTACCCGAGTGCGCCGAGACGATCACCACGTCCGCACCCATCGAGCGCAGCTTCGGCACCCACTTCGCGGCCTGCTCCTCCAGACCCTCGAACGCCAGCTTCCCCTGGACGTACGCCTTGTCCCAGATCGCGATACCCGGGTTGGTCAGCCCCAGCACCGCCACCTTCACCGGCGGCGCCCCCGGCACCCGGAAGTCCTTCATGAAATACGGCTGGAACGCGGGCTTCAGCGTCTTCGCGTCCAGCGCGTTCGCGCCCAGCAGCGGGAAGCGCAGCTGGCTCTCGAACTTGCGCAGCGTCTCGATGCCGTAGTTGAACTCGTGATTGCCCAGCGCCGCCGCGTCGTACCCGATCGCGTTCATCGCCAGCGCCATCGGATGCACCGGGCCGCCCTTGGCGGTGATCGGGTCCACCTTGGCGTAGTAGTACGTCAGCGGGGTGCCCTGGATCGTGTCGCCCGCGTCCAGGAGCAGCGTGTTGTGCCGCCCCTTCTCCTCACGGACCTGGTTCACCAGCGTCGAGACCCGGGACAGCCCCAGAGCGTTGCCCGCAGGGTCGGCGTACTCCGCGTTCTTGAAGTAGTCCCAGTTGAAGACGTGCCCATGCAGATCGGTCGTGCCCATCACCGTCAGCGCGTACCGCTTCTCGTGATGCCTGCCGTGCTTGTCGTGCTCACTGTGGCTGCCGGGCGCGGCCTCGGCCACCGGCGCTCCCACCCCGCCCGCGACGGCCACCCCCGCCCCGGTCACGGCGGACTTCTTCAGGAACTTCCGGCGGTTCAACGACATCGGTGGCCTCTCTCGGCATGATCGGACAACGCGCGTAGATTGTGCCGGGCCGCGCCCCGCCGCAACAGACCTCCCAGGTTGCGATCCGGTGACCGATACACCCTGAACTCCCGCCACCCGTACGGGCGTCACATGACACAGTGGGACACATGACCACTCCACCGGCACCCGCGCACGGCACCCCCGACGCCCCCCTCCTCGTGGTCCAGGGCGAGGCGGAACTCGAGACCGGACCCGAGATCGCCCGCATCGGCATCACCGTCGCCGCCCGCGGCCGCGACCGGCGCGCCACCCTCGACGACCTCACCCGCCGCAACGCCGCCGTCCTCGACCTCGTCAAGTCCTACGGCGAAGCCGTCGCTGAACTCTCCACCGGCGTCTTCTCCATCACCTCCGAACTCTCCGAACGCGGCCGCGGCGAACGCGTCCGCAGCCACCAGGGACAGGTCCGCCTCGACGCCGAGTTCACCGACTTCACCGCACTGGCCGAACTCACCACCCGACTGGCCGACTTGGAACTGACCCGAGTCGACGGCCCCTGGTGGTCCCTGCGCCCCGGCTCCCCGGTCCACACCGAGGCCCGCCGCCGCGCCGTCGCCGACGCCCTCAAGCGCGCCCGCGAGTACGCCGACGCACTCGGCACCTCCGTCGCCGCCCTGGTCGAACTCGCCGACACCGGCGCCGCCCGCCCCCGCACCATGGCCGCCTACGGGGGCGCCGCCCGCTCCCTCACCAGGGGCGGCCCCGCCGAACCGCCCGAGGCCCTCGACCTGGAACCCGCACGGATCACGGTGGCCGCACAGGTCACGGCACGCTTCACGCTGGTGCCGCTGAGGCTGTGAAAACGCGGCCCCGGAATGGGCGACATGAACGGGCGGGGTGAATGGGTGAGGGAAATGGGTGACGAACTATTGCGCGAAAAACATCGCTCATAGGAGCGGGTCGCCGCACAATTCAACACTTGTCAATAAGCCTTTCCGTAAAGGTCGTTGAATGGCCATCGGGCCCGGATTCTCTACCCGCCGGTAAGCCCTAGGCTCGCCTCATGCGCCGAGCAAAGATCGTCTGCACACTCGGGCCGGCCACCGACTCGTACGACCAGATCAAGGCACTGGTCGAAGCCGGAATGGACGTCGCCCGCTTCAACCTCAGCCACGGCGGCCAGGCCGAACACGAGGCGCGATATCAGCGCGTACGCAAGGCCGCCGACGAAACCGGCCGCAGCGTCGGACTCCTCGCCGATCTTCAAGGCCCGAAGATCCGGCTCGGCCGATTCGCCGAAGGCCCTGTGATCCTCGAACGCGGCGACACCTTCACCATCACCGTCGAAGAAGGCGTCGAGGGCGACCGCCACCGCTGCGGCACCACCTACGCCGGACTCGCCACCGACGTCACCCCCGGCGAACGCGTCCTCGTCGACGACGGCAAGGTCTGCCTGGAGGTCACCTCCGTCGACGGCCCCCGCGTCCACACCCGCGTCCTCGAAGGCGGCGTCGTCTCCGACCACAAGGGACTCAACCTCCCCGGCGTCTCCGTCTCCGTCCCCGCCCTCACCAAGAAGGACGAGGACGACCTGCGCTGGGCCCTGCGCACCGGCTTCGACACCGTCGCCCTCTCCTTCGTCCGCGCCGGACGCGACGTGCTCGACGTCCACCGCGTCATGGACGAGGAAGGCCGCCGCCTCCCCGTCATCGCCAAGGTGGAGAAGCCCCAGGCCGTCGAGAACATCGAAGAGATCGTCGCCGCCTTCGACGGCATCATGGTCGCCCGCGGCGACCTCGGCGTCGAGATGCCCCTCGAACACGTCCCCGTCGTCCAGAAACGCGCCGTACAACTCGCCAAGCGCAACGCCAAGCCGGTCATCGTCGCCACCCAGATGCTCGACTCCATGATCGAGAACGCCCGGCCGACCCGCGCCGAAGCCTCCGACGTGGCCAACGCGGTGCTCGACGGCGCGGACGCGGTGATGCTCTCCGGCGAGACCAGCGTTGGCAAGTACCCCGTCGGGGTCGTGCACACCATGGCGAAGATCGTCACCGCCGCCGAGGAGGACATGCTCGCGGGCGGCCTGCCGCCGCTGACCGAACGCGACAAGCCCCGCACCCAGGGCGGCGCCGTCGCCCGCGCGGCGGCGGAGACGGGCGACTTCCTCGGCGCCAGGTTCCTCGTCGCCTTCACCCAGTCCGGCGACACCGCCCGCCGCCTCTCCCGCTACCGCTCCCCGATCCCCCTCCTCGCCTTCACCCCCGAACCGGCGACCCGCTCCCAGCTGAGCCTGACGTGGGGCGTGGAGACGTTCCTCGGCCCGCATGTCGACTCGACCGACGCGATGGTCGCCCAGGTGGACGAACTGCTGCTTCGCTACGGCCGCTGCGAGAAGGGCGACGTGGTGGTCATCACGGCGGGGTCGCCTCCGGGGGTGTCCGGCACGACGAATCTGGTCCGGGTGCATCACGTGGGGGAGGACGACAGCCCTCGGTAGACGCGGTCAGTACTTGGGGCCTACGTGGGCGTCCATGAGGGCGACGGAGGGTTTGCGGGCGACGGAGATGTTGAACGCGTTTCCGTTGCGCGTGCAGTGGGTCCACTGGACGCCGAGCTTGTCGAGGGTGTCGGTGTAGAGGCGCCGGATGTCGTCGGAGACGTTGGTGAAGAAGTACCGGGGGTACTCATAGCGCTTGCGCTCGCCGCCGATCAGCTTCTCGGTCCAGTTGGTGATCCGACATCCGTCGGAGTGGATGAGCCCACGGACGAACCCCCAGGGGTGGGCGTCGACGATCTCCTGCTGCCAGGGTTCGAGGGCGATCGCGCGTTCATGCTTCTTGCCGGGGCCGTGCTGGGGGAAGAGGCAACGCCAGTGCCAGCTGTAGCCGACCACGGAGGTGTAGCCGACAGCTTGGACCCGGTACGACTTCTTGCTGGGGTTGATGGCTTCGACTGCGGCAACGCAGGCTTCGATGAGTCCTGGCCACGCATCGGAGCACGCGATGCGGAGGTAGTAGCCGGCTTTCATGCCCGGACTGATGCAGCCGTCGCCGAGGTAGAGGCCGAGAAGGTAGCTGTACGAAGCCCTGTCCGCGGGCGGCTCGCCCGCAGGCCCGCACAGTGAGCACGGGGTGCGCTCCATGCGGGGGAGCGGGGTGACGCGGGTCTGCCAGGAACGAATCGCGCTGCGGGAGACACCGGTCTCCTTGCTCACGGAGTTGAGGCTGCGTCCCTGGGCCACGAGTGCGAGCGCTCGCTCGCGTGTGCTGAGGTCGTACATGCGGCCACTTTGTGGGAGGGGGCGCGGCGACACGCAGCAAAAAGCGGATGTTCACGCGAACGTGCGCATCCGCTGGCGAGGTGAACCTTCGAATCCAAGGAAAAGTGCCCCGAGTCGGACTCGAACCGACACTGTACGGGTTTTGAATCCGTTGCCTGCTGCCAATTGGGCTACCGGGGCTCGTAGAATCCAAGGTTTCCCCCGACCCTCCGCGCGTCCACCTTACCGCAGCTAGGTAGGCTCTTGTCAGCAGTACCCCTGCCTGAACGGAGAGCACCAGTGACCGCCGAGTCGCCCCAGCCCGCAGACGTGTCCGACGACGACAAGTCGCATGTGCCCCCGCTGACGACCCGTGTCGTCATCGCGGAGGACGAGGCGCTGATCCGGCTCGATCTGAAAGAGATGCTGGAGGAGGAGGGCTACACGGTCGTAGGCGAGGCCGCCGACGGTGAGCAGGCCGTGGAGCTGGCCCGGGAGCACAAGCCGGACCTGGTGATCCTGGACGTGAAGATGCCGAAGCTCGACGGCATCTCGGCGGCCGAGAAGATCGCCGAGGAGTCCATCGCCCCGGTCCTGATGCTCACCGCGTTCTCGCAGCGCGACCTCGTGGAGCGCGCCCGCGACGCCGGTGCCATGGCCTACCTGGTCAAGCCCTTCAGCAAGAGCGACGTGGTCCCGGCCATCGAGATGGCCGTCTCCCGGTTCACGGAGCTGCGCCAGCTGGAGCAGGAGGTCGCGGACCTCACCCAGCGCCTGGAGACCCGCAAGCTGGTGGACCGCGCGAAGTCGATCCTCCAGACGGAGTACGGCCTGTCCGAGCCCGCCGCGTTCCGCTGGATCCAGAAGACCTCCATGGACCGCCGGCTGTCGATGCAGCAGGTCGCGGAGGCGGTCATCGCGGACGACCACGAGAAGAAGGCGTCCAAGAAGAAGGACAAGGACAAGGACTGACCCCTGGTCCACGCGAAGAGGCCCGCGCCTCCCCCGGGAGGGGAGCGCGGGCCTCCGTCGTACGACGGCTCAGTCCTCGCCGAGGTACGCCTTCCGCACGGACTCGTCGTGGAGCAGGTCCTGGCCGGTGCCGGAGAGGACGATGCTGCCGACCTCCATGACGTGGCCCTGGTCGGCGAGCGAGAGGGCGGCCTGGGCGTTCTGTTCGACCAGGAGGATGGTCGTGCCCTGGGACTTCAGCTCGGCGATCGTCGCCATGATCTTCTGCATCATGATGGGCGAGAGGCCCATGGAGGGCTCGTCCAGCATGAGCAGCTTGGGCTGGGACATCAGGGCCCGGCCCATGGCCAGCATCTGCTGCTCACCGCCCGAGAGGGTGCCCGCGGCCTGCTTGCGGCGTTCCCCGAGGATGGGGAAGAGGTCGTAGGCGCGCTGGATGTCCTTCTCGATGCCGGGCCGGTCGTTGCGCAGGAAGGCACCGAGGCGGAGGTTGTCCTCGATGGTCATGCGCGGGAAGATGTGCCGGCCCTCGGGGGAGTGGGCGAGGCCGAGGGAGACCACGTCGTGGGCGGGGACCTTCTTCAGCGACTTGCCGTTGAAGCGGATCTGGCCGCCGACCGGCTTGAGCAGCCCGGAGAGGGTGCGCAGCGTGGTGGTCTTGCCCGCGCCGTTGGTGCCGATGAGGGTGACGACCTGGCCTTCTTCGACGCTGAAGGAGATGCCCTTGACGGCTTCGATCTTGCCGTAGGCGACCCGCAGGTCCTCGACTTCGAGCAGTGCGGTCATCGGTCGTTCTCCTTGCCGTTCTCCGCGCCGGTGCCGTTCTCCTCGTCGGGCGCGGCGTCCGTCGTGGCCTGGGCCTCTTCCACGACCGTCTCTTCCACGACCGTCGCTGTCTCGGTCGCCTTTTCCGCGACCGCCTCGGCCTCGGTCGCCACCGCTCCGGCCGCTCCGGCCGCGTCGGCCTCGGCGGCCTCGGCGGCCTCGACCTCGGCCACCTCCTCGGCGCCGGGGGCGTCCTCGAAGGGTTCGCCGAGGTAGGCGGCGACGACGCGCTCGTCGCCCTGGACGGTGGCGCTGTCGCCCTCGACGAGCTTCTGGCCCTGGACGAGGACGGCGACGCGGTCGCACAGGTTGAAGATGAAGCGCATGTCGTGCTCGATGACGAGGACGGCGATGCCCTGGTCGCGGATGGCGAAGACCAGTTCCTCGGTGGCGCGGGTCTCCTGCGGGTTCATGCCCGCGGTGGGCTCGTCCAGCAGGAGGAGGCCGGGTTCGCTGGCCAGCGCGCGGGCGATCTCCAGTTTGCGCTGCTCGCCGTAGGGGAGGTTGCGCGCGAGGTGCTCGGCCTTGTTGTCCAGGCCGACGAAGGCGAGGAGTTCCATGGCGCGGGCGCGGGAGGCGGCTTCGGCCCTGTGGAAGCCGGGGCCGCGCAGCAGGGCGGACCAGAGTCCTTCCTTGGTGCGGGTGTGGCGGCCGACGAGGACGTTCTCCAGGACGGTCATGTTGGCGAAGAGCCGGATGTTCTGGAAGGTGCGGGCGATGCCGGCCGCGGTGACCTTGAAGGACTTGGGCGGCAGGACGGTGCCCTTGTAGCGGACCTCGCCCTCGGTGGGGACGTAGAGGCCGGTGAGGCAGTTGAAGAAGGTGGTCTTTCCGGCGCCGTTGGGGCCGATGAGGCCGACGATCTCGCCGCTGTTGACGGTGAGGTTCACGTCGCGGACGGCGGTGAGGCCGCCGAAGCGCATGGTGACGCCGCGGGCGTCGAGGACCGTCTCGCCGGGGGTGGTGCCGGGGGCGGTTTCCTGGGTGGTGGTGTCGGTGGTCATGGTGGTCAGGCCCCTGCCTTGCTGAGGACGGGCGCCTCGGTGTCCTCGTGGAACTCCAGTTGGCGGCGCCGGTTGGGGATGAGGCCCTCGGGGCGGAAGCGCATCAGCAGGACGAGTGCGACGCCGAAGGCGAAGAGCTGGTAGTCGCCCAGGAATTGGAGCTTGGCCGGGATCAGGTACAGCAGTGCGGCGCCGACGAGGGGACCGGAGATGGTGCCCATGCCGCCGAGGACGACCGCTGCGAGGAGGAAGGCCGAGTTGGGCGGTACGACGTGCGCGAACTGGTACTGCTCCGGGGTCACGGTGTAGGTGACGTGGGCCTGGACGGACCCGGCGAGACCGGCGAGGCAGGCGCCCAGGGCGAAGGCGATGAGCTTGACCCGGAAGCCGTTGATGCCCATGGCGAGCGCGGCGGTCTCGTCCTCGCGGATGGCGATCCAGGCGCGGCCGATGCGGGAGTCGCTGCTGCGCCGGAAGACGATGACGACGACGAGGGTGATGAGGAGCATCAGCAGGAAGTAGTTGGCGAACCGGCCGATGGTGGCGCCGAAGAGCTGGTGTTCCTGGCCGAAGTCGTAGCCGAGGATGTTGAGGTTGGGGATGGAGGAGATGCCGTTGGAGCCGTTGGTGACGTCGGGTCCGGAGGTGCCGTCCATGTTGAGGACGGTGATGCGGAAGATCTCTCCGAAGCCGAGGGTCACGATGGCGAGGTAGTCGCCGCGCAGGCGGAGGGTGGGGGCGCCGATGAGGACGCCGAAGATCATGGCGACGACCGCGCCGAGCAGGGCGGAGGCCCAGAAGGGCCAGTGCACGTGCAGGGGCGAGGAGGGCGAGCCGGAGACGAGGGCGGCGGTGTAGGCGCCGACGCCGAGGAACGCGACGTAGCCGAGGTCGAGCAGGCCGGCGAGGCCGACGACGATGTTCAGGCCGAGGGCGACGGTGGCGAAGATGAGGATGTAGACGCCGATGGTGGCGTACTGGTCGTCGGACTGGGTGAAGGGGAAGGCCGCGGCGGCGACGAAGGCGCCGGTCATGGTGACGTTGCGGTGGCGTGCGGTGATCGCCGAGATCCGGGCCACGAGTCCGGCCTTGGCGAGGGCGGCGACGCCGAATCCGGCGGTGATGAGGAAGCCGATGAAGAGTTCGTCGTACTCGGTGCCGATGCCGTAGGTGAAGACGAGCAGGCCGAGGGCCATGACGCCGGCGATGACGAGGATCTCGGCCCAGGCGGGCAGGGTGCGGCCGGGGGCGGGGGCTTCGGAGGCGAAGGCGGCCTTGAAGTTCTGCCGGTTCTGCCGCGCGCGGTGCCGGAAGGCTTCCCAGCCGGTGTCGTCGGGGTCGACGGGGTCGGGCTCGGGCCGCTGGAAGGGCAGTGCGAGGGCGCCGAGGAGGGCGACCAGGGTGGCGACGGCGACGAGGTAGCCGCCGGGTTCGAGGTTGACGATGCCGCCGAGCGTGGCGCTGATGGCGATGACGGTGTACCAGGCGGTGGCGAAGGTGCCGAGCGCGGCGAGCTTGAGGGCGCTGTCGGCGCTTCCGGGGGTCAGGAGCTTGAGGCCCTTGACGCCGTAGGAGGCGAGGCCGAACAGGGTGGTGAGCAGGCCGCCGATGAGGACGAGGACCTGGAGGCCGCCGGGGTAGCCGTAGACGGTGAGGTCGCCGGGGAAGGCGGCGGTCCAGGTCCAGGCGAGGAAGGTGGAGACGACGGCCAGGGCGCCGCCGCCGGTGGCCAGGGCGCGGCCGAGGGTGGCCGGCAGGCCGATCAGGCCGGTGGCTGCGGGGGCGCTGGTGTCCGGGGTCTCCGGGATCTCCGGGGTGCCGGGGGTGGTGGTCTGTGTGGTCATCGGTGTCACGCCCTGTCCGCGACGCGCTCGCCGAGCAGGCCCTGTGGCCTCAGCAGGAGCACGAGGATGAGGAGTACGAACGCCCAGACATCTGCCCAGGACTGGCTGCCGAACTTGTCCATGCCGGGGATGTCCGCGATGTAGGCGGTGGAGAGGGCTTCGGCGACGCCGAGGACGAGGCCGCCGAGCATGGCGCCGTAGATGTTGCCGATGCCGCCGAGGACGGCCGCGGTGAACGCCTTGAGGCCGAGGATGAAGCCCATGCGGAAGTCGATCTGGCCGTACTTGAAGCCGTAGGCGACGGAGCCGACCGCGGCGAAGGCGGCGCCGAGGGCGAACGCGATCACGATGATGCGGTCGGTGTTGACGCCCATGAGCTTGGCGGTGTCCGGGTCCTGGGCGGTGGCCTGCATGCCGCGTCCGGTGCGGGTGCGCATCACGAAGTAGGCGAGGACGGCCATGCTGAGGGGGGCGGCGACGACGAGGAAGACGTCACCGGTCTGGATGGTGACGTTGCCGAGCTCGAAGGGGCCGCCCGGGATGCTCGGGAAGGTGCGTGCGGACTTGGCCTCCGGGTACCACGCCCAGACCGCCTGCTGGAGGGCCAGGGAGAGGCCGATGGCGGTGATGAGCGGGGCGAGCCGGGGGGCGGTGCGCAGCGGCCGGTAGGCGAATCGTTCCGCTCCGACGGCGACACCGACGGCGACCACGATGGCGCCCACCAGCATGAGTGGCAGGGCGATCCACATGGAGGTGCCGTCGGGAAGGACGTACACGTAGACCGTGAGGGCGCCGAAGGCGCCGGTCATGAAAATCTCGCCGTGGGCGAAGTTGATGAGCTGGACGATGCCATAGACCATGGTGTAGCCGATGGCGACCAGCCCGTACATGGAACCAAGTAGCAGGCCGTTGACCAGCTGCTGCGGCAGTTCGTTCACCGCATGTCCTCCGAGCGTTCGGATGAGTTCGACGGATGTGTCCGGATGTGAGTCCGCGCGGGGCGCCCCTTCAGCGCCCCGCGCGGCTCGGCTGGTGCGGGTGTGTGGGTCAGGAGCCGTTGTAGGTGCCGGACTCCACGGCCTTCCAGGCACCGTTCTCGACGGAGTACACGGTGAGCTGCTTGTTGGTGGCGTCGCCGTACTCGTCGAAGGAGACCTTGCCGGTCACGCCGTCGAAGGAGACGTTCTGCAGGGCGGCGGTGACCTTGGCGCGGGCGTCGGAGGGCAGCTTGCCGCCGTTGTCGTCGACGACCTTCTTGACGGCCTCGATGATGGCCCAGGCGGAGTCGTAGGAGTAGCCGCCGTAGGCCGCGTACTCCTCCTTGTAACCGCCGGCCTTGTAGTCGGCGACGAACTGCCTGGCGGAGGGGAGGGTCTCCACCGGGGCGCCGACGGAGGTGGCGAGGTCGCCGGTGGCGGAGGCGCCGCCGAGCTTGATGAAGTCGGCCGCGTAGATGCCGTCGCCGCCGACCAGCGGGACCTTGGCGCCGGCCGCCTTGATCTGCTTGCTGAGCGGGCCGGCCTGCGGGTACTCGCCGCCGTAGTAGACCACCTGGGCGCCGGAGTTCTTCACCTTGGTGGCGACCGCGGAGAAGTCCTTGGTGTCGGGGTTGATGTGCTCGGTGCCGACGACCTTGCCGCCCAGCTTCTTGAACTCGGCGGAGAAGGTGGCGGCGAGACCGGCGCCGTAGGTCTTCTTGTCGTCGATGACGAAGACCTTGGTCTTCTTGGCCTTGTTGTAGACGTACTGGGCGGCGAACGGGCCCTGGATGGCGTCCGTGGTCGCGGTGCGGAAGTACGACTTGTAGGTGCGGGCCTTGGTCTTCTGCCAGTCGACGCCCTGGGTGAGGGCCGGGTTGGTGTTGGCGGGGGAGACCTGGGCCAGCTTGGCGTCGTCGAGGACCTTCTGCATCGACTCGGCGACGGAGGAGTTGAGCGGGCCGACGACGCCGAGGACGCTCTTGTCGGTGACGAAGGCGACGGAGTTCTGCTGGCCGGAGGAGGGCTGGGCCTGGTCGTCCTTGGCGTCGATCTTGAAGGTGACGCCCTTGACGTACTCCTTCTTGTTCGCGGTCTTGGCCGCGAGGTCGACCGAGTTCTTGATGCCGAGGCCCAGCGCGGACAGGTCGCCGGTCAGCGGGGCGTCGATGCCGATGGTGACGGTGGTGCCGCCGCCCGCGGAGCCGTTCCCCTTGTCGCCGCTGTCGCGCGAGCCGCAGGCGGTCAGGGTGAGAGCTCCCGCAGCCAGCGCGGCGGTGATGGCGATGAGCGAACGTTGACGCACGATCAGTCCTTTCCCTGGACGACCGCATCCTCATGGAAACGGTCGAGCCGCGCACTGGCCGAAAAGTGAATCCGGGGCGCGGTGACTGGCCGTGACTCTAGGCGTGTGTGGGGAACGTGGAGGAGGGTCTGACGAATGCTGTGACGCTCTTGTTATGACACGAGGTAATGCAGAGCGGTACGCGGTGGGGGAAAGGCAGGAATTCGGTCCGGTTCGCCCCGTCCACATCGTGAGAACCCGCAGGAACGCCCCTCAACTGTTCAGGCGTCTCAAGGGTTTTGGTGATGACGCGATCTTCGTCGCGGCACGTGACATTCGGGACCGCGACGATCTGCCGGGCGGATCGGGAACGTGGGGTGGAACAGGAATCCGTATTGCGCGCGTATTACGCAGAGTTACTTTCAGGGAAATGGTTCGGCGCCTTCCGGTTTCCCGGAATTCGGTCATATGCGGGCATGGCGAGGGCCGGGGGCCCGCGCCGCCGGCACTCCGGACGACGCGGGCCCCCGGCCCTGACACTTCATCAACTCGACAAGAAGGACGGTCACTTGGTCCCGTCCTCGGCGGGCTCAGCCCTCGGCGCCGCCCGGCCGGACGTCACGCAGCAGACAGGTCAGCCGGGCCGTGCAGACCCGGCGGCCCTCCTCGTCACTGATCACGACCTCGTACGTCGCCGTCGAGCGGCCCCGGTGCACCGGCGTGGCCACGCCGGTCACCAGGCCGGAGCGCACGCCCCGGTGGTGCGTGCAGTTCAGGTCCACGCCCACCGCGATCTTCGAGCTGCCGCCGTGCAGCATGGCGCCGATCGAGCCCAGGGTCTCGGCGAGCACCGCCGAGGCGCCGCCGTGCAGCAGGCCGTACGGCTGGGTGTTGCCCTCCACCGGCATGGTGGCCACCACCCGGTCCGGGGCCGCCTCCAGGATCTGCACCCCCATCCGCGTGCCGAGGTGGCCCGCCGAGAACAGCGCGGGCAGGTCCACACCGAGCGCCGCGTACTCGTCGATGATCTCCTGCGGGAATTTCACCTGCTGCTGCTCACCCATGATCCCGCTCCGTTCTCGCCACGCCTGTCCGGCGGCACGTCCCTGTCTCCGACGGCACGCCGCCGTCGCTGAGCGAACGCTCAGTCGGTCGCCGATTGTTCCAGACGGGGTGTCGCGGCCGCCTCCAGCCGGACCACCACCGACTTGCTCGCCGGGGTGTTGCTGGTGTCGGCGGTGGCGTCCAGCGGCACGAGCACATTGGTCTCCGGGTAGTACGAGGCCGCGCAGCCCCGCGCCGTCGGGTAGTGCACCACCCGGAAACCGGGCGCCCGCCGCTCCACCCCGTCGCGCCACTCGCCCACCAGATCGACGTACGACCCGTCGGCCACGCCCAGTTCGCGCGCGTCCTCGGGGTGGATCAGGACGACGCGGCGGCCGTCGGTGATGCCCCGGTAACGGTCGTCCAGGCCGTAGATCGTGGTGTTGTACTGGTCGTGCGAGCGCAGCGTCTGCAGCAGCAGCCGGCCCTCGGGCAGCTCGGGGTGCTCCACCGGGGCGGCCGTGAAGTTGGCCTTGCCGGTGGCCGTCGCGAAGCGGCGCTCGTCGCGCGGCCCGTGCGGCAGGGCGAAGCCCGCGGGGTCGGCCACGCGCGCGTTGAAGTCCTCGAAGCCGGGGACCACCCGCGCGATGCGGTCGCGGATCGCCGCGTAGTCCCGCTCGAACTCCTCCCACGGCACCCTGCTGTCCGGCAGCACCCGGCGCGCCAGGCGGCACACGATCGCGGGCTCCGACAGCAGCTGCGGGCTCGCGGGCGCGAGCCGTCCGCGCGAGGCGTGCACCATGCCCATGGAGTCCTCGACGGTCACGAACTGCTCGCCGCCGCCCTGCACATCGCGCTCGGTGCGGCCGAGCGTCGGCAGGATCAGGGCGCGGGCGCCGGTGACCACGTGCGAACGGTTCAGCTTGGTCGACACATGCACGGTCAGCCGCGCCCGGCGCATCGCCGCCTCGGTGACCTCGGTGTCGGGGGAGGCGGAGACGAAGTTGCCGCCCATGGCGAAGAACACCTTCGCCTCGCCGTCGCGCAGCGCGCGGATGGCCCGTACGACGTCGAAACCGTGCGCGCGCGGGGGAGCGAACCCGAACTCCTTCTCCAGCGCGTCCAGGAAGGCCGGGGCGGGCCGCTCGAAGATGCCCATGGTGCGGTCGCCCTGCACGTTCGAGTGACCGCGCACCGGGCAGACGCCCGCGCCCGGGCGGCCGATGTTGCCGCGCAGGAGAAGGAAGTTGACCACCTCGCGGATGGTCGGCACGGAGTGCTTGTGCTGGGTGAGCCCCATGGCCCAGCAGACGATGACCCGCTTCGACTCCAGCACCATGGCGAGCGCCCGCTCGATCTCCTCGCGGGCCAGGCCGGTCGCGGCCAGGGTCTCGTCCCACTCGGCCTTGCGGGCGGCGTCCGCGAACTCCTCGTACCCATGGGTGTGTTCGCGGACGAACTCCTCGTCCACCGCGCCCTCCGTCTCCAGGACGAGCTTGTTGAGGAGACGGAAGAGGGCCTGGTCGCCGCCGAGGCGGATCTGAAGGAAGAGATCGGTGAGCGCGGCGCCCCTGATCATCCCCTGCGGGGTCTGCGGGTTCTTGAACCGCTCCAGGCCCGCCTCGGGCAGCGGGTTGACGCTGATGATCCGCGCCCCGGACGCCTTGGCCTTCTCCAGTGCGGAGAGCATGCGGGGGTGGTTGGTGCCCGGGTTCTGCCCCGCGACGATGATCAGATCGGCGCGGTAGAGGTCCTCCAGGAGGACGCTGCCCTTGCCGATGCCGATCGTCTCCGACAGCGCCGAGCCGGAGGACTCGTGGCACATGTTGGAGCAGTCGGGCAGGTTGTTGGTGCCCAGCTCGCGCGCGAACAGCTGATAGAGGAAGGCGGCCTCGTTGCTGGTACGGCCCGAGGTGTAGAAGACGGCCTCGTCGGGGGAGCCCAGCGCGGCGATCTCCTCGGCGACGATGCCGAGGGCACGCTCCCAGGACACGGGCTCGTAGTGGCTCGCCCCCTCGGCGAGATACATGGGGTGCGTGAGCCGCCCCTGCTGGCCCAGCCAATAACCGCTCTTGTCGGACAGATCCGCGACGGAGTGCTCCGCGAAGAACCCCGGGGTCACCCGGCGCAGCGTGGCCTCCTCGGCCACCGCCTTCGCGCCGTTCTCGCAGAACTCGGCGGCGTGCCGGTGCTCGGGCTCGGGCCAGGCGCAGCCGGGACAGTCGAAGCCGTCCTTCTGGTTCACCCGGAGCAGGGTGAGCGCGGTGCGCCTGACCCCCATCTGCTCCTGCGCGATCTTCAAGGAGTGCACCACCGCGGGCAGCCCCGCCGCCGCGTGCTTCGGCTCCCCTGTCCGCGGCGCGTCCTGCACCGGATCGCTCTTGGGCGGCTTCGTCGCCATGTGCCCGCTCCCCTTCGACTGTGTTTCCGGGTCCGGCGCCGCGCGCTGTTCGCGGCCCGTTCCCACGTCCCGCGCATCAGGATGCCTGGCGAGGGGGCGCAGGGGGAGGGGGTGGGGCGGGGCGGTCGGTGAGCGGAGGGAGGGGCGCGGTGAACGGCGGACGGGTGGCTTCCTCGGTCGTCGCCCGCCCGGCCCCGTCCTGTTCGTGGACTCGGCTGTCAGTGGGCCGTGGCAGGATCGGAGGCGTGGCAGAGACAGCAGCGAAGCAGAACGAGACCAACCCCGGCCGGCCCCGGCTGATGCTCATGGACGGGCATTCGCTGGCGTACCGCGCGTTCTTCGCGCTGCCCGCGGAGAACTTCACCACCGCGACGGGCCAGCCCACGAACGCGATCTACGGCTTCGCCTCGATGCTGGCCAACACCCTGCGTGACGAGGCGCCCACGCACTTCGCGGTGGCGTTCGACGTGTCCCGCAAGACCTGGCGCTCGGAGCGCTTCACCGAGTACAAGGCGAACCGTTCCAAGACCCCGGACGAGTTCAAGGGCCAGGTCGAGCTGATCGGTGAGCTGCTCGACGCCATGAACGCGCCCCGCTTCGCGATCGACGGCTTCGAGGCGGACGACGTGATCGCCACCCTCGCCACCCAGGCCGAGGCCGCGGGCTTCGACGTACTGATCGTCACCGGCGACCGCGACTCCTTCCAGCTGGTCAGCGACCACACCACGGTCCTCTACCCGACCAAGGGCGTCTCGGAGCTGACCCGGTTCACCCCGGAGAAGGTTCTCGAGAAGTACGGGTTGACGCCCGCGCAGTACCCCGACTTCGCCGCCCTGCGCGGCGACCCGTCCGACAACCTGCCCGGCATCCCCGGTGTCGGCGAGAAGACCGCCGCGAAGTGGATCAACCAGTTCGGCTCGTTCGCGGAACTGGTCGAGCGGGTCGAGGAGGTCAAGGGCAAGGCAGGCCAGAACCTCCGCGACCACTTGGAGTCGGTCAAGCTCAACCGCGTCCTGACCGAGCTGGAGCGCGAGGTCGAGCTGTCGAAGTCGGTCGCCGAGCTGGAGCGCGCCCCGTACGACCGCAAGGCCGTCGTGACGATCCTGGACACCCTGGAGATCCGCAACCCCTCCCTGCGCGAGCGGCTCTTCGCCGTCGACCCCGGCGCCGAGGAGGCCGAGACGACCCCGGTCGCGACCGAGGGCGTGGAGATCGACGGCACGGTCCTGGGCACCGGCGAGCTGGCCCCCTGGCTGGCCGAGTACGGCACGGAGATCCTTGGCGTCGCCACGGTGGACACCTGGGCGCTGGGCACGGGCTCGGTGGCCGAGGTCGCCCTCGCGGCGCCCGGCGGAGCGGCCGCCTGGTTCGACCCGGCCGAACTGGACGAGGCCGACGAGCGGGCCTTCGCCGCGTGGCTGGCGGACGCGGACCGCCCCAAGGTGTTCCACAACGCCAAGGGCGCGATGCGGGTCTTCGGTGAGCACGGCTGGAGCGTCGAGGGCGTCCGCATGGACACCGCGCTCGCCGCGTACCTGGTCAAGCCGGGACGCCGCTCCTTCGACCTGGACGCGCTCTCGCTGGAGTATCTGCACCGCGAGCTGGCCCCGGCCGCCGCGGCCGACGGCCAGCTGGCGTTCGGCGCGGACGACGGTGCCGAGGCCGAGGCGCTGATGATCCAGGCCCGCACGATCCTCGACCTGGGCGAGGCGTTCGAGGCCCGCCTGGAGGAGGTCGGCGCGGCCGATCTGCTGCGCGACATGGAGCTGCCCACCTCCGCGCTGCTCGCCCGCATGGAGCGGCACGGCATCGCGGCCGACCGCGCGCACCTGGAGACCATGGAGCAGACCTTCGCGGGCGCGGTGCAGCAGGCCGTGAAGGAGGCCCACGCGGCCGCCGGGCACGAGTTCAACCTCGGCTCGCCCAAGCAGCTCCAGGAAGTCCTCTTCGGCGAGCTGGCGCTGCCCAAGACCAAGAAGACCAAGACCGGGTACACCACCGACGCCGACGCGCTCGCCTGGCTCGCCGCCCAGACGGAGAACGAGCTGCCGGTGATCATGCTCCGCCACCGTGAGCAGGCCAAGCTGCGCGTCACGGTCGAGGGCCTGATCAAGACCATCGCGGGCGACGGCCGTATCCACACCACCTTCAACCAGACGGTGGCCGCGACCGGCCGGCTCTCCTCCACGGACCCGAACCTGCAGAACATCCCCGTCCGCACCGACGAGGGCCGCGCGATCCGCCGCGGCTTCGTGGTGGGCGAGGGCTTCGAGTCCCTGATGACCGCCGACTACAGCCAGATCGAGCTGCGCGTGATGGCCCACCTCTCCGAGGACGAGGGCCTCCTCGAGGCGTTCACCTCCGGCGAGGACCTGCACACCACGGTCGCCTCCCAGGTGTTCTCCGTCGGCCGGGACGCGGTCGACCCGGAGATGCGCCGCAAGATCAAGGCGATGTCGTACGGCCTGGCGTACGGGCTTTCCGCCTTCGGCCTCTCCCAGCAGCTGAACATCGAGGCGGGCGAGGCCCGCGCCCTGATGGACACCTACTTCGAGCGCTTCGGCGGCGTACGGGACTATCTGCGCCGGGTCGTCGACGAGGCGCGGGCGACGGGCTACACGGCGACCCTCTTCGGCCGCCGCCGCTATCTCCCCGACCTCAACAGCGACAACCGCCAGCGCCGTGAGGCGGCCGAGCGCATGGCCCTCAACGCCCCCATCCAGGGCACCGCGGCCGACATCGTCAAGATCGCCATGCTCCATGTCGACCGCGCCTTGCGCGAGACCGACCTGAAGTCCCGCATGCTCCTCCAGGTCCACGACGAAATCGTCCTGGAGATCGCCCCCGGCGAACGCGCCGCCGTGGAGGAGATCGTCCGCCGCGAAATGGCCGACGCGGTGTCCCTCCGGGCGCCCCTGGACGTCTCGGTGGGCGTGGGCCCGGACTGGGAGTCGGCCGCGCACTGACGTGGACAGCGTCGTCGGGGGAGGGCAGGTTCCGCACTGCCCTCCCCCGTGTCGTATGTGTCGTACCCCGGACGAGACGCAGGTCACGTTGACTCGGTCTTGGAAGATGCGTAATGTTCTCCGAGTCGCTTGAACCGGGTACGGCAATCGCCAGTAGACGGAAGCGGCCACCCCACTACCTACGACTTCCCCCTGGCGGGGGTCGATTCGACGTGTCCGCATGTCCGAATTGAATCCGCTGGGACTCGATTATGAGTCCGAGAGGGAATCGGCTAACGTGGTGAATGTCGAAAGGCCGAACGGCGAAAGCCGAAAAGCCCAGACAATCCCGCCGGCCGGGAATCAGACACCGAAAAGGATCTGATAGAGTCGGAACCGCCGGAAAGGGAAACGCGAAAGCGAGAACCTGGAAAGCACCGAGGAAATCGGATCGGAAA